>JAIQEV010000021.1 GCA_020073585.1 Terriglobia bacterium
CATCCCCCAACCCCGTAAGGGGAGGCCGGGGAATCAGGGCCTCAGGCTCCACCTTCCCCGGCCAGTAAAATGGAGGGTGCGCACTGCACACCAACAATCAAATCCGGTGGCACAGGCGTCCCGCCTGTGCTAATCTACCATTATCTCTATTTTTTCAGAGGACAAACGCATGAAGCCCATTAAAGTTATCGTCGAAAAACATCCGGATGGTTACATCGCCTACCCCTTGGGCTTAAAAGGAGTGGTGGTTGGACAGGGTGATACCTATGAGGAAGCCATGGCAGATATCAGGTCGGCCATCAATTTTCATATCGAAACCTTTGGACCGGAAGTTCTGGAGGTTGACCCTCCAATTCTCGAGGCGTTTGTCGCTGAAACTGCAATTGAAATCTTATGATGAAGTTTCCCGATCTGGTTTTTTTCTTCATGGGGTCCCTCCCCCTTCAAAAAAAATCCCGCCATTTTGAAGTTAAACATAAGCAAATGGCTTATATAAGTATCAGAGATTATTCAGTTTTTTCTTGACATATTGGGAGAACGTGTTAACAAAAGAGAAACCCGGGAGAACTTTGGCGAGCGATTCCGGGTTCCAGATGCTGTGTCTATACCAGGAGGCGATGCGGGCAGTGCGGCAGTGGCGCTATTCGCCAACGCTCCTCGAAGGCCAGCCGGTGGAAGTGGAAACGACAATTGATGTGATTTTTTCGCTCAATTACTAGAGGTAAGCAGGGCCCATGGGTGCTCCTCCGGACGCAGCTTTTCCGACAGTTCTGGCTGCTCGGTGTTCCGCCGAGGAGGACAGTCAAGGTTTTCCTTCCGCCTTGCGGAGCTGTTTCTCCCAAAGAATGGAGCCAGATGAGAGAAGTCTGTGAGAATTTGTATATTGGAAGTGCCTAGGGCCAGAAAATAGCGCCTGAGAAATCCTTATGCCGTGCATATTCAGTGAGTTGCGTTTTCCCAGTGTTCCCCGTGATAGTGGCATGCGGCTTGCACTTCTTTAGCGACAACTAACATAAGATTGGCTTCCCGGGGTGGCCGCATCCGACCTCGACTGGATCGCGGTTCTGGGGACCAAGAGCTAAAAAGGGGGCCCGCACCGGCCCCCTTTTTCATTTCCCGGGGCTTTTGCGGTCCCGGCGCCTGCCTGCCTGATTCCTCATCTCGGACCAAGAAGGCTGGACCATCGAACGGAGGTAGTGCGCGAAGGTGGCCAGGGTGTGGGGCCAAGAAAAGAGCGGCCGGTGGGGGTGCCGGCCGCTCGGGGCGTGGGGTGATGGAGGGTATCCTGATTCATGACCGGCGCCGGCGCGCCCTTGCGGGCTCGCTCAGCTTCCGATCACGAGATGATTCTGCTTGAGGGCCCTTGCGCGGGCTATAGTCCCGGTGGTTCATTCGCGGGAGTACTTTTGAGTAGTACCTTGGTCCCTGTGGACATTTTCCGCGCCCAGCTCCCCCCGCGGTCGAAGCAGGTTTCGCCCGGCGCTACAACGGCCAAGCGCTTTGCGGTATTCTCCTAGGACCATGCATGATCTGAGTTATTTCCGGGAACATCTGGACCTGTACGCGGAGATGGCGAAGCGCCGCGGGATCACGCTGGACCTCGAAGGGTTCCGGGGACTGGACCGCGAGCGGCGCGAGCTGATCACCGCGACGGAGCAGCTGAAGGCGCAGCGCAACAAGGCCAGCGAAGAGATTGCGCGGTTGAAGAAGGACAAGCAGAACGCGGACGCGCGGATCGCGGAGATGAAGGTGGTCTCCGAGCGCATCAAGCAGGCGGACGAGCGGATCACCAATCTGGACGCCACGCAACGCGAGCTGCTGCTGACGATACCCAACGTGCCGCACAGCTCGGTGCCGGCGGGAACGAGCGCGGCGGACAACCAGGAAGTGCGGCGCTGGGGCAGCGCGCCGAAGTTCGATTTCTCGCCGCGGCCGCACTGGGAAGTGGGCGAGCGCGCGGGGATTCTGGACCTGCCGGCGGCGACGAAGATGACCGGGGCGCGCTTTGCGGTATACAAGGGCTGGGGAGCGCGGCTGGAGCGGGCGCTGGCTAATTTCTTCCTGGACGTGCATACGCGGGAGCACGGCTACACGGAGATCCTGCCGCCGTTTGTGGTGAATACGGCGTCGCTGATGGCCGCGGGGCAACTGCCGAAGTTTGCCGCGGAACTCTTCAAGCTGCAGGATACCGATTACTGGCTGACGCCGACTTCGGAAGTGGAGCTGCACAACCTATACCGCGACGAGACCCTGCCCGAGGAGCAACTGCCCATCCGCGTGACCGCCTGGACGTCCTGCTTCCGCTCGGAAGCCGGCGCGGCGGGCAAGGACACCCGCGGGATCCTGCGGCAGCACCAGTTCCAGAAGGTGGAGCTGTTCAAGTTCACGCAGCCGGAGAAAAGCTACGAGGAACACGAAGCGCTGGTGCGCAACGCGGAGACGATTCTGCAGAAGCTGGGGCTGCACTACCGCACCGTGCTGCTGTGCTCCGGGGACACTTTGCTATACTCGCCGGCATGCCCGCTACGCCCAAAAAACTCTTCCTCGTGGACGCCATGGCGCACATCTACCGCGCCTTCTTCGCCCCCATGGACCGCCTGCGCACCGCTTCGGGCATGCCCACCAAAGTGCCCTTTCTTTTCGGCAACATCGTGCGCCGCCTGCTGAAGGATTATCAGCCGGACTACATCGCCATCGTCTTCGACACCAAGGCCCCGACCTTCCGCGACAAGCTTTTCGAAAAATACAAAGCCAAGCGCCCGCCCATGCCCGACGATCTGGCCGTGCAGCTTCCTTACGTGCGCCGGCTGTGCGAAGCGCTGCGCCTGCCCATCGTGGAATTCGACGGCTACGAGGCCGACGACGTGATCGGCGTGCTGGCGCGGCAAGCCGCGAAGAAACACCTCGAGGTGCTGCTGGTCACCAACGACAAGGACATGCTGCAGCTCGTCGGCAACGGCATCCGCGTGCTGCGCACGGGCCCGGGCGGCGCCAAGGGCGACGTCCTCGTGGACGAAGCGGGGGTCGAGGAGATTCTCGGGGTTCCGCCGGAGAAGGTGATCGAGGTGATGGCGCTGATGGGCGACACCATCGACAACATTCCCGGGGCCAAGGGCATCGGCGAAAAGGGCGCCACCGAGCTGATCCGCAAATACGGCAGCGTGGAAAGCGCCCTGGAGCATGCCGATGAAGTTCCCAACAAACGCTACCGCGAAGCGCTGCAGCAGCAGCGCGAGCAGGTGATGCTCTCGAAGCAGCTCGCGACGATCTCGACCGACGTGCCGCTGGATCTCGATCTGCACCTTCTCGAGCGGCGCGAGCCGGACGCCGCCGCGCTGCGCGAGCTCTACAGCGAGCTGGGCTTCACCTCGCTCCTCAAGGAGCTCGGCGCCGCCCCGGCCGCCGCGCCCGCAGACGGAGAAGCGCCGGCGGATTACGCGCAGCTCGCTTCCCCCGCGGAATTCCGCGGCTATCTTGCGCGGCTCCCGGCCAAGAAGCCGCTGGCCGTGTGGCTGAATCTCGAAACGGGCGGGCGCGAAAGCGAAGGCTTCGGCACGCGCATCGTGTCCATCGAAGTTTCACCCGGAGCGGGCGAAGGCCGCGCCGTCTGGCTGGGCGAAAAGGGCGACGCCCTGACGGCGCTCGCGCCGTTTCT
Organism: Terriglobia bacterium; assembly: GCA_020073585.1. Lineage (GTDB taxonomy): Bacteria > Acidobacteriota > Terriglobia > Acidiferrales > UBA7541 > Acidiferrum. The sequence goes on from JAIQEV010000021.1 coordinate 3,656, forward strand.
CGCCGACGCCAAGCGTCCGAAGATCGTCCACGATCCGAAACTCTTCCAGCTTCTGGCCGGGCCGGTGGCCGGCATCCGGCACGCCACGCAGCTCTATTCCTATCTGCTGCGGCCCACCACCGCCAATCACAACTTCGCCGACGTGGTCCTGCGGCACCTCAACGCCATGCTCACGAACGCGCCGGGCGAGCGCGCCGAGTTGCTGCAGCGCCTGGCTCCGGTGTTGCGCGCGCAGGTCGAGGAGCAGCAGCTCGCGGAGGTCTACGAGAGGATCGATCTGCCCCTGGCTCCTGTTCTCGCGGCCATGGAGCGCGCCGGGGTGCGCGTGGATCCCGCGGCGCTGGAGGCCATGTCCCAGGCCATGGAGAAGGAGGTGCGCCGGCTGGAGAAAGAGATCTGGGCGCTGGCGGGCGCGGAGTTCAACGTCAACTCCCCCGCGCAGCTCGCGGAAATTCTTTTCGACAAGCTCAACCTGCAGCCCTCCCCGCGGCGCGGCAAGGCCAAAGCGCGCTCGACCGCCGCGGACATCCTCGAAGAACTGCGCGCGCAGCACGCGCTGCCCGGAAAGATCATCGAGTACCGCGAAATCAGCAAGCTGAAATCCACGTACGTGGACGCGCTGCCCAAGCTCATTCACCCGGAAACCGGGCGCCTGCACACCAGCTTCAGCCAGACCGGCACGGCCACCGGGCGCCTCAGCTCCTCCGACCCCAACCTGCAGAATATTCCGGTGCGCAGCGAACTCGGCCGGGAGATTCGCGCGGCGTTCGCCGCGGAAAAAGGGAAGCTGCTGCTCTCCGCCGACTATTCGCAGATCGAGCTGCGCATCATGGCCCATTTCTCGGACGACCCGGTGCTCGTCGCGGCCTTCCGCAACGGGGAGGATATTCACGCGCGCACCGCGCAGGAGGTTTTCGGCGTGGGCCCACTGGCGCAAACCGCGGAGCACCGCCGCGCCGCCAAGGCCATCAACTTCGGCATCATCTACGGCCTTTCGGCCTTCGGCCTGGCGCAGCAACTGGGCATCGAGCAGAAGGAGGCCGCGCAGTTCATCTCCGCCTATTTCCAGCGCTACCGCGGCGTGAAGCAGTACCTCGACCGCATCCTCGAAGAGACCCGCAAGAGCACCGTGGCGAAAACGCTGTTCGGGCGCATCCGGCCCATACCGGAGATCGCTTCGCCGCAGGTGCAGCTGCGCAACTTCGCCGAGCGCACCGCGCTCAACTCCCCGCTGCAGGGCACCGCCGCGGACCTCATCAAGCTGGCCATGATCTCCATCCAGCGGCGGCTGGCCGCGGAAAGGCTGGAGGCGCGCATGATCCTGCAGGTGCACGACGAGCTGCTCTTCGAAGCGCCGCGCGGCGAGCTCGAGAGCTTGCGCGCCCTGGTCCGCGAGGAGATGCAGAACGTTTACGCCCTGAAAGTGCCGCTGGTCGTGGACGTGAAGTCCGGCCCCAACTGGCGCGATATGCAGTAGCCGGGGAGCAACGGGCCGGCCGCCGCCGCGGCTCTTTTCGGAATTCTTTTCTTTTCTTCCCCGGCGGCGCCTCCCGGACGTAGAATGCCCGCGAGGGGGCGTGACCTTGCGTCCGGGTCACCTGCCCGGGGAGGCAATGATGCGTCACATCTTCACCGTTTTCGCGGCCCTGGCACTGGCGGGGTTTGCGGGCTCGCGCATTCCGCAGGCAAAACCGCAGGAGGCGCCCCCAGCGGATGCCAAGGTTCCTTCGGAATACTCGAGCAAGAGCAATCCCGTGAAGCCGACTCCGGCCGGCCTGGAAGAGGCGCGGCGCATTTACGGCTACGATTGCGAGATGTGTCATGGCAAGGACGGCAGGGGCAAGGGCGACCTCGCCGGAGACATGAAGCTGGACATGCACGACTGGCGCAATCCGGCCGCCCTCGAGAAATATTCCGACGGCGAGCTCTTCTACATCATCACCAAGGGCAAGGGCAAAATGGTGCCCGAGGGCGATCGCGTCAAGGAAGAGGTGCGCTGGCAGCTGGTCAACTACGTCCGTTCGCTCGCCAAGAAGGGCGGAGCGGAAGCCACCAAACCCAAGGAGGAAGCACCCAAGCCGGCGGAAGATGCAGCCAAGCCGCCCGCCGCTCTGCGCTAGCTGGACGCCGAAGACGGTCCGATAGTTGCTGTCCTGTCCCGGCTAATTCCAGGCGCAGCCGCCGCGCCTGGGCCAGATTTTTGTTTTGATATTCCGTCACACCGGAGGCTCCCGTGGCCCATGCGCCGCAATTCCTGAAACTCGTCAATGACGCCAAAACCCGCATCAAGGAAACCAACGTCGCCGGCGTCAAACGCCGCATGGAGGCCGGCGAGAAGTTCCTCCTCGTGGATGTGCGCGAGGAGAGCGAGTGGGCCCAGGGCCATCTCCCCGGCGCGGTGTACATGGGCCGCGGGGTGATCGAGCGCGACATCGAGCAGAAGATCCCCGACACCGGCGCCAAGCTGATCCTCTATTGCGGCGGCGGCTTCCGCTCCGCGCTGGTGGCGGACAACCTCCAGAAGATGGGCTACACGAACGTCGAGTCCATGGACGGCGGGTGGAAAGGCTGGCTCGACGCCGGCCTGCCCACGGCAAAAGGGTGACCGGGAGAAAAGACGCGCTCCTGGAAATCGGTAAGAGCGTCTCCCACTGCCGCCAATCATCCCGAAACTCTCCGCCGATGGGTCAGAACATCAGGAGCACCTTGCGCCGCCTATCAGGGCCGCCAGACGAGAGGGCGTAGCCGGGAGATGGTGGATGCGAATTCCCGTGGCGTTGGCGATGGCGTTGGCGATGGCGGGGGCCACAGCCACTGTCGCACACTCGGCTACGCCCTTAGCTCCGAGGCTCGCCGAGGGATCCATCATCTCCACCATCAACGGGACGACTTCCGGGGTTTCCCGCGCGGTGGGAATGCGGTATTGCTTGAAGCCCGTGGTCACGCCGGGGTGGAATTCCTCCTTGAGGGCGAACCCCATTCCCAGGGACACGGCTCCTTCTATCTGTCCTTTCAGCCCCTGAGCAAAGATAGCGCGCCCCACATCGTGGGCAGCCACTACCCGGAGCACGCGCACCGTCCCCTGTAGCGTGTCCACCTCCACCTCGGCCATATGGGTCGCGGACACATGCACCAGATACGGGCTGGGGCCCCCGCTCAGCGAGTCGCGCACAAGGACGGGATGGAAGCTCCCCTTGAACCGCAGGGGAAGCCCTGCCGACAGCCTGGCCCGGGCCACCTCCGCCAGGGATATCCACACGCCAGAAGCGCCGGCGGGTCTCCGCGGGGCCACCAGTCCTTCTCTCAGTTCCAGGTTCTCGGAGGGGATTTGCAGCAGTCCGGATGCCGTCGAAAGGATGGCCTCCTTGAGCCGGGCCGCGGCCTCCTTCGCCGCGTTGCCCTCGGTATAGACGACCCGGCTGCCGGAGGAGGGGCCGGTATCGGGGGTGCGAGTGGTGTCGCCACTCACCACGGACACCGATTCGAGGGGCAACGCCAGCTCGCCGGTGACGATGAGCGCCAACGCGGTGTCGGTGCCCTGGCCCATGTCCATGGCCCCGGTGAAAAGGCGCACACGGCCATCGCTCTCCAGCTCCAAGGCCGTCTCCGGCGGTTGCGCCGTGGCGTAGCCGATGCCATAGCGCATGGAGGCGATTCCCACTCCGCGACGCCAGCGGCCATCGCGCGGAGCGCTGGCTTGCCGTGCCCGCAACGCGTGCTCATAGTAGGGACGGACAGCCTCCAGGGTTTCCCGGTAGGCCGCCTCCTGCTCCAAGTCCTGAGGTGTGGCCTCAGCAGCACTGGACCTGCGGCGGTTCATTAACCGGAACTCCAGAGGGTCGATGCCCAACCTGGCAGCCATGATGTCCATCTGGGACTCGATGGCAAAGGCCACTTGTGGGGCACCGAAGCCGCGCATGGCGCCGGCCAAGGTGTTGTTGGTGTACACGACCCGCCCATGGATCAACGCATGGGGGAACTGGTAGGGGCCCACGAGCGACACAAAGGCCCGGATCATGATTTCGGGGCCCGCCGAGGCGTAGGCCCCGGTATCAGCCAGCACCTCCGCGGCGAGGGCGGTGAGCCGGCCATCCCGGGTCACGCCGGTCCGGCAGCGCATTCGGAAGGGGTGCCTCTTGGTGGTGGAGGCGAAGGACTCGGCGCGGCTGTAGACGATCTTTACTGGGTGGCCGGTCTTCAAGGCGAGCAGGGCCACGACGCACTCGCAGGAGACATCCGTCTTGCCGCCGAAGGCGCCGCCCACCACAGTGGGCAAAATGCGCACCTGCTCCAAGGGCAGGCCCATGGTTTCGGCCACGATCCTGCGGTGCAGGTGCGAGTGCTGGGTGGCGGAGCGCACCACCAGGTGGCCTTCGTTGTCCCGGTAGGCCAAGGCCGATTCCGGCTCCAGGTAAGCGTGCTCGCAAAATGGCGTGGTGTACGTCTCATCCACCACGATGTCCGCCTGGGCCAGCGCTGTTTCCACATCGCCCCAGTGGACCTCTCTCTCGGCCAGAAGGTTGCCGCTGTCGTGGACCAGGGGGGCGCCGTCCTGCAGGGCCTCGGCGGGATCCAGGATTGCCGAAAGAGGCCGATAGCTCACGCGAATCAGCGACAGCGCCTGGACCGCTGTCTCCGGGGAGGTCGCGGCCACGGCAGCCACCGCATCCCCGATCTGGCGGACCCGGCCATCCGCCAAAACGGCCTGATCCTTGACGGTGCGCCCGAAGCGATTGAGTCCGGGCACATCCCGGGCCGTGATTACGGCCGCTACACCCGGCAGGGCCCGGGCCTCGCTAGCATCAATGTGGAGGATGTCGGCGCGAGGGTGAGGGCTGCGCAGAACCGCGCCATGAAGCATGCCGGGCATAGTGAGATCGGCGGCATAGAGAGCGGTACCCAGCACCTTGTCTTGCGCATCGGCCCGCCGGTGCGCCTCGCCCGACACTTGGGGCTCCGGGCACGGGACGCCCCTGGCAAGATCGGCTGCGCGCGTGACCGCTTCAAGGATGCTGGTGTAGCCGGTGCAACGGCACAGGTTGCTCCCCAGGGCTTTGACGATCTGCGCCCGGGTGGGGGCCGGATTGCGGTCCAGCAGCGCCTTGGCCGCCATGATCGCTCCCGGCGTGCAGAAACCGCACTGGACGGCATCGGCCTTGATGAAGGCTTCCTGCAAGGGATGAAGCCGCTCGGGGGTCCCCAGTCCCTCGATGGTCAGAACAGTTTTGCCTTGCACACGATCCACGGGGACGCGGCAGGCGCGAGCCATCGCGCCGTCCACGATGACCGTACAGGTGCCGCAGGTACCGTCATCGCACCCCTGCTTGGCGCCGGTGAGGCACAGAACGTCGCGCAACGCCCCCAGGAGGGTCTGGCGAGGATTCGCCAATAGCGGGTACTCCTTGCCGTTGACGTTGAGCGTTAAGGGGATCTGGGCTGTTTTTTTCCGCACCGCGTGACCTTCCTCCGCTTCGTGCCCCGAAATCTGTGACCCGTATCACATCGTTCGTCTGGAAGGAAACCAAGGTCTCGTGCGCGGAATGGCAGTAGTTGCCAACTCAAGAATCCGTTCGCGGTCTACGGCACTCTTCGGGCGGGCGGGTTCTTGAAACAGCCGACGCCACCGAGACCATCATTTTTGGAGAGGAAATTGGCTGGGGCGGAAGGATTCGAACCTTCACCATCCTCATTAACAGTGAGGTGTCCTACCGGTTGGACCACGCCCCAGCAGCCACTGAAGAGACTTCACCGAAAACTGCACCGCCAAGAATCTTCCCAATATAACACGACTTGCCCGCTTCAAACGAGCGTTTGCCGCGAAAAAAATTCTCCTGTGCCGCCGCGCGGCGCATTCCGCGCGCCGCGCTTCCTCGTCTTTCCCGGAAGCAAACAAAAAGTTCGCATCTGGGGTTGCATTCTAAAAAGTTTTATCGGAAACTATTCGGTCTATGGTCACCGGGTTTTTTGCGCTTCCCGGTTGAATGTGGTGGAGTTTGGTCTTACGCCCGCAGTTGGTGTGCTCCCCGCACAAGCGCAACGCAAACATGGCACAGATTTTTCATCGCAGCTCGAACTTTGTCGCTCGCGCCACTCTGGTCCTGGCGCTGTCCGCGGGCGGCCTGGCCCTGGCGGTCATCGGCGGGCTCGCGCGCTCCCCATACCTGACCAATCAGAACGTGGCGCGCCAGCAGCCCGTGCAGTTCAGCCACAAGCATCACGCCGGCGATGTCGGCATTGACTGCCGCTACTGCCACACCTCGGTGGAATCTTCCGCGGTGGCCGGCCTGCCCCCGACCAAGACGTGCATGAACTGCCATTCGGTGCTCTTCAGCAATGCCGGCTATCTCGAGCCGGTGCGCGAAAGCTTCCGCACGGGCCAGTCCATTGCCTGGGTCAAGGTGCACCGCCTGCCGGACTTCGTCTATTTCAATCACAGCATTCATATCAACAAGGGCGTCGGCTGCGCTTCCTGCCACGGCCCGGTCAACCAGATGCCGCTGCTGTGGCAGGCTTCGCCGCTGCTGATGAGCTGGTGCCTCGACTGCCACCGCAATCCCGAGCCGAACCTGCGGCCCAAGAGCGAAATCTTCAACATGGATTGGAAAGCTCCCGCGAATCAGGCCGAACTCGGCAAGAAACTGGCGGCGGAATACAAACTGCGCACGACGGCCGAGCTGATCAGCTGCTCGACCTGTCATCGCTAAGAGAAACGCCCGGAGAGAACGCAAAACACACGGTATGCGCGCGGACGATCATAAAAACGAGCACACGGCCGGCCAGGCGCCGGAGCACGAGCACGACGCCCACGGCCCGCACGCGGAAGAACTCACCCCGCGGGAGTACGCCCTGGATCTCGCGGCTATCCGCGAGCGCCTGGGGAAGACCACCGGCAAGGAATACTGGCGCAGCCTCGAAGAGCTGTCCGACAACCCGCACTTCACGGAGCTGCTGCACCGCGAATTCCCCCGCCAGGCTTCCGAGTGGGACGATTCCGTGGACCGCCGCGATTTTCTCAAGCTCATGGCCGCTTCGCTGGCGCTGGCCGGCCTTTCCGGCTGCGGCCGCGCCCCGGAAGAGACCGTCGTTCCTTACATCAAGCAGCCCGAAGGCTTGATCCTCGGCAAGCCCCGGTATTACGCCACCGCCATGCCCCTCGGCGCGGACGCCATCGGCCTGCTGGTGGAAAGCCACGAAGGGCGCCCGACCAAGATCGAAGGCAATCCCGATCATCCGGCCAGCCTCGGCGCCACCAACGCTTTCGCGCAGGCTTCCGTGCTCGGACTCTACGATCCCGACCGTTCGCAGGTGCTCACCTATCTCGGGGAAATCCGCTCGTGGAGCGGCTTCCTCGCGGAGGTGGCCGTCACCGCCGCCGGGCTCAAGACTACCGCCGGGGCGGGGCTGCGCATTCTCACCGGCAGCGTCATCTCCCCGACGCTCGGCGCGCAGTTGCGCGGCTTGCTCGCGCAGTTTCCGCAGGCCAGTTGGCACCAGTGGGAGCCGGCTGGCTCCGACGGCGCGCGCGAGGGCGGCAAGCTCGCTTTCGGGCGTTACGTCAACACCGTCTATCGCCCGGAAAAGGCCGCCGTCATCCTGGCCCTGGACTCCGATTTCCTGGGCAGCGGCGCGGGCCACGTGCGCTACAGCAAGGAATTTTTCCGCCGCCGCAAGGTGGGCGGCCCGCAGACGGAGATGAACCGCCTGTACGTGATCGAGCCCACGCCTTCGGTCACCGGCGCTTCCGCCGATCACCGCGTTCCCATGCGGGCCTCCGACGTTGCGCTGTTTGCCCGCGCGCTGGCGGCCAAACTGGGACTGGGCGGCGGGGTCACGCTGCCCGCGGGCAGCGAGCGCCTGCTCGAGGCCGTGGCCGCCGATCTGCAGCAGCATCGCGGCGCGGGCCTGGTCGTTGCCGGCGACTATCAGCCCGCCGAAGTCCATGCCCTGGCCCACGCCATCAATCAGGCGCTCGGGAATACGGGCGCCACGCTGTACTACACCGATCCGGTCGAGAGCCAGCCCGCCAGCCAGCTCGAATCGCTGCGCGCCCTGTGCGCCGATCTGGACGCCGGGCGCGTGGATACGCTGCTGATCCTCGGCGGCAATCCCGTCTACAACGCGCCGCACGATTTGGATTTCACGGCCAAGCTCAAGAAGGCCCGCCTGGCAGTGCACCTGAGCGCGTACTTCGACGAAACCTCCGATTATTGCCACTGGCATATTCCCGAGGCCCACTACCTGGAATCCTGGAGCGATGTCCGGGCCTTCGACGGCACCGCCAGCATCGTCCAGCCGCTGATCGCCCCGCTCTATCAGGGCAAGACCGCGCACGACGTTGTCGGGGCCTTCAGCGACAAACCCGGCCTTTCCAGCTACGAGCGCGTGCGCGCCACCTGGCTCCCCGGCAACACCGAAAAAGAGTGGCGCAAGTGGCTGCACGACGGCGTTATCGCCGGGTCGGCGCTGCCCGCCCTGGCGCTTTCCACGAAGTGGAGCCCGGCTGGCCTGCCGGCCGCAAAGCCGGCGCCCGCCGATGCTCTCGAATTTCTCTTCCGGCCCGATGCCGGGGTCTACGACGGGCGCTTTGCCAACAACGGCTGGCTGCAGGAGCTGCCCCGCCCGGTGACCAAGCTCACCTGGGACAATGCCGCGCTGCTCAGCCCGGCCACCGCCGAAAAACTCGGCGTCGGCCATCGCGCCGCATTTACCGGCGGGGAGCACGGCCAGATCCGTTCCGATCTCCTAGACGTTACGCTCTCGGGGAGCAAAGTTACCGCCGCGGCGTGGACCCTGCCCGGCCAAGCCGACGGCGTCGTCACCCTGCCGCTGGGTTACGGCCGCAAGAAGGCCGGCAGCACCGGCAGCAACAAGGGTTTCAACGCTTACGTGGTCCGCGCCTCCTCCGCGCTGTGGAGCGCCACGGGCGGCAGCCTGCGCAAGACCGGCCAGGACTACCCGCTGGCGTGCACGCAGTATCACCACAACATGGAAGGCCGCGAGTTGGTGCGCTCGGCTTCGCTCGAGGAGTTCAAGAGCAATCCCGCCTTCGCCCACGAAGGGGCCGAAGAGCCGCCCAAGAGCCTCTCGCTCTACAAGGAATTCGCCTACCCCGGCTACGCCTGGGGCATGGCCATCGACCTGGCGTCCTGCAACGGCTGCAATGCCTGCGTGGTGGCCTGCGTCTCGGAGAACAACATCCCGGTGGTCGGCAAGGACCAGGTGATGGCCGGGCGCGAGATGCACTGGATCCGCATCGATCGCTACTACGAGGGCGCGGTGGACGCCCCGGAAACTTTCTTCCAGCCGGTCCCCTGCCAGCAGTGCGAAAACGCGCCCTGCGAGCAGGTTTGCCCTGTGGGCGCCACGGTGCACAGCGCGGAAGGCCTGAACGACATGGTCTACAACCGCTGCATCGGGACACGCTATTGCTCGAACAACTGCCCGTACAAGGTGCGGCGCTTCAATTTCCTGCGCTTCCAGGACTGGGATACGCCTTCGCTCAAGCTGCTGCGCAATCCGGAAGTGACCGTGCGCAGCCGCGGCGTCATGGAAAAGTGCACCTACTGCGTGCAGCGCATCAACAACGTGCGCATGGACGCCGAAAAGCAGAACCGCCCAATCCGCGACGGCGAAGTGGTCACCGCCTGCGAGGCCGCCTGCCCGGCGGAGGCGATCGTCTTCGGCAACGCCAACGATCCGAATAGCCGCGTCGCCAAGCTCAAGGCGCAACAGCGCAATTACGCCATTCTGGCCGAACTGAACGCCCGGCCGCGCACCACCTATCTCGCGGCGGTGCGCAACCCGAACCCCGCGATCGAGAAGGCCGGCGGGAACTCCGGGAAAATGGACAAGCGATGAGCAGCACGCCCAAGAATCCTCCTCCGCTGCGCCGGCTCGCGCCGGTGCTCGAGCCCGGGCATACCTACGCCTCGGTCACCGACAAGATCAGCGCCATCGTGCTGACCCGGCCGGCCGGGATCGCCTGGTTTCTCGGTATTTCCCTGGGCTTCGGTCTGGTCATGATTCTGGGCATGGCCCTGGCCTACCTCATCGCCAAGGGCACCGGAATCTGGGGCATCAACATTCCCGTCGGCTGGGGCTTCGCCATCGTCAATTTCGTCTGGTGGATCGGTATCGGCCACGCCGGCACGCTGATCTCCGCCATTCTCCTGCTGCTCAATCAGAAGTGGCGCACCTCCATCAACCGTTTCGCCGAGGCCATGACCCTCTTTGCCGTGGCTTGCGCGGGCATCTTCCCGCTGATCCACACCGGGCGCCCGTGGTACGCCTTCTGGATGTTCCCCTATCCCAGCGCCATGGGCATCTGGCCGCAGTTCCGCAGCCCGCTGATCTGGGACGTATTCGCGGTCTCCACCTACGGCACGGTCTCTCTGCTGTTCTGGTTCGTCGGCCTGCTGCCCGACCTGGCCACGCTGCGCGACCGCTCCAAATCGCGCGCCGGCCAGATGATCTACGGCATACTGGCCATGGGCTGGCGCGGCTCCGCGCGCCACTGGCACCGCTACCAGAGCGCCTATCTGCTGCTGGCCGGACTGGCAACCCCGCTGGTCGTTTCCGTGCACACCGTGGTGAGCTTCGATTTCGCGGTGGCCATCGTGCCCGGCTGGCACACCACCATCTTCCCGCCGTACTTCGTCGCCGGCGCCATCTACTCCGGCTTTGCGATGGTGCTGACCATCGCCATCCCGCTGCGCAAGTTTTACGGCTTGGAAGATTTCATCACCATGCGCCATCTCGAGAACATGGCCAAGGTCATGCTGGCCACGGGCCTGGTCGTAGCCTACGGATACATGATGGAATTCTTCATGGGCTTTTACGGCGGCAACAAGTACGACACCTTCCTGGCGTGGAACCGCCTGCACGGGCCGTACGCGCCGTTTTACTGGTCGCTGATTTTGTGCAACATCGTGATCCCGCAGCTGCTGTGGTTCCACCGCATCCGCACCAACGTCGTCGTGCTCTTCCTGCTTTCGCTGGTGGTGAACGTGGGCATGTGGCTGGAGCGCTTCGTGATCGTGGTCCTCAGCCTGCATCGCGATTACATGCCCTCCGCCTGGGGCCGCTACTCCCCCACGGTCTGGGATTGGGCCACCTACGCGGGCACAATCGGCCTGTTCGTGACGCTGATCTTCCTGTTCGTGCGCGCGCTGCCGGTCATCTCCATCGCCGAGATGCGCGAGCTGGTCGCGCACACCTCCGAGGAAAAGCCATGAGCGAGCAACGCTCCAACCTCCATGGCGTGCTGGCGGAGTTTGCCACGACGGAGCAGCTCCTGGCCGCCGCCGCAAAAACCCGTGAAGCGGGCTACACCTGTCTCGACGCGTACGCGCCCTTTCCGGTGGAAGGCCTGGCCGACGCTCTGGGCCTGCGCCGCCCCCTCGTGCCCCTGCTCACCCTGCTGGGCGGAGTGCTCGGCGGCTGCGCCGGATTCGGCCTGCAGTACTGGGCTTCCGTCATCAACTACCCGGTCAATGTCGGCGGCCGCCCCCTCAACAGTTGGCCCGCCTTCATTCCCGTGACCTTCGAGCTGACGATTCTTGGCGCTTCGCTGTTTGCCGTCTTCGGCATGCTGGCGCTGAACAAGCTGCCCCAGCCGCATCACGCCATATTCAACGTGCCGCGTTTCGCCCTGGCCTCGCACGACCGCTTCTTTTTGTGCATCGAGGCCGGCGACCCCAAGTTCGACCGTGTGCGCACGGCGCAGTTCCTGGAAAGTCTCCAGGCGTATGCAGTCAGCGAGGTGCTGGATGAGTAGCGCGGCGCGTTTTTCTTCGCTTCCGCGCCTGGCGGGCGCCGTGTGCGCCGCCGCGTGTTTGCTCGTGCTGGGCGGTTGCCGGCAGGACATGGCCCGCCAGCCGAAGTACCGGGCGCTGGCCCCCTCGACCTTCTTCGAGGACGGCCGCTCCGAGCGCCAGCCGGTGGAAAACACCGTGGAGCGCGGGGCTCTGGCCGATGACGACCTCAACATCCCCAAGGATTCCAACGCCTTTCCGCTGCCCGTCACGCAGCAACTGCTCGAGCGCGGCCAGGAGCGCTACAAAATTTTCTGCAGCCCGTGCCACGGCCTGCAGGGCGACGGCAACGGCATGATCGCCATCCGCGGCATGAAGCATCCGCCCAGCTATCACCAGGATCGCCTGCGCCAGGCTCCCGTGGGCTATTTCTACGACGTGATCACCCACGGCTTCGGCGCCATGTACGACTATTCCGCGCAGATTCCTCCGCGTGACCGCTGGGCCATCATCGCCTATGTCCGCGCGCTGCAGTTGAGCCGCAACGCTCCGGCCGCGGATCTTCCCCCCGCGCTGCGCCAGAAACTCGGCGCAGGCGGCGCTCCGGCGGCGGCCGCGCACGCAGGAGGCGCCGAGAAATGACGGAACAGAACTATATGGCGCCCGAAAGCGTTTCGCGCCTTGCGCAGCGCGCGTTGATCGCCGGTTTGCTGGGCTTCGCCGGCTGCGCCGCCGGCGTGCTCACGAATTCCGAGCAGTTTTTCCGCTCCTATCTGATCGGCTATCTGCTCACGCTGGGCGTGGCCCTCGGGTGTCTCGGCCTGCTCATGGTGCAGCACATGACCGGCGGCAATTGGGGCATCCTCATCCGCCGCCCGCTGGAGGCCGCCACGCGCACCATCCCGCTGCTGGCCATCCTCTTCATTCCTATCGTCGTGGGCATGCGCAGGCTTTATGTCTGGACCGGCCCCATGAAGGAGCCGCTCTCCAATTTCCAGAAGGGCTATCTCACGACTCCGGGATTCCTCAGCCGCGCCGTCTTCTATTTCGGGGTCTGGATCCTGCTTTCGCTGCTCCTCAACCGCTGGTCCCTCGAGCAGGACACCAACAGCGAAGACCGCGCGCTGCGCCGCAGGCTGCAGTTGCTCAGCGGTCCGGGCATCGTTCTCTACGTTTTCACCATGACCTTTGCCGCGGTGGACTGGGTGATGTCTCTCTCCCCCCACTGGGTCTCCACGATTTACGGCTTTCTCTTTGTGGCCGGCCAGGCCATCTCGGCCATGTCCCTGATGATCATCGTGATCGTCATGCTCTCGCGCTCCGAGCCCATGTCCCACGTCCTGCAGCCGCGCCACCTGCACGATCTCGGCAAGCTGCTCTTCGCTTTCATCATGCTGTGGGCCTATTTCTCTTTCTCGCAGCTGCTGATCATCTGGTCCGGCAACCTGCCCGAAGAGATCGTCTTCTACAGCGCGCGCCTGCACGGAAGCTGGGGCGTGGTGGCGGTGCTGCTGCTCCTGTTCCATTTTGCGCTGCCGTTCTCCCTGCTCCTCTCCCGCGACCTCAAGCGCAGCGCCAGGTTCCTGCCCAAGATCGCCGCGGCCATCATCTTCATGCGTGCCGTGGACCTCTTCTGGCTGGCCGGGCCGGAGTTTTTCCCGAAGGGCTTGCATCTTAGCTGGCTCGATTTCGCCGCGCCCCTCGGCATTGGTGGTATCTGGCTGGCCGTATTTGCGGCACAATTGAAGCAGCGGCCGCTCCTGCCCCTGGGCGATCCCAAGCTGGCGGAGGCCATCGAACACAATGAGCACTGATCCGCACAATACGGGACACGGCGCCGGCCAGGAGCCTACGCACGACGACGTGGCCTTCGAGCCCCGCGACGTCAAGGTTTCCAGCGTCATGAAGTTCCTGATCTACATGGGAATTTCCATCGTCGCGGTCTATTTCATCTGTATCGGCATCTACCGCACCATGACCGAGGAGCGCGCCGCTTCCGATGTCCCGCCGCCCGCCGTGCGCATGGGACAGCCCGCGCGGATGCCGCCCGAGCCGCGCCTACAGGGCGTGCCGGGCCACGAGACGGACGCCCAGCAGGACCTCCGCGACAAGCTGGCCGCGGACAATCAGGACCTCGCGGAAGCGCACTGGGTGGATGAAAAGGCGGGCATCGCGCAGATTCCCGTGGAAGACGCGATGACCATCATCGCCGAGAAAGGTTTGCCGGGCGTTGCTCCCGCGCCGGCTGCAAAGAAGAAAAAGTAGGCCTATGAAATTGCTCCGCAGCATCGCCGGAATCGTCGCGCTCCTCGCGCTGGCGCTCGCGGCGCGGGCGCAGACCGTGCCCGAGGACGTCACCCTGCCCGGGCTGCCCCCGGCGCTGCGCGGTGTGGGCTTCGATCCGCAGCTCGACGCGCCGATCCCCGCCGAGATCGCTTTCCGCGACGAAACCGGGCGCACCGTGCGCTTCGGCGACTACTACGGCCAGCGGCCCGTGGTCGTCGCATTGGTCTATTACGGCTGCCCCATGCTCTGCAACGAAGTCCAGCAGACCCTCGTGAGCGTCCTGAAAACGCTCTCGTTCAATCCCGGCCGGGAATACGAAGTGGTCTTCGTCAGCTTTGACGCCCGGGAAACCCCGGAGATGGCCGCGGACAAGAAGAAAGAGGCGATGTCCCGCTTCGGCCGCCCGGAAACCGCCGGCGGCTGGCATTTCCTGACCGGCTCGCAAGCCTCGATCGACGCCCTGACCCGCGCCGCCAATTTCCGCTACCGCTTCGACGAAAAGAGCCAGCTCTTCGCGCACACCAGCGGCATCCTGCTGCTCACTCCCGCGGGCCGCATCTCCCGCTACTTCATGGGCGTCAACTATCCGCCGCGCGACGTTCGCCTGGGCCTCGTGGATGCCTCTTCCGGCAAGATCGGCACGCCCACCGACCATGTGCTGCTCTTCTGTTTCCAGTATGATCCGGCGTCCGCACGCTACAGCGCCACGATTCTGACCATCATCCGCGCCGGGGGCATACTTACGATCTTCGCCATTTTAGTGGGTGTCGTTTTCTTCCGCTGGCGTGAACACCGTGCCGCGCGCCTCGCCAAGCGCGGGGCAGGTCCGAATTTGCAAGGAGCACACTAGAACCGTGCAGTCGCAACTTCCATTGTTTCCGGAGCAGGCGTCCAACTTCGCCGGCAGCATTGACGCCTTGATGTTCTACATTCTGGTGACCGCGGTTTTCTTCGCCGTCACGGTCACCCTAGTCGTTCTCTACTTCGCCGTGAAGTTCCGCCGCACGGACGAGAAGGAGATCGGCACACCCATCCATGGTTCCACGACCCTCGAGGTTGCCTGGACCATCCTGCCCTTGATCCTCGCCTTGGTCATGTTCGCCTGGGGCGCGTCCATCTACGTCAACTATCGCCAGCCGCCCGCGGACACCCTGGACATCTACGTCATCGGCAAGCAGTGGATGTGGAAGCTGCAGCAGCCCGACGGGCGCCGCGAGATCAACGAACTGCACATTCCGGTGAACCGCAACGTCAAGCTCATCATGGCCAGCGAGGACGTGATCCACGATTTCTTTGTCCCCGCTTTCCGGGTCAAGATGGACGTGGTGCCGGGCCGCTACACCACCCTGTGGTTCCGGCCCACCAAGACCGGCCGCTACCACTTCTTCTGCTCCCAGTATTGCGGCACCAACCACGCCATCATGGGCGGCTGGGTCACCGTCATGGAACCCGCCGATTACGCCGCCTGGCTCAGCGGCGAGCAAGCGGACATCAATCCCGCGGCCGCCGGTGAAAAGCTTTTCGCGCAATTCGCCTGCAGCTCCTGCCACCTGCTGACGGGCAAGGGGCGCGGGCCCTCGCTCATGGGGGTCTACGGCTCCAAGGTGCTGCTCGCCGACGGCTCCACGGTGCTCGCCGACGAGGCCTACATTCGCGAATCGATCCTCAATCCCAA
The DNA here is from genome assembly GCA_020073585.1 of Terriglobia bacterium. Classification (GTDB taxonomy): domain Bacteria; phylum Acidobacteriota; class Terriglobia; order Acidiferrales; family UBA7541; genus Acidiferrum. The sequence continues at coordinate 19,370 of JAIQEV010000021.1, forward strand.
GGCCAAGATTGTGGCCGGCTACCAGCCCTTGATGCCTACATTCCAGGGCCAGGTCAGCGAGGATCAGATTCTCAGCCTGACCGCCTACATCAAGTCTCTGCAGGTGCAAACGGCTCCGGCAGCTCCTGCCGCAGCGGCGCCGGACACGGGGAAGAAATAGTCTTATGAACGCAACAGCAACAAAACCGGAGGCTTTTCCGGAAAAACATTACGTGAACGCGGAGTACGGCATCCGCTCGTGGCTGCTCACGACGGACCACAAGCGCATCGCCCTGCTGTATCTCGTCTCCGTCACGGGGTTCTTCTTCATCGGCGGCATCTTTGCCGCCTTGATCCGCATTCACCTGCTCACCCCCGCGGGATATCTGGTTACCCCGGAGACCTACAACAAGCTTTTCACCATGCACGGCGTCGCCATGATCTTCTTCTTCCTGATCCCGGCGATTCCCGCGGTGCTCGGCAATTTCCTGATTCCCCTGATGATCGGCGCGAAGGATCTGGCCTTTCCGAGGATCAATCTGCTGAGCTGGTACCTGTACATGATCGGCGGAGGGCTGGTGCTCTTCTCCTTCCTCAGCGGCGGCCTGGATACCGGCTGGACCTTCTACACCCCGCTGAGCAGCGTCTATTCCAATTCCGCCGTGGCCCCCGCGGTCCTCGGCATTTTCATCAACGGCTTCTCCTCGATTCTCACCGGGCTGAACTTCCTGGTGACCATCCACACCATGCGCGCCCCGGGCATGACCTGGTTCCGCATGCCCATGTTCGTCTGGACCCATTACGCCACCAGCATCATCATGATCCTGGGCACCCCGGTGGTGGCCACCACCCTGGCCCTCGCCGGCATGGAGCGCCTCTTTCATCTCGGCTTCTTCAATCCCGCGCTGGGCGGCGATCCCGTTCTCTTCCAGCATCTTTTCTGGTTCTACTCGCACCCCGCCGTGTACATCATGATTCTCCCGGCCATGGGCGTGATCAGCGAGATCATCACCACCTTCGCGCGCAAGCCGCTGTTCGGCTACAAGGTGATGACCGCGGCCAGCCTGGCCATCGCCGTCGTCGGCTTCCTGGTGTGGACCCATCACATGTTCGTCGCCGGGCAATCCACGTACGCCGCCCTGGCCTTCTCGCTTCTGACCATGCTGGTGGCCGTGCCCTCCGCGGTCAAAACTTTCAACTGGACCGCCACGATGTACAAGGGCTCGGTTTCCTACGACACGCCGATGCTCTACGCCTTCGGCTTCATCGGCCTCTTTCTCATCGGCGGCCTCACCGGCTTGTTCCTGGGCACCCTGGGCACGGACATCCACATCCACGACACCATGTTCGTCGTCGCCCACTTCCACTACATCATGGTCGGCGGCGCCGTTTTCGGTTACATGGGCGGCCTGCACCTGTGGTGGCCGAAGATCAGCGGGCGCATGTATCCGGAGTTCGTGGCGCGCATCTCCGCCATCGTCCTCTTCGTCGGCTTCAACATGACTTTCTTCCCGCAGTTCGTCATGGGCTACATCGGCATGCCCCGGCGCTACCACACCTATCCGCCGGAGTTCCAGGTGCTCAACGTGCTCTCCACCGCCGGGGCTTCCATTCTGGCCATCGGCTACATTGTTCCGATTTTCTATTTGCTGTGGTCCATCCGCCATGGCGCCATCGCCGGGCGCAACCCCTGGCCCAGCACCGGCCTGGAGTGGCAGACGGCTTCGCCGCCGCCCACGGAAAACTTTGCGGTGACGCCCGAAGTGACTTGGGAGGCGTACGATTTCGACAACCGCCCGGACCTCGGTCTGGCGAGGGCCGCGGACCGCGGCCACAAGTAGTTTGTAGCGCCGGGCTTCGTCCCGGCGTGGTTCTGGTTTGTAGCGGCGGGCTTCAGCCCGCCACTGTGCCGCCCGCAACGGCGCCACATCTTGCATGCAGAAGGGGAGTGCGGAGTGCATCGCACCGGAGAACTGTACGGACACTTCAAGACGCCCGGGCAGCAGCGCGAAGCTGCTTCGCTGGGCATGTGGGTCTTCCTCATCACCGAAATCATGTTTTTCGGCGGCATCTTCCTGACCTACGCCATCAACCGCTCCATGTATCCCGATATCTTCGCCGAAGCCAGCCGCGAGCTGAACGTGCGCATGGGCGGCATCAACACCGCCGTGCTCATCGCCAGCAGCTTCACCATGGCCATGGCCGTCTGGGCCTCGCAGACCGGCAAGAAGAAGCAGCTCACCCTTTTCCTGATTCTCACGCTCATTCTTGGCAGCGTCTTCCTGGGCGTGAAGTATTTCGAATACGCCGAAAAATTCCACCACCATCTCGTTCCCGGCAGGAACTTCCAGTTTCCCGGCGATGTCGGCAGCCGCGCCCATGCGCAGCTCTTCTTCTCCCTCTATTTCGGCATGACCGGATTGCACGCCCTGCACATGATTGTCGGCGCGGGCCTGCTGCTCTGGCTCGTCAAGGAATCGCTGCGCGGCCGCTATACGCCGCAATACAACACCCCGGTGGAGCTCGTCGGGCTCTACTGGCATTTCGTGGATATTATCTGGATCTATCTGTTCCCGTTGCTGTATCTGATCGATCGTCACTGAAGGCTGGGAGAAGAGGCGTGTCTGAGCACATTGTATCCCGTGGAATCTATGCCGGCATCGGCGCCACGCTGCTGATTTTCACCGGCATCACCTATTACGCCGCCACCGTGGACCTCGGCCCGCTCAACGTCGTCATCGCCCTGACCATCGCCACCTTCAAGGCCTCGCTCGTCGTCCTGTACTTCATGCACGCGCGCTATAGCCCGCGCCGCACGCAGTTGGTGATTGTCGCCGGCTTCTTCTGGCTGGCCCTGCTCCTGGGCATGACCCTCAGCGATTACCTCACCCGCGCCTGGCAAAGCATCTAACCCGTTTTTTTCCACGCCACGGAAACCCGTAGGGGCACGGCACCGCCGTGCCCGTCTTTGTTTTTGCTTATTGCGAGAGTTCGCGGGAGAGCGGCGCAGAGGCAGTGCAGCGTGGAGAGAACCTCCGGCACACCAGAGGTCCAGAAAAGTGGGGGAGTCTCGAACCGGCCCAGCCCTCAATCCCCTAAAAGGGATCTCGGCTCGCCTCCCCCACCCTCACTCTTTGCACGTCATCAGCCATGACTAATGCCTGTGTTTTCTAGAGCTTATAGATTGGAAGCCGCGTAAAAACGTACCACCCCCCAAGAAAATTTACCCGCCGCCTTTTTCCGGCAGTTTCTCCCCCCGCTCCCGCCACCTTTGCCCCCTCCAGGACATCCTCCCGCCCCTGGCCGCGCGAAACGCGCCGGGCCGCGGCTTGACCGCGCTCTCGGCCCTTGCTACCGTGAAGAGTTATTCTGGCCACAGTCTACCCACTGTGCGCCGAGGCTCCTGTGGGGGGCGCACAAGTTCTATGGGCCTGACCAAACTGGTGGTGCGGGGCGCGCGGCAGCACAACCTCAAGAACATCAGCCTGGAAATCCCGCGCAGCTCGCTGACGGTCATTACCGGCCTTTCCGGCTCCGGGAAATCCTCGCTCGCCTTCGACACCATCTACGCCGAGGGCCAGCGCCGCTACGTCGAATCGCTCTCCGCCTACGCCCGCCAGTTCCTCGACCAGATGGAGCGCCCCGACGTGGACGTGATCGAGGGCCTCTCCCCCGCCATCGCCATCGAGCAGAAAACCACTTCCCGCTCGCCGCGCTCCACCGTCGGCACCGTCACCGAGATCTACGATTACCTGCGCGTCGTTTACAGCTCCATCGGCGTTCCGCACTGCCCCGCCTGCGGCCATCCCATCGCCCGCCAGACCAGCGAGCAGATCGTCCAGGCCATCCTCAGCGGCGATCTCTGCCAGCCCGACGACCGCATCATGATCCTCGCGCCGGTGGTGCGCGGGCGCAAAGGCGCCTACCGCAAGGAGCTGGAAAAACTGGCGCAGGATGGCTACGTGCGCGTGCGCATTGACGGCGAGCTCTATCCGCTCGATGTTCCGCCCAGCCTCGACAAGCGCAAGAACCACACCATCGAAGTCGTCGTGGACCGCCTGCTCATCAAGCCGGGCATCGCCGCGCGCCTCGAGCAGTCCATCGCCACGGCACTCAAGCTTGCCCAGGGCCTGGTCACCGTGGCCATCGTCGCCGGCAAGGAGCACGTCTTCTCCGAAAAACTGGCCTGCCCCGATTGCGGCATCTCCGTGCCGCAGCCCGAGCCGCGCTCCTTCAGCTTCAATTCGCCCTTCGGCGCCTGCCCCGCCTGCAACGGCCTCGGCGCGAAGTTCGATTTCGATCCCGCCAAGGTCGTCACCGACTGGACGCGCCCGCTCTTCGACGGCGGACTTGGCCCCGGCGCGGGCTCCGCCATCCTCAAGCGCACTCTCGAGCTCGCCGCTTACGCCCACGGCTTCCATCTCGACACGCCCTTCGACAAATTTTCCGCGCGCATCCAGAACCTGCTGCTCTACGGCTACCCGCCCGCCCACGGCGCAGCCGGCCCCGAGCCGCCGCCACGCTCCGCAAAGAACGCCAAAACCGAAAAGGGTTTCCGCTTCCAGGGCATCCTGCCGTTCCTTGAGCGCAATTTCGAGGAGTCCGGCTCGGACGCTTACCGCGAGTGGATGACGCACTACATGACCTCCACGCTGTGCGCCGTCTGTCACGGCCGCCGCCTGCGCCCGGAGAGCCTGGCGGTGAAGCTCGCCGGCTGGTCCATCGCCGATTTCACCGCCTTCTCGCTCGCCGCCGCGCGCCCCGCCGTGGACGCCATCCTCGCGCAGCTCACCCCGCGCCAGCGCGAGATCGCCGCGCGCCCCCTCGGCGAAGTCGCCGAGCGCATCGATTTTCTTCTCGACGTCGGCCTCGGCTATCTCAGCCTCGACCGCTCCGCCGCCACCCTCTCCGGCGGCGAAGCCCAGCGCATCCGCCTGGCCACGCAGATCGGCTCGCGTCTCCGCGGCGTTCTCTATGTCCTCGACGAGCCTTCCATCGGCCTGCACGCCCGCGACAACGAGCGCCTGCTCCATTCCCTGGCCCAGCTCCGCGACCTCGGCAACACCGTCCTCGTCGTCGAGCACGACGAGGAGACCATCCGCCGCGCCGATTTCGTCGTGGACCTCGGCCCCGGCGCCGGCAACGCCGGCGGCTATCTCGTGGCCCAGGGCCGGCCCGCGCAGATCGCCGCCACACCGGAATCGCTCACCGGGCGCTATCTCTCCGGCGCGGCGCGCATTCCCGTCCCGGAAAAGCGCCGCAGCCCCAACGGCAAGTCCATCCAGATCCTCGGCGCCGCCGCCAACAACCTCAAGCATCTCGACGTCACCATTCCCCTGGGCCTCTTTACGGTGGTTACCGGCGTCTCCGGTTCCGGCAAATCCACGCTGGTGAACGACATTCTCTACCGCGCCCTGGCCCAGAAGCTCTACCGTTCCCAGGACCCGCCCGGCGCGCACCGCATGATTCTCGGCATCGAGCATCTCGACAAGGTCATCGAGATCGACCAGGCCCCCATCGGCCGCACCCCGCGCTCCAATCCCGCCACCTACACCGGCGTCTTCGCTCCCATCCGCGAGCTCTTCTCCATGCTCCCGGAATCGCGCGAGCGCGGCTACCGCCCCGGGCGCTTCAGCTTCAACGTCAAGGGCGGGCGCTGCGAAGCCTGCCAGGGCGACGGCCTGCGCCGCATCGAAATGAATTTCCTGCCCGACGTCTACGTGACCTGCGAAGTCTGCCGCGGCCGCCGCTACAATTCCGAAACGCTCGCCGTGCGCTTCAAGAACCACTCCATCTCGGACATTCTCAATCTGCCCATTAGCGAAGCCCTGCCGCTGCTCGAAAACATTCCGCAGATCCGCCAGAAGCTCGAAACCCTCGTGGAAGTCGGCCTCGGCTACGTCCAGCTCGGCCAGTCCTCCACCACGCTCTCCGGCGGCGAAGCCCAGCGCATCAAGCTGGCCCGCGAACTCGCCCGCCGCCAGACCGGCCGCACCCTGTACATCCTGGACGAGCCCACCACCGGCCTGCACTTCGACGACGTGCGCAAGCTCCTCGCCGTCCTGCAGCGCCTTGTGGACCTCGGCAACACCGTGCTCATCATCGAGCACCACCTCGACGTCATCAAGCAGGCCGACTGGCTCCTCGACCTCGGCCCCGAAGGCGGCGAAGCCGGCGGCCGCATCGTCGCGCAGGGCGCTCCCGAACAGGTCGCCCGCGTCAAAAAATCGCACACCGGCCAGGCCCTCGCCCGCCTCCTCGGCCTCACCCCCGCCGCCAACGGCAACGGTCATTCCCCCGCCGGCAAGTAACTCCCGCAGCCCCCTGTAGAGCCACTGTCGCGCCCCTGTAGCGCAGGGCGAAGCCCTGCGGCCTTTCTCTTCCTCAGTTCCGCATCTTCTCCTTGCCTGCCACCGCCATTCCCCTTAGAGTGAAAGTGAACTCTTCCATGAGCCTCTACTCCATTTCGCCGCTCACCCTCGACGCCGTCGCCACTTATCCGTTGGCCTCGCGCAAGAGCAAGGTCAGCGTGCGCGACTTCGCTCGCCCCGTCTCCGGCGCCGCTTCGCTCAAAAAGTTTCTCGATTCGCTCCCCAACCTCCTCGCCGCCGGCGATCTCCGCGCCCTCCTCGCGGCCATGCACCGCGCGCGCCAGCAGCGCAAAGCCATTCTCTGGGGTCTCGGCGGCCACGTCATCAAGGCCGGCCTCGGCCCCGTCCTCATCGATCTCATCCGCCGCGGCTTCGTCTCCGGCATCGCCATGAACGGCGCCGCGCTCATCCACGATTTTGAAATCGCCCTCGTCGGCAACACCTCCGAGGACGTGGACGCCGCCCTCGGCGGCGGCAAGTTCGGAATGGCCGCGGAAACCGGCCAGTACATCAACGACATCGCCCAGGACGCCGCGCGCGGCGGCATCGGCTACGGCGAAGCCGCCGGCAAGCTGCTCACCGGCCGCCGCCTGCGCCTGCGCCATGCCGATTCCAGCGTCCTCGCCGCTGCCTATCGCGCCCGCATCCCCGTCACCATCCATCTCGCCATCGGCACGGACATCCCGCACATGCATCCCGCCGCCGACGGCGCCGCCCTCGGCGCCGCCACGCATCACGATTTCCGCCTCTTCTGCGCCCTCGTTCGGCGCATGCACCCCGGCGGCGTCTATCTCAACTGGGGCTCGGCCGTGCTGCTCCCCGAAATCTTTCTCAAGGCCGTTTCCGTCGTGCGCAATCTCGGTGTGCCCCTCCGCCCCATCACCACCGCCAATTTCGACTTTATCCAGCACTACCGTCCGTTGCAGAATGTGGTGAAGCGCCCGACCGCGCCGGAACGTGGCCGCCGCGGCCCGGAATCCCGCGGCTACGCCATCACCGGCCACCACGAATTGCTTCTGCCGCTGGTGGCCGCGGCGCTCGCAGCCGGCTGGCCAGCCAGACGTTGACCGCTTGCGGTCACACTTAGCGAAGACCGCTTGCGGTCACACTTGACTATGACCCCTTTCGACAACGATCCTCTGAACTCGGACATTTCTTCCGCCGATCCCTCGGCCGCGCCCGGCGGCGGCGCGCCTCCGGCCTCGCCGCTCTCTGCGCTGCCCGAAGATATGCGCATCTCCTGGTCCTGGCCGCATTTCGCCGTTTTTCTGGTCTTCAGCATCGGCAACTTCGTGGTCACGCAAGTTGCGCTCGTGAGCTATCTCACTTCCTACCGCCACATGACCATCAAGGAGATTCAGAGCGCGCCCTCGTTTGTGGCTCCGTATCTGGTGGCCACGCAGGTGCTCTTCTTCGCCCTCGAGCTGCTCTTTCTCTACGTCACGCTCGGCCTCCTTCCGGACGCGCCCTTCTGGCGCTCCGTGGGCTGGCGCCGTCTGCCGCCGGGCCCCTCGCGCGGCCGCGGCTGGCTCTACTTTTTCTCGGGCTGCGGCCTGGCCATCTGCGTGGCGGTGGCCAGTCTGAGCGTCCACCCCAAGGAAAAACTGCCGATCGAGGAGCTTTTCAAGGATCGCACCAGCACCGCGCTGCTGATGCTCATGGCCGTCCTCGTCGCCCCGCTGATCGAAGAGACCGTCTTTCGCGGCTATCTCTACCCCCTGTTTGCGCGCAGCTTCGGCGTGCCCGCGGCCATCGGCATCACCGGCGTGCTCTTCGGCATCCTGCACGGCGCGCAACTGGGTTGGACGCGCGAGCTGGTGGTCATGATGAGCCTGGTGGGCATGGTCTTCACCTACGGACGCGCGCGGGCCCGTACCGTCCTCGGCAGTTACTTGCTGCACCTCGGCTACAACTCCATGATCAGCGTCACCATGCTCATTGCCACCCGCGGTTTGCAGCACTTTCCCCCGGCCACCTGACGGTTTCCTCATCCGCTCCGCCTCCGCTACAATGTTCATGGGGTCGCGCGGGGCGCCGTCTCTCTTGGAATTGTCCGCGGGCCGCACAGATCGCGAGGAAATTGCACGCATGTACGTGGCACAGCCCATTGCCTGGACCGACCGCGGTGTGGTCATGCTCGACCAGCGCCGCCTTCCCGCGGAAGAGATCAGCTACACCTACACCGACTACCGCGAAGTCGCCAAAGCCATCCGCGAGATGGTCATCCGCGGCGCACCGGCCATCGGCGTGGCCGCGGCCATGGGCGTGGCCCTCGGCGTCCTGCACTCCCGCGCGGCTTCGCTTGAAGCTCTGCGCGGCGAGTTCGCCGCAATCTGCGACACCCTCGCGCAAACCCGCCCCACCGCCGTGGACCTCTTCTGGGCCCTCGAGCGCATGAAGCGCCGCTTCGCCGAGCTTTCCGCCGCGACCTCGGACCTCGCGCAAATCCGCCAGGGCCTCGTCGCGGAAGCCAAGCTGGTGCATCTCGAGAAGAAAGCCACCGATGAAGCCATCGGGCGCTTCGGCGCGGAATTCATGCCCGCCGCGGGCCAGGTCATGACCCAGTGCAACGCCGGCGCTCTGGCCACCGCCGGCATCGGCACCGCGCTCGGCGTCATCCGCGTCGCTTTCCAGCAGGGGAAGAAGCTGCACGTGCTGGTGCCGGAGACCCGCCCGTACTTGCAGGGCGCGCGCCTCACCGCCTGGGAACTGCATCGCGGCGGCATCCCGCTCACGCTCATCACCGACAATATGGTCGGCCACTTCCTGAAGTCCGGCAAAGTCGGCGCCATCGTCACCGGCGCGGACCGCATCGCCGCCAACGGCGACACCGCCAACAAGATCGGCACCTACCAGATCGCCGTGCTGGCCAGGGAAAACGACGTGCCCTTCTACATCGCCGCGCCCGTCTCCACCCTCGATCTCTCCATCCCCGACGGCAGCCACATCCCCATCGAGGAGCGCGCCGCCGCCGAAGTCACGCACATCCAGGGCGTGCGCATCGCCCCCGACGTGCACGCCGCGCACCCCGCCTTCGACGTCACCCCCGCGCGCTACATCGCCGCCATCTTCACCGAGCGCGGCGTGGCCCGCGCTCCCTACACCGATTCCCTCCGCGCTCTCGCCGCCTCCTAGCCCAGCGCCGCCCCGTTCAGTTAGCGGTTCTGTGCCGGAAATATCCCGGAGTTTGCCCCGGCTCCCGCCGGGGCGCCATTCCGTAGCCAGGCGAAACCGTTCACTTGCCCGTCTGGCATTTAAAAGTTATACTCAGGGTATGAAAACTGCAGTGTCTATTCCGGACGATGTTTTTGAAGGCGCGGAACGCCTTGCCCGGCGGACCAGGAGGTCGCGGAGCCGCTTGTTCAGCGACGCGTTAAAGGAGTATTTGGCGCGCCACACTCCGGACAAGGTAACCGAGTCCATGAACAAGGCCTGTGCCGAGATCGGCGAAGTGGAAGAGCGGTTTGTTTCCTCCGCCGCCCGCCGCATTCTAGAGCGAGTCGAGTGGTAATCTCACAGGGCGAGATCTGGTGGGCGGATTTACCCGCTCCGGCGGGCTCCGGTCCCGGGTTCCGAAGACCCGTGGTTGTAGTCCAGTGTGACGCGTTGAACCGCAGCCGCATCGCCACGGTCGTCTGCGTTCCCTTGACCAGTAACCTCAAATGGGGCTTAGCCCCCGGGAATGTCCGTCTCTCGGCGCGTCTTACGGGGCTTCCGAAAGATTCCGTGGCTAACGTGTCGCAAATCGTCACACTGGACAAAGATCTTCTTACCGCGCGCGTCGGCAAACTGCCACGCCCCAAACTGGAATTGCTGCTCTCGGGGATCGACGTGGTCCTCGGCAAGTAGTCCCGCGAACCGCCGCACCGATTCCCTCCGCGCCCTTGCCGCCTCCTAGCCCAGCGCGGAGCAAGGGTAGCCATGTATAGGTTTAGTCTCCGGTAATCAGAATGTACCTGCGCAGCTGATGCTTGACAGTATGTCTGCTCTCGGGTAGTTTCCTCGCTGGTCCCAGCGTTCTTCATCCCCCCGGCATTTTACGTCCCTTCGAAATTCAGGAGGTTTGCACCCATGAACAAACTCAGCCGTTTTCTATTGGGATTGTCTCTCGCGGCTACGTGTGTTTGCATGACCGCGGCGCAGGAGATGTCGCCGGGAAGCATGTCCGTGCCGAAGGTGTTGCAGATCACGCGTGAATTTACCAAACCAGGGAAGGTGGGCATGGTCCACGAAAAGGCCGAGAGCGCTTTTGTCCAAGCCATGGCCCGTGCCAAGTGGCCGACGCGCTACTTGGGCATGACGTCGCTCTCGGGCAAGCAGCGCGCCTTATTCCTGACCATGTATCCTTCCTTCGAAGCCTGGGAAAAAGACCTCGCGGCAATCGCGAAGAACACCGCCCTCTCCGCCGCGCTGGATCGCGCCGGCATGGCCGATGGAGAACTGCTCGATTCCATGGACCAGGGTGTCTTCGTCTTCCGCGACGAAATGAGCCTCCGGCCGAAGGCCGACCTCGCGCCTATGCGCTACTTGGAAATCTCGGCGTTCCATGTTCGCCCGGGCCACGGCAGGGAATGGCGCGAGCTGGTCAAGATGGTTAAAGCTGCCTATGAGAAGGCTCTGCCCGAAGCGCACTGGGGCGTCTTCGAGCAGATGTACGGCGGTGATGGCGGCACCTATCTCGTCCTCACCGCGCGCAAAACCCTGGCGGAAGTCGACCGCGCCTCCCAGAACCACGAACAATTCGCTGTGGCCATGGGCGAAGACGGCATGAAGAAGCTCGACGAACTCTTCGCTGCGTCCGTCGAGTCTTCCCAACATCAAGTGTTCGCATTCAACCCGCGCATGAGCTATGTCGCGGACGAATGGATCAAAGCCGACCCGGATTTCTGGAAGCCGAAGGCGGCTGCTCCTGCGGCAAAGCCCGCCGCGGAGGATAAGAAAGCCAAGCCATAGCTTTCCGCCCCGCGCTTTAGCAGCGCATTTCGGGAGCGGCTCCGGGAACGTCGGAGCCGCTCCCTTCACTTTTGGCTGACGAGGAAAACACCGGCGCGCTGCATCGCCGCCATCTTCACCGAGCGCGGCGTGGCCCGCGTTCCGTACACCGATTCCCTCCGCGCCCTCGCCGCCTCCTAAAGCGCCGCCGCAGCTGCTACGAAGGACTCTTGTGAGCAGGGCGCGTTAAGCTGCTATCGGGGGAGAAAGAAAGTCACTTTCCGCTCTGCGTTGTTTATACTGAACTCTGTAAATTTTTTCGCTGGGGAGCATTGGTGTCCCTGCAAGTCCAGCCAAATCCCAACTCTGTCAGGGAAAGATTCCATGCGCTCCTGCTTCGGCTGACGCCAACGGAACGCCAGAGGCTCTTGATGCTCACGATCTTGAGCGGATGCCTCTGTGGACTGGCCGCGGTATCTTTTCACATAGGCATAGACAAGGCCGAAACGCTCCTGATCAACCGTGCGCTGGTGGCACCCCGCTTTACTTGGATCTTCTGGAGCATTCTGACGCCGGCGCTGGGCGGGTTGGCGATTGGCCTTGCGCTGCATTACTGGGTTCCCGGCGCTGTGGGTAGCGGCATTCCCCAGGTTAAGTTCGCATACGCGCGGCACTCCGGATACGTCCCTTTGCGCGATGCGGCAGGCAAGTTCATTCTTGGGATCGTCCAAATCGGGAGCGGCGCCTCTCTGGGGCGAGAGGGCCCGACGGTCCAGATTTGCGCGGGAATTTCCAGTTTACTGGCCCGAGTTTCGTTTCTTTCGCGGCAGAGCCAACGGCGCATGACGTCCATCGGGGTTGCGGCGGGCATCGCCGCGGCATTTAACGCCCCGATTGCCGCCGTGACATTTACCCTCGAGGAGATTATCGGCGACCTCGATCAAACGATGCTCTCGGGTGTAATCGTTGCCGCCGCCATCGCTGCCGTGGTGGAGCGCGGTATCCTGGGACAACATCCGGTATTTGCGATGCTGCGAACTTATACGCTGGGGCCCGCGAGCTCGCTGGTGTCCTATGCGATTCTAGGCGTGCTCGCGGCAATCGTCTCTGTTGGTTTTACCGATTCACTGCTGGGCCTGCGCGGGTGGTTCAAGCGATTCACCAGGGTGCCCAAATGGGTTCACCCCGCAATTGGCGGAGCGCTAACCGGAACTCTGGCGGTGGCGGGCATAGCCTGGCTGAAGCAGGATGGAATCACAGGAGGAGGCTACCGAACCCTTGCTCTGGCACTGACGGGTTCGCTCCCGGCAAAGGTGCTCATCGGTCTGTGCCTGCTGAAAGTTGCCGCGACAGTTTGCTCGTACAGCAGCGGCGGAGTTGGCGGGATATTCGCCCCGGTCTTATTTATTGGCGGGATGCTCGGAGGAGCGGTCGGATATGTGGACGTCGCGGTTTTCCATCATTCGACGGATTCGATCGGCGCGTTCGCTCTGGTAGGGATGGGAGCCGTTTTTGCGGGGAGCATCCGCGCACCGATGACCTCGGTCTTGATCATCTTTGAAATGACGGGGGGCTACGGTCTTATCCTTCCATTGATGATTGCAAATATGAGCGCCTTTGCCCTGGCCCGGCACTGGCGGAAGGTTCCGGTCTATGAGGCTTTGTTGTCGCAGGATGGCGTTGTTCTGCCACACGGAAAGCCGGTTACGCCCGAGAAAGCCGAGCTGGAATTGCCCGGCGAGGTTCCGCCGTAGCGATCGCTTCTGTTGACGTTAACCAACCGCGCGCCTTTGTGCACGCCTCTTTCTGGGCTTCCGCTTGCGCTCTTTCCCGCGGGAGTAATGCCGAATTTAGGACCCAACACTCCTGTAGAAAATCAGTCGTGAGGCCTTCCGAATGGTCCTCGTTTCCGTTCCGTGGTTCATTGCTTGAACACCTGGTATATACTTCCCGCCTCTCGGATACCGCGTTGCAAGGAGACTCGCATGAATACCAAATGGGCGATGAAAGGCACACTCCTGGGAGCCTGCAGTTGCGACTGGGGCTGCCCCTGCAGCTTCGACGCGCCACCGACGCGGGGCTTCTGCGAAGGCGGCTACCTGTGGCACGTGGATAAAGGGAACTTCGGCGGCGTCTCTCTGGACGGGCTTTCCTTCACCTGGCTGGGGCATTCGCCCGGCCCGCTGCACAAGGGCGACGTCACCTGGCTGGTGGCCGCGGACGAAAAGGCCGATGCCGCGCAGCGCCAGGCTCTCGCCACGCTCTTCGAAGGGAAATCCGGCGGCCCCTGGACGATCTTCATGGCCGTTGCCGGAAAATATCTGGGAACGCATTTCGTTCCGTTTGAACTGGCGCTCGATGGCCTGAACAGCAAAGCGCGCGCCGTGGGCATCGCGGAATACGAAATCGGCCCCATCCTCAATCCGATCACCGGCGAACCCGAGGAACTCTACCTGGACAAGCCCACCGGTTTTACGTCCAAGCGCGTCACGCTCGGCGCCGCGCGGGTCTATCGCGTGACCACCCCGCATCTGAGCTACGACCACAGCGGCAAATACGGCGAGTACTCCACCTTCGAGTACACCGGCGAGAGCCCGGCCTGAACTTCGCCCGCCGCCGGAATCCCATGCACGAAGAAACTCACAGCGGACTGCTCCTCGCCGCCGAAGCGGGTCCGCCTCCGGCCTTCACCCGCGACGAACTGTGGCCCCGTGTGTTTGCCACGGGCATATTTACCGCCGCCGCCGCGCTCACCTGGCGCGGCGTGCGCTCCATGAGCGGCGGCATGCCCATGCCCGGCGGCTGGACCATGCCCATGATGTGGATGGTCATGCCCGGCGAAGCTCCCTGGAACGCCGCTTGGATGTTCCTGCTGATGTGGCAGGCGATGATGATCGCCATGATGCTGCCTTCGACCTGGCCCATGCTCTCGCTCTACCGCCGCACCGCGCAGCACACCGCCACGCGCCGCGCCGGCCTCGCCACTTTTCTCGCCGGCGCCGGCTATTTTGCAGTTTGGCTGGCCTTCGGCGCCGTGGCCTTTGCTCTTGGCCTGGAACTCTCCCGCCTGGCCATGCAATCGGACCGCCTGAGCCAGTGGATTCCCCCCACAGCGGGCCTGGCGCTGATCGTCGCCGGCATCTACCAGCTCACTCCGCTCAAGCAGGCTTGCTTGCGGCACTGCCGCGACCCCATCCTCTTTCTCGGCCACGCCTGGCGCCCCAGCTTTGCCGGCGCCTTGCGCGTCGGCATCCATCACGGCGCATACTGCGCCGCCTGTTGTTGGGCGCTCATGCTGATTCAGATGGTTCTCGGGGTGATGAATCTCGGCGTGATGATTGCCGTCGCCGCCGTCATCGCCGGCGAAAAGCTCTGGAAGCGCGGCCCGCTCCTCGCTCGCGCCACCGGCATCGCCGCCATAGCCGCCGGCGCCGTCCTCCTCGCCCGCTCTCTGTAGCGCAGTTTTTGCCCGCCGCTCTGCGCTGCACTCTCCGTTCTCTTTCTCTGCGCCCTCTGCGTCTCCGCGTTGTCTCTTTCTTCGAGTTTTTCCCTGAGGGAGCTCACCCTGGCCGGATGGCCATCACGATGCGCTGCCGCCGCCGGAACATCGCCAAAAAGTCCAGCAGTTGCTTCCACGGCACATACTTCCGGTTCAGCAGCCGCATCCCCAGCGCCGCTTCCTCGCCCGTGAGAATCTCCGCCCGCGCGGCAACCCACTCGCCCAGCAATCCCCCGCGCGTGTCGCACGGAGCAATCCGCACCCGCGCATTATTCCGGATGCGCTTCGCCTTGCCGGACTCCGCGATCGTGTTGGCATACAGCTTTTGCGGCCCGGCGCCTTGCGCCGCATCCTCGGCCGCGGCGAACCACACTGGCGTCCGCACCGCCCTGCCGTCTTTCCGGTACGTCTCCAGATTCAAGTATCTCTTCCCTGCAAACGCGGAAAACAAATTGTCGGTCGTCATGGTCGTTTCCTGACCTCTTGTGGGACAGGCATTCTTGCTTGTCCCGCAGTCTCCTGCCGAGGAGCTCTATTCGTACCGCAGCGCCTCCACCGGATCCAGCCGCGCCGCCTTCCACGCCGGGTACATCCCGAAGCCGATCCCGATCGCCGCGCACAGCGTCAGCGCCGTCAAGATCCAGAACACCGAGAGCGTCGCCGGAAACGACAGCACAAAACGCAGCGAAAGCCCCAGCCCCGATCCCGCCAGCACTCCGATCACCCCGCCCACCGCGCACAGCACCACCGACTCCAGCAGAAACTGCAGCAGAATGTTGCCGCGCTTCGCCCCCATCGCCTTGCGCACCCCGATCTCCCGCGTCCGCTCCGTCACGCTCACCAGCATGATGTTCATCACCCCGATCCCTCCCACCAGCAGCGCCACGAACGCCACCGCGAACGTCAGGATGAAGATCAGCCCGCTGATCTTGTTCCACAGCTCCAGAAAATAGTCCGAGGTGAACAGCGCGAAATCGTCCGGCTTGTCGCTCGCCAGCCGCCGCTTCCGCCGCAGCAGCTCGCGGATCTCTTCCACCGCCTCCCCCACCTTTTCGGGATCGCGGGCCTTCGCGAAGATCACGTAGTCCTTCTGGTTCGGATAGAGCTTGCGCAGCGTCGTATCCGGCATCATGGCGATGTTATCTTCGGGATTCTTGCCCCCGGAGATCCCCTGCTTGCGCTTCTGCGCCGTCCCGATCACCGTGAAGAGCTGCCCGTCCAGCGTGACCTCCTTCCCGACGGGGTCCTCCTGCGGATCGGGAAAAAGGATGCGCGTCGTGTCGTAGCCCAGCGCCACCACCGGCGAACGGTGCTCCATGTCCGTCTCCGTCAGCCACCGCCCGCGCTCCAGCTTGATCTCGAAAATCTTCCCCAGGTCCGGCGCGTTCCCCTGCAGGATCACGTTCTTCGCCCGGTACCCGCCGCGCCGCACGCTCGCGCTTCCGCTCCCGAACTGCGGCAGGAAAATCCGCAGCGACGCCGACGCCGCCGACACCTGCGGCAGCAGCGCCATCTCCTCCGCCCATTCCGGCTGCAGCTCCTTGCGTGTGAACCACTCGCTCGGCGGCCGCGACAGCGTCGCCCACGGAAAGCGGTAGCAGATGATAGTGTCCGAGCCCAGCTCGCGGATGCCCCCCAGCACGTTTTCGTTCAGCCCGTTGATCACCGTGCTCACCGCGATCACCGTGGTGATCCCGATCACGATGCCCAGCACGGTCAGCGCCGAGCGCAGCGGATTGCGCCGCAGCGAATCCATGGCCAGCAGGAACGTCTCGCGCAGCTCCACCTGCCGCGCCGTCCCCGCCAGCCCGCGCAGCCGCCCCGCTCTCGCTCCGCTCATGGTCCGGCTCATCGTGGCCATCGTTCGTCCGCCCTACTCCGAGCGCAGCGCCACCACCGGGTCCAGCCGCGCCGCCTTCGACGCCGGATAGGTCCCGAAGAACAGCCCCACGCTCAGCGCCACCAGCAATCCCCCCAGCACCGACCACAACTGCACCGCGCTCGGCAGCGGTGAGACCCACGACACCAGCTTCGCCACCAGCACTCCCAGCGCCACTCCCAGCGCCCCGCCGACCAGCGCGATCGTGGACGACTCGATCAGGAACTGCAGCAGAATGTCCGCCCGCCGCGCTCCCACCGACTTCCGCAGCCCGATCTCCCGCGTCCGCTCCGTCACGCTCACCAGCATGATGTTCATGATCACGATCCCGCCCACCACCAGCGAAATCGAGGCGATGGCGATGGTCACGAAGAAAAACGTCGAGCTGATGCTCTTCCACAGCTCCAGAAACGAATCGCTCGTCTCCAGGCTGAAATCATCCTTCGCTCCATACATCAGGTGCCGCCGCCCGCGCATGATCTGCCGCACTTCATCCACCGTCACCTGAATGCGCGCCGCCGCCGCTGTCCGCGCCGTCACCCGCAGCGAATCCCGCGGCGACCCGAACTCCTTCCGGTAGGTGTTCAGCGGCAGGATGATCCAGTTGTCCTGCGAATTCCCCAGCGCCGACCCCAGCTTCGTCCCCACCCCGATGACCTGGCAGGGCAGATTGTTCCAGCGGATCTCCTTCCCCAGCGCGTCCACCCCCGGCAGCAGATTCTCCACCACGTCCCAGCCCAGCACGCACACCGGCGCCGCGCTGCGCATGTCGGACTCGTTGATGTGCCGCCCCGCCGCCAGCTCCACGTCGTAGAGCTGCGCCATCTGCGGCGTCCACGCCCGCAAATTCGTGTCCTTCACCGAGTTCAGCCCGGACTTCGTCTCCACCCGCCCGCCCAGCGACGCTCCCACTTCCGTGCAGCTCCGGCACAGCTCGCGCACCGCCTCGTAGTCCTCGTAGGTGATCGGCTTGCGCTTCTGAAATTCCAGGTAGTCGTCCACGTTGGTGACGATGGACGGCTGCTTGGCCAGACCGAAGACGTCCGCGCCCAGCCGGAACACCTTCTCCGTGACGTAGCGGTTGGCCCCGTTGATCAGGCTCACCACCGCGATCACCGAGGTCACCCCGATCACCACGCCCAGCAGCGTCAGCACACTGCGCAGCTTGTGCGCCCACAAACTGGACGTGGCAATCCCCACCGCCTCCGAAAAATTCATCGTCGATCGTCGCGCCATAATCCCAGAAATTCATCCTAGCACACGCAATACCGGGGGCAGAGATTCCAGCCCGGGGACGCGGCATAAGGCCGGGGCACGTCCCAGACCATAAAAAAAGGGCGTCCCGATCGGATCGGGACGCCCTGAAAAGCAGCCGTCGCGCCGCTCCGGCGCGCCGGGAAGGGGTTAGAAGGTGAACCGCAGCCCCAGACGGATGCTACGGCCCGTCTGGAACAGATAGGGCTTTCCGTATTGGCTGTTCACGGTGATCGGACCAGCACCGCTGACCAGGTTGGTTGGCGCGTTGTTTAGCAGGGCCGCCACGTTATACGGATGCTCGGCGGCAGAGTAGAAGGGCGCACCGTCAAAGATGGCATGCCCTCCGGGCGTGATGAACTGTTGGGAATAGTTGGAGTCAATCTGCGAATAGTACGCAGTGGTTGCCCTCCTGTTGAACAGGTTGGTGAAATTTGCGTAGAACCTGATGGCCATTCTTTCGTGGAATTTGAGGTTCTGTCCCACGTTGAAGTCGGCCTGTGTGAACCAGGGTGTCCGCTTGACATAGGGATTGCTCACGGTAATTACGCCCGTGGCCGGGTCTTGGGTGACGTCTATCCACTTCCCACGGCCTGCGACCAGCGTCGGGAATGCTCCCGGAAAGGCGTAACCAACGTCCACGTAGCTGGTCTGCGCCGTGCCACTGTAAGCGTTGGCGAACAGCCCGATGTCGGTAGAGTGGTGGTGGCCCTCTGTCAACTCGTAATACGCCCATCCCTTAAAGGCATTCGGGCGATCGGTGGGCAGCGGTCCGCTGGCGGACTTGCCGTTCGCGTCCCAGGAGAAGTAAGGTTCGTCGAAGGCGCGGCTGTTGTTCGGCGAATTACGTCCTCCGCCGGCGTCACCGAGGTCCGTGCTGGTCAGGCCCGAGTAATTACCCCACAGCCTGCTATAGGTATAGGAGAACGAGCCGGCCCAATGGCTGCTGTATGCCTTTGTCAGGCGAATTTCCAGCCCATCGTAATTGCGCTGCACCGGGATGTTGTCCGGGCAGGCCGGGGTGGACGTTGCTGTGCATCCGCTGGAGACGCCGTAAAGGAACTTGTAGAAACCATCGAAGGTTTTGTTGACGCCTTCGCCGGGGTTAACGATGACGAAAGTCTCGCCAATGTTGGGGTTGAATATGGCCGAGTCTTCGATCGCGTGATCGAGACGGCGGCGGTCCCAACGCGCTTCGAGGGCCAGGTTTTTTGCCACTTGGTAGTCAGCTCCAAGCGTGGATTCATGTTGCCGGTAGGGTTTGAGGCCTGGAACTACACCCTCTTGCGTGGCCGTGCATGTGGCGCACGTGGTGGGAAAGGTGCGGTAATTTTGGTTTTCCAGGAACGTCAGCCCCGCAGGGGTGGTACCCCCTGCCCAATTGGCTTGGCTGGAGGCATCCGGGCCACTGCAGTAGCGGCCATTGTTGTCGAACGCCGGAAGGATCGAGGCGAGGTTCGATGTATCAAGAGCGTAGGCGCAGTTCTGCCAGTACTGGCCGCCAAAGGAACTGATGGCCAGATTCAGCTTCATGATGTCATTGACTACGCCGTAGCCCCCGAACACCTTCAACTTGCCGTTCCGGAAAACGTCCCAAGCGGCGCCCAGGCGGGGAGCAATCTTATCGCCCCAGCCGAAGCTGATGGGAGTTGACGGTGCGCCGGCTGGCTGATTCTCCGCGGGCAAGTATTCCTTCTCGATGCGCATGCCCGCATTGATGGTGATGCCATGCCCCACGGTCCAGGAATCCTGGAGAAAGAAACCGTGGTTGCGGCTGAGGGCATAGCCGGAAGAACCATAATCCTCCACCTGCGCCCAGCCGTAGAGACCCTGGCATTGGCCGTAGAGGGAGACGAACGGTGCGCAATTGGCCGTGCCGACCGGGCCTTGCGCAACGTAGGGAGATGCGGTTCCGACGTATAGATTCACCGCCGGTTCATTGAACCGCTGGTAGATGTCGTTGCTCAATTGATTGAGCTGATAGCCGAACTTGAAGTTGTGAGTGCCCCGCCATCCGCTCTTGTACCAGGCAAAATCCTGGTTGAACTGGGTATGCTTGTTTGCGTTGCGGACCGTGGTGTTGATGTTGTGCGCCACATTGAAGTAGCCGGTGCCTTGCTGCAAGGAAGCGGGCAGCGCATTTCCCTGCGCGTCCGTTGCGCCCGGAAGGCCGCTCGTCTGCCAGATGAATATGCTGCCACCCGTCGGGAAGCCGAAGTCCCGATAGTTCTCAAAATAATAGCCGAACCTGGTGGTGGAGATCAGGCGCTGCGTAATCGTGTAGTCGGCGCCGACGTTAAGGGTATTGTTGGGAGCGCCGAAGCCCAGAGCGTGATTGAACGCAAAGGCCGGTATGGTCGAGCTGACGTTATAGAAGCCCTGAGTCGAATCCGCGTAAGGCATTGCCTGGCCGCTTTCGCGCTGATACTGGTAGAGCCAGGACACATACACGCGAAGCTTGCTCGTTACGCTCAGATCCACGCGCGCGTTGGTATAGTAGGTTTGCTGGTTCTGGTCAAAGTTCAGTGTGCCTAAACCTTGTGAGCTGAAGTCCACCGCTCGGCGGATCTTTGTGAATTGCGGATTGAACCCCACGAAGAACCAGAGACGATCCTTCTTGACGGGGCCGCCCAGCGTGAAACCGGGGAAGAAGTCCCTGACGCTGTCCTTCTTGGGATTGTATTGCTGGTACGTGGGGTCGATTGCCCCCCAGCTTGTTGGCGTGCCATTCGAACTGGGATCGTAACGGGAGTAGTCGGGTGCCGCCGCACTCATCCCCGACGAACTGTACTGTGTGAACAGGGAACCGTGCCAAGTGTTGCCGCCCTTCTTCATGATCACGTTGGCCACGCCACCCAAAGCGCCGCCGTGTTCGGCTTCGACGCCCGAAGTCTTCACCTGTACTTCCTCGATGAAATCGAATGGCACGTTGGTGTGGGAATAACCGCCGATATTGTTGGCCGTATCCTGGCCTTCGACAAGGTATCCGTTTTCCGAGTCCGCAGCGCCGCCGACCTGGTATCCGGCTGACGCGCCGTTCGAACATCCTGTCGGAGAGCAGCCCCCTGTGCCGGCGAAGTTGTTGTACCCGTTCCCCCCCATCAAGGGCTCGTTGCGCGCAGAGGGAGCAAACTGGATGATCGACTGGAAAGACTCCCCATGCGGAACAAGATTGATAACGTCCTGGGTAACGTTCGTCATGGTGCGTGAAGTCGTAGTGTCAATTAACGGAGTTTGGGCGCTTACCTCCACAACGGTTTCCGAGCCGCCAACTTCCAGAGCAATATCGATCGAGGGCAGGTGTCCGACCTCGAGATTTAGGCCTTCGCGCTTGACGGTCCTGAAGCCTTTCGCCGTCACCGTGATGGTGTAACTGCCCGGCGGAAGATTGGCGAAACGATAGTAGCCGCTTGCATCCGTCTCGGCTTCCTTGCTGCCCACCAGCGCAGTGCCTGTCACCACCACCTTCGCATTGGGCACCACCGCCCCGGAGGGATCCTTGACCGTACCCTGCAGACCGCCCGTGGTCTCCTGGGCGGACACGCTGGCGACGAACGGCAGCCTCTGCGTGGGCATCAGGCCGGGTATGGCTAGCAGCAGGATCGCCAACCACGCGACACGTATGACCGCGTATCTAGAATGCATCTTCATCTGTTCTCCTTACGAATTGTTGTTCAATTGCCTCTGAACTCAGAGTACGGACGCCCCGTTTTACCCAACGAAAACCATTTTCGGGTTTATTCGACAACTGAACCCGCACGCCACAACCCCTCTGGCGCAAATTAAATCTCACCGGGTGACACTTGGGCGGGCGGCTTCACTGCAAGAAAGTAGCCAGGATCAGTGTTATATAGCTCCTGTGTAATCTGCATGATAGGAGCATGTATACAGGAGTATTTCCTCTTGTTCCGTTTTTTCAAATTTTTATACGTAATATGGTATCGCCATATTACTTTGACCATTCTTTCTGATTTGCTCTCGTCTAGTTGGGCTAGGCAGAGGACGTAGAACTGACAGTTCCGTCAAGACGATCCGGCCATTTCCATCACCCCGCCGGCCGCTTTTACGCTTCGCATTGCCCGGAAATGGCGGCGAAATTCAGACTTACGCCGCAGAATTCGGCAAATTGAGAGGCACCACAACCGTCTCGGCTTTTTCCTGCCGTGCCGCGACGCACTTCAGCCAATCAGTTGTCTTCAGGGAATTGAAATGGGAATAAGAATGAGAAGGAGAAGGGAACTACTTCGCGTGCCGGATCCGCTCCGCCAGCGCCCGCGCCCGCTGCCGCGCCACCTCGACGAACCGCGTGTCGTCCGCGATCTGCTCCAGCAACCCCAGCGCGCGCTGCGGCTCGGGCAGAAGATTGCGGTTCAAGTCCGTTTCAAACTGCAGCAGCGCGTCGTTCACTCCCAGCCGGTCGTACTTGCTCCGCCGCTCCAGCGTTGTCAGGTGCTCCTGCTGCCGCGCCAGCCCTTCGAAGATCTGCATCATCTCGTTGGCCGCCGCATTCAGCGTGTAGTTGAACTTCGTCTCGTGCGCTTCCGTTCCGCGCTCCCAGCGCAGCGTCTTCTCGCCCAGATTCGCGATCTTGCGGTGCACATCCAGGTCCAGGCCCTGAAAATTATTCAGTTCTCCCGCCAGCGCGAAGAGCTTTCCCCGCAGCGCCGCGCCCACCTCGAACGGCGCCGCGCCCGGCTCTTCGTCCAGTTGCCGGATCTCGAAGCTCGCGGCGTCGCCTTCCTCGCGCACGGTAATCTCGATAAACTCCGGCGAGCTGGATGGGAACACCCGCCGGTAGGTCAGCTTTGCTCCGGAAGGCGTGGCCGCGCCGCCAACGAGCAGCGGCGCGCAAAGCAGCGCCGCGAGGCAGCAGAGAAAAGCGCAGCGTGGGAGCGTGGGTTTCATCATCAGCAGGAGGTGCGCGCGGCGCGCGCAAGAACTCTTTCCGCCGTGGACGCTGCGGGCAGGCCGAATCGCCGCCGCGTCTGCTCGGCCTGCAAGTGGCAGAGCGCCACCGCCAGCGCGTCCGCCGCATCCGCTGGCTGCGGCGTCTCGCTCAGCGCCAGCAGCGCGCGCACCATCACCTGCATTTGCTCCTTGGACGCGTTGCCGTGACCCGCCACCGACGCCTTGATTTCCCGCGGCGAATAGCTGTGCACCGGCAGCCCGTGCTGCTCCGCCGCCAGCAGCACCACCCCGCGCACTTCCGCCAGCCGCAGCGCCGTCTTCATGTTCAGCGCCGCAAACACCGATTCCACCGCCACCACCTGCGGCCGGTACTCCGCAATCAGCCGCCCCAGCAGCGCATGCACTTCCGCCAGCGCCGCTCCCCCCGATTCCTCCTGCCGCTTCCGGGCCACGCGCAGCGCCCCGTAATGCAGCATCCGGCAGCTCCGCCCGTCGCTTTCCACGATGCCGTAGCCCGTGGGTCCCGCCGCCGCGGGGTCCAGTCCCAGCACGCGCATCACGCTTTCCTTCGCGGAAGCTTTCACGGGGGATAGTTTACTTCTTCGGGGAAACGCGAAACCACCTTTTCTTCGCGCCTTTTCCTTGCGCGGGGTACTCGGCGATTTCCTTCATTTTTGCTTAGCCCTGCGGGGTGCTCATCCGGCGCTGACGGCGGCCTGAATCTCCGACTCGTCAATGTCGAAGTTGGCGTAGACGTGCTGCACGTCGTCGTGCTCTTCCAGGGCTTCCACCAGCCGCAGCATCTGCTGGGCCTGCGGCCCGGTGAGCTTGATGAAGTTCTGCGGCACCATCCCGATCTCCGCCGAGTCCGGCGTGATGCCTTCTTTGCTCAGGGCTTCCTTCACGGCGTCCAGCGCTTCCGGCGGCGTGGTGATGTACCAGGTCGAGCCGTCGTCCTTCAGGTCGTCGGCGCCCGCGTCCAGCACGATCCCCATCAGCTTGTCCTCGCTGGCCGCTTCCTTGGGCACCACGATTTCGCCCTTGCGGTGGAACTGCCAGCCCACCGCTCCGGCTTCGGCCATGTTCCCGCCGTTCTTGCTCATCAGGTGGCGCATCTCTCCGACGATGCGGTTGCGGTTCGTCGTCACCACCTGGATCAGCATGCCCACGCCGCCCGGCCCGTAGCCTTCGAACGTCGCTTCCTCATACTGCTCGCCTTCCAGTTGCCCCGTGCCGCGCAGGATGGCGCGCTCGATGTTCTCGCTCGGCATGTTCTCGTTCTTGGCCGAGGCGATGGCCGTGCGCAAGCGCGGATTGGTGTTCGGATCGCCCCCGCCGGTCCGCGCCGCAATCGTGATTTCGCGGATGTACCGCGTGAACACGCGCCCGCGCTTCGCGTCGGTGGCCGCCTTCTTATGTTTAATGGTGGCCCATTTTGAATGCCCAGACATGACACATCCTCTTTGTTTGGAGACGTTTCAGGTGCCCTGCGCCCGGACGCCCAAATTGGTTGGGGTGCTCTGGCCGTGCCAACCCGCCCCGCGGGTTCACGGCGTTCGTCTACCCATCGGCTCGCAAACCCCGGCGCAAACCAACCTAGTCTAGCACAGCGAAGAATGCGGAGAAACCGGGTATACTCCCTTGCATCAGCTATGACTGCGACCCTCTCGCCGCCATCCGCCACGCCCTTGCACACCGCGCCCGCGCCGCGCCGCTACCGCGTCCTGGCCGTCGCCACCCATCCCGTCCAGTACGCAGCGCCGGTCGTCCGCGAAATGGCCCGCCATCCCCAACTGGACCTGCAGATGGCCTATTGCAGCCTGCAGGGAGCGCAAGCCGGCGTGGACCCCGAGTTTGGCGTCAATGTGCAGTGGGATATGCCCCTGCTCGAAGGCTATCCCTGGGTGCTGGTTCCCAACCGCTCCTGGCGCCCGGGCCTCGGCCGTTTCTTCGGCCTTTGCAACCCCGGCTTGTGGACGCTGCTGCGCCGCGGCTCGTTCGACGCCGTGATTCTCTGGACCGGCTATGTCTGTGCCAGCTTTTGGATCGCCCTCCTGGCGGCGAAACTCCACGGTGTCGCGGTTTTGTTCGGCACCGACGCCACGACCATCGAGCCCCGCAACGGCCGCCCCTGGAAGCGCGCCCTCAAAAAAATTGTTTGGCCGCGCCTGTTCCGCCTCGCCGATCAAGTGATTGTCCCCTCTTCCGGCGCGCGCGATCTCATGCATTCTCTCGGCATCCCTCAGGATCGCGTTACGCTTACGCCCTACTCCGTGGACAACGACTGGTGGATGCAGCAATCCGCGAAGGTTGACCGCCTGGCCGTCCGCGCCGCCTGGGGCGCCACGCCAGCCAATCCCGTCGTCCTCTTCTGCGCCAAGCTCCAGCCCTGGAAACGCCCTTCCGATCTTTTGCGCGCTTTTGCCGGGGCCGCGCTCGCCGATGTCATCCTCGTCTTCGCCGGAGAAGGGCCGCTGCGCGCGCAGCTCGAGGCCGAAACCGCCGCCCTCGGCCTTCGCGACCGCGTCCGCTTCCTCGGTTTCGTCAACCAGTCGCAGCTCCCCGCCATCTACACCGCCGCCGATATCATGGTTCTCCCCTCCGAGTACGACGCGTTCGCTGTGGTCGTCAACGAAGCCATGTGCTGCGGCTGCCCGGTCATCACCAGCGACCGCGTCGGCGCCGCACGCGATCTTGTTCTCCCGGTTCGCCCCGAATTCGTCTATCCCTGCGGTGACGTGGACGCTCTCGCGCATCTCTTGAAAACGGCCTTGGCCGATCGCGCCAGTCTCGAACGTTTCGGCCGGGCAGCCCTCGCCCGCATGCGCACCTGGTCCCCCGCCCAGAACATCGCCGCCACCGTCGAAGCCGTCCAGCGCGCCGTCGCCCATGCCCGCCCGCCCGCGCCTCACTTGGTTTCCCTTCCTGCCCATACCGATGAGAAACGGAGCACTTCGCAGCAGCTCTCCAAATGAACCTGCTCGTCTATTCCCATTTTTTCGCCCCCAGCATCGGCGGCGTGGAAACCATCGTCCTCTCCCTCGCTCGCGGCCTCGCGGAATTGCGCGCGCCCGGCGGTGCCGCGGAATTTGACGTGACCCTCGTAACCCAGACCCCGGCAGGGAATTACGACGACGGCGCGCTCCCTTTTCTCGTCATCCGCCGCCCCGGTTTCCGGCAGCTCTGGCGTCTGCTCCGTGCCGCCGACGCCGTCCATCTCGCCGGGCCCGCCCTTCCCCCGCTCTTTCTCGGCCTCCTCGCGCGCAAGCCCGTAGTCCTCGAACATCACGGCTTTCAAACTATCTGCCCCAACGGCCAATTTTTCTTCGAACCAACGCAGGAGCCCTGCTCCGGCCACTTCATGGCCGGACGCCACGCCCAATGCCTCCGCTGCAATTCCGCCCAGGGCCCGCTGGCCGGCTCCAAGCTCTGGCTGCTCACCTTCCTCCGCCGCTTCCTCAGCAAGCGCGTCGCTGCCAATATCACCCCGGTGCAGTGGCTCGTGGGGCTTCTAGGCTTGCCGCGCGCGCAAGCCATTCCCCATGGCCTGGATACCTCCCGCGTTTTCCCCGAGCGCCAACCCCCGCCCGGCCCGCCCGTCATCGCCTTTCAGGGGCGCCTCGTCACTACCAAAGGCATCCGCGTTCTCTTCGAAGCCGCGCGCCTCCTGCAGCAGCAATCCCTTCCCTTCGCCCTGCACATCATCGGTGACGGCCCCGAACGCCCATCGCTCGAATCCCTCGCCAGGGCATGGCAGCTCACGCCGCGCGTGCGTTTTTTCGGCTCCCTGCCCGCCGCCGAGCTGGACGCCGTCCTGGCGCAGGCCACGGTCGTCATCGTGCCCTCCCTCGGCGGAGAAGTTTTCGGCCTGGTCGTCGCGGAAAACATGCTCCGCGGCCTGCCCGTGCTCGCTTCCGGCCTCGGCGCCTTCGTGGAAGTCCTCGGCGACGCCGGCCTCACCTTCCGCACCGGCGATGCCGCGGATCTCGCCCGCCGGCTCGCCGCTCTTCTCCGTAACGATGCGCACCTCGCGCGCCTTGGAGCCCTTGCCCGTCAGCGCGTGCTCGCTTTCTTCGGCATGAGCCGTATGATAGAAGCTCATGCTAGCGTGTACCGGAGAATCCGGGATGCGGCGTAAACTCGAATAATGATGGAACGCGTCTTATCGCAGATTGCCGGAAAGATGCCTGCGGCTTTGCGCCGCGGACTGCTGGGCGGTCCCGACCGGCCCACGGGCCTGGCCACACTCATCCACGGGCTTTTGAACCGCCTGCCCGTCGAGCGCTTTCCCGTGCTTGCTTGCCAGGGTCCCTTGAAAGGCTTGCGCATGCGCGTGGACTGGACCACGCAGCGCAGCTTCGCCTACGGAACCTGGGAGCCCGCCGTAACGGAAGTCCTCCAGGCCCAGATTCAGCCGGGAATGACCGCGTTGGATATCGGCGCTCATGTGGGCTTCTATAGCCTGCTTCTCGCGCGCCTCGTGGGCCCCCGGGGACGCGTCATTTCCTTCGAGCCGATGCCCGATAACTTTGCCCGGCTCGTCGAAAACCTCCGGCTCAATCAATTGCAGCAGGTCACTCCAGTGAATCTGGCCGTGCTCGCGCGCAGTGGAGAATTGGAGGCCAATGTCCCGGAGGGAGAGCCCTATTCCGGCAGCATCTCCCTCTATCAGGATTATGGGACACCGCGCATTCGTGTGCGCGCCACTTCCCTGGACGAATTCTTCGCGAACTCGGCGGAGCGTCTGGAGTTCATCAAGATGGACGTGGAAGGCGCCGAAGGAGAGGTGCTGCGTGGCGGAATCGAAACCCTGCGGCGCTTTCGCCCGCGCTTCCTGATCGAGCTGCATCATTTTGACGGCGACGTTTCCGCGAATCCCGTTCCCGCTCTGCTCGAATCTCTGAACTACGATGTGACTTGGCTCGAGCGCTGGAAGATGACCAGCCACATCCTGGCCGTCCCGCGGAACGCAAAGCCCCTCGCTGGAGAATGACTTGGCTCGAGCGCACATCTTGACCGGTCAGGCGCGGACATGAGGATAGGATCCGGCGCGGGTGCGGGCGTGTTCAGCTCTTCGCAGGCGATCGCCATTCCCATTGTTCTTTTTGGTCTCCTTCTCGGCTACGTTGCGGTCAACTCCATTCTCCGCGGCGACTTCAGTCAATTTGTCTTCGTGGTGCTGGCCTTTGCCGCCTTGCTCGTGGTTCTGGCCATCGTCAGAAACTGGAGAAACGGTCTCTACATCTTTCTGGGCTGGCTGCTGTTTGAAGACCTGCTCCGCAAATACCTCGGCAACAACATGGCCATCTACTTCGGCAAGGATTTCCTGGTCGCCTTGGTCTATCTGTCGTTTCTGGCGGCCGTGCGCCGCAAGGAAGTCCAGGTTTTCCGCTTTCCCTTCTTTCGTCCGCTCTCCCTTTTCATCTGGTTCGGCGTCCTGCAGGTCTTCAACTTCGCCTCCGGAAGCGTGGTCTTCGGTCTGCTTGGACTGAAGCTGTACTTCTATTACGTGCCCCTGCTCTTCGTCGGCTATGCCCTTTTCGAATCGGAAGCGGATCTCCGCCGCTTCTTTTCCTTCAACGCTCTGCTTGTCCTTGCGATTGGCGGCCTGGGCATCGTCCAGGCCATTGTGGGGCCCTCCTTTCTAAACCCCGCGGAACTCCAGGAGGATATTCGTGGGTTGAGCACTCTTTATCGAGAGGCTCCGCTCTCGGGGGCCATCGCCTACCGCCCCAATTCGATCTTTGTCAGCACCGGCCGCTTTGCCAACTACATGATCCTTTCCGCCCTGATCGGATTCGGCTTCGCGGGGTATCTACTGCTGCGCCATCGCCGGGGACGCACACTGGCGTTTGCTGGCCTGGCCATGGCCACTGCCGCCGCCATCATGACCACCTCCCGCGGCGCCTTCCTCTGGACCTTGGGCAGCCTTTTTCTCGGTGCTATAGCCTTCCTCTGGGGCGCCCCCTGGCGCCAGGGTGAGGTGATCCGCACTCTCCGCGCCCTTCAGAGAGCTGTGCTCTTCCTGGGTCTGGCCATTGCCGTACTCCTGTTCACTTACCCGGAGGCGCTGCTCTCCCGCCTCGCCGTCTATTCCGAGACTCTTTCACCATCGAGTTCCGCCAGCGAGTTGACGCACCGCGCCTGGTATTACCCTCTGCGCAATTTCCTCATGGCCTTTGACCACCCCCGCTGGCCCTACGGCTACGGCATCGGCAGTAACTCCCTCGGCATTCAATACATCAGCCGCATCTTGCACATCCCTCCCCTGGGTGTCGGCGTGGAGAGCGGTTATGGCAACATCGTTGTCGAGCTGGGCATTGGGGGCCTCATCCTCTGGCTGGTCTGGACCACCGCACTCGTCTTCTCCGCCTGGAGCGTAGTACGCAAGCTCCGCGGCTCCCCCTGGTTTCCCCTGGCTTTCATGATCTTCTGGTACGCGTTTCTCTTGCTGTTTCCCATCACCTTTGCCAGTTTCGTGGCCTACCAGGATTTCGTCCTGAACGCCTATCTCTGGCTCCTCGTTGGCATCCTCTTCCGCTTGCCGCAGATGGCCCAGGCCGCGCAGATGCAAGCCGCGGCCGTTGCATCCGTCGTGCAGCCCGCTCGCCGCTGGAGATTTTAGCGTGCGCCTCGCTGTCGTCTCGCCTTTCCTCGACCGCCGCTACGGTACCGAGCGCTGCATCGTGGAACAGATCGAGCGGCTTGCCAAGCAACCGGGCTGGGAGATTCACCTCTATTCCCAGCACGTCGAGCAGGTCGCAGGCGTGTGCCTGGACTCTTCCCCGGATGCCTGCTCTCCATCCGGTGCTCGGATCATCTGGCACAGGATTCCGGATCTCCCCGGGCCGCACCTTCTGCGCTACCTCTGGTGGTTTGCCGCGAATCACTTTTACCGATGGCGCGACCGGCGCTCTGAAAGGGTCCGCCCCGATCTGGTCTACTCTCCTGGAATCAATTGCGCCGATGCGGACGTTATCGCCGTGCACATTGTATTTCGCGAATTCTATCGCCAGGTGCGCGGCGAACTTCGCCTGCGCAAGCTTCCTTTGCGAAGCTGGCCCCTGACGCTCCATCGGAAACTCTACTATCTGCTGATCATGGGCCTGGAGGGATGGATCTACCGCAATTCCCGGATTCGGCTGGCTGCCGTATCGCATCTGGCCGCGCGCCAATTGGCGAAGCACTTTCAGCGCGGCGACGTCGCGGTCATTCCGAATGCCGTTGATGCGGGAAAATTCCACCCACTTGCTTGCGAGCAGGCACGCTCCTCTGCGCGGAATCGCCTGGGTTTAGAGACCGCTGACTTTGTTCTTCTGCTCATCGGTAATGACTGGAAGAAGAAGGGGCTGGACGTGCTGCTGCAGGCGCTGGCCCTATGCCGCAACCTGCCCTTGCGGCTTCTGGTAGTGGGCAAAGATGACCGTCGCGGCTATGAGGAATTCCTCAGGCAGCTTGGTCTGGCAGAAAGGGTGCGCTTCCTGGAGCCTTCACCGGACGTCGTGCAGTTCTACGCCGCCGCGGATGCCTACGTTGGGCCGTCGCGCGAGGATGCCTATGGCCTGCCCATTCTTGAAGCCATGGCCTGCGGCCTGCCGGTGATCGCAAGCGCGCGCGCCGGTGCGAGCGAGATTATCGCGGATGGAAAAAATGGTCTCATTCTCCGTAATCCGGAGGATTCCCGGGAACTCGCGGAGCATCTCCGGCGCCTGGCCTCGGACAAGAACCTGTGCGCGCGGCTGGGAGAAGCCGCAGCGGCCACGGCGCGCGAACACACCTGGGACCGCAATGCTGCCGAAACTTGGGAGTTTCTGCGGAAAGCGGCGGAGCGAAAGAAGAGCGCTGGGCAGGGAAAAGACTGCGCTTAGCGCCGGGCTTCGTGCGTCTGGGGGTTGCCGCTGTGCTCCTTCACCGCTTTGCGCGTGGCCTGCAGCGTGAAGGTCAGCGATTCGCGCGGAATGCTGGTGATAAACGGTCCGATCAGCCAGCCCAGCCCAGCCGGGATGTCTCGCGTGAGCGACGCCGCCTCGCTCTGCACGTACACCCCGCCGTCGCGCTCCTCCATCCGCCACCACGTCTCCATCTTCCACAGGAA
Organism: Terriglobia bacterium; assembly: GCA_020073585.1. Classification (GTDB taxonomy): domain Bacteria; phylum Acidobacteriota; class Terriglobia; order Acidiferrales; family UBA7541; genus Acidiferrum. The sequence continues at coordinate 50,287 of JAIQEV010000021.1, forward strand.
GCCGTCGTCGTTCCCCGCGGGTTTTTCCCGCTCGTTGTTCTGCCCCGCGTCGTCCACCTGCGCGATGCGGATCGCCGAGCTCCGGCTGTGCGCCCGCCCCGCCGCATCCCGGTAATACTGCACGTCGTGCTCCGTGTTCAGCACTACGGTGATCACCTGGTGCCGCCGGAAGCGCAGAAACACCCGGAAATGATCGCCGTCCCGCGCTTCCACCCGCGAGCGCTCTACCTCCGGCGCGTAGTAGCTCGCGTGATGATCGTAATCCTGCAGCACCTCGAGCACTCCGTTCAGCGTCGCACCCGGAATGAACACCAGCCCCACCCAGTGATGGATTATCCCTCCGGGACACGCGATCTTCCGCCCCGCTTCCCGCGTCTCCAGCCGCTGCATCTCCATCCCGCCTCGTCGCAGCTCCGCGTAAGCTTCCGCGCGTTCCGCCTCCGCCAGGTCGTCCACCCACAGCCACGGCGCGTCCTTGCGCTGCTCTTCCTCGTTCCGCGCTTCCGTCAACTGCACGTAGCGCGCGAACGCCGCGGCCGTCTCGGCGCGCGGCCGCTGCGCCTGCGCCGCCGCGGCTCCCCCCGCCGCTCCGCAGAGCAGTAGCGCCAGCAGGACGTAACTCCCCAGGCTGCCCCTGCCGCGTGCGGGCAGCAGGTGGCGTCCAGGCGTGTCATTCACTCCCAAAGCTTGCTCCCCAAACCCCGCAGGATCATGCGCGAGGAACTTCTTGTCCCCGGCACGCCCCCTTTATGGATGCACGTCCCGGGCCATTGGTTTTCAGGGTTTTCTTTCCGTTGCGCAGGGCCACGGGCGTCGCTGTCCTTCCGGTGCCTGGTGCGTGCAGCCGCTTCCCGCCGCAGGGCGAGAAATAGGCGGGTTGGGTAGCTGCACACGGCCCCTTGCGGAGCCGTTGTCCCCGCGCGGCCCCCCAACCCGTTCTTGAAAGCTTAGGGGCAACTCCGCGAGGGCTCAATGGACCATCCGAGCCACTTTCTCCGGTACCCGCGTAGTAGTACGCTCTCCCGGGCGGCCGGCAGAGCCCCCTTGAATCCAAGCTATGTGCTGTGTCTTCAATTAGATATGGAATACACCGGAAAGGGTAAATCTCGCCGGCCGTTCTCGGACCTTGCTGCTGCGCCAAACTCTAGCGCTTCGCCGGTCAAAATTCCCTGGAAAGCGCCAGGAAACAGAACAGGCCCGCCCGCGAATTCTACTGCAATGCCCTGATGCTCAGTGTCAGCGAAGCGGGAGTCTGTTTCGTCGTTTCGTTGACCATCTCGGCTGCGGTATCAATCATGAAGCGGTTATCCAGGGCCTGTACCGTTACACGGACTTTGTCATTCGCTCCGACGAAATACCAGGTCTCGTCGTGGGTCTTTTCGCTGCCTTTGGATCCTTCCTTAAACCGCAGGCCGGCATCGCACGCCTGCAGTTCCGCCTTGATCCGCTCATACTCCGGCTTGATCTCGGCCATCGTCTTCGCCCGCCGCATCTGGCAGGCGTACAACGCCCGCGTCATCCTGCCCTGAACTTCTTGATGCGGCCAGACGTTGCAGGTGGTTTGGGCATCCGGCGTGAGCTTGCCCTCGTAGTTCCCGAAAATCTTATCCGCCTGCTCCGTGCGGATCGCCGCGAAATCATCCGCCTGGGCCGCCCGCACCTTCTCGATGAATTCGCAGAGCGCCGGCTTGGCCGTGCTTTCTTTCGCCGCCGCCGCGCTCTGCGGTTTGTCCGGCTCCGCCTTCTGCTGCGCCAGGGCTGCCGCGCCCGCCGCCAGAATCACGATCATGAGTGTCCGTTTCCGCATCACCGTCTCCTTGCTTCTGTATTTGGCGAGCGCTACTGCAGGAACTGAATCTGCAGCCTCAGCGATACGGGCGCCTGCTTGGTTTTGACGTCCACCTTTTCCGGGTCGGTCTTTAGCATGTATCCATCGTCGCGCGCCTCCACCGTGAGCTGGTAGAGCGCATCCTTTCCCGAAAAAAACCAGATATCGGCGTGCTCCCCCTCGCTGTCATTTATATTTTCATCGAACCTCAGGTTGGAGTAGCACCCCTGCAATTCGGTCTTCAGCCGTTCATATTCCGGCTTGATCTCCTCCATCGTCTTCGTCCGGCGCAATTCGCAGAGATAAAACGCCTGTTTGTTACCGCCCGAATGGGGAGGGTAGACCTTGCAGATGGATTGCGTATCCGGCCGGAGCGTGCCCGCGACGGCCCCCGAGGCTTCCGCCGGCTTGGCCGAGCGCAGCGCCGTGTAATTATCCTGTCGTGCCGCCCGCACCTTCTCGATGAATTTGCAGAGCGGCAAGTTGGCCGTCATTTCCTGCGCCGCCGCCGTTTTGGGCTTTTCCTTTTCCGGGAGCGTGTCGCTCACGTCCAAGAGCACCATTACGCCAGGCCTGCCCGAAGATTCTCCGCTCACCATTTCAGCCAGATTCCCCCAATCATACAAGCTGAGTTCCGCGGTGAAGCCGGCCTGCTCGGCGGTCAATTTCCAGCTCTCTTCGCGCTTCGATTCCTCTCCTTCTTTTTTCTCCACGAACTTCCACTTCGGAAATGCCGCGCGCAATTCCGCGGCCGCCTTTTCGTACACCGGCTTGGCATCCGGGAGCATTCGATACGGTCCTAGTTGGCAGGAGTAGAGCGGAGGATTCTCCATCTGGGCGCCGCGCCGGGTGTGCAACGTGCATTGGGAATCGGCGTCCAGCGCCAGCGTGCCATGAAACATATTGTGTTTGTCTTTGCCCAGAAGCGTATCTTCTTCGCCCTGGAGCGGGGCGAACTCCTCGGGGGCCGCGGCGATCACTTTCTTCACAAACGCGCACAGCGGCGTGTTCCTTGCTGCCGGCGCCGCTTGGCCTGCGGTCTGCGGCGCGCTCGCCCCTGCGTACATCACGGTGCAAACGCCGGCGACGAGCAGGGAAATGGGCAGGGCCGCCTTGCGCAGAGCAATGTTCATGTTCTTGTCCTCGTGCTCTCGTTCGGGGTTTTAGAATGTGCGGATCAATTCTTGTATTTTTTGTTCTTCAGCGGGGCGCGGGAATACATCAGCCGCAGCGTGATGCTCTTCGTTTCGCCCGCCTGCAGCGTCACGTTTTTTACCCATTCCGAAAAGATGCCCTTGGACGACGCCCGCAGGTCATAGTTATCCGCCTCCAGGTGCGCGATGGAAAACCGCCCGCGCGCATCGGCGTGCACCGCATGGGGCATCGCTCCGAACGACGACTGGTAGGTGATGCTGGCGTGCGGCGCCGGCTTATCGTCCGGCCCGATCACCACCCCGCTCAGTGTCGAGTGGCCCTTGTGCTGCGGCACGGCGTGCGCCGGCGCCGCGAAGACCAATCCGCTGAGCGCCGCAAACGATCCGCTGGCGCACAGCAAGAGGATGGCATGCATGGCGATTCGGCTGAGAGTACGCGGCATAGTGGTTGGCTCCCTGTGCTTGACTTGCCACCATCTTAAGCGGGGAGCGCCGCCGCGCGCGCACTCCCGCCCGCGCATGTGCCGCGCTGCCAACCTGCCTCTTCGTACAGGTGCTGCCCGTCAGCAGCTTGAATTCGCCGAAGCGCGGTGCGTTTGTCATCGGGTAGCCGCGGCGGCGGGCTGCAGCTTTTCTTCTTGCGGGTGGGAGTGTTCGGGCAGAGAGAGCGAGAGGAGCCAGGCAAAGACGGGGAGCACGGCCAGGATCAGGAACATCGAGGGAAGCCCGTAGTGGTCGGCCAGGCGGCCGAGAAGCGGGGCGAAGAGCCCGCCGACGGTGATGGCCAGGCCGAAGGTGACGCCGGAAGCGGTGCCCAGGCGCGTGGGCAGATATTCGTGGCTGAGCACGACCATCACGCTGAACGGCGCGAACAGCACCAGGCCCACAAGAAACAGCAGCAGGCTGGCCAGCGCGGTGTGATGCGCCAGCAGCAGCAGGCCCAGGAGCGGGCCGAGCAGCCCGTAGGTCCACAGCAGCAGGCGGCGGTGGCCGATGATGTCCGCGGCCCAGCCGCCCGCCAGCGTGCCCACGGCGCCGGCGCCCATGAACAGGGAAAGCGCCAGGCCCCCGGCGGCCTTGGTGGCGCCGAGGGCGCGGATCCAGTAGAGCGGCAGAAAGGTGCTCAAGCCGAAAAAGATGACCGAGCGGACCATCACCGCGCCGGTCAGGCGCAGGAACGGCGGCCACTGGTCCTTGCCGGTCGCGGCCTGCGCCGCGATGCGCACCGCGTGGGACTTGGCCAGCGCGGCGAAGTCCGCCATGCCGGTCAGCAGCGCAATCCCTCCCAACAGGGGCGCCAGGATCAGCCACCCCGAACCGTGCAGGCCGAAAGCCAAGGCCAGCGCGGTGACCACCAGCGGGCCGATGGCGAAACCCAGGTTTCCGCCCACGGTGAAAAGGCTCATGGCCGCGTTGCGGCGGTCTCCGGCGGCGAAGCTGGTCAGCCGCGCGGCTTCCGGATGGAAGGCGGCGCTGCCGATACCCGCGAGGACCAGCGCGAGGAAGAGCGGGGAGTAGTGCGTCAGAAAGCCCGAGCCCGCCACGCACACGCCGGCCAGGAGCAGCCCGAAAGGCATGAGCCACGGAGCGGAGCGCCGGTCGGCGAGATGCCCGAACGCCGGCTGCAGCACCGAAGAGCTGATATTGGCGGCAAAGATCAGGCCGCCCGCCGCGGCGTAGGAGATGTGCAGGTCGCTGACGAAGAAGGGCAGCAGCGCCGGGATGGAGCCCTGGCAGAAGTCGATCCACAGATGGCCGGAGGCCAGCAGCGCGACCAGGCGGCGCTGCATCAGGAGTTGCTCCGCGCGGCGCGGTGGCGCGGCGCTAAGGGGATCATGGAGAGATGGGGCGTCATGTTTCCGGGTGCACCCTGGGTCCAGAAGCTCTTGCCGCCGCAAGCGACGGCAGAAGAAAAACTGTACAGGAAAAAACGAGCCGAAGGAAGGAGAGACGGGAGGGCGCGCGAAGGGGGCGGGGGGGCCGCCAATTTTTTGCAAGTGTGGATTACAAAGGAGTTTAAGTTCAGCAATTTTGTAAGTGTGGATTCCACGGGGGTTGCGCGGCGATTTTTTGTAAGTGTGGATTGGAAAGGAGTTAGAGGAGAAGAAAAAAGTTCAAGAGTTGACAGTTGAAAGTTGAAAGTCCAGAGGGGAGGGGAAGAGGGATTCGCCACGCCGACCGGGGCGCGAGTGAACCGGGCCGGGCCGGGGCAGGCACCGGAAGAGAGGAGAGTGGGCGCGGGAAGCATAGGCGGGGTCAGGGTTGGGAGGGAGGGACGGGGAAGGCGCGGCGGAGGGTTTGTTCCCAGGCGGAGAGGCCCTGGGCCATGGAGATCTCGTGCTTGACGGCGGGGAGGCTGTGGAGGAGGAGCTGGCCGATGTAGGCGAGGATGGCGACGTTGCGGCGGGGGATGCGGTTGCCGGCGAGGAGGGCGAAGAGTTTGCCGAGGACGTGATTGACATCGCTGGCGGTCTGGAATTCGCCGGAGAGGGAGGCGAGCTCGGCGGCGATGCGGTCGGCTTCGAGGAGCTGGCGCTCCTCGCGGGCGTGGACGAGGCAGAGGCGCGGGTGGGTGGCGGAGCGGGGGAGGCGGCATTTGCGGCCGTCGGAGAAGGGCTGCTGGCATAGGGTGGATTCAGGGATTTTGGAGCGTTTCATGGGTTAAGTCCTTGAAAAGATTGGCCACCCCGACAGAGTCGGGGCAGGCGCCGAGAACAGAGGTGCGGAAGAGGAAAGAAGGGTAGGGTCGAACGGCGACGCTCAGGGCAGCTAGTCACAGCACATGTTAGCATGGGCGTTATATGCTGTCAATAGGTTACTGAAAGAGCATTCGAATGGCTGTGGAAAAGTGAGCAGCGGGATTCGAAACACGAAATACGAAAAGCGCGAGGAAGATGCCGTCCTCCAGACATTGCCGAGGAGCCACGTCAAGAGCGTGCCACCCGACTTGGTGATTCGAAACGTCAAGAGCCCGCGTGCCCCAGCAGGAGCCGGGATAGACGCCGGCACATGGGGCACCTGGATTGGCCAATCGGTTCTTTAGCTGGCTGGCCTGCTCAACAGGTCAAAACCGGCTTTTATTAAATGCTCTGCGAGCGTCCGGCAACCGCATTTGCACTTAGGATCACTCAGGAGGGCAATTCCTCCGACCACCAAGAGAATGCCCAGTCCCATCGAGTTTGATGCTCGGCTATTCATGTAGCTTTACCCCTCTTCGCCGCTCTCTGCGAATTCCGCCTACGCATGCGCAAGACCGACCCATGCACTTCGGGAATACTCGGCCACAATGACGCCGAATTTCCGTCCCGTCGTCTGGGCAGCCTCCGCAGCCAGAGTTCGCACGCTCTCCAGTCCCGAGTCCGTATGAACTACATATTCAGCTGTCGGCAACTGGTAGGTGAGGCCGTTGTTGCCTGTGACTTCTCTTGAAAAGCCACGATCGGCCATTGCGGCATGCAACGTTTCGTAGTCATCCCACACAGCGCTGTGAAGCTCGACTCTCGCCAAGAACTTGGCCATCAGTCCTCCTCAAAAGCCGTGAGTTTCCGAAACTTGCCATGCCTGCCCTGAATATGAATCGTTCCGCTGCCAGCCAGCTCCTGGGCTCTTTCGATGGCCTCTGCCTGCGTATCAAATACCGCGCTGGCGCGCTCGGCATTCGGTTTGCTCACTGCCCAGCCTTGGTCGTGAATCTTTACGAACACCTCATTGTGACGATGGCCACTCACTTCTAGCTCCTTTCCGACTTCCATTTCGAAATTCCATTCCGACACGATTTCACCCTGCCGGTTCGTCCCCAAAGTACGCCGCCTGAAAGGAGGTGTCAAGAGGCAAAGCACAAATATAATGTTTCTATATAAGCCATTCCACTTGCAGTAGGGGATTGACGATGTTGCGGCGGTGAGGTAGAAAAGAGGACGTGGCGTTGTCTCAAGGACCTTTCTATAGGACGCTTGGTGAACGGGTGCGCCGCGCGCGCCTGTCGGCGAGGTATAGTCAGGGAAGACTGGCGAGCTGCGTAGGGCTCTCGAGGTCGTCCGTCGCCAATATAGAGACCGGCCGCCAGCCGGTTTATATACATGCACTGCTCCGGATTGCCAAACAGCTTCGGACCCCGATTTCAGATTTGATCCCACCAACTGACAAGGAGTTGGACGCTGCGGAATCTGAAGACGTGAAGCGTCTCCCTGAGGCTGAACGCCGGTTTGTGAATCTAATTCTTGGCAGGTCAAGTTCTGATAAGAAGGAGAGAGATGGCTCCGAGATACTCCCTGGCAAGAAGGCAAGCGGCCGGTCTGCTAAAACGAGGGCGGGTCAGACGGGCGCCGATTCCCATTGAGAAGCTCGCGGCACTCCTCGATGCCGAAATCGTGCTTCAGCCGTTCTCAGGGGAGATATCCGGCATCGTTCATCGAAACAGGGATGGAAGCGCGGTCATAGGCGTAAACTCATCGCATACTATCCAGCGCCAGCGATTCACAATCGCGCACGAGATCGGTCACCTACTACTTCATACAGATGAGAATTTGCATGTGGATAAGAACTTCCCGATTGGACTAAGAAACGAAATTTCCGGGAAATCAGTGAATGAAAACGAAATTGAGGCAAATCAGTTTGCCGCCGCACTGCTCATGCCTCCTGATCTCATAGCGGAAGATGTTAAGCCCTTTATCGGAAGAGATGTGCAATTAGCAATCCAGAAGCTCGCCAAGAAATACAGGGTTAGCGAACAAGCGATGTCAATTCGACTTTCATCGCTACGCTATGTGGAGTTGGGAACTTAAATATCTAAACGTGGGATATTCATTTTTGGTCAAGCTCTGCACGCAGCGCCAGCGGCCTTGACCCTGGACCTTCTCAAACACAGACTCATCCGGTGTGTGAGCCTGCCGGAGTCTGAAGATGGGCTGGATGAACTTAAGTAAACTTGTCAGAACGAATTCGCGGACGAAGAAGTAGGCGGAACAAGTTCTAGAAGATCAGCGTCGGAACGCGAAAGCGGTTGTGTCTCGAAAGCTGTAGAAAAGTGGATGGCATAACTTCTCTGAGAAGTCATGAAATTCTTTTTTTTATGCAGCTGCCTTTTTTTGCCTCCGATGTCGCGGTACCCTTTGATGCGCCGCAGCTTCATCTAACCGCTGACCCACAGCCCGAAGAACACTCGCAGCACGGCGCCTTCATTCGGCAGCGCCGCCTAAGAAACTGCTGAAGAAACGGAATCTGTCGTTCTGAGCCCAGCCGATGAGGATGGGTGAAGAATCCCAAGTTCATGTGTTGCCGAAACCTGCCGCTGAGATCCTTCGGCGAACCTCATCGGTTCGCCTCAGGATGACACCTTTACGTGAGTTTTCCGCAGCCTCTAGCGCAGATCGCCGGGGGAGAGGCCGGCTTTGCGGGCGGCGTCTTCGAGGGTGTCGAGCTGGGATTGGAGCTGAGCTCTTTTGGCGGTGAGCTGGCGGAGCTGGTCTTCGGGGGAGGCGGAATTCGGGCGGCGGTTGGGCAGGAGGCCGGGGGAAGAAGAGGGAGTGCCTTGCTGGAAGCTATGCAGGTCGGCGATTTGCTTGTCGAGCTGGGCGAGATCGGCGCGGAGTTTGCGCAGGGCTTCGCGGAGCCGGGCGATTTGCAATTCTTTTTCCCTGGCGGCTTCGCGGGCGGCTTGGGAATTGGGGCGGGGGGAAGAATTTTTGGCCGGCTGGGGCGGTGCGCCGACGACGGAGACGCTTGTGCCACTGAGGGTGGGGAGGTCGTCGTTGGTCCAGACTTTCTTGGATTTTTTGGCAGGCGGGGCGGGAGGCGCGGGCGTTGCGGCGGCATTCGAGGCGGCGGGTGCGGGGTCTTGCGGCGGCGGCGCGGGAGGTTGTTGCGCGGACGCGGCGAGCGCGGCGCAGAGGACGAGGAGCGGAAGAGAGGAGAAGCGGCGGGGCATGCGGCCTCCTGGATGCTTATGATAGCGGGGAATGGGGGAAAGTTGATGGGAAGTTAAGAGTTGACAGTTGAAAGTTGGCCGGGAGTTGAGAGTGGGCAGTTGAAAGTTCGGAGGGGAGAGGAAGCGCGGGAAGAACGAAATTCGGAAGGCGAAACGCGAAATTCGAAAAACGAAATTCGGAAGAAAGAGGGGCGCCGCGTTTGGCCGCGCTGGGGATGAATTCCGCTGATGCTACAAGTCATCGCATAAATGCAAGAACCGAAGAGAGATTCCTCGCTGCGCTCGGAATGACAGTGTTTCTTGCTCTTTTCAAGACAGTGCTAAAGTCCGGCGCTACAGGAAGAGCGGGCGCAGCGAGCTGCGCCCCTACAGGAGGAAAAGAGACGCGGAGAAGAGCGGGCACGGCTCCGACTGCTGTCCGGAGCAAAGCGTGCCGTGCCCCTACGGGAGAAGGCGCGGGAAGAACGAAATTGGAATTACGAAATTCGAAAAATGAAAAAACGAAATTCGGAAGGAAGAAGGAAGAAGGAGGAAGGAGGAAGTGAGCGTCAGGGAGTGGGCTTGGGGGCTGGAGCGGCGGGTGGAGCGGGGGCGGGGATGGCGAGTTCGGCGCGGAAGAGGGGGAGGGCTTCGCTGGGGGGGCCGATGCGGCGGTAGCGGGTGGCGAAGGTGCGTTCGTGGATGGCCACGGTGGAGAAAAATTTGCGGCCGTCGAAATCGTATTCGGTGGAGGAGGCCAGCCAGACGCCGGGAGCGATTTCGGAGCGCTCCTGCGAGAAGTGGCTGCCCTTGTAGACCTTGGCGAGGAAGAGGCCGATGGAGATGTCGGAGATGACTTCGCCTTCGACGCGCACGAGCTGGGCGGAAGCCTCGTCAATCCAGATAGTGCCGCGCACCTTGGCGAAGATGGCGGTGGCGCGGGAAACCGGTTTGTAGGCGGGGTTGGGCTCGAGGCGGAATTTGGCGAGGAGGCGGCCGGCGCGGGGTTCGCGGGCGACGAAGGTGAAGAGAAAGGCGGAGCGCGTGGCTTCGATGATGACGTTGCGGTCCTTCTTCCTGCGGGCGAATTTTTCGAAGGCGTCGCGCTGCGGGCGGCCGGACTGCGCGGCCCACTCCAGGACCTTGAGGAGGTTTGCGAGGCTGGCACGGTAGGCGGCGGGATCGGCGGGCGTAGCGTCGGGGCCGAGGGCGATGCGGTAATTGCCGGTGCCGGAGGGAACGATGCGCGAGACGCGGACTTCGGCGGGCTGGGCGTCGGCAGGGTGGCGGCGGATCTCCAGGCGCTCGAGGCGTTCGTAGAGATCCAGCGCGGCGTCATTCTGTTGCAGGTTGGCGACGACGCGGTCGAGGAGCGCGTTCTGCTCGGCGGCGCTGGGAGCGGCGGTGGACGCGGGCGGCGCGGGCGCGGGTTCCTGTGCGGGGGCGCGGCTACCCGCGAGGGCCAGGAAGAGCGCTGCGGCCAAAGTTGACCGCTTCGCGGTCACCCATAAAAATGAATTGCGTGCGCGCATAGGATCGTGGAAAAAGAGTTCCGCCAGCGTGCTGGGGATTGGATTCCGCGAGCGGCGTGGCTGTTGCATGGCTGGGAGCGGGAGAGGGCGTGGAGCAAGACCCCTCCCGTCCGGCGGAGCGCCCGGCCGGAACGAAAAGGCTGCGGCTAGGGCTGCTCGTCGTGCTGGTGCTGCGGTTTTTCCTGCTCTTTCTTCTGCTGCTCGGCGGTCCACGGCGGCACCACGCCGGTCATGCGCGCGTAGGCGATGGATTGGCCGAGATGCTCGCCCAGATGCGCGGCAATGTGGAAGAGCAGGCCGCGCTGGGTGGTCTGCTGGCCGAAGAAATTGACGGGCTTGTCGAGGTCGGCGTCGCTCACTGCGGCGATGGACTTTTGCATGAAGGCGAAAGAGTCCTTGAGGGCCTGAACGGTTTTGGGCTTGTCCTTGGTGGCGCTCATGATCTCCTTGGGATCCACGCCGGGCGGAGGCGGGACGCCGAGCATGCGCAGGAACATGTAGTT
>JAIQEV010000072.1 GCA_020073585.1 Terriglobia bacterium
CAATCCGGTCGCGTTCAACTCCGGCATCTGTCAGAGCCTCATTCACTGCCGCCACGGCTTGATCTTGATAACTCATATCGTGCAGTACGCCAAAGCTGGTGCAACCCATTCCGATAATTGCCACCTTATCGCGCAATGCTTCACTGCCCATGTTATCCTCCCCTCAGTAGTCAGCCGACAGTAGTCAGACAGTTGGTTGGCATCGTCGGCAGTCGACGTTTTGACTATTTGACTACCATCTGTGTCAACTTAACCGAGATTTGGATTTACCGAGGCCCAAAGCGTAGGTGCTCTGGACGCAAGCGGGTCTTCTAGGTATAAAGGATGGCAACCAAGCAATCCTGTACCTAGAAAGACCCGCCATGAGTATACCCGCCTCACGGCGAAAAGCCAAATCCAAACGCCGAGTCCCGGCCAAGCCGCACCGGTTCCATCGCACCACGCCCAAGGAACGCCGAGCCAAGGTGGAACCGCCGGCGCTGACTCTCGACCAGAACCTGCTGAGCCGGTTGTTGCCGTCCACCATACTCACGACCTTGGCCCGCCGCCACAATGCCGCCGATGTGCGCCAACGCAAGCTGACGGTGACCGTGTTTTTCTGGATGACCGTCTTGGCCTTTGGACCGGGCGGGCCGATCACGCTCCACCAGGTCTTGACGTATGTCGTGGTCGCCAGCCTGATGAGTGGGTTGGAGGCCGCCCCCGTCACCCTGTCCAAGGAAGCGGTCAGCGAAAACTTTCGGGAGCGTCCGTGGGCCTTCTTCGCAGCGGTCTTGCAATATCTCCTGACCACCTATGCCACGCTCTGGAGTACGCTGGCGGGGCAACCGAATCTCGTCGTGGTGCAAGACTTGCGAGTGCTGCTGATCGACGCCACGGTCATGCGTGTGGCCCAGCGGTTGATAGACGTGTTTCCAGCCAGCGCCAACGGGAATTGCTCGGAGTGGGCCGCCCTGAAGCTGCATACGGCGTTGCACTTGTTCCGCGGGGTGCCGGAAGTGTTGGCCCTGACACCCCAGAAGAAAAATGAGCGTAAAATCAGCTTTCTGCGCCCCCTCGGCGAAGCCATCCTTTACGTCTTCGATTTGGGTTACTGGACCTATGCGCTGTTCGACACAATCATGGACCGCCAGCAGCAGTTCCTCAGTCGCCTGCGCGGTGATTGTAATCCATTAATCAAAGCCGTCTATCAGGGTCAGCCCGCGTGGGTCGGTCAGCGTCTGAAGGAAAATGTACCCGGCGAGGGCGTAGCCCTGCTGGCGGTCGTCTGGAAAATTGTGCAGCAGCCAGGGGATGCGTGTCTCGGTCACGGTAGGATCAGTCGTGCCGGTGTCCACGATGGGGATCTCGAGTTTCAGGGTGACGCGCAGCGCAATGTGCGTGGATGCGCCGTCAATCGAGCCGAACATGGCGACGACGTGCTCGTCGAAGTCCATCTTGACGAGTTCAGCGGAAGAGGCTCCCCACAGCGCGGCGTCATTGTGAACTTTGAGGGCGTAGGGCTTCGGCGCCGGCAGGCCCCCGGGCTGATAGCCGCCCGCGGCGTTCGCCTCGTCAACGGCCATCTGCGCGCCATGAAGCATCGCGAGGCCGTACGCGGACTCGGGGTTGTTCTCGAGCGGGCCGAGAAAACCGATATTCACCGTTGGCGGAAGTTGCAGGTCCTTCGAAAGGCGCGCCCTGGCAGCCCCGTTGTATTCCAGAGTGTTGGCCTCCGTGTACCACTCCTTATAAGGCTTGGTGAAATGGCGGTAAGGAACCGCCTCGTCGGGCATGTCGGCGTAGCGCGGCGGCACGGCAGGCTGGCTCGGTGTCTCCTGGGGCTTGGAATCCTGCGGCCACGCCGGAATCGCCAGGAGAAAGATGGAAACCATCCAAGAGATCCGAAGCAACAGGATGTTTCTGGCTCGCCGGGGCGCCGGCGAAGCGAAGATGCTTGGAACGAAATGGATCATGCCGCATCCCTCTGCGCGGCGCCGCTCGCACCGCGTGTGCGTTCTTCTTCTCGATGCGCCTGGCTCGCGCAGCTCATGGACAACCTGCCTTCGGTCTGGACTTGCGGTCCGTCCTTTACGCGCGGCTATCGTTCCGCTTGCGATCGGAATCAAAAACGGCCATCGCTTCGATCTCGACCAGCAGGTCCGGCCGGCAGAGGATCGCCTGGATGCCCGTGGAGGCCGGCAGAGGATCGAGTCCCTGCTCCTTGAAGAACTGCGTGCGAATTTCGTTGAAGAGGGCGTAGTCGCGCTCGATGTCGCGCAGGTAACAGGTGGTGCGCACGATGTCCTTCCACGTGGCGCCCTCGGATTCCAGCAGGCCGGTGATATTGCGGTACGTGCGCCACAACTGGGCCGCGAAATCGCCGACATGCAGGGTCTCGCCGTTTTCGCCGATGCTCGCCGTGCCGGAGATGAGCAGGATGGTGACGCCTTTGATGTCCAGCCGCAGGGCCCGCGAAAAAGACGACGGGCGCGGATAGTGATAGGCTTCGTTCAGTGCTTGCGGCGCGCTGATCGCTCGCTTCTCCACCAAGCCTTGCGGTGTGCGGCGCGATGGAGCAGCGTCAACGGCTATTTTCGGTGTGCTCATGGGGTTTCCTCTCCTTGTGAGTTTCGTAGGTGCCGTGGCTCAATCCCTTGGCAGTGGCCACCCAGATGTCCTCGCCCTGAAAATCCATGTTCACAATATAGTTGTGAGCGAGGGAATCCGGTGAATCGAGTCTGCTGACCTTGTTGCCGGGACCCGTGATGATGATCTCTCCGCGGCCGGTTCCGGCATCGGGCCGGTAGGTGACCCAGGCGTTGGTTTTGTAGTTGAGAACGCTGAGCCCCTTGTCGGTGCACGCCCAGACTTCGTCGCCGCGAGACTGCGTGGCATTGATGAAGTCGGACGCCAGGCCGCTGTCGGTCGAAAGATAGTTGTGCCAGTTGCGGCCGTCGTAACCGCTGAGGCCGAAGTACGTGGACGCCCAGAACATTTTGGTGTCCGGGTTGAAGGCCACGCTGCTCACGATGACGTGAATCAGCCCCTGATTGCGGAACAAAACGATTTCCATCTCTTCGTCCGGGTCCGTATACGGTTTCCAGTACCCCCCGGCGATGTCGTACTCGAGCACGCCGCCGCCCCACACGGCAAAGTAGATCTTTTTTTCGGCCACGGCAATTCCGTAGGACCACGGCTCATGCATGGGCGCGTTCCTATCGCTGAAGATGGACCACTCGCCGGTGCGGGTGTTCAAGCGGCTGATGCCGGCGGTGGTCGCGGCCCAGACGTATTCGTTCTGGACGGCGACGGCGTAGACGATGTCGTTGACCAGGCCGCTGGTCATGTTCGTGAAGTTCTGGAACACGCCGCCACTGTAGCGGCTGAGGCCGCCAAACGTGGCGATCCAGACGTCGCCGGTCCTGCGATCCACGGCCACGCCGGTCACCACGCGATGGGCCAGGCCGTCCTGCGGCGTGAACACGCGCTGGATCTTTCCCTCGGCGATCAGGACCAGCCCGCTCTCCGTGCCCGCCCACACGCGCTGGCCATCCACGGTTACGCACAGCACCTTGTCGTCCGGCATGCCGTTGGCTCGCGTGTAGTTCTCCCACTTCGTGTACAGATGAGGATGCTGGGCGGCCAGGGCCGGGACGCAAACCAGCAGCCATGCGGCCACGAGTACCCGGAAACTCCGCCGTTTGTTCCCTTCCATCGGATTCCCTCGTCTCATCGCATTCCTCTGTTCCTCTTCCGCAGAAGGCGCGGCAGCTACAGCGTCTTCAGGTATTCGATCAAATCGTTCAACTGCTCCTTGGTCATGTCGGAAGTGACCCCGTGCTTATCCTCGAGGTTGTAGAGCGTCCAGATCTCTTCGAGGGTCAGGGCCTCGCCGTTGTGAAGATACGGCGCCGTCTGATAGACGCGGTCGAGTTGGGGAATGTCGAACAGGCCCGCGGTGTCGAATTTCGTGGCGCTGCCGACGTCGGTGCCGTACTTGGCGGTGTAATGCGTTGCGGGCGGGTGGCAGGTCTCGCACTTCTTCCGGAAGAAGACGGCCTTGCCGCGTTCTTGCGCCGGCGTGAGCTGGCCGTCTGCCGCCAGATGACGGTTAGGCGGCAAAGGAATGGATTTCACGAACGCCACGAGGTCCTTCAACTGCCCGGCATCGAAGCCCTCGGAGTGAAACAGGAACTTGGCAGTGCGCGGGCCGCACTGGGTTTCGATGTCGGGGTTGTGTCCGTTCCACTTGTACGGCGCGGTTTCGGCGATCCCGCGGAGGGTGCGGTTGGCGACGCGATCGCGGCCGAGTTGCGGCGTCTCGAGGTTCCAGGCGACGCCGTCGAGATGGTCGTCCGGGTGGCAGGTGCCACAGGCAAACTGCCCCTGGAAGCAGAAATGCGCATCGTGGAACAACTGTTCGCCGCGGCGCAATGCGGAGATTTCTTTCGGCCCGCCCAAACGCAGGACGGACTGCACCTCGAGACGGCGGACGTTCACGACGGTCAAGGTGTCGTCCAGGCGGTTGGCGATGAACGCGGACTGGCCGTCCGGAGAAACTGCGACCGCGGCGGGATTCAATCCCGTGCGAAGACGGCGAACCACGAACTCGGCGGCCGAATCCAGGCGATTGGAGAGGTCCGCGTCCTTTTTCCGTCGGAGGAAGCGCTCCAACCGCGTGGTGTCAATCACGGAAACGACATTGGCTTCGGAGGAGGTCACGAAGGCGTAGCGGCCATCGGGCGTGAAGACCGCGCCATTCGGACCGGCGTAGTAGGAGTCCAGGTCATCGAGAAGGACCTGCGTCACCTGGGGATGCGTTTCCGGAAAAGCAGCGCCAGCGGGCAGGCGGACGACCGCCATGCCATGCGTGAGAAACCATCCCTGGGCCACCTGAATGAGCGGATTGAGGTTTTTGGGACGGAGGAAGGGCACCAGCAGATAGCTCGCGGGCTTTCCGGGCGCCTCGGCGATGTGACGGAGCTCGATGACCCCGGGAATAAGAACGCGCGCGGCGACCGCTTGCTTGGCAGTGTCAATCACCGTGAGCTCGGAGACAGGAGGCTGGTCGTAGGGGCCCAGGTGCGGGAGCAAGTTCGAGACGTACACGCGGCGGGCGTCCCGGGAAAGCGCCACGTAGTGCGGGGAGCGCCAGGCGGCGAGGCGCTTGATCTCCACGCCGCGCCGAAGGTCAATCAGCGAAACATCGTCGCCGATGCTGTTGGCGACGTAGAGAATCGCGCCGGTGCGGTCCGTCGTCAGGCCGATGGGGCCCCAGCCCGTCTGCAGCGTGCGGCGGATCTTGAGGGAGGCCGCGTCAATCTCACTGACCGTGTCGCTCCACTCATTGGAGACGTAGAGAGTTTTGCCGTCGGGTGAAACGGCGACGTCTCTCGGTTTGTGGCCAACCCTGACCCTTCCGATGACGCGCCTGGCGCGCGCATCCACGGCCAGGAGCGCGTCGCTCCCTTCGCAGACGACGTAAAGCCGCGCGCCATCGGGCGAGAATTTCAGTTCCACTGGCGTGAGGTAGCTGGGCTCGAGATTGCGGGCCGTGCGTGTTTGCGGCGGCGCGGCAGCCAGCCAAGGGCTTCCCAGCGCGACGGCCAGGACGCCCGTGATCGAGAGCGCCAACCGGGACCACCCGCTCCGGATGCGCTGCGGCATGCGGGCCGCACTCATGGATGCACTCCTCCCGGCGGAGCGGGGTTCGCGCCGGGCGGCTCGGTCACGGTCAGAATCCGGTCGGCCTTCACGTGCTCGAGCGTTTGCACCGTACCGCTCGGCCAGCGAATCGTAAGCCGGTCCACTTCGCCGTGCTGCCCCAAACCGAAGTGCGGCCGGGGATCGTGCTGGGAGAGATAGCCGGACTGCGGAGCGTTCTCCACGATTTGGCGGAGATCCCCGGCGACCGCCTCGATGCGCGCGCCAAAGCCATCGCGGTTGCTCCGCGTGCCCACCAGCTTGAGGGTGAGCCAGTGATTCCGGGGGCCGGCGGCGGGCGCCTTGGCATGCAGGAGGATCCCCCGGCCGCCCAGGACGACGATGAAGGCATCGGTCAGGCCGTCGTTGTCATAATCGGCGAAGCAGGCGCCGCGCCCGACCTTCCTGGAACGGAAGTAGCTTCCGGCCTGCATGGAAACGTCGGAAAACGATCCATCGCCGTTGTTTCGCAGGAGCGAATCCTCCATGGGCACGAGCCAGTGCAGGCCGCCGTTGACGACAAAGATGTCTTTCCAGCCGTCGTTATCGAAATCGAAGATTCCGTCGCCCCAGGCGACGTATTGGCCGGAGACCCGAGCGATGCTGGCCTGGACGGTTGTGTCCTCGAAGTAGCGCTTTTCCCCCGCGTTTTGATAGAGCCGGTGATAGTGCACGTCGGTGACAAACAGGTCCAGCCAGCCGTGGTTGTGGAGGTCGGCAAAGATGGGGCCCATCGCCGAGGGCGTCTCGCCGTTCGCGCCGAAGGCCACGTTCTGTTCCGGGGCGACGTTGGTGAACGTGCCGTCGTGATTGTTGCGATAGAGATAGCTCTCCATCAGATCGTTGGCGACGTAGATGTCCGGCCAGCCGTCGTTGTCGAAATCTCCGACGGCCACGCCCATAGCGCGGCCGGGCGGGTCGGCAATCCCCGCGCGCTCGGAGACGTCCGTGAAGGTTCCGTCGCCGTTGTTGTGGAAGAGGCGGTTGGACTCGGCCTCGTAGTCCAGGGGCCCCGCGAAGGCGTCCGCGGAATAATAGGGCTTGCGGGCCGCGGGATCGAATTTCAGATAGTTTCCGACAAACAGATCCAGCCGGCCATCGCGGTCGTAGTCCAGAAAGGCGGCGCCCACCCCAAAGTGCTTGTTCTGCACTCCGGCTTTGACGGTGACGTCGGTGAACGTGCCATCGCCGTTGTTGTGATACAAAATGGCCGAGTTCCAGTTGGTGACGTAGATGTCTTCGTAGCCGTCGTTGTCGTAGTCGCCGGCGGTCACCCCCAGGGCGAAACCCGTGCCGCCGACGCCGGCCTGGGCCGTGACGTCGGTGAACGTGCCATCCCCGTTGTTGCGGTAGAGATGATTCGTGGCCCCCACGCCATCCGGCTTGGAATGGTTGGTCACGCCTTCGAGGTGGCGGCCGCTCAGGACATACAGATCGAGCAGGCCGTCGTTGTTGTAGTCCAACCAGACGCAACCCGAGCCGGTGGCTTCCAAAACCGAGCTCAGGGTGTGCTCGCCGAAAGAATGCTGAAAATGGATGCCGGCTTTCCCGGTGACGTCTTCGTAGGCGGGGAGCTTGGCCGCGGATGGGGATGGAGGGCCGGGCTTCTGGGGAACGCCGGCCGCAGCGCAGGCAAAGAGCAGGAAGGCCGCCAGGAGGACCAGAGTTTTGAGGTTTCGGTTCATCCGGCCTTCCTCATCGCGCGCTCGCAGAGCGCGCGTTCGGGCATCGTCTGCATGTCCCTTTCTTGTGGCGGCATGTTCCGGAATGCGCATGGGCTCCTGTTCTAGTGATGGCACAACGTGCAACTGGTGAGCGCCTGAACGCTGCGAGTCCCGTACTGGGCGGCAAGCTTCCGCCCCAACTCGGCTTGATTCTCAGGTGCGCGCCAATCCATGCGGGAGATCTGGTCGCGCGGGCGCAGATAGAGTTCGGGATTGCTGTGGCAGCCAAAGCACCACTCCATCCGGAGAGGAATGGCCGGCGCGACTTGCGGCAATTGGCCGGCCTGGCCGTGGCAGGTGGAGCAGCCGATGCCCTTGCTGGAGTGCAAACTGTGATTGAAATTGACGTAGTCGGGCAGGCGATGCAGGTCCACGGGCCCGGCGGATTTTCCGGCGCGGTTGCTGACGGAGATCGGCGTATCCAACCGCCGCAGCGTGAGCGGCCAGTGGTTCTCCGGAGCGACGGCCTGGTCCTCGTGGCAGCCCGGGCATCCCCGCTGCTCGTTGGGGCGAGCCCAAATCCAGCTCCGCTGCTCGCGGATCAAATCGCCATTCGAGTCGAACAGCGCGAAACGCACCGGCAGGTCGGGCGGAACGGATACGTAGAAAGAGCCGTCTTGCTCGACCGGGGCAAGGCCCAAGGTTTGCTCCCGGTCCGCCGCGAGATCCAGGGCGAACACGCGGACGCTGGCGATCGGAACGGAGAGCTTTCCGCTGGCGCTGTCCGCACTGAGATAGCTGTCCAGACAGATAAAGTAGCCCGCCCGGGCCTCTGGATTCACCAGCGTCCAGAACTTCCTGGGCGCCTCGCGGGGCGCCAGCGGAACACCCTGGAGGCTCGAAACCTGCGGGTCTTCGTAAATTCTTTCTCCGAAGGTGCGGCTCTGGAGATCGAACGCATACAGGGCAAATCTCCCGGGCGCGTTGCGGAACGCCGGAATCCACTTGGATACGATCAGCGTGCTGGCCCCCAATTGCCGGGAGGACCAGGAGATCGTCCGGGGCGGGCTCAGAAGTACATTGTGCGCTGCGCCGCGGCGGATCTCGGCCAGCGCGCCACCGGGGGGACCATCCGCGGGCTCGCTCTTTACGAAGACCACCGAGCCGTCTTCCAGTTCTTCGGCCTCGCTGCGCACCGCGCGTTGCTGGTGCTCGCAACGAAAGGATTCGAGCGCGGTGCCGTCGGGCTTCACGGTGTATAACTGGCGCGAACTGGCGACTTCTGCTTGCGCGTCCAGCGGCCACGAGGCGGAAGCGAGAATGCGGCCATCGCGCAAAACCGTCTCGACCTGAAAGTTCCCGGGACCATACGTGATGCGCTGCGCCTGCGAACCGTCAGCTTTGGAAACCATCAGATGAGAAGACCAGCGCCCCTGCCGGAAAGTTGCGGCCGTGTACACGATTTCGTTGCCGGGGAGATAGGCCGGGCGCAGGCACTGTTGCGAGCAAGTAGTCACCTGGCGCAAGTTCGACCCGTCCACGTCCATCTCCCAAACCTGCCATGTTCCTTCCCGGGCTTTCCGTCCCGAGAAGAGGACTTTGGCACCGTCAAAGGAGACTTGGGGATCGGCGGCGGCGAAGAGCTCGAGCGTCAGGCGTCGCGCATGCTTCGGCTCCCCTGCGCCGTGGAGGCGCGCAAGCCAGCTGCCTTGCGGGAAGCGCTCCGCAAGAACTCCGGAAGCAACCGCGGGAGCTTGGACAAACAGGAGATCCGGCGGCGCTGCCCCGCGCACGAGATGCCGCGGCCGAACTGCGCCCTCCCGCGCCATCGTCGAAACGAGGCCGAAAAGCAGGAGGCATGCAGTGGCTACGGCGAAGGATCGAAGGCAACCCACACCCTGGCTCGAGATCACTCACCCACACCCTAGGTTAGGATGAGTGAACTGCGGTGAGGGGCCTATGACAGAGCGCACAAAAAAAACCGTCAGGCGTCAATTTTCTTCGCTAATCCTTTTAGATTAACCGGGTTGCAAACGGGGACCCCGGGGAACAAGCGCGCGAATTGCCGTCTTTCAGCGGCGCAGCGCAACCTACGCCGGGAAGATCCTTGGCGAAGGAGATGGTGATATTCAAGCTCGGGCGGATCGCTCCAGGCTCATCTTTGACCCGCCTTTTCCAGGCCCGCGCGGTCGCGGATGGTCAGGCGGCGGCCGCTCGCTTCAATGAATCGCTCTTTGCGGAGCAGGCCGAAGATGCGGCTGATGGTTTCCGGGGAAAGCCCCAGGATTTCGCTGATTTCCTGTCGTGAAAAGGGCAACCGGAACGACGCAGCCCTGGCGTGAGCGCCATTCGCGCGCGGCGCCAGGGAAAGAAGGAACGTGGCCACCTTCCTGCGGGCGTCCTTGAAGCTCATTTCCGCGACCTCCCGCCGCGCACGGCTCACTTCTCCCACCAGGACGCGGACCATGCCCAAGGCAATCTCGGGATTGCGCCGCAAGCAATCCGCGAGCTCCTCGGGAGTCGCCGCGCAGATTTCGCCGTCATCCAGGGTGACCGCCGACAAGGCGTAGGAAGAGTCCGTCAGGGCCTCCAAGCCAAACGTCTCGCCGGGAAAAACGATGCGCACGATGCGCTCCTTGCCGTTCTCGAGCGACTTGATGAGCTTAAGGAGACCTGAGCGGAGGGAGAAGACTTGGTGCGCCGGCCCTCCCTCGGAGTAAATCACCTGGGCCTTGAGATAGTGCGCCGGACGAAAGACGCACTGGAGTTGAGCCGCTTGATTGGCCGGCAAGCTGGAAAAGAGCGTGCTTCTCAGAACCGGACACTCAGAGCATTCACTCTTCACTCGTGCCCCTTCGCGGAAGATTTGGTGGGCCCGCCTGGATTTGAACCAGGGACCAACGGATTATGAGTCCGCTGCTCTGACCGCTGAGCTACGGGCCCGGCATTGGCGCGTCCATCGCGGAATGCCATCTTCTTTTCGAGTGTAGTGCAATCGGCGGGGGCCAGCAATCGCTTTTGCTGGCGGCTTAAATCTCGCGCGCAAAAAGAGAGCGAACCGGCGCGCCGCGCTGCCCTTCTCGCATTCGAAGAAGAGACCCCGCGCCGCGCCGGTTCGCGCTAAGCTGCCAAAACCCTCAGTAGTTGACGAGAGCGGTGATGACGTTATTGGCCTGCGGACTGCCCAGGCCGGTGACGTAATCGTAGCCGGCCGTCGCCGTGCAAATCGTTCCGCACGTGCCGTTGGTGCCGCTGGTGATGTCGTGGAAGTTGGTGCTATACGTGGCGGCCGCGGCCACGCTGTACACGGCCGTGTCCGTGCCGTTGAGAGTGGTTTTGCCGGCGGCGACGCGCATCGAGTTGACGATCGCCATCAGGGCCGCCCACTGCGGCGCCCCGGCGCTGGTGCCGCCCACCTGGAACCAGCCAGACTGCCCCTGGTAAGTCACCGTGTCGTAAACGGAAAAGCCCGAACTGGGATTCGCGTCATACGCCACATCCGGAACACCGCGCTTGCCATTGGGGTCGTTGGGGATGGGATAGTTCGCCTGGTAGAGCGGCTCGGTTTCATAGGCGCTCTGTCCGCCGCCGCTGCCGCTCCAGGCCGTTTCGCTGACGTAGTTGCCGCTCGAATCGATGGTCAGCGTGGTGCCGCCGACGCCCAGGACGCCGGGAGACACCGCGGGATATTCCACGCCGTTTCCGCTGTCACCCGAGGAAGCCGTGAAGGTGACGCCGTTGACCGAAAAATGGGAATCGCTACTCGTCTCGCTGGAGAATTCCGACCCCCCGAAACTCATCGAAACGACGCTGGCGCCGTGCTGCACGGCCACGTCCACGGCGGTCAGCAAGTTCGTGAAGCTATTCGAAGCCGCCTCGACGAGGATGATTTTTGCCTGCGGCGCGATGGCGTGCGCCCATTCCACGTCCAGCGAGATCTCCAAGGACCAGCCCGCGCTCGTCTTCGGCTTCGATCCAGACGCGTAAATCTTCTGGAAGCAGCCGTTGCTGCTGGTGCACGTGGGAAGGCCGAACTGCGTGTCAAACACCCCCAGATCCGATTCGATTTTCGGATCGTCATAGGCGTCCACGATCGCAATGGTCTGACCCGCTCCCTGGTTGGTGAGCAGATCAAAACCGTAGGCGTGGCGCGTTTGCGCGGGAGAGAGTCCGGTCGGGGCCGTTGTGGCATTGCCTTTCACATGAAACGGCGGCCGGGCGTAGCCAGCGGGCGGCCGCTCGGCCCAGGTGCCCTGAATCATCAGGGGCTGAAAAACCAATATACCGACTGCCAGCACGGTGCAGAAAATACGCAACCATCCGGGATGGTGACGGGTCATGTGCAGCATCCTCCTTTACCTAGGGCACCCGGATCATTTGGGGACTCTCCGCTCTTTGGCGGATTCTTTCCGGGTGCAGGCTGGCCTTATAGCACGGCGTCCATAACCAATGCAACATATATGTCCGCAGTCTATAGCGGCTGGCCGGCGGGGCCGGCGGCAAGACTTAAAGGCCCGCGGGGTTGACCGCCAGCAGCTTCGGCTCGGTCATCTCCTCGATGGCGTAGCGCACGCCCTCGCGGCCCACCCCGGAATCCTTCACCCCGCCGTACGGCATGTGCTCCGCGCGGAACGTGGGCACTTCGCCCACCATCACTCCCCCGACCTCCAGCGTTTCGAAGGCCCGCATAATCCGCGTGAAATCGCGGGTGAAAAGCCCCGCCTGCAGGCCGAAGTCCGAGTTGTTCAAGGATGCCAGGGCCTCGCCGAAATCGCGGAATCTCTCCACGGTGACCACGGGCCCGAACAGTTCCAGGCAATTCACTTTCATCTCCGGCCGCGTGCCCGTCAGCACCGCCGGAGCCACCGTGGCGCCCGTGCGCGCGCCTCCGCACAGCAGCTTGGCGCCGCCGCTCACCGCTTCCGCGATCCATTCCGCGGTGCGCCGCGCGGCTTCTTCGTTGATCAACGGGCCGACGTCGGTGGATTCGTCGAGGACGTCCCCCACCTTCAGCTTCTGCACGCGGGCGACCAGGCTCGCCACAAACGGTTCGAAGACGCTCTCCTCCACCAGGATGCGCTGCACCGAGATGCATGCCTGCCCGGCGTAGGCGTAGCCGCCGGCCACGCAGCGTTCCGCGGCGTAGTCCAGATTGGCGTCGCCGCACACGATGCACCCGGCGTTCCCTCCAAGCTCCAGCACCACGCGCTTTTTCCCCGCCTTCTGCTTGAGCCGCCAGCCCACCGCCGTGCTGCCTGTAAAGCTCAGCAGCTTCAGGCGCGGGTCGCTGACGATGCGCTCGGCGTCTTCGTTCGCAAGCGGCAGCACGCTCAGCGCGCCCGCGGGCCACCCCGCCTCTGCGATGATCCGCGCGAGGCGCAGCGCGGTGAGCGGCGTCTGCGGCGCGGGCTTCAGCACCACCGTGCACCCCGCGGCGATGGCCGGGGCCAGCTTGTGCACCACCAGGTTCAGCGGAAAATTGAACGGCGTGATGGCCACCATCGGGCCCAGCGGAAAGCGCCGCACGATGCCCCAGCGCCCCGCCGCGGATGATTGCCAGTCTAGCGGCAGATATTCGCCGCCGATGCGCACGGCCTCTTCCGCGGCGATGCGGAAGGTAGCGGCCGCGCGCTCCACCTCGTGGCGGGCCGCGCGGATGGGCTTGCCCGCTTCCAGCGCCACCAGCCGCGCCAGTTCCTCGCGCTGCTCTTCGAGGCTCCGCGCGATGCCGCGCAGAATCCCCTGCCGCTCGTAGCCGCCGAGGCGCCGCGTCGTCTCGAACGCCCGCACCGCGGCCACGATGGCGGCTTCCGCATGCGCCGCGGTCGCGCGAAACGCCGTGCCCACCGCCTGCCCCGTGCCGGGGGAGCGCACATCGAGGCGCTCGCCTTCGCTGTGCCACTTCCCGTCGAGCAGAAAGCCGCACGTCTCCGTCTTATCGATTGTCCGCACCATGGCCACAGTTCTTCGCTCGTTTCCGTAGGACAGGCATTCCTGCCTGACCTCTTCTTCTGTGCATTGCGAATCGTTGCAACAGGCGGGAATGCCTGTCCTGTTAGGCGCGCGAGAGCGCGGCGCTCTTGCGCTCGGCCACGGAAGCCAGCACGGCTTCCAGAACGCCGAGGCCTTCGTCGAGCTGCGCGTCGCTGACCACCAGCGGCACGAGGATGCGCATCACGTTGCTGTAGCTCCCGGCGGTGATGGTGATCAGGCCGTGCTCGTAGCAATACTGCGCGACTTCCTTGGTCTCCGCGTCGGCCGGCTCGCGCGTCTCCGCGTTGCGCACCAGCTCGATGGCGCACATCCCGCCGAGCCCGCGCACCTCGCCCACCAGCGGCCATTTCTTCTGCCAGCCGCGGGCGCGCTCCTCGAAGCGCTTGCCGATGGCCTGCGAACGCTGCAGCAGCCCTTCTTTCTCGATGATCTCGATGCTCGCCAGCGCCGCGGCGCAAGCCAGCGGATTGCCGGCGAACGTTCCGCCCAGCCCGCCCACGCCCGGAGCGTCCATGATCTCCGCGCGCCCCGTGACCGCGCCGAGCGGCAGCCCGCCGCCCAGCGATTTCGCGCTCACCAGCAGGTCCGGCTCGATGCCCAACTGCTCGCTGGCGAAGAACGTGCCCGTGCGCCCGAAGCCCGACTGCACTTCATCGGCGATGAACACGATCCCGTGCTTCCGGCAGATCTCCTGCACCACCCGAAAGAACTCCTTCGGCGGCGCGATGAAGCCGCCTTCGCCGAGCACCGGCTCGGCGATGACCGCGGCCACCGATTCCGCCGCCACCACGCGCTTGAAGGTGTCCTCCAGGTGCTGTGCGCAGGCCGCCGCGCACCCGGGATACTTCAAGCCGTACGAGCAGCGATAGCAGTAGGCGTACGGAATCCGGTAAATGTCGCTGGCGAACGGCTCGAACCCCGCCTTGTACGGGTGCGTCTTGCTGGTCAGCGACATGGTCAGCAGCGTCCGCCCGTGAAAGGCGTCCTCGAAGCAGATCACCGCGGGCCGCTTGGTGTGCGCGCGGGCGATCTTGATGGCGTTCTCGACGCCTTCCGCGCCGCTGTTCACCAGGAACGTCTTCTTCGCGAATTTGCCCGGCGTCCGCGCGTTCAGCTTCTCGGCGACTTCGATGTAGCTCTCGTACGGCGTCACGCTGAAGCACACGTGCAGAAACTTTTCCATCTGCTCGCGCAGCGCCGCCAGCACCCGCGGCGCGCGCTGCCCCATGTTCAGGCAGCCGATGCCCCCGGCGAAATCCAGCAAGCGGTTGCCGTCCACGTCCTCGAGCACCGCGCCTTCCGCGCGCGCCAGGAAGACCGGCGTGGCGTGAAACGCCCCGCGCGGCACCGCCGCGGTGCGCCGCTCCATCAGGGCCCGCGAGCGCGGCCCGGGAATTTCCGTGCGTAGTTGTATGCTGCTCATCAGTACCACCCGATCGGTGTCTCGTCCAGATTGACGAACACCTGCTTGGTTTCCAGATATTCTTCCAGGCCCCAGGGACCCAGCTCACGCCCGAAGCCGGACTGCTTGTACCCGCCCCACGGCGCTTCCACGTAGGTCGGCTGCATGTGGTTGACCCACACGATGCCCGCGCGCACGGCCTTCACCACCCGGAACGCCTTGTAGATGTCCCGCGTCCACACCGCCGCGGCCAGCCCGTACGGCGTGTCGTTGGCGATGCGGATGGCGTCCGCTTCGCCGTCGAACGGGATCACCGTGGCCACCGGCCCGAAAATCTCTTCGCGGGCGATCCGCGCGTTGTTGTTCACGTCGCAGAAGATCGTCGGCTCCACGTAGTAGCCCTTGCCGAACTGCTTCGCCCGCCCGCCCCCGATGGCCACCCTGGCTTCCTTCTTGCCGATCTCCAGATAGGAGCTGACGCGGTCGTACTGCTCCTTGCTCACCAGCGGACCCATCTTGGTGTCCCGCTCCAGCGGCGCGCCCAGCTTGATGCGCTTGGCCTTCTCCACCATGGCCTCGACGAACTTCGAATAGATCTTCTTCTCCACCAGGATGCGGCTGCCCGCGGAGCACACCTCGCCCTGGTTGATGAATACCCCGAACAGCGCCCCGTCCACCGACGCTTCCCAGTCCGCGTCCGCGAAGAAAATGTTCGGCGATTTCCCGCCCAGCTCCAGCGTCACCCGCTTCAGCGTGTCCGCGGCGCTCTTGACGATGATCTTGCCCACCGCCGCGCTCCCCGTGAAGGCGATCTTGTCCACCCCCGGATGCGCGACCAGCGCCGCCCCGGTCGTCTCCCCCATCCCGTTGATGATATTCACCACCCCCGGCGGCAGCCCGATCTCCTCGAACCACCCGGCCATTTCCATCGCCGTGATCGGCGTCTGCTCCGCGGGCTTCAGCACGCAGGTGCAGCCCGCGGCCAGCGCCGGCGCCAGCTTCCACGCCGCCATCATCAGCGGGTAGTTCCACGGAATGATCTGCCCGGCGACGCCCACCGGCTCCTTCATCGTGAAGCTCAGCGCGTTCGCCGGAACCGGCAGCACCTGGCCCATGATCTTGTTGGCCAGCCCGCCGTAATACTCGAAACAAGTGGCCGTGTCGGCGATGTCATATTCCGCTTCGACGATCGGCTTGCCGGTGTTGCGCGCCTCCAGCTCCGCGAGCAGGGCCGCGTTCTGCCGGATCTTGTCGGCCAGCTTGAAGAGCAGCCGCCCGCGGTCCTGCGGCGTGGTCTGCGGCCAGGGGCCGGTCTCGAACGCGGTGCGCGCCGCGTTCACCGCACGGTCCACGCTCGCGCTGCTGGCCACAGCCACCCGCGCGATCACCTCTTCGGTCGACGGGTCATAGACCGGAAAGGTCTCGTCCGCGGTGCCGCCCACCCACTGTCCATTGATGAAGTTCCGGTAGCTGCGAACATCGTTCTTGCCGCTTCCTGCCATGACATCCTCCCGAAATCTGAATCTCCGTGCAGCTCCGCGCTAGCCCGCCGGCCAAGAAGCCGCGGCCTTGGCCGCCTTGCGCCGCCCGTACACAAAAAAGAAAAAGGCCGCCAAGCCGATAAAAAAGAGGGTTCCGCCGGCCATCCACACCTCGTAGGAGACGATGGAGGTGATCTGTGCGGCGGGAAAGAATACCAGCACGATTCCCAGAGTGGTGGTGAGCAGCCCGCTCGCTCCCGCCAGAAACAGCGTCGTGCGGCTGTAATACCCCGTGGCCACGGGCTCGCGCCAGGCGATCTTCAACAGGGCCCCGAACATGTACAGAAACGGAATCAGCTGCAGCACCACCGCCAGAGACAGCAGCCGCTGAAACGATTCCTGCACGCTCGAGCCCGCCAGCACGAAATTCAGCACCACCAGAATCAGCGACACCGCCGCGTGCACGATTAGCGCCGCATACGGCGTGCCGTACTTCGCATGCACTTTCCCCAGCCACGC
>JAIQEV010000110.1 GCA_020073585.1 Terriglobia bacterium
TTCTGTCTGGAGACCTTCTCCGACCTGGACGAGCTGCTGCTGGCCGTGCAAGCCATTCGCAGCTTTTCTTCGCTGCCGCTCATCGCCCAGCTCACTTATTCCGAAGAGGGCACGACGCACGGCGACGTGCGGCCCCGCGATGCGGCGCTGCGCCTGCAGGACAAGAACGTGCAGGTGGTGGGCGCGAACTGCACCCTCGGCCCGCAGACCCTCCTGCCCATCCTCCAGGAGCTCACCGCGGTGCCAGGCCTGCAGGTCAGCGGCATGCCCAACGCGGGCTTCCCCAAGCGCGAGGGCGACCGCATCGTCTATCCCAAATCTTCGCCGGACTATTTCGCGTTGTTCGCGCGGGATGCCGCGGAGCTGGGCGTGCGCATCCTCGGCGGCTGCTGCGGCACGACCCCGGCGCACATCCGGGCCATGGCCGACGCGGTGAAATCGCTGCGGCCCCCCGCCAAGGTTTCCGTGTCCGCGCCCGCGGCGCAAGAAAAGACGGTGCCGGCGGCGCGCATCGCGCAGCGCGATCCGCAGAGCAAGCTCTGGAAGAAGCTGCACGCCAAGGAGTTTGCGATCTCCGTGGAGATCGATCCCCCGAAGGGCATTTCCCTGGAGAGAATCTTCGAGCAGGTGGACAAGGTCATGGCCTCCGGCCGCGTGGATGCCATTGACATCAACAGCGGGGCGATGGCCCGCGTGGGCATGGATGCGCTGATGACCGCCGGGGCGCTCGAGGCCCGCGGCATCGAGACCGTGCCGCATCTCACCACCCGCGACTACAACATCATCGGCTTGCAGGCCATGCTCCTCGGCGCGTGGACCGTGGGCGGCGTGCGCAACGTCCTGGCCATCACCGGCGATCCCCCGTCGGTCGGCGACTATCCGGAAACCAGCGGCGTTTACGAGATCGACGCGGTGGGCTTGGCCAGCGTGCTCCAGCGCCTCAACCAGGGGCAGGACTGGGCCGGCAAGACGCTGGGCGGCGCGACCAACTTCACCATCGGCGTGGCCCTCAATCCCATGGCCGACGACCTGGACCACGAGATCCGGCGCTTCCACGCCAAGGTCGAAGCCGGCGCGCACTTTGCCATGACCCAGCCGCTCTTCGATCCCGCGCACTGGCACGCCTTCCTGAAGAAGCTGGGCGGCCAGCCGCCGATTCCCGTGATGGTCGGCATCTGGCCGCTGAACAGCTACAAGCAGGCGCTGCGCCTGAACAACGAAGTTCCCGGCATCGTCATTCCCGAGCCGGTGCTCAAGTCGCTGGAAGCGGCGGGCGCCAGCGCGCGCGAACGCGGCTTCGAGGCGGCGCGGGAGATGCTGGCCTGGGCGCGCACCGAGCTTGCCGGCGCCTATCTGATTCCGCCCTTCAAGCGCTACGAGGAAATTCTCGAGATCCTGTAGCGCGGGGCGCCAGCCCCGCGGCTTTTCCCGCGGCGGGAAGTTAACTCTTCACCCGTTTCAAATTACGCCTTCGTGATCAGCATATCGCCGAGCACCAGCGCGTCCATCTGCGTGCGCAGGAAGCAGTCCAGCGCCTCTTCCGGGCGGCAGACGATGGGCTCGTTGTCGTTGAACGAGGTGTTCAGGACCACCGGGACGCCGGTCAGGTCGCCGAACGCGCGGATCAGCTTCCAGTAGCGGGGATTGCCGTCCTGCGTAACAGTCTGCAGGCGCGCCGTGCCGTCCACGTGGGTGGGTGCGGGAATCTTGTCGCGCTTTTCCGGGCGCACGGCATACGCCAAATTCATAAACGGCGACGGATGTGTCTTCTCGAACCACTTGCCGGTCTCTTCGGCAAGAATCGACGGCGCGAACGGGCGGAAGATTTCGCGGTGCTTGATGCGCCGGTTGAGGATCTCTTTCATCTCCGGGCGGCGCGGGTCGGCGACGATGCTGCGGTTGCCCAGCGCGCGCGGGCCCCATTCCGCGCGCCCCTGATACCACCCCAGGATCTTTCCGTCAGCGATGATCCGCGCGGTGCGGCGCACCAGCTCCTCTTCAGGCAGCTCGCTCACCGCGTAGCCTCCGCGCGTCACTTCGCTCTTCTCCATCGCCGCGCGAATCTCCTCCTTGGAATACTCCGGCCCCCAGTAGGCGTGATTCATCACGAAAGAGCGCGGGCGGCCGAGCGTCTGGTGCCACACGTAGTACGCGGCGCCCACCGCCAGTCCGGCGTCGCCCGCCGCGGGGTGCACGTACACCTGCTCGAACGGCGTCTCGTCGAAAATTTTTCCGTTGGCCACGCAGTTGAACGCCACGCCGCCCGCCAGGCACACGGACTTGAGCCCCGTGCGTTCGGCGAGTCCGCGCAGCATACCCAGGTAAACCTCTTCGAGGCGTGCCTGCAGCGACGCCGCGAGATTGTGGTGGCGCTGCTCGATAGGAGCTTCCGGAGCGCGCGCCGGGCCCAGCCGCCTGGGCAGCGCGTCGGAATACATGCGCCCCAGCGTCGGCGTCTGGTCCGCCGCCGCCCAGCTCATCTCCGGGCCCGTGCGGTGGTGCGTGAAGTACTCCAGACCGAGGCGGAAGGCCGGACCCTGCGCGCGCACGATGTCGCGGAAGGCGTCCATCTGCTCCGGCTGGCCGTAGGCGGCCAGGCCCATCACCTTGTATTCGTCGCCGAATTTCAGGAAGCCGAGATACTGCGTGAGCGCGGTGTAGTACAGCCCCAGCGAATGCGGAAAAGCCACCGCGCCCTGAATGTTCATGCGCGGGCCGGCGGCCGTGCCCCACATGGTGCTGGCGAAGTCCCCGAGGCCGTCGGCGGAAAGCAGCGCGGCGCGTTCGAAGGGCGAAACGAAAAACGCGCTCGCCAGGTGCGCCTGGTGGTGCTCGATGCGGTGAAATTGCGCCAGGATGCTGGCGGGCTCGGCGTCGAAAGCCTGCGCCAGCGCTTCGCGGATGCCCGTGAATTTCACCAGCACCTTGGCCCGTTCGCGCGCGAACGATGGCATGCGCAGCGCATAGAGCAGCTTCGTGCCCAGGCGCGCGAAGGGATCGCGCGGCACGGCTACGTGGTCGACGTCCCCGAGCGTCAGCCCCGCGGCCTCCAGACAATAGCGGATGGCCGCGGCCGGAAAGCCCGCGGCGTATTTCACGCGGTTGAAGCGTTCTTCTTCGACCGCGGCA
>JAIQEV010000002.1 GCA_020073585.1 Terriglobia bacterium
CAGTCGGTCACCGCAGGCGTGTTGTGGACAACGTTCGCCTTCGCAGGCACGCTCGGCCTGAACCGCTCCATGGCCGTGGAAAAAGATCGCGGCTGCATGGACGGCTTGCTCCTCGCGCCCGTGGATCGCGCCGCCATCTACTTTGGCAAAGCGATCAGCAATTTAGCCTTCATGCTCATCGTGGAAGCCATTGTCCTTCCGGTGTACAGCATGTTGTATAACGTCAACCTCTTCAACCCAGGTCTGCTTGGCGTGATACTGCTCGGCTCCATCAAATCTCCGCAAATGCATGCGCGGGTGCGGCACTTGCAGCTCCGGCTCGTTGATCGTCTCCTGCCCGTAGAGAAGAATGTCCAGATCGATCAACCGCGGCCCGCGCGCCACCGGCTTGCGGCTGCCCATCTCCGCTTCGATTCCGCGCAGCGCGTGCAGCAGTTCGAGCGGCGGCAGCTCCGTCTCCGCCTCCACCACGCAGTTCAGAAACCACGGCTGCTCGAGAAAATCCACCGGCTCGGTCTCGTAGATCGCCGACGCCCGCAGCACGCGCACCCCGCGCTCCCCCAGCAAGGCCAGCGCCCGCGCAAGATTCTCCCCGCGCTCCCCCACGTTCGACCCCAGCGACAGGTAGATTTCCTTCTTCCCCATGACCTAGCCCATTGTAGCCTCTGACCTTCGCTTTGCTTGTAAAGAACGTGATTGGCTCAGGATGACGGTGTATGGTTAGTTGTCCAGGTATTCATGAGATCGCTGGCAGAAAGGGGGCTTGATGAATTACTACTCCGCGAGAGAGCTGGCGGAAAGTTTCCGCACCGTGCGCAAGAACACGATCCTCATTGCGCAGGACGTTCCGGAAGAGAAGTACGCCTTTCGGGCGTTTCCGGAGGCCCGCAGCGTGGGCGAGCTGCTGGCCCATATCGCATTGGCCTGCGGCATGCAGTATCAGCTCCACGCTGTCGAACGCAGGTCTTCGTTTGAGGGATTCGATCTCGCGTCGTTCATCCAGCGTGCGAAGGCGGAGGAAAAGCAGGCGCGGAACAAGGGTCAGATTGTGGAGATGCTCCGCAGCTCCGGAGAGAAGTGGGCCGGATTTATCGAGGGGCTCAGCGAGACTTTCCTCGCGGAGCGGGTGCACATGCCTCCCGGCTCGGCGCCGCCATCCCGGAGCCGCTTCGAAATGATTCTTTCCGTCAAGGAACACGAAATGCACCACCGCGGACAGTTGATGCTGCTCGAGCGGCTGTTCGGCATCGTGCCGCATCTGACGCGCGAGATGCAGGCACGCATGGCTGCGGCCGGCATAAAGATCTAGCGCAGCGCTCGAAGAAGACTCAAAACAGCCGCGGCTGGCGCTTCGGCAGCTCCCGCCCGAAATACTCGTACGCCCGCGCCGTGGCCACGCGCCCGCGCGGCGTGCGGTCGATCATCCCGATCTGCATCAGGTACGGCTCGTACATCTCCTCGATGGCATCCTCTTCCTCGCTGAGCGCCGCGGCCAGCGTGCCCACGCCCACGGGCCCGCCGCCATACTTATCGAGCAGCGCCAGCATCAGGTTGCGGTCCACCTCGTCCAGGCCGCTCGCGTCCACGCCCAGCATGCGCAGCGATTCCTGCGCCACTTCGCGCGTGATGCGTCCCGCGGCGCGCACCTCGGCAAAATCTCGCGCGCGGCGCAGCAGCCGGTTGGCCACCCGCGGCGTTCCCCGGCAGCGCCGCGCAATCTCTTCCGCGCCGCCCTCGTCCATCTCGATGTTCAGGATCTGCGCCGAGCGGTGCAGGATGATCAGCAGATCCTCCGGCTCGTAGAAATCCAGGCGGTGCACGATGCCGAAGCGCGAGCGCAGCGGCGCGGTGATCAGCCCCGCGCGCGTCGTAGCTCCGATCAGCGTGAAGTGGCCCAGCGGAAACGGATGAATCCGCGCCCCCGGCCCCTGCCCGATGATCAGGTCCACGCGAAAATCTTCCATCGCCGGGTAGAGCACTTCCTCGACGGCGGGCTGCAGGCGGTGAATCTCGTCCAGGAAGAAAACTTCCTTGCCCTCGAGCGAGGTGAGGATCGCCGTCAGGTCGCCCTTGCGCTCCAGCAGCGGCCCCGCGCTGGTCTTGATCGGCACGTTCAGCTCGTTGGCGATGATCTGCGCCAGCGTGGTCTTGCCCAGTCCCGGCGGGCCGTAGAGCAGCACGTGGTCCAGCGCCTCGCCGCGGCTGCGCGCCGCCTCGATGGCGATCTGGATGTTCTCCTTCACGCGCTTCTGCCCGATATATTCGGCGAGGCGCTTCGGGCGCACGCTCGCTTCGATGCGCGCGTCCTCGTCGTACGCCTGCCCCGAGACGATCCGCCCCGCCTCGCGCTGCGCCTGCAACCGTTTTGCTGTGCCGTCCGGCATTCTTCTTCTCTGTGTTTCCTCAGCGCTCTCCGCGTCCCTGCGTTATCTTCTTCCCTCGCCTTACGTTCCCCGCGCCGCGCGCCCCTTCGTCTGGCTCAGCCCCTGCAGCGCCGCGCGCAGCAGCTTCTCGAAATTCGCCGTTCCGGCCTCGCGCTTGGCCTCTTCCACGGCCTTTTCCGCCACCCGCCCTTCGTAGCCGAGGTTCACCAGCGCGGAAACCACGTCCGCCTCGGTCCCCGCGGGCGACGACGCCGCCGGCCTCTCCTGCTCGATGCTCACCGCTTCCAGCCGGTCCTTCAGCTCCACCACCATGCGCTCGGCCGTCTTGCGCCCCACGCCGGGAATCCGCGTCAGCCGCGCCAAATCCCCGGTGCGGATCGCCGGGATCAATTCCTCCACGCTCATCCCCGAGAGAATCTTCAGCGCCAGCGACGGCCCCACGCCGGAGGCCGACAGCAGCATCTCAAAAAGGTGTTTTTCGCGCGAGGAAAGAAAGCCGTAGAGCGCCAGCGCGTCTTCGCGCACGTGCATGTGGATCAGCAGCGTCACTTCGGTGTGCAGTTCGCCGAGCGCGGCGTAAGTCGAAAGCGGCACGTGCACCAGATAGCCGACACCCCCGACATCCACCAACACCTGATTCGGGCGCTTGTCGGCAAGGCTACCGCGCAACTGGCCGATCATCGCCAGCCAGTATTGCCGCTTTTTCTTCGCCTGTCAACGCGCCCCGCGGGCAAGAGATACGCACACCCTGTTTCTACCCACCTCTGGACGCGAATTTGAAGATTGGACTTGTCCGGTTAGCGCGTTTGCCAGGCACTGGGTCCATTTCAAGCTGGGAAATAGCGACAACTAGCCGATGGAATTGTAGAATTCCGGGATGCCAAGCGTATGGGTGAAATGGCGGCTATCGCCTTTTGAATATTCTGAAATAACTATCAACGACGTACTGGGTGAAGCAAGCCGCGCCTTGGATGAAGCTCCGTGCGAAGCACGAGGCGAAGTTCACAGTGGGAAGACGTACATCGTAAACACAAAGCGAGGGTTGTACGTTCTTTGCCGTCGCTGTTGTAAGACGCTCGGCCTGCCAGTTCACGGCTAACTCCTGATTAGCCGGGTTACCGGACAAGTACCATCTTCAAATTCGCATCCAGGGGTGGGGTAGAAACAAGGGGGTGCGTACCTCTTACCCTGTCAACGCGAGGCGCATCCGAGCGGTTGGCGGCAACTAGCGGCCGAAGCGGCCCAGCAGTTCGCCCTGCGCTAGGATGTGGCCCTGCATGGCCTTCTCCACGGCGGCTTTGGTGGCGCCGGATTTCAGCGCCAGCTTGGCGTCCAGCGCGTAGAGCTTGAAAAAGTAGCGGTGGGGCTTTCCCGGCGGGGGGCACGGGCCGCCGTAGCCGGTCTTGCCGAAATCGTTGCGGCCTTGCCGCGCGCCGCTGGCGAGTTCGGGCTGCTTCTCGACGCCGGGCTCCAGCGCGCGCGCATTCCCCGGCAGATCGAAGAGCACCCAGTGCACCCAGGTGCCTCCCGGGGCGTCGGGATCGTCGGCGATGAGCGCGAAGCTGCGCGTGCCCGCGGGCGGCGCGCTCCATTCGAGCGGCGGCGAGACGTCCGCGCCGCTGCACGTAAATTTCGGGGGAATTTTTTCGCCGGAAGCGAACGCGCTGCTGGAGAGCGTCAGCTTCGCGGCAGAGGCAGGTTTCGGAGAGCCCGGCATGCAAGCACCTCCTGCGCAAACCACGAGCGCCGCGCACGCCGCGGCCAGCCAAACCCGGCGGAAGCATGCGCCGTGCTTTCCCCGGCCCATTGCCGATGGCTCCCGCTGAGCGCGAACGGCGCTCAGGCCAGTTGCGCGCGGGTGAGCGGCAGCTCGCGGATGCGCTTGCCCGTCGCGGCGAAAATCGCGTTGTACAGCGCCGGCGCGAACGGCGGCACGCCCGGCTCGCCGATGCCCGCGGGCGGCGCGTCGTTCTCCACGATGTGCACGTGCGTCTCGCGCGGCGCCTCGCTGATGCGCGCCACCGGATAGTCGCCGAAGTTGGACTGGTCGATCACGCCGTTGGTCGCCGTGATCTCCCCGTTGCGCGCCAGGCTGGTCGCGAATACCGCCGCGCCTTCGAACTGCTGCCGCACCATCTCCGGGTTGACCACCAGCCCCGCGTCCACCGCGCTGTCCACGCGGTGAATGATCACCTTGCCGCCGCTGGTCACTTCCGCGTGAATCACGGTGGCCACGTAAGTCAGGAAGCTGCGGTGCACCGCCAGGCCCATCCCGTGGCCCTTGGGCAGCTTCTTCCCCCAGCCGGCCTTCTCCGCGGCCAGTTCCAGCACGTGCCGCATCCGCCCGATGTCGATCGGGTAGGCCTTGTAGTCGGCGGCCTGATTCGGATAGTCGTCCGGGAGCTCCTTGCGGTCCATGATGCGCGCCGGTCCCAGCAGCGCGAGCACGTATGCCAGCGGATCCTGGCCCGCGGCGTGCGCCAGCTCATCCACAAAAGAATGAATCGCGAAGGCGTGATAGACGTGGGCCACCGAGCGCAGCCAGCCGATGCGCACGTGCGCCAGCGCGGCCCCGTTCTCCACGCGGTGGTTCGCCAACGCAAACGGCACGTCGGTGAAGCCCAGGCTCATCTCGAAGGGCTCGCTGTTCACCGCGCCGGGCACAAACGTGGAATTGATCGGCGGAAAGACCGTCCGCTGCAGCCAGGCCTCCGGCTTGCCGTCGCTGCCCAGCGTGGCCTTCATGTACATGGCCGCGACCGAATGATAGGAGTCGAACTTGATGTCGTCCTCGCGGCTCCACACCACTTTCACCGGCCGCCCGGCCTTCTTGGAGAGCACCGCGGCTTCCACGGCGAAGTCCGGGAACGATTTCCGCCCGAAGGCTCCGCCCAGCAGCGTGACGTGGCAGGTCACGTCTTCCTTCTTCAGGCCCAGGGTTCCGGCAATCGCTTCCTGCACCCCCTGCGGATTCTGCGTGCAGGCCCATACCGCGACCTTGCCGTCGCGGTACTCCGCCACCGCGGCCGGCGGCTCCATCGGCGCGTGCGCGAGCAGCGGCGCGTAGTATTCCGCCTCGACAACTTTTCCGCCCTTCGCAAAGGCCGCATCCACGTCGCCGATGTTCCGGAAAACCTTGCCGGGTTTCTTGGCCGTTTCCAGCAGCTCCTTCTTATACGCTTCGGAATTGAATACGCTGTGCGCCCCGTGCTCCCACTCGATCTTCAGCTTCTTCCGCCCCTGGAAGGCAGCCCAGGTGCTGTCCGCCAGGACGGCCACGCCGCCGAGCGCCTGGAAACCGTGCGGCGGCTTGAACGGATCGATCGCCAGCGTCTGCTTCACGCCCGCGACGCGCAGCGTTTCCTGGTCGTCCAGCGATTTGACCTTGCCGCCGAGCACCGGCGGATGCGCGACCGCGGCGTAGAGCATGCCTGCGATGCGCGCGTCCTGCCCGTAGATGGCCTTCCCGGACACGAGATCCGCGATGTCGTAGCTCTTGGCTTCTTTGCCGATGTAGCGCCACGCGCTCTTCGGCTTGAACTGCAGCTCTTCCTTCTTGGGCACCGGCAGCTTGGCTGCCGCGGCGGCCAGCTCGCCGTAGCCCAGCTTCTTTCCGCTCGCCGCGTGCACCACTGCATGCAGCTCGGCCTTGCATTCCTTCTCCGGCAGATTCCATTTCTGCGCCGCCGCGCGCACCAGCATCAGCCGCGCCGTCGCGCCCGCCTGGCGCATCGGCTCATAGAAATCGCGCACCGAGTGCGACCCGTCCGTATCCTGCGAACCGTATTTCTCGTCGCCGATCGCCTGCTCCAGCTTCACGCGCTTCCAGTCCGCTTCCAGCTCGTCCGCGAGCACCCGCGGCAGCGCCGTCTTGCTGCCGTTGCCCATCTCCGAGCGGTGCGCGATGATGTGCACCGTTCCGTCGCTCTCGATCGCCAGATAGACGCCGGACTGAAACGCTGCGCCGCTCAGCGCATCGCCCCCGGCGGTTGCCGCCGCCACCAGCGTTTCCGGAAAGACTTGCACGCTCAGCACAAAAGCTCCCGCCGAGAGCATCCCCTGCAGGAATCCGCGCCGGCTGACGTTTGCGATCTCTTTCATGAAGTTCCTTCCGTCGCGACCCGGGCCTCTTGACTGCCCTCATCCTGCTTCGGGTGCGGAGCGACACGCATTTTCTCTCCCCCGCCGCGCCAACGCAAGCGCGGGAAGCCGCCAGGCGGCGAGAAAATCCAAAGAAACCGCCGGGCGCTCACGCCGAAGCCGCCCGCCCGCGCAGAAATTCCGCCACGTGCTGGTGTCCGCGGGCTTCGGCGAGGCTCAGCGCGGTCTGGCCATCGTTGGTGCGCGCGTGCAAATTGGCGCCGTGCTCCAGCAGCAGCTTCACAATTTCGAGGTGCCCGTTGGCCGCCGCGGCGTGCAGCGGCAAATAACCCGGGCCGTAGCGGTAATTCGCGTCGGCTCCTTTCGCGAGGAGCAAAGCGGCGATTTCTTTGTGGCCGCTGGCCACGGCGCCGGTGAGCGCGGTGTAGCCCGTGCCATTCGTCGCCGCCGCATTTACGTCCGCGCCATTGGCGATAAGATATTCCATGATCGCGCGGTGCCCGAAAACCGCCGCCAGCGCGCACACCGGAAAGCCGTCCGGCGAATAGCTGGCCGCCAGCCCGGGATTCCCTTCCACCAGTTCCACCACGCGCGCGAGGCGGCCCGCCGCCGCAGCTTCGTGCAGCTCCAGCACAACGCCGCGCGCCAGCAGCAGGTCGCGGATCGCCGTCCTTCCACTGTAGATCGCCGCAAGGATGGCCGATTGACTGCGCTCATTTACCGCGGCGGCGAGGGAGGGCTCGGCGTCGAGCAGGGCCTGCACGGCGGTTTCGTCGCCCGCCTGAATGGCCTGGAAGAAAGAAACGGAAGTTTTCATGGCCATCCCTCCGCGGCGCCGCGAAGCGCGGGAAGAGGAAACTCAGCGGCGGGAGCGGTCTTTGCGCACGGCTTCGTCAATCAGCGCTTCGAGCTCTTTGGGAGTGAACGTGATGCGCTCGCCCTCGCCGGATTCGGCGACTTCGGCGGTGACGGGGAGTTCGGGACTGGCGCCCGGCGGGGGCGTGCAGCCGTAGCGCGAGCGCGCGGCAATCAGCTTGGCCACTTCGCGCCCGGAAAGCAGCTTGGAGCTGCCCAGCAGGCCGGAGACCAGGGCGATCTTGGCGAACTGCTCGACGGTTTCCATGCGGTAAAAGGCGGTGAGCAGTTCCGGGCCGACGGTCACTACGCCGTGATTGGCCAGGAGAATGGCGTCGTAGTGCGGAACGTAGGGCTCGAGTGTGGCGCTGAGCTCGGGAGTGCCCGGCGTGCCATAGCGCGCCAGGGGCACCTGCCCGAGGCCGATCACCACTTCGGGAAGCAGCGCCTGATCCAGGGCGCGGCCGGCGGCGGCGAAACCCGTGGCCGTCGGGGGATGCGCGTGGCAGATGGCCAGCACATCCGGGCGCAAGCGGTAGATGAGCAGATGCATGCCCAGCTCGGAAGAGACTTTGCGCGCGCCGCCGAGCTGCCGCCCCTCGAGATCGGTGATGACCAGATCGCCGGGAGTGAGCAGGCTCTTGTTCATGCCGGTCGGGGTGGTCAGGATGCGCTTGCCGTCGAGGCGCACGGAGAGGTTGCCTTCGCACGCCACGATGAAGCCGCGCTCGTACATCCAGCGACCGGTCAGGCAGA
This sequence comes from Terriglobia bacterium, assembly GCA_020073585.1. Lineage (GTDB taxonomy): Bacteria > Acidobacteriota > Terriglobia > Acidiferrales > UBA7541 > Acidiferrum. The sequence continues at coordinate 8,097 of JAIQEV010000002.1, forward strand.
TGTCTTGACGGTGCTGCTCTTCCGTCTTGGGCTGGCGTTGCGAAGAGGACTCCGGAAACATGTCGCGCACCTTTATTTCTGTGACCGCGAAGCGGTCAACTCGCAAGCGCAGGGAATGAGGCCTGCGCCGAATTTCGACCTTTCGGCTCGACCCATCACGGAGTAGGGACATGCTCCGCGGTCCAGGGACCCCCCGGCACACACCTCGCTTGGAGCGAAGATTACACATTTCCGGCCCCTCGCGCCAGTACCAACCTTGGCGGGACCTTGGTCCTGTGAGGAAGGGCCGGCTTGCGGGTTTTTGCGGAAAGTGGCGCTGGTCCGCGGAGACGGGCAGCCAGGCGTAAAGTGCTAAGAGGGATTCTGCAAGGGCCAACGGGTGGGAAGTAAACATAACGCCACCGCCCCCGGGGTTTTTCTGTAAGTGTGGATTACAAAAGACTTTAAGTTCAGCGATTTTGGAAGTGTGGATTCCAAAGGGGTTGCGGGCGGATTTTGCGGAAGTGTGGATTGTAAAAGGGTTAGCGGGCGAGGGGTGCGGCGGGCGGAGTGGCTGCTGCGTACTCACGGCACATGTTAGCACAGTAGTACATGCGGTTCAAGGAGTTATTGGGAGGAATTGGCGGGGGGTCGGGGGAGGCGGCGGATTCGAATGAGGTTGTGCGCGGCATTGCCAGGCGCAGGAAGAAACCGCGTAGTCAGTTCGGTAATGAAACGCGGTTTTCGAGTAATCTCAATTGGCGGGTTTCAACCAGTTCATCGAATGCATCCGCCAATGTTTTCTGGATATGATTTCCTGCTCGCTCAAAGCCGAAGATCCGAGCGACATACAGGAGGAGTTTGTCCCGTTCGATACTCAAGCTATCGCGGGTGAGGTTCTTCATGGCTAGGGCGATTTCCTCCTCTGGAATTTCCTCGATCGAGCGGCGTGACTGATCATCGTCAGGGTTTGGCTGTCTGACTATCACCTGGCAAGTTTCAGCAACGGGCCACAGGAACTCGCCCTGAATTCGTAGCAACTTCTCACGGCTGAGTGATCGCCAGGCGGACTTGACCGCATTCATCATCCGTTCGCCAACGCGATCGAGTTCCCACGCATTTGCCAAGCGTGTAGCTGCCACATCCTTGTGAACTGGTCCCTCAGTCTTGACGATTTGGGAAAGCATGTGCTTTAGGACCGGCAAAGCATCCGGATCGTGGAACTGCAGACCACGCGTCTGTGGCGCTCGTGGTTTACACACGCGGTACATTTCGACCCATTCGGGGATCACGAACTTTTCATCAATCCTGGGGATTTCCTTCTCAACGACGATAGGAGCGTTCCTGGAGAGTGGGCCATTCAACGTGGTTGAGGGTCCGGTGTGGGCGTTCTCTTTCCGATCTCTGAGTGCGGTTTCAATAGCCACTTTCAGCCGATTTCCTTCGGTTTCGTTACGTGTCACCCAGTCTGGAGACCAAATCCGATGGATTTTCCAACCCAGTTTCTCAAGGATTTGCTGCCGAATTCGATCACGATCTCTTGCTGTAGCCGACGAGTGGTACGAGGCACCGTCGCATTCAACCCCGAGTATGAACCTGCCAGGATGAGCTGGGTCAATCACTCCTAGATCGACGCGGAACGAGCTACATCCGACCTGTGGAACAACCACAAAGCCCAGACCGCGAATTCTTGCGGCGACTGACTGTTCAAAGGGCGATTCAAACTCACCCCCACCAGTCTGCAGGGCAAGCGCATCCTGGCCTCTTTCCGCGAAATCCAGATACCTCTGGAGGACCCGTACACCTTCCCTATTGATTTCACCGAGATCGAAATCAGAGGCACGAATCGAACTGACAACGATGACCTTCTTTCGGGCACGGGTCACGGCCACGTTCAGTCGTCTCTCGCCTCCCGTACCGTTTATTGGCCCAAAGTTCATGGTCAATCGGTCAAACTTATCCTTGCCATAGCCAACGCTGAAAATAAGAACGTCTCGCTCGTCCCCCTGCACGCTCTCCAGGTTCTTTACGAAGAACTTTTCGAACCTATCCGGAGCAAAGTATCGCTCAAGTTCGGAATTTTGTCGGCGGAACTGCTCAAGATGATTCTCGATTGTATCGGCTTGAGCTATGTTGAAGGTTACTACGCCGAGCGATTGATTTGGATTTCTGCGCAGATGTTCCTCAACCAGGCCGACGACTTTCTCGGCTTCGCGGACATTATCCCTTCGTCCCCCACGGTCGTAGATACCGTCAGGCACATGTACGAACTTCACGCCAAGTCCTTCGTCCTCTTGCAGCCAGGAAGGAAAGGTAATCAGGCTGTAGTCGTAGAACGTGCAATTAGAAAATGCGATCAGGGATTCGTGTTCACTGCGGTAATGCCATTTCAACTGGCGCTGTGGCATCACGGCAGCGCATGCATCGAGAACGCTATCGAAAACATCGAAAGCCTCAACCGCGTTTGGATCATCAGCCTCATCAGACAAGTCGTCGGACATTCCTTGTTCGAAGAAAGTCGTGGGAGGTAATTGTTTGTTATCCCCGCACACAACCAACTGTTTCCCACGGTACACGGAACATATCGCATCTTCCGATCTAAGCTGAGAAGCTTCGTCGAAGATCACCAAGTCGAATTTCATCTTTTCCGGGTCTAGGAACTGGCTTACCGAAATAGGACTCATGAGCAAGCAAGGCTTCAGTTGCGTAAGAAGGTTGGGGATGATCCCAAAGAGCTTTCTCAATGCAAGGTGACGTCTTTGCTTGTTCGCTTCTTTGAAGAGAACCTGAACCTCACCACCAGGAATCACCACGCTTGAAGCCGGCCTGTGTCGATTTATCTCTCTTATGACGCTGTGGACGCCCTGTTCCCAATGTTTTTTGTCCAGCTCTCGAAATTCTAAAATGAGCCTTTCGTGATTCTCACCTCGGAACGTTCCAAGGCAAGGGTCATCGGCGAACACCCAGTTCAACCACGCTTGCAGCAATGACCTCCGCAGGGCGTTCGGAACCTCCCCCGGGCTGAGGGATGAGGCCTTCGAAACCAGATTAGCAAAAAGCTCACCCAACCCCTGTTCTTGGAAGTCTTTTTCTAGAGCTTTGAAATCTATCCAGTCCCTAAGTGCCTCAAGTTGATCCAACATTTTCTGAAGACGCGTGACAATCTCAACGAAGTCAACCTGCAACAGCAGCGTCCCACCAATCGCCGGAAACCCCTCGGAGAAATTACTCGATAACTGTTGGAAGGCGGCCTGAGCTCGATTCAGGTCATTGGCGAGAGTTTCGTGCTGAGGTGCTTTTTCTTTCCCCACGACAACAATATTCAGCAAGCTCTCAGGGATTTGCCTGGCCTCCATCTGGCTCTTGAACCGCACGGCCCATTGAACTGCCGCAAACACTTGATCCCAGGCTGTCTGGATGCCGACAAATCGCAGTCCAAACCTCTCTTGGAGATGCCCAGATTCGGCGGCAATTTCAGCTTCAACTTTGCGAAGTTCGCCGAGACACTCAAGGTCTCCAATCATTCTCTGACACGTAAAACCGTCAGGGGATCGTGTACAAGACAAAACGCCGCCGATCAAGTCGCGAATTCTCCCTGACCTATCTGCCAACTCGACGGACCACGGCTTCAAGTCGGCTAGATGCCTTTCTTCAAGTGGTAAAGCTGAACCGTCCCAATAATCTGGAGGCAGGTATTGCTTCACTTGCAGAAGTTTTTTCCCCCAGTCCTCAATGCTTTCCTTCAGACGGGCAGCAACGGTGCGCAGATCAAGTGTGGCGAGACCCTGAGCAGATGCTTGGCGGATGAATTGATTAGCTAGTGGTTGCACCCCGGCCAACTGAACCAATTCCTGTGCGTTAGTTAAAGCACGTCCAACCCGTCCGAAATCCGTCTCGAACCCGCGGAAGCATGCGCCCAACAGTTCCTTATAGCGGGGAAACTCCTTAACGAGCTGAGCTTCAAGGTCTTTCAAACCCTGGAGTCTGCGGAGATCGGCAATGATCGAGACCGGGAATCGCCCATCCTTTCGAAGGCGTCTGATTTGTCGTTTTGACTTATAGTAGGTGGGCCGAAAAAATCGGAAGATTGAGGAAAAAGGTCCAGAATACTTCTCAATCAAGTCTTTGGTATCGAGATCAAGTATCCCCGCTTCATAGTCTGCGAAAAGCGATCTTCGGTCTCTATTTCTTTCCTCGAAGTTCTCGCGAATCGATGGCAAAGACTGAGTTACTTCCCTAAGTTTTGTTATCTCGAACCATGTTTCGTCCGCCCTATCCTCTGATTCGCACAACTGGGCGATCCGCACCAGTTGACGTAGACGTTTAACGTTCAAATTGGATTGCAGTCCTAAAGACTGTTGTATTGAAACACCGTCCTTGACCCAATTCTCCAAGCGTGTCGAAAAGTCCTGTGCCCATTTCGAAAGTGAACTCCGATTCGCAATAAAGGTTGCGTCGTCTCCCAGGGAACGTCTCACGCTGGAAGAGAGCTCTTCTAAGGATTGTCTAAGGCGGCTGCAGAGATCAGGGGGAAGCGACAGATAGGCGGCTGCGTAAAGAGAATCGAGGGCACTGCGATTCTCATCGTGAGTTCTCGAAAGACGCTGGTAGCGCTCGGTTTCCGAAGTAATTTCGTTTAGGTCAGCGCCAAGGATCCATTGTTTCTCGATACCCGGGCAGTCTTGGAGCAGGCGAGTCGTTTCCAGTAACCACGCAGCACCATTGACGCGGGCAGGTACCTCCAAACCCAGGTGCTGTGCGAGATGGCTTGAGCTTCGCTGAAGAGCCGCGACAGATGCGATGCATTCATCAAGGCTTTCTTGTAACCTCGCTTTGAGCGCTAGCGTAAAATTGGTTAGGGCGCAGCCAAACCACGGGAAGTCTTGACCAGCAACGGCTACCTGCCATAGCAGTTGCAGGTGATTAGCCAGTTGTCCGGCGTTGTCGAGGCTCTCCGGAATTAGGCGGGAAGCGTCGAATGAGCCGGCCGGAACGTAGGGCACATCTCCTAGCTGCGAAACCCATCCCAGGCCATCGAAGGCACTGCAACCTAACGGGCTGCGAACTACGTGAAGCGAGTGGACATAATCATTCAGCTTTTTCCGCCTCTCAACGAGTTGCTTTGCCTCAAAATCTGTTAGGCCCTTCTTAGGCTGAAGTTGTTCAGTATGGGTCTTATAAAGCTCCTGAATGACTTCCCGTTTGTTTGCTCGGTGACTGTGAAGTTGGAGGCAGAAGTGCCCGAGACTTGCGTTTTGGAGACGCTGGAAGACAACTTCAAGCGCCGCCATTTTTTCGCTAACAAACAAGACGCTTTTCCCCCGAGCAATGAATTCGGAGATCAGGTTCGTGATCGTTTGGCTCTTTCCCGTACCTGGCGGACCCTGAATGACCAAGTTGCTTCCTGCTTTGACGGCTTCAATGCAAACGAGCTGACTGCTATCTGCATCAGCAACGAGAAAGCTAGTGTCTGGGGTGGTCTTCTTGTCCAATTCATGCGGGTCCGGGGGCTCTAGGGTGACAGGCTCCCTCTCTTCCTCGCAGAGGCACCGGACAACGGAGTGCGCTCCAAGTAGCTCGGCGTGTGTTTTCAAGTCGTGATAGATGACCAACTTATGGAACGAAAAGAGACCTAGCCAGCACTCTTCTTTGACTGTCCATCCATACTTCGTGATCTGGCTCCGGAACCCTTCAAGGAATTTATCGAGCGAAATTGAATCCCAATCATCAGGAACGGATGGCAGTTCAATCTTGAAATCATCTCCCAGCTTTACAGCTAGCGCTGGATTGATGACGATTTCTTCGTCCACGGGACAAAGCTGAAACGGATCGTTAACAGACTCCCGCCTTAATTCGACAGGCACCAGAAGTATCGGTGACTTTACGATTTCACTCTGTTCGACCTCCTTCCACTCCAGCGTGCCAAATGTAAGGAAGAGAATTCGAACTCCGCGCTCTTCAAAATCAGTTCGAGACCGACGATATAAGTTGCGCAGGATACTGCGAAGCCTGGCCCCGTCCTGTATGTCCGTCAGAAGCTCGTCAACGCGACGATCGGCAGGAATTTCACCCTCCCGCTCCTCGGGCTCCTCGCCTTCTCGTTCTTCAAGCAGAGATGGCTGTGTATCGCCCGGTGCGCCCCCATCAGGAGTTTGCGGAGCATCTGGGGGCATGTAGAATTCCCAAACTTTTTCCGAATTCACCAGGCGGTGAAATATCTCCGATATAGCAGGTTCCGTGAGCTTGAGCGTTGATCCCCGTGTTCGAGCGAAATACAAGGAGCGATTCCGGCGGGATAGATCGACGATCTTCCGCTTCCATTCCTCTACGCGTTGAGCGACGCGACTCATCTCAGTAATATCTTCAAGACTTCACGATCATGGACGTACAACAGAATGGCATCTCTTTCGATGTATCTCGAAATCTGTAGAAAAGTGGATAGCGCATTTTCTCTGAGAAGTCATGAAAATCTTTTCTTTTGCGCAGCGGCCTTTTCTTTACCTCCGATGGAGCAGCAACCATAACGGAATTCGTAGGGTGGGCGCTACGGGAAAACTGCAGGGAGAGAGGCCGGGCTCCCGGCGGGGTCCCGAGGGAATCGGGACGAGCCGAGAGCCCGGCGCTAGACGGAACGAGGCGCGGGGTCAGGCGTAGATGCCGCGGAGGCGGAGGGCGATGGCTACGCGGTCGATGGCCAGCATGTAGGCGGCGATGCGGTTGTTGACTTTGTGCATCTCCGCGTAACGCACCACCGCGTCAAAGGAGCCGTCCATGACGTCCTGCAGGCGCTCGTTGACCTCGCTCTCGCGCCAGAAGAAGCCCTGGCGGTCCTGCACCCATTCGAAATAGCTGACGGTGACGCCGCCGGCGTTGCCGAGAATGTCGGGCACGATGAAGATGCCCTTGCCGTCGATGATGGCGTCGGCCTTGGAGGTGGTGGGCCCGTTGGCGCCCTCGCAGAGAATCCTGGCCTGCACCTGGTGGGCGTTCTTCTCGGTGATCTGGTTTTCGATGGCCGCGGGGATGACGATGTCGCAGGGCTGGAAGAGGACGTCGCGCGCGCTCATCTTCGTGCCGCCACCGGGGAAATCCTGCAGCGGCTTCTTCTGGATGTAGACCCAGTCGATGACCTGGGGCACGTCGAAGCCCTTCTCGTTGTACAGGCCGCCGGCGATGTCCGAGAGGCCCACGATCTTGTAGCCGGCTTCATGCATGAGCTTGGCGGCCATGGAGCCGACGTTGCCGAAGCCCTGCACCACGACGCGGCAGCCGGCGATGCGCATGCCCAGCTTGGTGAGCGCCTTGTTGCAGCACATCAGCACGCCGCGGCCGGTGGCTTCCTTGCGCCCGCGCGAGCCGCCCAGCTCGATGGGCTTGCCGGTGACCACGGCGGTGGTGGCCTGGTGAATGTGCATCGAATAGGTGTCCATGATCCAGGCCATAGTCTGCTCGTTGGTGCCCACGTCCGGGGCGGGCACGTCCTTCTCGGGCCCCAGCCAGTCGGCGAGTTCCGCGGTGTAGCGGCGCGTCAGGCGTTCGAGTTCGTTCTTGGACATTTTGCGGGGGTCGCAGATGATGCCGCCCTTGGCGCCGCCGAAGGGAATATTCACCACCGCGCACTTCCAGGTCATCCAGGTGGCCAGGGCGCGCACTTCGTCGAGGGAAACGTCGGGGGCGAAGCGGATGCCGCCCTTGCCCGGACCGCGCACCGTGGAATGCAGCACGCGGTAGCCGGTGAAGACTTCCAGTTGCCCGTTGTCCATGCCCACCGGGATGTACAGGGTGATCTCTTTGCTGGGATGTTTCAGATAGCGGTAGAGCCCTTCTTCGAGCCCCAGCTTTCTTGCGGCCACTTCGAAACGCGCTTCGGCGTTCTGATAAACGCTCAACTCTTCCGGTGCAGGCGGGTGCGACATGAAGGGCTCTCCTTGATGCGTATGTACAGGCCTGTGTCTTTGCGCAGGCTGGTAGCAGGGCCATAGGGCGAAGGTGGCGGCTACCCCGTAATCGCCATACCCGTTTGGCCGGGTGGCCAGTATACGAAGCTCTCTTGCGGGCTGCAAGCGGCGGGGCGCGAAGGTGCGGCGAATGCGGCAGCAGGCAAGGCGGCCCGCCGGGGAGGAGGAGAGGAAAGCGCGCGCGGGAAAGCGTCTAGCGCTGGAGGCGGAACTGGATGGTGACCGTCAAGTGCGCGGCAGCGGGCTTGCCGTCCAGGAGGGCGGGCTGATACCGCCATTGGCGCAGGGCGTCCCTGGCGGCCTGCTGCAGCAGCGGGTGGCCGGAGAGGATCTTCATCGCGGTGACTTGGCCGTTGGCGTCGATCAGCGCGTCGAGGACCACGTCGCCGGCGATGTTCTCGCTGCGCGCCAGCGACGGATAGACGGGCGGCACGGAGGAGAGCAGGCGCGCCGGTTGAACCCCGCTGCTGCGCGGCGCCGCGGGTTTCGAGTGCACGGCAGGGAGCCCCGCGGCGGCATCCGCAGCCACGGGAGCGCCCGGCAGAGTGCCCAGGTTTGCGTCTTCCGCTGCCGCGCCGGGCCGCGCGGCGCGGGGCGCGACCACCGGCGCGGCCAGGCGAATTCCCGGCGGGAGTTTCTTTGGCGGCTTTTCCGGATCCACGAATTGCAGCGCCGCTGGAGCCTTGCTCGCCTTGCCGGCCACGCCGACTACGGGCGCATCCCGCTTGGCTGGCGCCGCCGGCGAATCCATGACAATGGGAATGGGCGGCAAAGAATCCGCAGGAGACGCCGCCAAGCTCACGGAGGTGGAAACCGGGTTGCCGGCAACAGCGCTCGGCGTCGCTTCGGGCTGGGGCACCGTCTTCGCTACCGCGGAGGAGACCGCCGCTGGGGCCGCCTCGGCTACCGCAGCGTCTTGGTGGGGCTGCGCCGCCTGGCGCAGATACCACTTGGCCCCCGCCAGACTGACCAGAATCGCTGCAGCCGTGGCCAGGTAGAGGAGGCCGCGGCCCGCGCCGGGGCGCGCCGCGGGCGCGCTCTTCTCCCCGGCCAGCAAGATACCGCTGCCAAAGGCCGGCGTTTCGCGGACGGCGCGCGGACCGGGCACGAATGGTTTGTCGCCCAGTTGCAGGTAGCCAATCGGCTCGGCCACGTTGGTCGCCAGCTCCGGCTCGGTGCGGCGTTCCGGGAGCGGCAGGATCTTCGAGTCGTGTGACCGCGAAGCGGTGAACGCGAGAGCGTTGGTTTCGCTCTTTGCGGCGGGCATTGCTTCTGCGCGCGGCTCGGAAGGCGGGGCCAGCGCCGCGGGCGAGAGCCAATTCGGCACGGCCACCTCTTCATTTTTGCTCAGGAGGGAGTGCGCAGGCCGCTCCTGCGGCTTGTCCTGCGCCGGGCCGGCAGGCCATGCGGACGCCTCCGGAAGCGTGGCCGGTTCGGGCGCCGCTTGCGCTTCCGGTTCCTGCGCCGCAAGCGCAGATACGGGCGCGACGGGAGAGAGAAAGGTCAGCGACGCGGGTCCCGTCTCCAGCACCGCGGGAGGCTCCCCGGGCGCGAGGTTTTCTTCGCGCACCGCGGGAATCGCCAGCGACTCGGGCGCAGTTTGCTCGGGCGCATCTTCCTTGTTCTGGGTGACCGCTGAGCGGTCAACGTTCTGGGTGACCGCAGAGCGGTCAACGTTCTGGGTGACCGCAGAGCGGTCAACGTTCTGGGTGACCGCAGAGCGGTCAACGTTCTGGAACGCAGGAAGAGGCAGGGGCTCCGCGGGCGCAAGAGGGGTCTCCGCAGCAGGGACGGAGGCGGCGATGGGCGGTGGCGCCGAGAGATAGCTCTCGGCCGGGCCGGCCGCAGGAGGCGGCAGCACGACTTTGGGCAGCGGCGGCGCCGCGAAACTCTCCGCGTTCACCGCCGCCGGCAAGGCAGCAGTCCCTGGCGCGGACGCAGTCCCCGCGGCGGAGCGCTCTCCCGGAAAGCTGACGCCCCAGAAACCGGGGCAGGGTTCGCAGAATTCCAGCTCGACGTAGCCGCTGACGTTGCGATAGCTCTTGGACTTCACCACTTGGCAGACGATCTCGCGCTTGCTGCGCTCGTTGGTGAGAAAAAGGAGCTGGCCCGGGGAAACGCTGGCGGCCAGACGCAGCACCGCGCCGCCGGCAAAGATCAGGACGGTGCGCGTGGCCTCGTGAAACTTTTCGCGCTTGTCGCTGCCCTCGACGTTGCAGGCTCCGTGCACGCTTACGGGCATCTCCAGGCACACCGGTTGCGGCTTGGGCGCCTCCGGGTTTCGGGCGTTCGGGCGCGCGGCGGGCTGCAGCGGCGCCGCAGCGGGCGCATCCTGTGCAATAGCGGACTCGTTTTGGGTCGGCGGCATGGCTTGCTCACTTGCGCAGCGAAGTATCGCTCCTCTGCGATACCCGCATTTTGTGACCGCAAAGCGGTCAACGTCCCCCGACTTCTATGATTATCGGCAGGATAGGACGAAGGCTATAGTACTTAGGTACCAGCGTGGAAACAGGGTGTGGGAAAAGTCTTCGCCGCTGCGGGCAAGGGCTTGCCCTTGCCCGCGGGAGTGTTGCACGGGGCGAAGCGGGCTGTGCGGCGTCAGGACGTCTTGAAGCGCTCGTCGATTTCTACTTGATAACCGCTGACGAGCTTGTTGGTCTCGTTGGCCATGCCGATGACGGCTTGCAATTCCTTGAACATGGCGTCGGTCATGCCCTTGTTTTTCGCGGAGGCGGTGTGCGAGGCGATGCAGTACTGACAATTGTTGGTGACGCTCACGGCGACGTAGAGGAGTTCCTTGGTCAGGGGATCGAGCGCGCCGGGCCCCATGATCTGCTTGATGTCGTCCCAGGTGCGCTTCAGCGTGGCCGGATCGTGGGCGATGGCCTTCCAGAAATTGTTGATCCAGTCGGTCTTGCGCGTGGCCATGATGTCGTCGTAGATGGCCCGCACCTCCGGGCTTGCATCCTGGTATTCGATCAGTCCGAATGTCGCCATAAGTCTCCCCCGGGTTGGTTTGCGCGAAATCCGAGTACGAAGTTAGCAGGAATCCGCGCCGGGAGCCAGATTGACCGCTCATCCCGCGCTAGGCATTCCGAACCCTTGCAGCGGAATAAAAGCCGAGAATTCTGAGGTGAGTTTCGCTGTCCCCATGAACTTGCGGGACAGCACACCGGCGACTGGAATAGGCACATTACAAAGATCCAGTAGGTTGATACTGGCGGCAGGCCCAGGAAGATCTCCTTGATTTCAACGTAACACCTGCAAATACAATCACTTACATTTAATTTCGGTGGAGTTGTTTTTAGGAAACAGCAGAGCTGTTTCAAATTGGCACTCAAAGGTGGTCCTGGTACTCTCTTTCAAAGGTTAAATAAGCTGCCCGTATCACAAGGGGTTGGCGAATAAAGCGATCAAAAATTCAAAAGGAGAAAATCACGATAATGAGATTATTTCGCGCAAGTTTGATAGTACTAGGATTACTGGTATTGAGTTGCGGAGTTCCTGCTTATGCCCAAAAGGGCAGCGACGAAGGCTCCAAGGTCGACCTTTTTGGCGGTGTTTCCTTCCTGGAGAACCAGTATCCCAGCGTGGCCTGCTGCGGTGGGAACTATACGATCAAGGGATTCCACATCCAGGGGACGTATAACCTGACCAAGCACCTCGGCTTCATGGCCGACTTCAGCCGGCACAGCAATACTTCCGACGAAAGATCTACCAATACTTCGAATGGCAACTTTGAGACGCTGCACGTCGACCAGAGTATGCGGACCATTGCCTTCGGCCCCGCGTTTTCGGTGGAAGCCGGGAAGATGAGACTTTCGGCGCACACCCTGGCCGGGTTCAGCACGGGCGAGCTGACGTCTCATCGTGCGGGGACTTATTGGGGTAGCCCTTTCGATTATCTCTACACCTACCCCTCAAACACGGGCATGGCGTTCGTTCTGGGCGGCTCGGCGGATTACATGTTCAAGCCGCGCTGGGGCTGGCGCATCGCGCAGGTGGACTATGTGCACAGCACCCTGCAGGCATGCGAAACAGGGTTGCAGCCAGGGAACATCTACACACCTGGGACCGGTTGCGACTACGGGGTGAAGAACCTTCGTCTCTCCACCGGGCTCGTCTTCCGCCTCGGCGGGAAGTAACGATCCCTCATTCCCTGGCTTTCCTCTCCGGCTGCGTGAGCGGCCGGAGGGGTGCCAGGAAAGTACGCCTCAAACAGTTTCTGCAGTCACAAAACATCGCACTTAAAATCCTGCACGAGCAGCCGTTGCGGAAAAATGGCGGGGGCAGTTCCCTGCACCGGCGACTGGCTCGGCCTTCCACTGCGTCTTCATCTCTTCGATCAGGGCGAAGCGGATGTCGCGGAATTCGCGCAGCGCGCTTACGCCGTCCGCGGTGCGCGTGAGGAAGTCCAGGCCCTGCTCCTTGCCGGTCAGCAGATAATCGCTGATCGCGATGCGGTAGCTCTTCTGGGGATCGAGCGGCTTGCCGCCCACCGTCCAGGAAGCCCCGTCCGCACTGGGGGCGATGTTGGCGAGCTGCAGAAAGCCGCCGCTGCCGCGGTTGGCGCGGCCGGCCTCCAGGACGCGGGCGAGCAGGCTGCCTTTCATCTCCACGCCCAGCACCTTTCCGCCAAATGGCAGGATGCGCAGGATGTCGTACTGGGTGACCGGCCCGGGGGGAATCTCGTCGTCAATGCGGATCGAGCCGGAGTTGAAGATTGCCGCGTCCGCCTCCGGCCATTCGCGCAGCATGGCCTGGCCAATCAAGCTGGTCAGGGCCGTGCTGCCGTTGCGCACGCGGCTCTCTTCGCCATCCAGGGCGATGGGGGCCTGCGCCACGGTGGCCTCCGGCGCAAAGCCGCGCGCGCGGAAGGCGCGGAAGGCCTTCTCCGTCCAATCGCGCACGACGGCGGCAGTGGCGGGATCTTCCGGAATCTCCGGGGTGATGCGGCGCAGGGTGGAGCGGATTTGCAGCGTTTTGGCGCCGGTGTCGAAGACCAGTTCGTGAACATAGGCCGAGCGGGCGTTGGCATCGGCCTTGAGAATGGGGGTGAAGTGCGCGCCGCGGTACAGGCGCCAGTTTTCGTGCTCGTGACCGCCGAGGATCAGGTCCAGCTCGGGCACGGTCTCCGCAAGGCGTTGGTCGTCCGCGAGCGCGAGATGGGTGACGGCGATCAGGATGTCCACCTTGGGGCGCAGGGCTTGGGCCTGCTGGCGCGCGGTCTCGAGGGGGTCGAGATAGCGCACCCAGGGGGCCTTCGTGGAATCGAGGGTCACGCCGATGAGGCCGATGCGCACCGCGGCGCCCTGCGCGCCGCGCACCGTGAAGATGACCGACTCCGGCACGCCGGGAAAGGGCTGGCCCTGGAGGTCGCGGCAGTTGCCGGAAAACCAGACGGCGTGCGATTCCCGGATGCGCGCCAGGAAGTGCGCCTCGGGAATATCGAACTCATGATTGCCGAAGGTCGCGTAATCCAGCCCGGCGGCGTTCAGCGCCGCCACCATCTGCGCGCCGTCGATGCGCGCGCCGTCCAGCTCGGCGGTACCCAGGGCCGAGGGGCTGAAGGCGTCTCCGGCCAGCAGCAGAAAGGTGCGCGGATTCTCGCGCTGCAGCTGGCGGCGGAGCGTGGCCAGGCGCGCGATGCCGCCTTCCCGGCCGCCCTGCACGGGGGAGATCTCATAGACGTCGTTGATCTGGAGCAAGGTGATGGGCACGCGCTCGGCGGCGGCCGGCAGCGCGATGGACAGCGCCAGCACGAGGATGCGGATGCGGTGCGTCCAGGACATGAGCTTCTCCCTTTTCCCTGCGGCAGCGAGGAATGGGCGAATCATACCACTGCGGGTGTCCGGGCCTGTCTTTTGGAAACGGCACAGCATAAGAGCACAAGCTCCCGACCGAGTCGGGACAAGTTCCGCCTGTGCTACTCGGAGCGGATCAGGCGCGGGAGCGAGGGCGGAGGACGAATTCGTCGAGGAGCAGGCGGGCGAGGCGGCGCGCGTCGTGGCGGATGACGCCGTACTCTTCGAGCAGGTCGTCGAGAATCACGCGCAGGCCCAGCTTCTGCAATTCGTGGAGGTTCACGTCCACGGGCTCGGCGCCCTGGGCGCGGTAGCGCCTGGCCACGTCGGGGGAAACCGGGCGGCGATTGGCCACAACCCAGTCCACGAAGCGGCCGGAGGTATGGCGGTGGATGGCGCGCAGGTGGTCGGCAAGGGTGTAGCCGGAGGTCTCGCCGGGCTGGGTCATGAGATTGGCGATGTACACGCGGGGGGCTTTGGATTTGGCGATGGCGCTGGCCAACTCCGGAATCAAAAGGTTGGGCAGGATGCTGGTGTAGAGCGAGCCGGGACCGAGAAGAATCAAGTCGGCGGCGGCGATGGCTTGCAGGGCTTCGGGGAGCGGACGGACGCGGCGCGGCACCAGGGCGATGCGGCGGATGCGCAGGCGGCTTTTGGAGATGCGCGTTTCGCCTTGCACGCGGCGGCCGTTTTCGAGGGTGGCCTCGAGGGTGACGTTGGCCAGCGTGGAGGGGAAGATGCGCCCGCGGATGGCCAGCACCTTGCTGCTCACGCGCACGGCTTCGGTGAAATCGCCGGTGACGTGGGTCAGCGCGGTCAAAAAGAGGTTGCCGAAGCTGTGCCCGCGCAGGCCGCGTCCGGCGTGGAAGCGGTACTGAAAGAGGCGGCCGAGCAGGGCCTCGTCATCGGAGAGCGCCACCATGCAGTTGCGGATGTCGCCGGGGGGCAGGATGCGGTATTCGCGGCGCAGACGCCCGGAGCTGCCGCCGTCATCGGTGACGGTGACGATGGCGGCGAGATCGGCGATGGGGTGCGCGCGGTTCGCGCTGGCCGGGCCGGGCTCGGCGGGGCCGTGCGCGAGGTACTCCTTGAGGCCGCGCAGCAAGGTGGACAAGCCGGTGCCGCCGCCGAGAGCGACGATGCGTGCTCCGCGCGGCGCGTGCTTCGCCGTTCTCCGTTGTTTTTTCAAGGAAGGTCCTACCGCAGACTAGCCCGACGTGCCGTCTTTCTCCGGATAGAGCAGTTCGGTAAAGCGCGGGTCTTCCTGGAGGAAGGCGAAATCCTCGTCGTTGCGCGCATGGTAGCGGTTCTCCGGGCGGAGCTGAATGGCGGTCTTGAGGTTGTCCATCGCCGATTCCGCTTCGCCGGTCAGGCAATCGAGCGCGGCCAGGGCATAAAAGATGTAGTCGGTCTTGGGGGCCAGTTTCCTGGCCTTCTGCAGATGCTCGCGGGCTTCGTCCCAGCGCGCCACGTTCATGAGCGTGACGCCGCGCTGGTAGTGCTCTTCGGCGGTGCGCGGGCCCTGCTCGCTGCTGGGCTTCATGCGCTGTTCGACGATGCGCAGATGCATGCGCGCGCGGTCCGCCAGTTCCTTGCTGGGGCCGCCGAGCACTTTCTCGAACTCCAGCTTGGCCTTGGCGAACTTCTGCTGGTGCACGAGGAGCGAAGCGTCCTCGTAGGTCTTCAACTGCGCCTGCACGCGGGGGTCAACCAGCTCGACACCGCCGCGGGAAGGCGGCGGCGGGGGCGCTAAAGCCTTCTTCTTCTGAGGTTTTGATGCGCCGCGCGCAGCGCTCTTTTCCCAGCTTGCTGTGCCCGAAGCGGGCTTCCGCGCTTTTGCCATGCGCGCATGCTAGCAGACCAGTCAAATAGCGTCAATGTAGCGCTTTTGGCCCGGCAACGGCCCCCGGGGAGCGTGAGGCCCGGCCCGGAAGAGTCCCCGGGTGGCGTCTCCGCGACATGCGCGGAAAATATCGTCCCGGAATGGAGCATTGTGCCTGACACTGTCTGTAGCACACGGGCGTGACAGGCGGGGGAGAGTACTAGCCTGCCCGCTCGGCGTATGCTATAAATTTTGTGTTTTGGGTTGGGCTGACGACAAGTGCCGTTCATCAACTTTCCTGCGCGCGAAATCAACTGCAAGCTCGTGTATTACGGTCCAGGTCTGGGCGGAAAGACCGCCAACCTGCAGTGGATCTACGACCACACAGGGCAGAGCGCGCGCGGGAAAATGGTTTCCCTGGCCACGGAGACCGACCGCACACTCTTTTTCGACTTTCTGCCCCTGGATTTGGGCACGGTGCGCGGCTTCAAGACCCGCTTCCATCTCTATACCGTTCCCGGACAGGTCTTCTACGAAGCCAGCCGCAAGCTGATCCTGAAGGGGGCGGACGGGGTGGTGTTCGTGGCCGACTCCCAGGAAGAGCGGCTGGACGCGAATTTCGAGACCTTTGAAAACCTGATGGAGCACTTGAAGGAACACAACCTGAACTTCGCGACGATTCCGTACGTGCTGCAACTGAATAAGCGCGACCTGCCGAATGTGCTGTCCGTCGCGGAGCTGACCAAGCAATTGCAGAAGAAGGGCGAGCCGGTCATCGAAGGCGTGGCGGTCACCGGCGTGGGGGTCTTCGAAACGCTCAAGGAAGTGGCCAAGCTGGTGCTCGCGGAACTGAAAAAGGGCGGGTAAACACACCTCTCCGCAGTAGAGAATCTCCACCTCAGGAAGTATTACGAAAAGTTGGCCAGGGCGGCGGTTTCCGTCTCGAACGTGGGAATAGCCTCGATCAGGCGGGTGATGGTGAGGGCGTCGCGGACGCGGCCCGGGCCGCAGACCAGGCGGAGTTCCCCGCCGGCGCGGGCCAGGGCCAGGGAATTGCGCACCAGGGCGGCGATCCCCGTGGTGTCCATCTGGGCGACGCCGTCGAGATTGAGGACGATCTTCCTGGCGCCGTTTTCCGCGAGCTTGCGCAGCGCTTCATGGAGGCGCTCGCTGGTGGTCCCGATGGTCAGGCGCCCGGTGACGCTAACCACGCGAATTCCGTTCGCTTCCCGGACGGCGATTTCCATGTGCGCGCGCGATCCCTTCGCAAAAGATCTGGGGAGCCGGACAAAAGGCTGTTGGCGATGCCCCGCGTGCATTATACGATGACCGCGCTGGACCACCAACGCATGCGCATCCGAAAGTTGCATCCGTGGAACGTGACGCCGCGGCGGGCGGCGGAACTGCAGAGCGAGCTGCGCCGGCAGTGGGAGGGCCGCGACCGCCTGCCAAAAATAGAATACGTAGCGGGAGCGGACGCCGCGTTTCTTTTCAGCGGCCCGCAGGCGCTGCAGAAAGGCCGGCGGCCAGGCGCGGCCCGCGCCGCCAACCGGGCCATCGCCGGGGTGATCGTCTACCGCTTTCCGGAGATGGTGGAAATCGAACGCGTCTCCGCGGTGGTGCCGTTGCGCTTTCCCTACGTTCCCGGGCTGCTCAGTTTCCGCGAATGCCCGGCCTTGCTGGCGGCCTTCCGCAAACTGCAGCACGCCCCGGACGTGGTCTTCTGCGACGGGCAGGGCTACGCCCACCCACGGCGCTTCGGCCTGGCCTGCCATCTCGGCCTGCTCCTGGACCGCCCCACGATCGGCTGCGCGAAATCGCGGCTAACCGGGCGAGAGAGCGAGCCGGCGCAAAAGGCGGGAAGCTGGACGGCGCTGCTCGCGGAGGCCGACGGGGAGGAAGAGATCCTCGGGGCGGTGCTGCGCACGCGCGAGGCGGTGCGCCCCATCTACGTTTCGCAGGGGCACCGCGTGAGCCTGGCCACGGCCATCCGCCTCACCCTGGCCGTGTGCGACGGCTTCCGCATCCCCCGCCCGACGCGCGACGCCGACCACTACGTCAGCGCCTGCAAGCGCGCCTGGGTGGCGCGAAAGCGCGCATAAATTGAGTTAAGTCCCGGGGGTACTTATTATTTATGGGCAGGAGCGCGGCGCATTGCCTATAATTCTCCGGCAGTCGCCTCGCAGGAGGAGCGCATGCACAGCCAGGAAGGCGGTTTCGCGCGGGCCCGCCTTATCGGAATCGTTCTGCTCATTGCCGTTCTTTTTGCGGGCACGCTGGCCGCGCAAACGCCGCCCGCTTCCGCGCCGGCGGTGAACGACCAGATGGCCAAGCTCGACCAGCGCGTCAGCGCCGCGCAATCCTCCGCGGACAACGCCTGGATGCTGGTCAGCGCGGCGCTGGTGCTGATGATGACCGGCCCCGGCCTGGCGCTTTTCTACGGCGGGCTGGTGCGGCAGAAGAACGTGCTGGCGCTGATGATGCAGAGCTTCGCGCTCATGGCGCTGATCACCGTGCTGTGGGCGCTGGTGGGCTACAGCCTGTGCTTCGGCGGGAACGGCAGCTTCCTGGGCAATTTCCAGCACGCCTTTCTGCGCGGCGTGGGCGCCGCGCCCAACGGCGATTACGCCGCCACCATCCCGCATCTGACCTTCATGGTCTACCAGCTCATGTTCGCCATCATCACGCCCGCGCTGATCACCGGGGCCATCGCCGAGCGCATGAAGTTCGGCGCCACGGTGCTGTTCATGACGCTGTGGTTCCTGGTGGTCTACGCGCCGTTGGCGCACATGGTGTGGGGCAAGGGCGGGATGCTCAACGCCGCGCTCGGCGGGCGCTTCCCCACGCTGGATTTCGCGGGCGGCACCGTGGTGCACATCAGCTCGGGGGTCTCGGCGCTGGTCTGCGCGCTGTATCTCGGCAAGCGCAGCGGGTACCCGCGCCAGCCCATGCCCCCGCACAGCCTGGTGCTCAGCTTCATCGGCGCGTGCCTGCTGTGGGTGGGCTGGTTCGGGTTCAACGCCGGCAGCGCCCTGGCCTCGGGCAGCCTGGCCAGCAGCGCCTTCGTGGCCACGCACTTCGCTTCCGCCGCGGCGGCCATCGGCTGGATGGTGGCGGAGTGGCTGAAAAACGGGAGAGCCAGCGCGCTGGGAGCGATCTCCGGCGCGGTCGCCGGGCTGGTGGCCATCACGCCAGCGGCGGGATTCGTGGGGCCCATGCCGGCGCTGCTCATCGGGCTGATTGCCGGGGTCTTCTGCTACTTGATGGTGACGCGGGTGAAGGCGCTCTTCGGCTATGATGATTCGCTGGACGCTTTCGGGGTGCATGGCGCCGGCGGGACTATCGGGGCGCTGCTCACCGGCGTTTTCGCTTCGCGCGCCATCAATCCCATCTTTCACGACGCGCAGGGCAACGCGCTGGCGGTTGGGTGGATCGAAGGCAATTTCCGCCAGGTGGGCTACCAGTTCGTGGGCGTGCTGACGGCCTGGGGCCTGGCGGCCGTGGGCACGCTGGCGCTGCTGAAGATTGTGGACCTGCTGGTGGGCGTGCGCGTCAGCGAAGAACACGAAATCGCAGGCCTGGACATCACGCAGCACGGCGAAGAGGCGTATAACCTGGAAACGTAAGAAGTCCGGAGCGCAGGAGCGATCTACTTATGATGAAACTCGAAGCCATCATCCAGCCGTCGCGGTTCGAATCGGTGAAGGACGCGCTGCGGGAAATCGGCGTTGAAGGCATGACGGTGATCGAAGCGCGCGGCCACGGCCGGCAGAAGGGGCACACCGAAGTCTATCGCGGGCGGGAATACACGGTGGACCTGCTGCCCAAGATCAAGCTGGAGATGGTCCTGCCGGACAAGCTGGTGCAGACGGCGGTGGACACCATACTGAAGACGGCCAAGACCGGGAAAATCGGCGACGGCAAGATCTTCCTGTCGCGGGTCGAGGACGCCATTCGCATCCGCAACGAGGAGCGCGGGGAAAGCGCGCTCTAGGAAGCACGGAGAGGCTGCGGCGCGCGGAAGGCGATCTTCAAGAGCAGCGGCGCGACCAGCGTGGTGGCCACGGCCATGAACACGACCACGCCGTAGACTTCCGACCTGATCACCGCCATGCCGAGCCCGATCTGGGCCACGACCATGCCCACTTCCCCGCGCGGCACCATGCCCAGGCCCACTTTCAGGGCATTCTCCCAGCCGAGGGAGAGTGCGCCGATGCCGCAGCCAACCAGCTTGGTGACGATCGCGGCCGCCAGAATCAGCAGCGCCAGGGCCACGATGGACTTCGAGCGGAAGAGCCGTAAATTCAAGTTCAGGCCGATGCCCACGAGGAAGAACGGCACCAGGAGCTCGCTGACGCCGCGCGTAAGGGTGCGCACGCGCGCATCGGCGCCGTCCGTAAGCGCGAGCCCCGCTAGGAATGCGCCCACAATGGCCGCGACGCCGGTGTACTGGGCCAGCAGGGCCATGGCGAAGAGAAAGACCAGCGCGATGTGAAACTTGGCTTCGTCGGCGCGCGCGCGCGACGCGAAGTGCGGCAGCAGGCGGTTCAGCGCCGTGGTGCCCCACACGGCCATGAGCACCGTGAAACCCGAGGCCAGGCCGGCGGTCAGGGCGATCTCCCACACGTTGACGCGCCCGCGCGCGATGCCGCTCACCACGGCCAGCACAATCAGGCCGAGAACGTCGTCAATGACCGCGGCGGCGAGGATGATCTTGCTGGCGATTTCGTGGAGGAGGCCGCGGGCGGAGAGGACCGAAGCGGTGATGCCGACGCTGGTGGCCACCATGGCCGCGCCGACAAAGACGGCTTCGAGCTGCGGCGCGCCCCAGGCGAAAAGAATCCCCCAGCCCGCAAGAAACGGAACAATGACGCCGATGGTGGCGACGAGCATGGCTTTGCCGCCGACCTTGAGAAGCTCGGAGGCTTTGACCTCGAGGCCCACACCGAAGAGGAGAAACATGACGCCGAGGTCGGAGAGGGCTTTCAGGGTTTCATTGGGGGCGATCCAGCCGAGGACGCTGGGACCGATGAGCGCGCCGGCGAGAATTTCACCGACAAGGCCGGGCTGGCCCAGACGCTCAAACAGCTCGGCCAGGAGCTTGGCCGAGCCGAAGACGATGAGCATCGCGAGCAGGAGCGGCAGCGGATCGTGCATGTCCAGCGATTATAGGCCCGGGGCGGATTGCACGGAAGCGCCGGCAGGCCTTAGGTAACTCCTACGGCCTGCCGGCCACCCCGTTCCGGTCATAATTTGCACCGCATGCTGAGTGCCCTGAATTCGCAACAATCGGGTTGTTTTCTGAAGGCTCCCGATGTTGGCACCGTCTTGGCTGTCATACGCGCCTATTCTTTAGGCATTCCGCCAGGCGTGCCGACGGCGGTAATGACATATTCCGGATAAGCCGAAATGCCATGCTCGTGCAGATCCAGACCATAGAGCTCGCCTTCCTCCGACACGCGGAGAGTTCCAGTGAGGTTGACCAGGTACATGACCACCATGGCAACCGCGAATGTCGCGAGGGTGATGACGCCACTTCCAATCGCTTGGGCTTTGAGCACTTGAGTTCCGCCACCGTAGAAGAGTCCCTTCAGAGGCGCGGAATTATCGGCTGTGATGGGACCGGTCGCCCCATACTTGCCACAGGCAAACAGGCCGAGCGAAAGGGTGCCCCAGATGCCGCAGAAACCGTGGACGGGAACGGCACCGATCGGATCGTCGATGCGAAACCATTCGAGCAATTCAACACCGAGCACCACCAGGACGCCTGCGATGCCCCCTAAGAGGATGGAGCCGGTCGGACTGACCCAGTAACAAGGGCAGGTGATGGCAACCAGGCCGGCCAAGAATCCGTTCGTGGTGAAACCCGCGTCCCATTTCTTGGACGACCAATAAGCCCAGAACATGGCGGTCAAGCCAGCCGCGCACGCGGCGAGCGTTGTGTTGGCAGCGACGCGGCCGACCCCTTCAAAGTCCATCGCCGAGAGGGTGCTGCCGGGATTGAAACCGTACCAGCCAAACCAGAGAATCAGGCCGCCGCTGACCGCGATCGTCAAATCGTGCGGCAGCATCGGAGCACCGCCGTCACGCTTGAATTTGCGGCCCAAGCGCGGACCGAGAACAATGGAGCCGGCCAGAGCAATGAAGCCGCCAATCGTGTGTACGACCGTCGAGCCCGCAAAGTCATGGAAGCCCATTCCCAAGGACGGAAGAAAGTGGCCATCGCTGCCCATTAGAGCCAACCAGCCGTCCGGCCCCCAGGCCCAGTGACCAATGATCGGATAGATGAAACCGGAAACCGCGAGGCTGTACAGGAGGTCGCCGACGAACCCGGTGCGGCCGATCATGGCTCCCGAGGTGATGGTGGAGCAGGTATCGGCAAAGGCAAACTGGAAGATCCAGACCGCCAGAAACGCGACGCCCGTCGTTTCGTAAGTAGCCGGCGCATTCTGCAAGAAGAACCAGTGATAGCCGATGAACCCGTTACCGTGGCTGAACATGAATGCGAAACCGATGGCGTAGAAGAGAATGCCGCAAAGGCAGGTGTCCACGACGCATTCCATGAGCACGTTCACGGTCTCACGGGAGCGACAGAAACCGGCCTCCAGCATCGTGAAGCCGACTTGCATGCCAAAGACCAGGAATGCAGCCACTAGAGTCCAGGCGGTGTTGACCGGATTGACGACGTCAGCGGCTTTGACCTCCGCATCGGCGGCATAGACGCGGCCTAGGAAGAGGTAGGTCACCACGGCCATTACGGCCAGCGCCAATCCGACGCCCAGTAGTTTGCCGGCGAACAGAACCTTTCCGTAGCGCCGCCATTCAGAATTCCGCAGCCGCACGGCCAGCCGCGAAAACTTCTCCGAGAGAGACAGCTTTTTCCCATATTGCGGGATTACACTCATTCCATTTCCTCCTCTATCGAATTTCCTCAGGAATTTGAACACCCACATCTCGCCGGAAGAGCTACCGCTTGGGCCCGAAGAAGGCGACGACGCCCAGCGTGAGCGTGTCCTGGCTCTTGGACGTCCCGACCGGCCCCATGTACGTCCCCGATAGATCCAACGGGCTTACCGAAGCGCCGCGCTGGAAGAAGGGCTGATTGGACCAGTCATGGCGGTATTCGAGGCGGGCCAGCAAGCCTTCCGGCAGCTTGTATTCGCCGGTGATGGTGACCTCCTTGAGCTGCTGCTGGATGCCAGTGCCGGTGGCGAAGCCGTCGCGGTCGTTGAACCACTCGACGCGCGGGGTGAAGGACACTTTTCCGGTGGCCTGGTAGTGCACCGCCACGGCGGCGCCGTACCACACTTGCGATCCCGGGCCGATGTTCTTGTCCGAGCCGTAGTCGAAATTGAGGTAGGCGTTCCACTTGGCCGTGGGCGTAAGCAAGAGCGTGGTGTCGTAGAGATTGCGGAAGCCTTTATTGGTGCCGGGTTTTTCCGGCCCGGTGTGGAAATTGTTGGTCCACGCGAATTTTTTCGCGGTGTAGGTTCCGGTGAACATCAGGGTCTTGCCGGAGTTATTGTCCTCGACGTTGTTCCAGCCGTTGACGACCATCACGCCGCCGGTGAAGTGCTTGCCCACGGGGAAAGAGGTGCGCACGCCGAAGTGGTAATAAGGAATGGCCCAGGCGAAGAGCAGCGAGCGCGAGTAGTTCCAGTTGCCGTTGGTTTCGATGACCTCAGCGCCATCGCTGGTGACGAATTTTCCGAAGTCCACCTGGAAGCCCTTGGCCTTCGCGGGCTTCCAGCTCAAATAGGCCTGCTCGAGATAGCGGAAGATCTGCGGGGCCTTCTCATTGGTGGAGATAATGTCGAAGGCGCGGCCAAAGCCGAAATCCACCTGGAAGCCGACGGGGTCGGCGGTGTGCGCCAGAGACAGTTTGGCCATGTTCAAGCTGAACTCATTGGAGCGCACATTGAAGTTGTAGAGCTGATTGAATCCCGAAGCGGGATGGTTGAAGTTGAAGCTGTAATAACCATCAATCAGGCCGCTGAAGTCGATGGGCCCCGCGGACCAGGTGGGCGAGGAAGCCGGAGCGGGCTCCTGCGCCGGCGGGGTTGCCGCCGGGGCCTGGCTCGCTGCCGGAGCCGAGCTTGCCGCCGGGGCCGGAGTTGCCGCAGGGCTGGCGGGAGCAGCCTGGTCCGCCGGGGCGGCAGCCGCCTGGCCCCTGGCCGAGGAGGCCACCGCCAAACCGAAAAGACATAAGAACAGAGACGCTCGGGACATTCGCACTCTTGATCTCCTTCGACTAGACGTGGCGAGCAACGCTGCGAGCCTCGCTTGAGGGCGGACTGTACAGACGGCGATTTCAAAAGGCCAACGTAAAGTTTCAATCGGAGAAATGAAAAATTCACGGCAGGCTTACAAATTTCAATCGGAGAGATGCAAATTATGAAGTTGGCGCGGCGCGCAAGCGTGTGCATGATACGCCCGTGCGCGACCACTGCCCGCGCGCCGAGATTGCGGCAAGCCGGGAAAACGCAGGGAAAGACAAATCGAGGGGGAATGCATGAAGAAGATCGAAGCGATTATTCAGCCGTCGCGGTTCGAATCGGTGAAGGACGCGCTGCGGGAGATCGGCGTGGAAGGCATGACGGTGATCGAAGTGCGCGGCCACGGCCGGCAGAAGGGGCACACCGAGGTCTATCGCGGGCGGGAATACACGGTGGATCTGGTGCCCAAGATCAAGCTGGAGATGGTGCTGCCGGACGCGCTGGTGGAGCAGGCCGTGGAGACCATCCTGAAAACCGCCAAGACAGGCAAGATCGGCGACGGTAAGATATTCTTGTCGCGCACCGAGGACGCCATCCGCATCCGGAATGAGGAACGCGGCGACGGCGCGCTGTAAGTCTTTTGCAGGACGGCGCGCTGGCCCTGGCATGGCCCAACAATGACAGAGCGCAGCACGCATCTTCCGCAAGTCAGGGCGCAAACCCTGGTGGCCATGCTGGCCGGCGCTTGCGAAGAGCGCCGGGAGGGCATCCGCCGGGCCTTCGAAAGCGCAGGCTCGGGCGCGCACACCCTGCGCGCGCTCTGCGATTTCGCCGACGAAACGCTGCTGCGCGTCTGGAACGAGCTGCGCCCCGCCACCCCTTGCCGCTTTTCCCTGCTGGCCCTCGGCGGCTACGGCCGTCGCATGCTCTTCCCGTACTCGGATCTCGACGTGCTGTTTCTTTTCGAGGACGCGCCGGCGGAAAAGGAGTTCAAGCCGCTGGTGGGGGAACTCTCGCGCACCTTGTGGGACCTGGGCTTCCGGGTCAGCTCCGCCGGGCGCACCGTGGACGAATGCAAGCGCCTGGAGGAGGACAACGCGGAATTCCATCTGGCGCTGCTCGACCGGCGCTTCCTCGCCGGGGACCGCGAGCTTTACGACTGCCTGGACATGCGCATCCTGCGCGAAGCCGAGCGGCGGGCGCGCGGCTTTCTCACCGCGGAGATCGTGCGCCTCACGCGCGAGCGGCACGCGCGCTACGGCGACACCATCTTTCACCTCGAGCCCAACGTGAAGGACGCCCCCGGCGGGCTGCGCGACCATCACGCCGCCGCCTGGCTCGATGCCCTGGCGCAAAAAGCCGGCGCGGAGCCCCGCTCGCCGGCACCCCTCGAGCCGCCGCCCGCCCAGGCCCTGGAGTTCCTCAGCGCGGTGCGCTGCTTTCTCCATTACGCCAACGGCCGCAACGACAACGGCCTGACCTACGAACTGCAGGAGACCGCGGCGCGGCGCGCCCTGGGCGCGGCCGACGGGGTCGCGCGCGATCCCGCGGAATGGATGCGGCTCTATTTCCAGCACGCGCGCACGCTCAACCGCGAGTTGCTGCCGAAGATCGAGGAGCAGCCGAAGCGGCGCTCTTTCTGGGAGCGGCGCTTTCCCGCCCTGGCGCGCCGCGAGCGTGGCCCCTTCCTGGTCGCCGACGGACGCCTGGAACTGGCCGCTGCGGGTGCCCTGCGCAGCCGCGGCGATGTCTTCGCCTTTCTGAGCGAAGCGGCGCGGCGCGGCTGCCCACCCACACACGAAGCCGAGCGCGTCCTCGGCGAGGTGTGGAGGCGCGCCGCCGCGGGGCCGCAAGACGCCGACGGCCTTTGGCCGCCCTTGCGCGGAATCCTCGACACGCTGCATCCCGCCGCGGCCCTGCGGCCCATGCACCGCATCGGCCTGCTCGCGGACATTCTCCCCGAGTTCCGGGCCATTGACGCGCTGGTGGTCCGCGACTTCTATCACCGCTACACCGTGGACGAACACTCCCTGCGCACCATCGAACACCTGCAGGACCTGGCCGAGCCGCAGGACGAACGCGCCCGGCACTTTTGCGAGCTCTGGAAATCGCTGGAGCGCCGGGACCTGCTCATCTTCGCCATGCTCCTGCACGACATCGGCAAGGGCCTGCCCACGGAAAACCACGTGGCCGGAAGCCTGGAAGCGCTGCGGAGCGCGGCGGCGCGCCTGGGCCTGGACGCCCAGGAAAAGGACGAGGTGCACTTCCTGATCGAGCACCACCTGGACATGTCCGCCACGCTGCTGCGCCGGGATATTTTCGACCCCGGCACGGTGGCCGCCTTCGCCCGCACCGTGGAGACCCCCGAGCGCCTCACCCGCCTGTGCCTGCTCACCTACGCCGACATCCAGGCGGTGAATCCCGAAGCGCTCACGCCGTGGAAGGCCGAAATGCTCTGGCAGCTCTTCGCGGCCACCGCCAATCACCTCAGCCGCAGCGTGGACCGTGACCGCCTGCACATCGCGCACGAGACGCCGTTCCTGGACGAAGCGCGGCGCCTAGCGGGAGCCAGGGGCGAGGACCTCGAGTGGTTTCTCGAAGGCTTCCCGCGGCGCTATCTCGCGGTGCACTCTCCGGCGGAGGTGGCCGCGCATTTCGCGCTCTACCGGCGGCTGGCGGAAGAGCCCGTGCAGGTGGAGCTGAGAGCCGTGCCGCACGCCTTTTCGCTGACCGTGCTGACGCCCGACCGCCCGGGGCTGTTTGCGAACATCGCCGGGGCCCTGGCCGGCTGGGGAATGAACATCGTCAAAGCCGACGCCTTTGCCAACGCCGCGGGCATCGCCCTGGACACCTTCCACTTCGAGGACCTGCACCGCACGCTGGAGCTGAACCCGGGGGAGGAAGAGCGTTTTCGCCGCAGCCTGGCGGATATCGTCAGCGGCAAGGTCCCGCTCGAGCCGCTGCTGAAGGGCCGCTTGGGCCGGGCCCGCGCCCGCCCGCCGAAAGTGGCGGTGGCCACCACCATTCGCTTCGACGACGCCTCCTCGGCGCAAAGCACGCTGCTGGAGCTGATCACCCAGGACCACCCCGGCCTGTTGTATGCCATCGGCTCGGCCCTGGCGCGCCTGGGGTGCAATATCGAAGTCGCGCTCATCGACACCGAGGGCCAGAAGGCGATCGACGTGTTCTACCTGACCGCACAAGGGAAAAAACTCAGCCCGCAAACGCAGGACGCGCTGCGCGAAGCGCTGACGGAAGCTCTGGCCTGATTTCCAGCGGGAAAAACAGAAACCCCGCCACCGCTGGCCCAGTGTCCCCTCGAAGGGCTTTGCGGAGGCGGGGTCTCCCTCACATGGGGGTGTGAGGAGCTTTGCGCCGGCGTCACTGCATCCGGAACGATACGGTTACATTCATCAGAACGGGCACGGGCTCGTCGTTCAGATACGTCGGCTCGTATTTCCACATGCGCACGGCATTCATCGCCGCGTCGTAGAGCAAGGGGTGGCCGCTGACAACCCGCGCGTCCACGACATTGCCCTGGGCGTCAATCGTCGCGTCGATGATCACGTCGCCCTGGATGTGCGCGCTTCGGGCCAGAACCGGATAGTCGGGTGCGGTCTTCAGCAGCGCGCGCGGCGGCCGCACACGGCCTCCGATGCGCACCGGCGTCTTGGCCTTTGCCGCGGGCGGGGGCACAACTGCCTTGTTGCTGAGAATGCCGCCGAGGACGCCACCGAGCACTCCGCCCATTTGCCCGCCCGGCACGCCGCCGGGAACACCGCCCGCGACGCCCTCGATCCCGGAAACATCCGGGAGCGGCGCTTCCCTGAGCACCGCCACCTGCTTGGGAATGAAGCTGGGCGCCAGGAGCTTGCCGCCGGCGGTGAAGACGCGGCGCGGGGCCGGCGTGCGGACAAGCGCGGCGGCGGCCGGAGGCGGAGGTGGCGGCGGAGGCGGACCGACCAGCAGCGTCGCGGTGTATGCGCGCAGATTGAGCGTGTCCGTGTACCACAGCGAAAGCAGCAGGGGCACGCCGATGACCAGCACGTGCAGCACGATGGAAACGGCGAGCTGCAGCGCGCGCGAGCCTGCCGGCACGCGGTTCATCTCGATGAGCGATTTCGTGAAGTCGGCCGCGACGCGCGGGCGCGGCGCTTCCGCGGGTCTTGCTGCCGGTACAGGAAGAAGGAATGAGGGAGCAACAGTTCTGACGCGCACCCCCAAGACTGGGGGCTCCAACAAAGGAGCGCGGGCCATGGAATTTGCCTCTGCGATGGTAGTGGCATTCTGAATGCCACCGGCGGGAACGGAAGATGCACGCTAACCTATTCTAGATACGGATGTTATCTGAGGGAAGGAGGCGGATCGCGTTTCCGCCTGGGGCACCTGGCGCAATTTTCCAAGCGGGGTGCGAATTATGCCCCACTCCGCGGCGAGCGTTCGGCGTAAACCGCGCTTACTTTTTCAGCTCAGGCTTGGGAGTTGAAGTTAGGGGCGAAGCGGGCTTGGGGGCTGGCGTGGCAACTGGTTTTGCACCCTGAGCGGCAGCGGGGCGCTGGGGCGTCGGGGCTGCCCCGGCTCTGGATGCGGGGCTCTTGGCTTCGGGGCTGCGCGGCGTCCAATCCGCCGGAGGAAAGGCAATACGCCAGAAAAAGGGCATGGGCTTCAGGAACTCGATGCCGACTTCCACATTGCTCAACTGCGCCTGATTCACGAAAACCACGCGGCAATGAGTCTCATCGTTGGTCTTCAGATTTTTCACGGTAACCTGCTGGCCGATTTCCACTTTCAGATTCAGCTGCACCAGCGCGCCGTGGGCATTCACCACCATGGTGCGGGTTTTTTCCGAGACGGGTTTCTTCTCTACCCCCTGCTGCGCGGTGATCTCCACGGGGAGGCTCAGCAGCACGCGCTGGCTGCGGCGCTGATTGCTGCGCTCGGCAACTTGAGTAGAAAAAGGTTGCATAAGCTATACGCTATCACGCCTGCAGCACATTGCCCCGAAGCTGTCCAGCGGCTGTTTCTTGGAGAGCACCTGGGCGCCCCGCTGCGCGGCAGGCCGCGCAGCGGGGCCTGCCGGAGCGAAGAAATCCTTTGCGCGGATCAGCCGGCGGGATGCGCGTGCTGCATGCGCCACCACTCCTGGCCCGCCTCGGGCAGTGTGTAGATGGGATCGTAGTATTCGTACTGACGGGTCAGCGCTCCAGGATCCTGGGCCTCGATGCCGGTCTTGTAGTTCTTGGTCCAGTAGGTGACGCCCTTGTCGCGGTCGTACTGGCGGACCTGGTGCACCCAGCGCTTGCCCACGAAGGGCACGTCGCAGACGATGCGCGGGGTGGCGAAGCCCGGGAGATAGCCCATGATGTCGTGCTGCAACTGCTGGGCTTCGTAGACCGCCACGCGCCAGTGTTCGGCGTTGGGGATCATGTCGCACATGTAGAAGTAGTAGGGAATGATCGAAGCGTGGTCCAGGAGAGTGAAGCACAGCTCCAGCAGTTCCGTGGAGGAAGCGTTGACGCCGCGCAGCAGCACGCCCTGGTTGCGCACGTCGCGGAAGCCGATCTCCAGGAGCTTGCGGGAAGCCCGCGCCACCAGCGGGGTGACCTGCGCGGCATGGTTGGCGTGGGTGTGAAACGCCAGGCTGACACCGCGCTCCCGCGCCTTCCTGGCCAGGCGCTCGTAGCCGTGCAGCACCTCGTCCTGCAGGAAATGCTGGGGGAGGCCCACCAGCCCCTTGGAAGCGAAGCGGATGTCGCGGATGTTCTCGAGGTCCAGCAAGGCGCTGACAAAGGGCTCGAGCTGCTGGATGGGCAGGTTGCCGATGTCCCCGCCGGAAACCACCACGTCGCGCACCTGCGGCGTGCGCCGCAGATAATCGAGCATCTGTTCGAAGCGTTCCTTCTGCGGAATCTGGAAGCGCAGCTTGGTCACCTGGGGCACGTCGTTGCCCACCAGGTCCATGCGCGTGCAGTGCCCACAGTACTGCGGGCACGTGGAAACCATCTCCGCCAGGACCTTGGTGGGGTAGCGGTGGGTCAGGCCCTCGACCGCCCACATGTCGGACTCATGGAGGCTGTCGCGGCTGGCGTGCGGGTGGCTGGGCCACTCGGGATGGCGGTCGTCGAAGGCCGGGAGCATGTAGTGGCGCACCGGATCGTTCCACAGGTCCTGCTCGTTCATGGTGTTGATCATCTGCGGGGGAACGAGCATGGACATCGTGGCGCGCTCGCGGATGTCGCGCTCGATGCTGGCGGCGAGGTCGTCGGGGAGCAGAGCTCCCAGGACCTCTTTCAGTTCCTTGAGGTTCTTGACCGTGTGCTGCCGCTGCCAGAGCGCCGTCTCCCACTGCTCCCGGGTTACGTCCTTCCAGCCGGGAAAGCGCCGCCAGTCGGGCTCTACAAAGGCCCGCTCCAAAGGATATTTGAACGGCTGTCCGCCTACACCCACGCGGGTCGTGGGTCTCCAGACGGGCCGCGCCGCTTTAGTGGTCGTAGACGTAGCCATAACGGGAACTCCTTCTGGTGCTAACGCAGGGGACGACAAACATATCCATTCTATCAATTTTCCGCGGCTTGCGGGGGCGCCGGGGCTCCGATCGAGCGGAATCGCGGGAGCGCGAGGGACGAACGAACGGGATGTTCCCGCGCGGCGCAACGGGCCGCGCACGCGCGGTTAGAGCAAGCCGCGCTTTGCCGCGTGGATCACGGCTTCCAGCCGGTTGCGTGTTCCGAGCTTCCGGTTGGCGTGATGCAGGTGATTGCGCAGTGTGCGGTCCGTAATTTTCAGGGTGCGCGCCACCTGCTGCGGACTCTTGCCCTCGGAGAACAAGCTCAGCACGCGTTTCTCCTGCACGGTCAGAGGGGAAACCGGGGCCAGCGCAGCGGGACTTTCCTGCAGCGCGGCCAATTCCCTGGCCGCGCCCAGGACTTTCCGCGCCAGTTCATCTTTCTTCTCACGGGAGGTGATGTCGCGGGCCAGGTGGATGTGCAAGCGGCGCCCGGAACGGGCATCGCGAAAGACGATGATGGAAATATTCACCCAGAGCTGGCGGCCGCCCCGGCCGAGGAGTTGCAGATCGTAGTTCTCCATCTCGCGGCGAGCAGCCGCGCATTGCAGCACGTTGCAGTCTTCCTTGCAGACGATGTTTCCTTGTGGGCCATGCCCTTGAAACAGACTGGCACAGGACTTCTGGAGAACCGCGGAAGAGGGATAGCCAAAAAGTTTCTCCGCCGCGCGATTCCAGGAACGAATAATGCCCTGTTCGTCCACCGTGAAGGCCGCATCGGCCGTGCCTTCCAGAAGCGAGAAGAGTTCACTCTCCAACATGAACGACTCCGTGACATTTGTCCTTGAGACTGAGACAAACCGCCGATTGACGGGACCTGCCAAGTGTAGAGAATTCGCTCAATGGATTAAAAGGTCCTTTAGTTATGCTTACCTCACTCTTTTCCCGGCCCTGTAGCTACGCCCTGCGCGCGGTTACCTACTTGGCTGCGCAGCCCCAGGGGAAACTTACCGGGAAGAAGGAGGTTGCCCAACGCGAGTCTATCCCTTCGGCCTTTTTGAGCAAAGTTCTTCTTTCTCTGTGCCATAACCACGTGCTGCGCTCACGCAAAGGCCTCCGCGGCGGGTACGAGCTTGCCGTTCCCGCGGAACAGATTTCCTTGCTCACCGTGGTCCGCGCGGTAAGCGGCGAACCCTTCCAGGATTGTCTGCTGGAAGAGCGGCAGTGCTCCAGCACCCATCCCTGCGAGCTTCATGACTCCTGGGCCGTGGTTCGCGGGCAACTGCTGGAGTACTTCGAAACGCTGACCGCAGCCGATCTGGTACGGCTGCGCCGGCATGAGGACAGCGGAAGCGACCTGGGAAGTGCGTCGGGCGTTGCGCAAACGGTTCGTCCAACGGAACGAGGAGAATGACCATGGCGACGATGCAAAGCACTCCGATTTCTCCGAGCGCGGGCCGCTGGATTCCCAGCACGTGCGGCATGTGCCTGCATGGCTGCGGCATCAAGGTGCAGGTGGTGGACGGCGTGGCGGTGAAAATCGAAGGCGACCCGACGAATCCCGACAATCTCGGCAAGCTGTGTCCCAAGGGCAACTCCGGCCTGGCCCGCCTCTACGATCCCACCCGGGTGCTCTATCCGATGAAGCGCACGAACCCGAAGAAAGGCCTGCACGAAAAGCCGGGCTGGGTGCAGATCGGCTGGGAAGAGGCCTATGAGATAGTGGCGCGGGAACTCGGCAAGCTCCGGAAAGATGATCCGCGGAAGCTTCTCTGTGCCATCGGCGATTTCCAGCGCATTCTCCTGTGGGGCTGGCCCGCGGTGTTCGGCTCGCCCAACTTCTTTACCTCCCTGGGCAATTACTGCGGCGGCTCCTACCATCCGGTGAACGGGAGCGTGGACGGTTCCTTCGCCGCGATCAACGATTACGAGCATTGCAACTACTGGATTCAGATCGGCTCCGGCGACGGCTTCTCCTCGCACCTGCATCTCTCGGGAAGCGCCAAGCGCATGGCCGATGCGCGCATGCGCGGGATGCGGGTCGTTTCGCTGGATCCGCGCTGCTCGGTTGCATCCGCGAAGGCGGATGAGTGGATCCCCATTCTCCCCGGCACGGACCGCGCTTTCGTCCTGGGCATGGCGCATGTGCTGGTGCACGAACTGCGCCGCTATGACCGGGAGTTTTTGCGCGAGCGCACGAATGCTCCGTATCTGGTGAAGGCCGACGGCTATTTCCTGCGCGATAGCGAGGGCAAAGCCCAGGTCTGGGATCTGCGGGTCAACGCCGCGCGCGCCTGGGATGCGGTCCCCAGCGAATCCATGGCGCTGGAGGGAGCCTTTTCCCACGCGGGAATGAACGTGCGCACCGGCTTCCAGGTGTGGATGGACATCCTGCTCGAGAACACGCCCGAGAAGATGAGCGAAGTCACCACGGTCCCGGCCGCGACCATCCGGCGGATTGCGCGGGAATTTGTGGACGCCGCGCAGATCGGGGCCAGCATCGAAATTCAGGGCAAGACCTATCCGTATCGTCCCGCGGCGCTCAATTACTACCGCGGCTCGCAATCCCATGCCAACGGCCTCTTCGACAACATAACCTACAAGCTTTTCAATATGCTGGTGGGAAACATCGACGTGCCCGGGGGGCATCTCGGCGTTCCCCTCGATCACCGCGGGTTCTTCGTCAGTCCGGGCGAGGACGGGATGCTCAAGCCCGAACCGCACCAGTTGCATCCCGCGCCGGAATTCAAGTACCCGCCGGATTCCACGCACTTGCTGGAGTGGTTCCCCATCGGTTTCGACGCCGGGCAGCTCAACGCCGAAACGGTGTTGAATCCGGAGCGCTTCGGCTTGAATTACCGGCCGGAGGCCATGCTGCTCTACCACTCCAACCCGTGGTGGAACATGCCGGAAACCGACAAGATCGAAAAGATCTTCCAGAGCATGAAGTTCGTCGTGGCGATCGATATTCAGGAGACGGAATCCACGCAATGGGCCGACGTCTTCCTGCCGGACCGCACCTTCCTGGAATCCACGCTGCTCAATTGTCTGGAGCCGCCCGCGGTCACGGGCCACGCGCTGCGGCAGCCGGTGGTCGAGCCGCTCGGCGACACCCGGGACGCTTACGAAATCCTCACCGAATTGGCCGAGCGCATGGGTTTCCGGGATGACTGGAACGATTTTCTGAATATCGTTTGCGGGTATACGGCCAAGCCGAAATATCTGCTGGATCCGGACAAGCGGCACACGGTGGACGAGTTCTGGGACCGCTACGCGCGCAGCATCTACGGGGAGGACAAAGGGCTGGAGTGGTTCAAGGTGCACGGGCACGCGGTGCGCTACCGCACCCCGGAGGAAACGTACCTGCCTTTCGGCAACCTGCGCATCCCCTTTTATTTCGAGTTCATCAAGCGCACCGGGGAGCAGATGCGGGTCCGGCTCTCCGAAGCGGGCATGAAAGACTGGCCGCTCGATAATTACCAGCCGCTGCCGTTCTGGAAGAACTCGCAGGTGATCGAGGACGGAAAGGCGGGGTACGAATACTACGGCATCACCTTCAAGGAAAGCCTGCATACCTTCGCGGACACCATGGTCATGCCGTGGCTATCGGAAGTCAGCGACAAAGATCCCATTCACGGGGGGATCCTGATCAATTCCGCCACCGCCGGCAAACTGGGGATCAAGACGGGCGACCGGTTGCGGCTAACTTCACCGGCGGGCAGCATCGAGGGGGCAGCGCAAGTGGTGGAAGGGATCCATCCGCAGGTCCTGGGGGTCAGCAATACCATCACGCGGCAGGTGGTCAACAATAAACGGGTGCGGGCGAAGGGCAGCCACTTTAACCGCTTGCTGACCGGATCGATGCGCTATACCGACAGCGCGACCGGCGGGCTGGAGTCCACGGCGCGTGTGCGCGTGGAACGCCTGGGAGCGTAACGGGCCATGCCGATCGCCAAAATCGCCGCTCTGGGGAGTACCCGCAAGATGCTGGGATTCAGCCGGCAGACGCTGGAGTTTGAGGGCGCCACGATCGCCGACCTGCTGCGCCAGTTGCCCACGCGGGACGGCGGCAGCCTCTACGACAGCCTGGTGTGCGACGGCAAGTTGCGGAGCGACTTTGCGATCGTGGTGGATGGGCTGAGCTTGAAAGCCGGCGAACTGGATAAGGAACTGCGGGGCGGCGAGGAGATCGTCACGCTGGCGATCATCCGCAGCCTGGCCGGCGGGTAACGGGTATCACTCTGCGAGGTGCTGCAATGGCCCGACTGGGCATGGTGATTGATTTGAAGCGCTGCATCGGCTGCAATGCCTGCACGCTGGCCTGCAAACAGGAAAACGGGACGCCCGAGGGCATTCATTACGCCCGCGTCGTCACGCAGGAGGCCGGCGTCTATCCCCGGACGAAGCGCACCTTCCTGCCCGTGCTCTGCAATCATTGCGCGGATGCGCCGTGCGCCGAGGCCTGCCCCACCGGGGCGACGTATATCCGTCCCGACGGCATTGTCATGGTGGACCACAAGAAGTGCATCGGGTGCCGCGCATGCAATGTGGCCTGCCCGTATATGAACCGCCACTTCATCGAGCGCGGACTGCTGAAGCACGGGTACAGCAGCGACGGCATCAGCCCGTTCGAAGCGCTCAAGTTCGCGGACTTCGACGAGGGGACCAACATCAAATGCACGCTCTGCGCCCACCGTGTGGATGAGGGCCTGGAGCCGGCTTGCGTCGTGACCTGTCCCACCGATGCGCGCGTGTTCGGAGACTGGGAAGAGGAAAACGGCAAATTGCAGCGCCTCGTCAAGGAAAGAAAGGCCTGGACCTTGCTGCCGGAGTACGGCACGAAGCCCAGCGTGCAGTATCTCGACGAATAGCGCGCCGACGCGGGGATTTGAGCGGAGAAACGATATGACGACACGAGAGTTGTTGATTGCGCCACACCGCTTCGCCTTTGGATACCATCGCCAGACGTTCTGGAACTGGCTGATCGGAACCGCCTTTTTCCTGGGCGGCGTGGGCGGCGGATTGTTCCTGGTCTCGCTGCTGACGGGGCACGTTGCGGGAATGCTGGCGGGTGTCCTGATCGTGGTTGTCGGCAAGAACAGCGCGCATCTGGCTTTTCTGGGACGGCCCGAGCGGTTCCTGCGCGCCGCCGCCCGGCCGGACCGCTCCTGGATCGCCCGCGGAATCTGGGCCACGGGCGTCTTTGCGGTGACCGGATTCCTGAGCGTTTTGCTCCGCGCGCACTCGCCGCTCCTGCAACTTCCCGAGTGGGCCGCCAACTTGAATTACGCGCTGGCCGCCGCGTCCGCGCTGTTCATCGCGTGCTACGACGGCTTCCTCATGCGCTCTTCCGCGGGTGTGGCGTTCTGGCGAACGCTGCTTCTGCCGCTGCTGTTGTTCATGTATGCCGCGCTCGGAGGGATCACGCTGTCCCTGACCATACGCGAGCTTCAAGGGGAAGCGCCTCCGGAGATCCTCCCGGCGCTCGAGCATGGGCTGCTCGTCGCGAACTTTTTCCTCCTGGGCATCTATCTGTTGCGGATGAACCGGTCGCTTCCGGCGGCGCGCGCAACGCTGCGGCAGTGGCTCAACGGACGCTATGCGCGCTTCTTCTTCGGACTCGTGGTGCTGGTGGGGCTCCTGGCAACCTTGCTCCTTTCGCTGCTGCATGGCAGGGTGCAGACCTCCTGGCTAGTCTTGCTGATCGCCGCCTGCGAGCTGGCCGGGGACTTTTCGATGATGATGCTGCTGCTCAAATCGGGGCTGTTTGCGCCGCAGGCCGCGCCCGCCTATAGCCGGGGCACGGCAGGCTGACCAACCCTGTTTTGTCTGATCCGTCGTTTTTCAAAGCAAGTGGGCCAAAGAAAATACCCGGGGGTTCGATACAGAAAGACTGCACCTAAAAAAGCAACGTGGAGACCCACATGAATCGTCGGCTCGTTTCCGGTTATGCGATCTGGAGTTCCTGTCTTTTGGTTTTGTGCTTGTTGCTGTCCGCACCCGCCGTTCAGTCCCAAACTCTCGCGGACCTGTCGGTGTCCGTCCAGGACACGAGTGGCGGAGCGATCTCGGGAGCCTCGATCGTTCTGACCAGCACAACGACGGGGCTGCAACGCCAGACGGAGAGCGATGAGAACGGGGTCGGGCGAATTATGAACATTTCGCCGGGGGAGTACGAGTTGCACGTCGAGTTTCGGGGGTTCAAGCCGGCGACGAAGGCGCTGCATATGCAAGTGGGGCAGAGCGCTTCCTTGACCATGACGCTGGCGGTCGAGGCTGCGGCCACGGCGGTGACCGTCACGGCCACGGAAGAGGAAGGGATCCAGCCGACGAAGTCGCAGGTCAGCGAAGTGATCAGCGAGCGCCAGATCGTGGACCTGCCGATCAAGGGCCGCAACTTCATCGATTTCGTGATGCTGACCCCGGAGGTGACGTTGGGCAACAGCACGTCGGTGGGGAGCCAGGCGCCGTTCACCGAGCAAACGCCCAAGCTGAGCTTTGCCGGGGTGCGGGAATCGCACTCCGTGTTCATTTCGCTGGACGGGGTGGATTACACGACGAGTCTTTCCGGGCTGCAGCGGAGTTCCCCGGCGCAGGAATGGGTGCAGGAGTTCCGCGTGGTGACGAGCAGCTACGATTCCGAAGTGGGCCGGACGCTGGGCGGCATCGTGAACACGGTAACGCGTTCGGGCAGCAACGTGGTGCATGGCGGAGTTTACGAATATTTCCGGAACAACGCCCTGGATGCGAGCAATCCGCTCTCCTCGCCGGGCATGGACGCTTTGCGCC
The DNA here is from genome assembly GCA_020073585.1 of Terriglobia bacterium. Lineage (GTDB taxonomy): Bacteria > Acidobacteriota > Terriglobia > Acidiferrales > UBA7541 > Acidiferrum. The sequence goes on from JAIQEV010000002.1 coordinate 45,170, forward strand.
TGAATCAGTTCGGCGGGACGCTGGGCGGCCCCATCGTCAAGGACAAGACCTTCTTTTTCACGGGGTACGAAGGGCAGCGCCGGGCGCAGTCGCCGCGCTATTCGAGCTTCATTCAAGCGAATATCGCGGGGATCAACGCCACCAAGCAGTTCTTCGGATTGTCGCAGGAGAATCTGGGGTCCGTCCTGATGGTGAACGACTACGACAAGCTGATCGGCAAGCTGGACCATCAGTTCACCGGCAGCACCATACTGGCCGTGCGTTATCTGTTCTCTGACGAACGCAATCCCAACAGCCCCGGCGCGCCTCCGGGGCTGGGTTTGCCCAGCACCTTCCGGGACAATCCGATCCGGGATCAGTCGCTGGCGGCAAACCTGATTCATACCTTCTCCCCCAAGCTCACCGGGGATACCGTGTTCCAGTTTGCCCGCCGTACCTTCCATCTGGACCCGGTGGGCGCCGGGCGGGAACCGTTCATGGCCATCCCGAATCTGGTGCAATCCGGCGGTCCGGTGGGGAGCTTTATCTTCTATCGGGAGACGCGGTTGCAGTTTGGCCAGAACATGACCCGGACGTATTCCAAGCACACGGTGAAATTCGGCGGAGAGTTTCATGAGATTTGGAACTCCACGAAATCGCCGATGTTCACGCCGGCGGTGAGCGTATTCAGTCCGCAAAGCTACTTCGGACTGGCGCCGTTCACGCAGCCGACCGCGGTGGTGTTCTACTTTGGCATGCCAAGGTCGCTGTGGGGACAGCAACTGCTGCCGCGGGGCACGGATTGGCAGGCCAGCCTGTTGCCGCAGTCGATGCTGGACGCGTTCGACAAGGCTTCCTCGGCGAACTTTACACGGCAGATTGCCGGCCTATACCTCCAGGACAAATGGCAACCTATCACGCATCTCACGCTGACGTACGGGTTCCGCTACGACTTCGAGACGCGGCCGTTTCACGATCGCAACTGGTATGACCAGGATTGGCGGGATGTCCAGCCGCGCGTTGGCTTCTCCTACGCCTTCAATGACAAGACCGTGGTGCGCGGGGGCTTTGGCATTTATTTTGGCCCCTTCAACTGGAGCGAACTGACGGGCACGACCACGGCGTTCGGACCGATCACCGGCTACCTGAACAATCCGCTGGTGGGGCCTTTTGTGAATTCCACGCAGAGCCTGGTGGGCCTGGCAGAGTTCGGCCCGGTGGGAGTGGCGTTTCCCGGCCCCGGCGGGATACCGGCGGCGACGGCGTTCGCCAATTTCACCAGCACGGGGTCCTATCCGGCGCCGGATCAGCTGATTGGGTTCTCGCACGGGTTCACGACCAAGCACTTCCCGAATCCCTATTCGGAAAATGCCAGCCTGCAGGTGGAACGCAGCCTCGGAGCGGACATGCAGATGTCGATTGGCTACTCCTATGTGCATGCGCTGCGAATCCATTATTTCGGCAACGCCAACGCCAAGCCAAACGGCACTTTGCCGGATGGCAAGCAGGCGCTCACGCTGGCCGATCCCAACTTCGGATTTGCCTTTCTGGATTCCCCGGATGCGAAATCCATGTATCACGCCGGATTCCTGACGTTCAATAAGCGTTTCCGGAATCATTACGGCGTAATGGCCAATTACACGTGGTCGAAGTCCATCGACAATCAGACCACGATCCAGTTTGCCACCGGACCGCAGAACTATCTGCGGAGAGACCTGGAGCACGGGATTTCCGACAACCACGTCGCGCACCGCTTCATCCTGACGGCGCTGGGCGATTCGCCCTTCCACAACCCCGCGGCGAAAGACTGGAACCTGGCGCTCACGGCCACCCTGCAGAGCCCCCGCTACCAATCGATCCTCGTGGGCTTCGATTCCAACGGAGACGGTTTCCCCTTCTCCGACCGGGTCGGCTTGCTGGGGCGCAATACCTACGCGGGAGACGTGTTCCGGACTTTCGACATCCGGTTGCAGCGCGATTTCCCCTTCGAGCTCTCGCAGCACTCCGGGAAGATGACGTTCAGTTGCGAGATATTCAACCTGCTGAACCGCGTGAACGTGCTGGATGTGGACAACATTTACGCGGCGCCGGATTTTATCGGGCCGGTGCCGCAGCATTACGGCGATGGCGTGCAGGGGGCCCAGCCAGGCTTCGGCCTGCCGCGCAGCGTCGCCGACATGCGCCAACTCCAGTTTTCGCTGCGGTTCACCTTCTAGGAAGTGAAGCAGAGGATGGCCGGGGCGGCGGCAGGCCGGATGCCTGGCGCCGCCCCGGGATTGAAGAGGATGGCGGCCGTCTGGCCGGGGCGCGTTTCTCGCGAGGAGGGCACGATGGGAATCTCGGGAGTCAGGGAATTCTGCAGGCCGCAAAGCGCCCGCGACGTCGTGGATCTGCTCGCGAAGCACGGAGACCGGGCGGTGCTCCTCGCGGGCGGGACGTTCCTCCATGGGCTGTTTGCGCGGGGGCTGGGATCGGGCGTTGAAGTTCTCGTCGATTTGCAGAAAGCCGGTCTTTCCTATGTGAAGGCTGCAAACGGCGGCTTGGCTCTCGGGGCGATGACCACGTTCCGGGAACTCGCGGAGAGCGAGGCGGTTCAGAAGACGGCCGAATTCGCCGCGATCCGCGATGCTCTGCAGTATCCGCCAGCGCAGATCCGCAACCAGGCAACCGTCGGGGGATGCGTGGCCAGCGCCTCTTCCTTGTTTGATCTGCCGGTGGCCCTGCTGGCGCTCGATGGCTCGGTCAAGTCACTCGGGCCGCGCGGGCCGCGCGAGACCACGCTGGCAAAGTTTTTTGTGGACTATTTCGAGCACTCCCTGGAGAAAGGCGAGTTCCTCACCGAGGTGCTGCTGCCGAAGCTGCCTCCGCGCTCGGCCAGCGCCTTTCTCAAGCTGGAGACGAACTCGAACGACCTCGCGCTGGTCAACGTGGCCGTGCGCATCACGCTGGACCAGGCCGGCCTCTGCCGGGATGCCCGCGTGGTGATCGGCGGCGGGGTGGGCAAGGCGCCGGTGCGCGCGGTGTCCTGCGAAGCCGTGCTGAAAGGACAACGTCCATCGCGGACCCTGTTCGAGAGCGCCGCGCAGGAGGTTTCCTCCGACATTCAGCCGGTTTCCGACCACCGGGCGTCCGGGCAATACCGGCGGGCGGTGGCCAAGGTTTATCTGCGCCGAGCACTTCTCCGGGCGGCGGAGCGGCTGGGCGTGGAGATCGCGTGAGGCGGGCGCCAGGCGCCGGCCGGAACATCGGGCACTGGTCCGGCAAGCAAGAAGAATGCGTGAATTGGGAGACTCAGCCATGAAACAGGTAATCGCTCTGGAAGTGAACGGCGAGCGGCACGAGATTGCGGTGCAGCCTTCTGCCACGCTGCTGCAGGTGCTGCGGGAAGAACTCGATCTGCTGGGCACGAAACAGGCCTGCGATGCCGGAGGATGCGGCTGCTGCACGGTTCTGCTGGATGGCCGTGCCGTCTATTCCTGCATGGTGTTTGCCATGTCCGCGCAGGACAAAAAGATAACGACGATCGAAGGTTTGCCAAAAGACGGCAAGCTCGATCCGCTCCAGGAAGCATTCATTCAGGCTGGGGCGGTGCAGTGCGGCTATTGCACCAGCGGCATGATCATGGCCGCCAAGGAGTTTCTCACGAGTGCGCGCGCGCCGAGCGATCCGGAGATCCGCCAGGCCATTTCGGGAAATCTGTGCCGCTGCACCGGCTATCACAAGACGGTGGACGCCATTCGCATGGCTGCATCCGGCCGTTAAGGGATTCTTTCAGGGGGACGGAACATGTCCAAAATGAAGATTGTCGGCAACAGGGTTCTCAGGACGGATGCCTACGATAAGGTCACCGGGGGCAAGAGTTATACCGTCAACCTCCGGCTGCCGGGCATGCTGCACGCCAAGCTCCTGCGCAGTCCCTATCCGCACGCGCGCGTCCTGCGCGTGGACACTTCCCGAGCGGAAAAGCTTGCGGGCGTGAAGGCCATCCTGACGGCGGCGGACGTACCGCAGATCAAGTATCACCCCGTGTATTTTGCGCCGAGCACTGCCGCGAGCATGGTACGCGACATGCTGATCCTGACCAGCACCGTGCGCTTTGCCGGCGAGCCGGTAGCCGCGGTGGCCGCGACACGGACGGAGATTGCCGAGGAAGCGCTGGAGCTGATCCACGTGGAGTACGAGGCGCTCCCCGCGGTCTTCGAGGCGGCGGAAGCGATGAAACCCGGCGCACCGCAGCTCTATGAGCACGCACCGAATAACGTGGTCATGAATCCGTCGTTCAGCTTCGGCGATGCGCAGAAAGGCTTCGACGAGGCCGACTACGTTTTCGAGAACACCTACCGCACGCAGCGGGTGCACACCTGCTACATGGAGCCGCGGGTCTGCGTGGTGGACAGCGACACCAGCGGGAACCTCACCATCTGGTCCTCCACGCAGCACATCTTCGGACTGCGGGAAAAGCTGGCCTTTGCCCTGGGCATTCCCGTCAGCAAGGTGCGCGCGGTGAAGCCTACCTACATCGGCGGGGGATTCGGCGGCAAGCTGGACATGGGTTTCCTGGAACCGGTGGCCGCGCTGCTGAGCCTGAAGACCGGGCGGCCGGTGCGCCTCGAGCATACGCGTTATGAGGACTTCATCACTACCGCCAGGAATCCCTTCGAAGTGCAGCTGAAGACGGGGGTCAAGAAAGACGGAACCTTCACCGCCCGCTGGGCCAAGAGCATACTGGACACGGGCGCGCATGCCACGCATGGCGCCGTGGTGCTCATGGTCCATGGCTTCTTCGGTTTCCTGCTGCCCTACCGCTGCGCGAATCAAAAATGGGAAGGCATGACGGTGTACACCAACAACATCATCGGCGGAGGGTTCCGCGGCTACGGCGCGCCGCAGGCGGCGTTTGCGGTGGAATCGCAGATTGATGAAATCTGCGACAAGTTGAAGCTCGACCCCATCGAGTTCCGGCTGAAAAATGCGCACAGCGAAGGCGAGCAGCACCCCTTCGATCCCAACTTCACCCTGTCCACGTATCGTCTTGCCGAGTGCCTGAAGAAGGGCGCGGAACAGATCGGCTGGTCCAAACGGCTTCCGGCCGGCGCCGGCAACGGCACGAAAAAACGAGGCATTGGATTCGCCTGCCAGCCGCTGTGGGTCAGCGGCTGCGTGGGCTTCCCGGACATCTATGAGCATTCCGGCGCGATCCTCAAACTGAATGTGGACGGCACGGTGAATCTGTCCATCGCCACGGTGGATATGGGTTGCGGGCAGAACACGGTCCTCAGCCAGATCGCCGCGGAAGAGCTGGGCGTCGCGGTCAAGGACATCCGGGTCACCTATGCGGATACAGATACCGTTCCTTTCGACGCCCCCAGCCACGCCAGCCGGGTCACCTATTCGGCGGGAAATGCGGTGAAGGCCGCGGCCGCGTCGGCCAAGCGGAGAGTGTTCCAGGTGGCCAGCGGGCTCTTGAATAGTTCTGCCGAGAATCTGGAGATCGTGGACGGGCGGGTGCAGGTGAAAGGCGCGCCGGCAAACGGGATGCCGCTGGCCGACGTCGTGAAGCGCGCAGAATCGCCTTGCGTCAACATGGTGCCCGACGGCATGCAACGCACTCCGCTCGAGGAGAAGGGAACCATCATGGGTAGCGCCTGTCTGGCTCCCGCCTCCAATCCGTCACCCGCCGCCGTGGAGTTCGTCGAGGTCGAAGTGGACACCGAAACCGGCGAGGTCAAGGTACTTCGCGTTGCCTATGCCCACGACATCGGAAAAGTCATCAACCCGCCGGGAGCGGAAGGGCAGGTCGAGGGAGGATTGCAGCAGGGCATGGGCTACGCGCTGATGGAGAACTTGGTCTTCGATCCTTCGAGCGGCGCCTGCCTGGCGGCGGATTTCTTGAACTACAAGATGCCGACGGCGCTGGAGATGCCCGCCGAGATTACCTGTCAGTGGGTCGAGTCGAACGAGCCCACGGGACCTTTCGGCGCCAAGTCTCTTGCGGAGGCCTGCGCGATTGTTCCCGCCCCGGCCATCGCGAATGCCATTTATAACGCGGTCGGAGTGCGCGTGCGGGATTTGCCCATCACACCAGAAAAAATACTGGCCGCGCTTGGGAAGCTCGATCCTGCCTGAATTTGCAAGCGATTGAATTTGCAAGCAGATAGTTGGTGGACATGAGGGAGCTCGAACACCTGCCCCCCCGCTTGCAAAGTAAATTAAGAAACGCTATGTCGTTGTTTCGTCTAGCCTTTACCTATGTCCTGTAGCACGGTTTTTGATGGTGTTTGGCAGTAATTGTTCCCATTTTGTTCCCACTTCGTCGTATAGGGGCTGGGCGGGCAGGTGCAACAATCTATGCCTCATTCCCCATCACCCCTGGGACTCTCCTAATGTCAAGAACGCTGAACGCCCTTCCTACGACGGGCCACCGTTTTCGTCAATGAATTTCTCCGTTGACCGGCTTTGTCTCCTTGAATTGCGCGAAGATCTTTTCCGCATTTCGGTGATAGATCTTGTCGAGGACCACGTTTGGCAACTCGATTCCGTATATTTTCCAACGCCCTTGCTCCGGATAACCGTAATAATCGAAATACTCATCAGCGGTTTCCAGCCAGCGGAAGTAATTGCGGTACATCTTCTCATCACTACCAGAATCGCTGCCGAACAGGATGCGATCCGGATAGGCGAGGAACAGTTTCTGCGCCTGCCGTGGCTGGCGGCCCAGTTCGGCCTCACGCGCTCCAAACTCCATGTAAAGATTCGGGTATTTCGCGAGTGCATTCGCCACCCATTCCAGGTTTTCCGGCCAACCCATGTGCAGGGAAACAAAAATTGTGCGCGGATGCCTGGCGATGACGCGGTTGCGCGCTTCGAGAAGAGACTCAATGCTGGGAAAATCCGGACCGTGGAAACTCCAGTCGGGATGATCGACCAGTTCCTCGTAGCGTTCGTTCTTCGCATCGGTTGGATGAAAGAAAGCTTCCGGGTCGCCGGTGTGAATGAAAACGGGGATCCCCAGCCTTCCGCACTCCTCCCAGATGGGGTCGAGTCGCGGATCATCCACCGTGATCAGTTTTCCTGTCTTATCACGAACACCCAGGCCCAGATCCTTGAGAACCTTCAGCCCTCGTGCGCCGCGCGCCACCGAGTCGTCCATTTGCTTGACCATCAACTGACTGAAACCCGGATCGTCAATTTTGCTCCAATCGATCTGGGTGAAGACCAGGAAGCGGCCGGGATACGGCTTGACCATCTCGTCGAGCACTTTTTGCAGCTTGTCACCCCACATGCCCGTAAGGATGACAATCGTGCGGATGTTGTTCCTGTCCATCATGGCAACAAGCCCGGCCGGATTCACCTGTTCCTCATCGATGCCCATTGCATCGTTGACATGGCTATGGACATCAATGACCGGGTACCTGGCGCGGGTGATCGAGCGGGCGGGCACATGCACCATCGACTCCGGCTTGTAGTCCTTGAGGAGTATTCTCTTTTTCGCATCCGCATCCTGATCCGTCCGGTAACCGATCTGCGTTTGTGCGTCCAAATCCTGGATCAGGATGAAAGCGGCAATCAAAACGAATAGACGAAATGCCCAGCGCATAATGACCTCCGATCAGAACCACTCCTGTTTCTTATTCCTCTCCCGGAACTTCGAACGACAAAGGATTCCGGAACCCGTGTGTCTTCCAGACGCCGAACGCGACGCCGAGCAGCATCCAGATGGAGCCCACGATCATTGCGGGGCGGCTGAGGTTCCACCACAAGCCGAGACAGATGAAGAAACCGAGCACGGGCGGAATGAAATACGTGAGCTTCTTCTGCGGCTCGCGAACGAAATAGCGTAAAAACGCCGCCGCATTGACACCCATGAAAGCGATCAGCGCTCCAAAATTAAGCAATTCGATCCCCCGTTCATAACTCAGGAAGAATGATCCGACCAGGGCAATGGCACCGACGAAGAAGACGTTATTTCGGGGAATGTGGTGCTGCGGGTCTACAGCGCCAAAGAAGGATTTGGGAAGCGCGTTGCTTCTCCCCATGCCATAGAGCAGGCGGGCAGCGCCGACTTGCGCTCCCAGGCCCGAGCCGAAATTGGCAATCACCAGCGTGAATCCCACAATGCCGAAAAGCGGCGCCCAGGTGCGGGCCGCCGCATAGACATATGCGGTATCCGCATTGGGAAACGGGGTCGACGCCGGCCAGATCAATTGCCCGGCATACACTTCCAGCGCGGAAAGGATGCCGATCACGAAACAGGTCAACACTGTGGCCAGAAGGATATTGCGCCGCGGATTCTCCGCCTCTTCCGAGAGCGTCGAGATGCCGTCGAATCCGATATACGTCAGGACGGCGAGCGAAGTGCAACCAAAGAGATTGCCGTAGGTGAATGTTTGCGGATCATAGAACGGCCGCGTGAAAAAACCGGGAGCGCTGTGGGGATGGCCGGAGATGTACCGAATGGCCGTCACAAAGATCACGATGATCACCGCGCTCATTCCGGCCGCCATGGCCGCATTCACCCGGGCGGACGTCTTGATGCCCCGGATATTGAGGAGCGTGAAGACCACCACGAAGAATATTTTCCATCCCCAGACCGGGAGTGCCGGCGCAAATTCATGCGCCTGCTGCGCGCACCAGATGGTGCAGATCAGAGGATTGAGCATGTAGTCCATCACCATGCTCCATCCGGTCACATAACCGGCTCCCGGATGGATCTCCTGCGCCACATAGGTAAAGGCGGACCCGGCGCTCGGATAGGCCCGCGCCATGCGCCCATAACTGATGCCCGTGAACAGCATGGCCACCATGGCGATGAGGATCGCAGTAACGACATGCCCTTGTCCGCGATTGCTCAGAGCCCCGAAGGAGGACATGGGAGCAACGGGCTGAATGACGATCACTCCATAGAGAATCAGATCCCAGAGAGAAAGTGTGCGCCGCAACCGCGGCCCGGCATTTTCGTTCGATCCCGTCACTAGATTCCTCCCTGGTTCTTGCCACGCTACCCATGCTCTACCCGCGGGACACAAGAGTCTTCGCTGCCTTCCGGAACGGCAGCCCGTTTTCGGCGTGGAACTATTATCAACAGCAATGACACGAAAGCAACCACAACTATTCGTAAGCTCCCGGGGAGACCCTCACGCGGGGCCCTCGCGGACTGCCGGGCAAAGGCCCTGCCCGGGGCCTTCGAGGAGAGTTCTTGACAATTCCGGATATAGAAAGTAAAAGAAGCTATACGCAATAACTCGCAACTTCCCGCCCGAGTCCCGCCTTCTTTCTTTCCCTGGCGGGCCAAGGGCCTGCCGCAGGGAGATGCGCTGGATTACGAGCCTTTCCAAATCGGGTGCGGCTTATTCCGGTCGGATAGGCTATCTTGTCCCGCGGACGGAACGAGCCGCAGGGTGTGCCGGGAGCGATTGGTGAAGATTGCAAAAGGAAAATTGGCAGGGCTGCAGGCCGTCTCGAACGCGCGCGGCGTCATTGCAGCGCTAGCCATCGACCAGCGGAATGCCCTGCGGACCCTGCTGGCCAAGGCCAAGGAAGCCGCCCCGGAAGCGATTCCAGACGCAATGCTGGAGCAGTTCAAGGAGGCGGTGAGCCGCGTCCTCACCCCGCACGCCAGCGCCATTCTCCTGGACCCGGAATACGGCCTGCCGGCGGCGCGGCAGCGCGCGAAAAGCGCCGGGCTGTTGCTGGCCTACGAGCGCACGGGCTATGACAAGGCGGTTCCCGGACGGCTTCCGCGCCTGCTGGAGCACTGGTCGGTGCGCCGCCTGGCGGGCGAGGGAGCAGACTGCATCAAGGTGCTGCTGTACTATTCGCCGTCCAGCGCGGCTGCGATCAACGACGTAAAGCACGCGTGGGTCGAGCGGGTGGGAGCCGAATGCGCGGGCGTGGATGTGCCGTTCTTCCTCGAACTGGTTGTCTATCACGACGCCATGGAGGAAAAAAGCTTGGAGTTTGCGCGCATCAAGCCGGAGGTGGTGATCCGCAGCCTGGAGGAGTTTTCCAAGCCGCAATACGGCGTGGATGTCTTCAAAGTGGGTGTGCCGGTCAACATGGCCTTTGTGGGGGACATGAACAAGACCGATTCCGCGTATACGCGGGAAGAAGCGAAAAAGCATTTTCAGCGCGCCGCCGCTGCTGCCGGCAGACCCTTTATTTATCTCTCCGAAGGCGTCAGCAATGAAACATTCAATGACGCACTTGAATTAGCGACCGAAGCCGGGGCGCGTTTTTCCGGCGTACTCTGCGGCCGAGCCATCTGGAAGGATGGAGTGGAGATTTATGTGAAGCGCGGATTGCCTGCACTCGAAGAATGGCTGCAAAATCAAGGCGTAAAGAATATCCAGCGCGTGAATGAACGATTGCAGGCGGCTTCGCCCTGGTTTGCATTTTATAGTGCCAGCACAGAAGCAGCACTTTCGAGTTAAAAAGACGGCTGTGCGTCCCGATTCTTATGTTTCTCTGTATCAGCATCAATCCGGCCATCGATAAGCGCCTGCGCATGGCTCATCTGCGGCCAGGCGCAATCAATCGGGCCACGGAAGCAATGCCCGCGCCGGGCGGCAAGGCCGTTCACGTGGCCATGGCCCTGCAGGCACTGGGAGCGGACCCGCTGTGGATCGGCTTTGCCGGCGGATCGAACGGCCGGGACCTGGTTGCGGGCCTCGCGGAACTGGGCATTTCCACCCAGGCGATATCCACAGAGCAGCCTACGCGCGTGAATCTGGCCATCCTGGACGACTCCGGGACGGTGACGGAGATTCTCGAGCCGGGCGGCGCCCCTTCCCCTGCGGAACTCGACCTCTTTCGAAAGGCCTGCGAAGAATCCTTCGCCCGTGGAAAAGCCGATGCCACGGTGATCCTTTCCGGAAGCCTGCCTCCCGGCGTGCCGGATGAGTTTTATGCCGAGTTGATTCGAAGCGCGCGCAAGCAGGGTTGCCGCATTTTTCTGGATACCAGCGGGAAAGCCTTGCGCCTGGCGCTCGAGCAGCGGCCCGACTTCGTAAAGCCCAATCGAGAAGAAGCCGAGTGGCTGACGGGCAGAGTCATCCAGGACATTCCGTCAGCAAGAGAGGCGCTGCGCCAGATTCTTTCCCTGGGGGCGCGCAGTGCGGCGCTGAGCCTCGGGAAGGACGGCCTGCTCTGGTGCCCGGGCGAAAATCAGCGCGTCTACTACGCGCGTCCGCCCGCCATCGAGGCGCGTTCGGCGGTGGGCAGCGGCGATGTCACGGTTGCCGGGTTCGCCCAAGCGATGGCCAGCAAACTGCCTCCGGAACAGATTGTGCGCCGGGCAGCGGCCTGCGGAACGGCGAACTGTCTCGTGGAATCTCCGGGGCAGATTCGGTTGTCGGACGTCCAGGAGATCGAGAAGTCCGTGGCGGTGGAGATGCTTCCCTAGGGCGGCGCGGAGGGCCAGTGCCGGAGGGACGCAGGCGCCGGATAGATGTTGCCAGCGGGGGCGAACTGTGTCAGAGTAGCAGGGACGAAACAAAAGCAACTAATTCGCAATAAAAAGAAACACACCCCGTTTCCGGCCTTTTGCCGAGGACACCGATCGATGCCGAGCCTGAATCCACAAACCGAACACTCCGCCACGCTGGACGAAATTCTCTCCCAACCGGATGTCTGGCGGAAATCTCTGCAGGAATTGAACCGTGACCAATTGCTGGAAAGAGTTCTGACCCAGACGGAGTCCCGGAAGGAATGGCTTTTTCTCGGTTGCGGCACCAGCTTCTATCTGGCCGAGACCGCCGCGGCCTCCTGGACTCTCCTGACCGGCCAACGGGCCCGCGCGCTCCCAGCGTCGGAGCCGCTGCTCTTCCCCAACGCGGCCTTTCTGCGCGCTCCCCATCTGCAGGCGGTGGTCATCTCCCGCTCAGGCCGCACCTCCGAAGCGCTGCGCGCGGCGAATCTGCTCTCCCGCGAACATCGGATTCCGACGCTGGGCATCACCTGCGCTTCGCTGTCCGCTTTGGCAGAAGTCTGCGATCTGACGATTCCGCTGCCTGTCGCAGACGAAAAGAGCACGGTGATGACCCGCTCGTTCACCTCGATGCTGCTGGCGCTGCAGCACCTGGCGGCGCGGAAGGCCGGCAACCAGGAGTTCCCCGCGGCGATTGAGGCCATGGCCGGCCATTTCGCTTCGCTGATCCACCTCCTGGCGGAGCGCGTGGAAACCTTCGTTGCGGACCACACCTTCTCGAATTACGTTTTCCTCGGACAGGGCCCGTTCCACGGCATCGCCCGGGAGGGCTCGCTGAAGGTCACGGAGATGTCATGCTCCTACGGGCAGGTCTTTCATACGCTGGAATTCCGCCATGGGCCCAAGGCCATTGTCGGACCGGAGACCTGCCTCACCTTCTACCTGAGCGAAGGCGGGAACAAGGCCGAGTGCGAAGTTCTGGCGGAGATGAAGAATCTCGGTGGAGTGACTATCGCCATCTGCAACCGCGCGAATGAAACCATCCGGCGCTCGAGCGATTTTGTCTTTGAACTGGGCGCGGATATACCCGAACTGGCAATGCTCGCACCTTTTATCGTCCCTTCCCAGCTCCTGGGTTTCTTCACGGGAATCAAGAAGGGGCTCAATCCGGACCATCCGCGGAATCTTACCCGGGTTGTCATTCTCGATTGACGCCCATCGGAGAGGCGTCCCCATGGCGAAATTCGACGTCAGCGTCGTCGGCGAACTCAACCTGGACATGATCCTCTATGGCCTGCCCCGGGAACTGGAGTTGGACCGCGAGCACCTGGCCAAAGACCTCAGCATGACGCTGGGCAGTTCCTCCGCCATCTTCACCCACAATCTGGCGTTGCTCGGCAATAAGGTCGGCTTCAGCTCCTCCATCGGCAGCGACCCGCTCGGTGAAATCTGCCTGCAGCGCCTCGGCGAATGCGGCGCCGATCTCGGCGGCGTGCGCCGTTTTCCCGGCAAGCTGACCGGGCTGACGGTCATTCTTCCCTGCGGGACGCAGCGCTACATCCTCACTTATCCGGGCACAATGTTCGAGATGAGCTACGACGATCTGGACCTGAATTACGTCCTGAACGCCCGGCATTTTCATCTTTCCTCGTATTACCTGCATCGAGCGCTGCGGCCGCGCATCGCAGACCTCTTCCGCGCAGCGAAGAAGGCCGGGTTGACGACCTCGCTGGACACCAATGACGATCCCGAAGATCTCTGGGCCGACGATCTGCTACAGGTGCTGCAGTATGTGGACGTGCTCCTGCCGAACGAGCGGGAAGCCTGCCGGATTGCACGAACCGAGGATGCGGCGCGGGCCGCCGACATTCTTGCGGAAAGAGTTCCGCTGGTGGTGATCAAACGCGGGAAGGCAGGGGCGATCGCGCGGCGCGGCAAGGAGCAGTTCGCCTCCGCACCGGTGGAAGTAGAAATGGTCGATCCCGTTGGCGCCGGTGACAGCTTCGACGCCGGCTTCATCCATCAGTTCATTCGCGGCGCCAGGATCGAGGACTGCCTGAAGTATGGCAACCTGACCGGCGCGCTCTCCACGACACGCGCCGGGGGCACCGAAGCGTTTCGCGACACTTCGCACCGCACCCTCTTCCTCCAAAAACACTGGAAGTAAGCTTGTGCAGTGCCTCGAACTGGCGAGGCAGTTCCTTTGCCCGCCGTGTTTCTCAGCGGGGCGCCGGTTCCGGTATCGCCTGCAGCAGCAGGCTATCGGTGAACTCCACCTTCAGCTTTCCAACCGGCCCCACAACCGTGCCGTAATCCTTGTTGTTGACGTAGTCGGTGACCCGGTAGGATTTCGCCTCCAGGCCGCGCAGCTCGATCGTGCCGCTGAACGCTCCCGGGGTGCCGCTGCTCTTGGGTGAGCTGGCGGCTTTCTCCGGCGCGTAGAAGGCGTAATAGATCGCGCCGTCCTTCTCGATCGCATAGCCTTCCGGAACGTCGTAGCCAAGCACGTAGAGGTCGCGGAAGCTGCCCTTCGAGAGCATCTTCTCGTTGTACAGGCGGATCCACTTCTTCCAGTGGGCCTCTTTCTCCGGGCTGAGATAAACGTTCTTGAACTTGGCGCCGTAGTCGGGCCAGGTGAATTTTGTGCCGAGCACCCCGCCGGTGCCCAGCGTCGAGGCAAAATCGCTGCCCAGATCCTGCTCCTTGTTGGTGAAGATGCCGGCGATGCGCGTCAGCTCGACGTGATCGCCATAGACCGCCGCGCGGGGCCCGAGGATCGCCTTGTACATCTTGATGCGGCGGCGCACCTGCACCGAGCCCACCGGGTCGGCGGTCACGGCCTGGTCCATGTAGCGGAACCACGCCAGGCTCGGCGGCGTGCCGCAGGGGCAGCTCTGCGTGACGCTGTCCGGCTTCAGGGCGCGCGTTGTTTCGAAAATGATTTTGTAAACTTCGCCCATCGCATAGACCGAATCCATGGGCGATTTGTGGTGGTGCTTGGGGTTGTAGCAGGGCGGCACCGTGAAAATATTGTCGAGCTTATGGCCGTCATAGCCCCAGTCGCGGATGAAGCGCTCGGTGAGCTGTTTGTGGTAGGCCTGCACTTCCGGCAGGGCCGGACAGAGCGCGGCGAGGTTGCGCGTCATGCGCGCCGGTTTTCCGTCCTTGTCCAGAATGAGCCAGTCGGGATGCTCCTTGAGCACATCCGAGACCACATATTTGTGCCCGCCATAACTATAATGGCCGTCTTCGACGCCAATCGGCAGCCACCACAACTGCGCCTTGATTCCCTGCGCGTGAAAATCGTCTGTCAGCTTGCGGATGGCGTCGCCCGGAAAGGTGTCTTTGCGTGGGGTCCAGTCGCCATAATTATCGAACCAGCGGTCATCGAGCGTCGCCCAGTGAATCCCCAGCTCTTTCAGCTTGGGGATGGTGGCGAGCATTTGCGCCGGCGTCACATTTTCTTCGTAGCCCCAGCCGCACCAGCTCACCGCGTAGTTTTCGTCGTTGTTCGCCGGGCGCGTCAACCCCTCACGCTCCACCACGTTCGACCAGACGTTCAGAGGTTCGTAGTAATCCCCCGCATACACCGCAACGAACGTGCGCGGCGTCGAATAGATCTCGCCCGGCTTCAGCACCGTCCTGGCCGGCAAGCGCACGGCCGCTTCCACCCGGTCGTCCGGCTTCGTCTCCACCGGTATCGAAAGGGCCAGAGGCAGCGTTTCGATGTGCCCGATGGCTTCCCCGACATTGCGCGTCCAGAAGGCCACTACCGGAATGCCTCCGCCGACATTGAGCAGATCATCCCGCGTATCGACGGGCGTGCCGAACATGTTCTCCTGCGCGAATTTCGCCGGGAGCGGAATGACATCGTCCTTGCCCCATTTGAGGCTGGAGCCGTGGAACGACCACATCTGGTGCGGCTGGGCTCCGGCGTCGGCCAGCGAGGCATTCAGCCGGTGCCGCTGCAGCGTCACGCTCTCGATCTCCACATCCTTCTGCGTGGAATTGCGGAAGGAGGCCGAGAGGAGCGCCAGGCCTGGAAAGTCGTCATACACTTCCAGCGTCAGTTTCTCGTCCAAGCCCGTCGCCGCGCTGGCGCCCGAAACCTCGACGCGCTTGCCCAGCCGGCCCAGCTTCCCCGCCGCTTCGGCAACGACGGCATGGGCGAGATCCAGCGCAAAGTCTTCGGCCATCTTTTTGCTCTTCGCCTGGCTCACCCCCTGCCCGGTTTCGCTTCCCGGCTCATCCAGCGTCTTCACCTGCCCGCCGCTTTGCAGACCCGCTTTCAAATAGCCTGACGCGGTCAGCACAAATTCCGCTGCGGAGGTCTGCACATGGATCCCGTCACTCGCGGTCTGCACGCGGATGGCTGAGGTCTGCGGGACCTGTGCTGCCGCTGGCTGCGCATCCTTCTGCTTGCAACCGGCAACCTGCAGAACTAGAACGCCAACGAAGAGCAGCGCCAGGACCGGCAGGATCGCTCCGGCAAGAATTCCGGCCTGGCTCTTTGTTTTTTGAATGGGGTTCATGGTCCCACCTCCACGTGTAGCGACGAATCCTTGACTGCTTCGCCGGCCAGTCCGGCCTTTGAAACAAGACAGCGCCCCGTTCCGGGCGGTCCGGGGCTTTTCTGCAATTTCAGAAACAGTCTAAGCGATCCCTCGGGGGTTCCCGATCTTTCCGAGGGGAAAGCAAGAAGCCGGGAACCCCGCGGGAATTTCTCTTAGAACGACAGCTTCAGAGCGAACTGAATCTGCCGCGGGTCGCGGGCTGCAGTCAGGAAGCCGAACTGCGACGACCCGAACGTGGTGGTGCTGATGGAGTTCTGCGGTCCGGACTTGGCGAACTGCAGGTTCGCGTGGTTGAACACGTTGAAGAACTCCGAGCGAAACTCCAGCTTCATTTTTTCGCTGATCTGGAAGTTCTTGAACATGGAGAAGTCCCAGATCTGGTAGCCCGGGCCCCGCATCGTGTTGCGCCCCAGATTGCCGAACGAGCCGGGCGCAGGGTCGGCGAAGGCGCAAGTATTGAAGAATGTGCCGGGCACGCACGGCGTGGCATGCGGATCGCCAACCAAGTCGGGCCGCTGCTGGCCGTCGGAATTCGCGAAGCTGGCATTGCCATCCAGGATGGTGAACGAGTTGCCGGTCGAGAGAGAGGTGATGCCGCCCAACTGCCATCCGCTGACGATTTGGTTTAGCGCGCCGCTGGCGCCGGTCAGGAAGTGCTTGTCGTGACCGAAGGGCAGTTCGTAGAGATAGCTGAAGACAAACCGGTGCCGGATGTCAAAGTCAGAGTTGCCATTTTCCCATTCGGGATAGATGTGGTAGCGGAAATCGCCGCCGTTCTGCGCTCCCAGGTCCGCGCTAGAGGCCAAGTCCATGGAGTGCGCCCAGGTCCACGCCGCCAGGAACGTCAGGCCCTTCGAGAATCGCTTCTCCGCGCGCACCTGTAGGGAGTTGTAATTCGAATGGCCCGTGGACTGGATGTTGGCGATGGAGCTGTCAATCTGTGGAAACGGCCGCCGGGGCGCCCACGGCAGGTTGGGATTCTTGTCGGGGGCAGCCTGGTTGGCGTTAAAGAACAGATACTGATTGCTGCCCTTGGAGCCCGCATAACCGATCTCGAGCAGCGTCTGCCCCGGCAACTGATACTGCGTCGAAAGGTGCCATTGCTGCATGTACGGGGTGCGCAGGTTGGGAGCAATCGAAAACAGGAATGGCGTGTTGGGGTCGGTCAGGGAGTTGGCCGGAAAACCCGCTGAGAGCGTGGGAATTCCCGCGAGGCTGCAATCCAGCGTGAGGGGATTGGCCGAAGCCGCACCACACGGATTGTTGAAGTTCTGAATTGTGAAGAAGGGCGGGTTGAAGCCCATGCTGGGGTTGGACCACGGCCCGGATTCATTCCCTCCGTAGAAGATGCCGTAGCCGGTGCGCACCACCAGTTTCGGCGTGGCCTGATAGGCCAAGCCCACGCGCGGCGCGAAATTGTTCAGGTCAGGCTTGATCAATCCCGGAGTGCCGGTCGCGCTCAGCGGAATGAGACTGGAAATGTACGGAGTGAGCTGCGCCGTCACGCCCTGAGGCACGATGAGGCTGCCGGTGGCCAGATCAAAAGTGGCCATCTGGTTATGGCGCTCCTTGATGGTCGTGAAGAGTTCATAGCGTACACCGAGGTTCAACGTGAGTTTGGAAGTGAGCTTCCAGTCGTCCTGCGCGTAGAAGGCATACACCGGGCGATGGTAGTCGATGTTGTGCATGTTGTTGATCGTACCGCCGTCGCTGAGCCCGATCAGAAACGAAGCAAAGCCGGAGCCGCCGCTGCCGATGGCCGCGGGGTTGTCGGTAAAGATCGATCCGAAATTCAGCGCTCCGCGGGGAGCCGCCGGCTGAAAGATGGTGAACTCTTCCAGACGGATTTCCGTGCCGAACTTCAGGGAGTGCTTGCCGCGCAACCAGGTCAGGTTATCGAGGAAGTTGAAGGTGTTCTGGATTTCATGTGACGGCAGGAAGGTCGGGCTGCCAATGGTGGACACGTCACTAAAATAGAGCTGCGGCAGACCGCCGTTCATGGGCACGTTGGGCACGCCCGGGAAGCCGCCCGGATAGCTCAGGATCTGTTCGCTGGTCTTGTCCGAATTCAACTGCAGGCGCTGGGAATTGACGCGGTTGTAGCCCAGGCGGAATTCGTTGACCAGTTGGGGCCGGAACGTATGCGTCCAGCTGGCGGCGAAGCTGCGGTAGGCGTTGTCCTCCACGCCGGTGAAGAAGCCGCCGCCGTCGCCGCCGGTCGGGAAGGGGCCGGGAAGCACGCTGGGCTGGTCTTCATAGCTGAAGCGGAAGAAGCCATAGTCCTTGTCGGTGAACTTCTGGTCCACGCGCACGTCGAAGTTATTGCGGTTCTGCGAACGCACCGGATTGGACACGTAGTTGTATCCGAAGCCGTTGGCGTTGGGCATCGGAAAGAGGTTGGTGATGGCCAGAGACAGTGGATCCAGCTGTCCTGCGGGGATGATGTTCAGAGGGTTTCCAAAACTATCGTATTGAAAAGGCACGCCGCAGCCAACCCCGGCCTGACGGCTGTTGAAAATCTCACCGACGTAAGTGGCAGCCCCGTTGCAGTCCGTCCCGTTCGGCTGGGTGTAGTCAATCAGCGAGGAGAAATCCCCGGCGCGCATGGCGGTCGTGGGAACCGTGGAGGTCCACGTCTGGGCCTGGCGGATACGCAGTCCTTCATAGTCCGCGAAGAAGAAAGTATTGTTCTTCACTACCGGCCCGCCCAAGGTCACGCCAAACTGATTCTGCTTGTAGGGAGCAATGGGCTGGCCCGCGGGATCGAAAAAGTTCTTGGCGTCGAATTTCTCGTTGCGCAGAAACTCGTAGACGCTGCCGTGCAACTGGTTGGTGCCGGATTTGATCGTGGCGTTGATGATGGCCCCGTTGCCGCGGCCGAATTCCGCGCTGTAGGCGTTGGTCTGGACCTTGAATTCTTCGAGGGCCTCGACGGAGGGCTGGATCACGTAGTTGGTTTCGTTGAGCAGGTCCGGAAGATTGGAGTTGTTGTCTACGCCGTCGAGCAGGAAATTGTTCTGCAAAGAGCGGGCGCCGTTGGCGCTGAAACCGTAGCCCCCTTCATCGCGGGCACCGGGCTCGCTGGGAGCGGTTCCGGCGGTCAGCAGAGCGAGTTGCGCGAAGTTGCGTCCGTTCAGCGGCAGGTTGGCCACGCGCTTGTTGTCCACCACCTGGCCGAGTCCAGAGGTTTCGGTTTCCAGCAGAGGAGCGGCGCCGGAGACGACAACCTGTTCGCCAACTTGTCCGATCTCAAGAACGACGTTGACCGCGATGCGCTGCTGCACATCCAGCGAAACCGGCACGGAAACGGCTTGCTTGAAACCCGGATGCTCCACCGTGACCGTGTAGCGGCCCACGCGCAGCGGACTGGCCACGTACTCGCCGGCTTCGTCAGTGGCGCTCGTAAAGGTAATTCCGCGATCCACGTCGGTCACGACGACCTTGGCTCCGGGCACGACAGCGCCGGTGACGTCCTTAACCGTGCCGACGATGCTGCCGGTGTCTTTCTGCGCCCAGGCGCTGCCGGCAAACGCCAGTGTCAGAAGGGACAGCAGGATGATTCGCAAGCGAACTACGGTGAAGCTTTCCATGTCGGGACTCCTTCGATTGAGACTGTTCTTTTGATCCGGAATTGCGAGGGCTTCTGTCCGGCTTGGTACCGCAACCGGCGCCTGTTCGTTCCTTGCCATCTCCCTCAAGAACAAAAATACCTCTTTACAGGACCATTTACGAACAGTTACTTTTACTTTCGTTCTGGTGCGTCTGTCAAGCAGGAAGTTCTGCCGCTCCAGCGCGGCACAGTCCATAGGGAGGACCTATGCAATTCAGCATCATGCACAAATCCCTGCTCCAGCTCGGAATCGTCTTTCTGCTGCTGACGGCTTTCTGCGGCAGCCTGCCGGCTGCCTCCAGGGAGCCGGCTTCGGCGCTCACGGGCAAGGACATCTCCATCACCCCAGAAAAAGACGGTTCTTACTCCGTGCGCGCCGTAGACCAGGTCAAGCCGGTCCTGCGCGCCGGGGTCGCGGCTCAGGTGGATCATCATTGGCTTCGCTCATCGGATTATCCCCGGCATACCGCCGCGGAATCCTCGTTTCAGGACGAATGGGGAGAAGGCAAGCAGCTCACCGTGCTGCACACAGGGCTGGCCGGGCAGCCGGATCTAGCTGCCATTTTCCGCCAGCACACACAGGCGGGATTCATTGAGGTCTCCGTGGAAGTGCGCAACGCCGCCAGCAAGCCTGTGACCGTGCAGTCGATTCGCGTCCTTGAGGTGGCCCCGGGGAAACCCGCAGTAGATCTCGGCGGAACCGAAGCCGCTGACCGCGTGCTTTCCGACAGCTTCAGTGAGGACCGGCCGGCCATGATCATCCACGACCTCGGCGACGAACTGGGCATGCACCGCGCCGTGGGCAGCCAGCTGATCTACAACCGGGAAAGTAAGAAGAGCCTCTTCCTCGCTGCGCTAACTTCGCAGCGCTGGCTCACGATCCTGAGGCTGCGCACCGAAAAGACAAAGGTAAAGGACAAGGAAATCGTCCGCATCACAGGTTACGAAGTCGACTCGGCCGGCACAACCGAACTGACCAAGGAGAACTCCTTGCGGGAAGCTCCGGCCGAAGACCAGATCGAACTGAGCCTGCCGGTGACAGCGGGTGCGAATCTTGCTTCCGAGCGCCTGCTGATCAGCTTCGGCGGAGATTACCACGCGCAACTAGAATCTTACGGTGACATCATCCGCCGTATGCACCATGCGCGCGTGATCGCTCCGACGCCCGTGGGTTGGTGGAGCTGGACGGCCTACTACTTCGGTCTTAGCCAGGAGACCGCCGCAACGAACATCCAGTGGCAGGCCGAGCATCTCAAAAAGCTCGGCTACACCTTCTTCCATCTCGATGAAGGCTATCAGTACGCGCGCGGTGAATATACCACCGCCGATGCGGCACTATTCCCAGGCGGAATGAAGGCTGCCGGCGACGGCATCCGCAACCACGGCCTGACCATGGGCATCTGGACTGCTCCCTTCGAAGTCTCCGAGCGCGCCTGGGTCTATGAAAACCACAAAGACTGGCTCGTGCACAATGCCAGCGGCAAACCGATCCACGCCGGCTACGTCACGGACAAGAAGGACAAACTCTATGTACTCGATACCACCAACCCCGGCGCGCAGGAATACTTGCGCAAGACCTACACCACCCTGGCGAAGGACTGGGGAATTCGCTACATCAAGATGGACTTCATGGAAGACACCGCGATCGAAGGCTGCTACTACAAGCCAAACACCACGGCACTGGAAGCGCAGCGTCTCGGCCTGCAGATCATCCGCGAAGCCGTCGGCGAGGATGTGCTCCTCGACAAGGACGGCAGCGTCATGCTCAATCCCGTTGGCATCGTGGACACCGGGCGCATCTCCGTAGACACCGGGCACATGTTCGACGCCACCAAGGAAGCCGGTCCCGGCGTCGCCGCACGCTATTACATGAACCGCAACTTCTACGTCAGTGATCCCGACGCCTTCTCGGTTTCCCGTCAGACGGTCGAGGAACACGAATGGCACGGTGGCAAGCGCCCGCTGACCCTGGACGAGGCCAAGGCTTCGATCGCTCTCTCAGCGGTATCCGGTGGGATGTACGAAATCGGTGACGATCTGCCGACCCTGGGCATGGACCCTGAGCGCGTAGCGCTGGTGGAAAACCGCGACCTGCTCAACATGGCCCTGCTCGGCAAGGCAGCACGGCCACTCGACCTCATGAGCTACGCGCCGGAAGACGGCTTGCCCAGCGTGTTCCTGCTGCAGGAAACCCCGCGGCAGGCCATCCTGACGGTATTCAACTGGACGGAGAAGCCGCGGACACATAACTTCACGTTCTCCGAACTCGGCCTCTCCGCGAAGGGGCAGTACCAGGTGTTCGATGTTTTCGAGGCGGGTAAGCCGACCGGCATGAAACAGGAGGCAATCCAGGTGGAGCAGCCTGCGCATTCCGCCCGGATCTTCAAGATCGTGGACGCCTCAGTGGCCGCAGCGCCGCCTTCCGTGCAGGAGACAATCCCCGGCAACGTGGAAACCGGAAAACCCGCCGCTTTCTCCGCCCATGTGAAGGAAAACGGCGTTCCTGCCCTTTCCTATCACTGGGAGTTTGGCGACGGGACGAGTGCCGACGGCGCAGCCGTCACGCACACCTACACACGGCAGGGTTCTTACAAGGTCCGCCTGACTGCGGAGGGAGTGGATGGCGAGGCTTTCGAAAAAACCTTTTCCGTCGAAGTCAGCGGCACGATCGATACGCTGTTTACACCGGCGAATAAACAGCGCCTAGCCGAGAAAAAATAACCCACCTCTGCGAACCATTCGCGGAGAGCAGGAAAACAGTAAGAAGGCCGGCGAGTTCATTGCGACTCGCCGGCCTTTACTATCGGGGAGCTTTCCAGATTCCTGCGTTCTTCGAACTAAGCCACTGTCATTTCGATCCGGGCCTTCTTGAGCGCTTTCAGATCGGTCTTGGGAATCCCCCGGTCGGTGATCACCCCATGGATGGCCGAAAGCGGCACGATATGCGAAAGGCTGCGGCGGCCGAACTTGCTCGAGTCGCACACGGCCACCGTGCGCTTGGCGCCTTCAACCATCATGCGGTTCACCTTGGCCTCGAGCAGGTTCGGCGTGCTCAATCCATAGTGCACGTCAATCCCATCCACCCCCAGGAACAAGATGTCGGCGTTCAGGTGCCGCAGCGTCTCCTCGGCCATCGGCCCCACCAGCGAAAAGGAGTTTTTCCGCAGCGTGCCGCCGGTGAGGATGACCTCCACTTCCGTGCCCGCCAGCTCCGCCGCGATATTCACGGCGTTCGTCACAATCGTCAGCTTCCGGAAGTTTCGCAAGGCTCGCGCGATCGCCGTCGTCGTCGTGCCGGAATCGAGGATCACCACCTGGCCTTCCTTCACCATTGCCGTGGCGGCCTCCGCAATCCGCAGCTTCTCCTTCCGATGCAGCTTTTCCTTCTCCCGCAGCGTCGGATCCTCGAGCGCACCCTCCCGCGCAGGCAGCGCCCCGCCGTGCGACCGGTGCACAAGTCCCTGCCCGTGCAGCACGTCCAGATCCTTGCGGATGGTGACCTGCGATGTCTTGAACTTCCGGGCCAGTTCGCTGACCAGCAAGCGGCCTTCCCGGTTCAGGATGTCCAGAATCGCTCTTCGCCGTTCTTCATTCAGCATGGAGGCTCTCCCTGGGAAAGTATGCCACGGGCGAAATCGGCTATTGACAGCTCTTTCGTTGTCTGTTTCTCTTTATAACGTTTCATTTCGTTTGTCCACCGGGAAATGGCGGTCCCCCGGTGAACGGCGGCTCCCGGCCTTTCGAAGACAGGTCGCTGCCTCCGTTCTGCCGTATGAAGTTCTGAGCGCGATCCCTATGCTTGCTGCCGTATCTATTTCCGGGGCGATCACCCGCCGCCCAAAGGAAGCTTCCCGATGAAACGTCATCTTCTGCCCGCTTGCGTTCTATTCTCTTCCCTCTTGGTGCTGTTCCTGCCGCAGGCCTCCGCCTCGCCCCATTCTCCTAATTTGCTGGAGCTGCAGAGCGGCTGGCGGATGACTTCCGCCAAAAACGTCTCAGGCGACGATGCCCTGGTCTCCCAGGCGGCCTTCGACGATTCCCACTGGTATCCCATCCAGCGCATGCCCGCCACCGTCCTGCAGGTCCTGGAGGACAACGGCGTCTCTAAAAACCTCTACCAGGGCATGAACCTCGCCACTCCCGGCGACCTCTGGAAGCAGGACTGGTGGTACCGCACCACTTTTGCGGCGCCGCCCGGGCACACCGCCTATTCGCTGATCTTCAAAGGCATCAACTACCGCGCCGAGATCTGGCTCAACGGACACCGGGTGGCCCGCCGCGACCAGGCCGTCGGGATGTACGGCCAGTTCGAATTCAACGTGACCGAGTTCATCGTGCCTGGCGGCGCGAACGTCCTGGCAGTGAAGATCACGCCGGAACAAGCCGTCCTCGGAGAAGACGGCGTCGAGCTGGCCGATAGCTGGTTCGACTGGATCAACTGGAAGTACATCGGCTTCCACAATCCGAAAAAGAATCTCGATGTCTCGTTCGTGCCGGACCGCAACGCTGGCGTCTGGAAGCGCGTCTATCTGAGCAGCACCGGCCCGGTCGCCATCCGCAACCCGTACGTCTCCACCGATCTGCCCCTGCCCGCCACCAGCCCCGCCGCTCTCACCGTTTATTGTGATTTGCAGAACAACACCTCCAAGCCGGTTTCCGGTACGCTCACTGGAGAAATCTCTCGCCCCGGCAAGCCCATCATCGCATTTCAAAAGACCGTCACTCTCCTCCGCGACGAGCTCAAGGAAGTGGCCCTGACGCCCGCGGACTTCGCTCAGCTTTCCGTATCCGATCCCGACCTCTGGTGGCCCTACCGCTGGGGCCAGCCAAACCTGTACCACCTCCAGCTCGACTTCAAGATCCTCGACCATGTTTCCGACACCCAGGCGATCGATTTCGGCATCCGCAAGATCACGCAGCATCGCGACACCGACAATCAATTCCCCGAGGTCGGCACGGGCGGCAACTTCTATCTGAAGATCAACGGCCGGGATTATCTCATCCGCGGCGGCGTTTACTCCCCCGACCTGCTCTACAGAAACGACCCCGAACGCGACGCCGCCACCATGCGCTACGTCAAGGACCTCGGCCTCAACCTCCTCCGCTGGGAATCCAAAATCGCCGACGACTCCATGATTGACCGGGCCGACCGCGAAGGCGTGCCCGTCATGCTGGGCTGGATGTGCTGCCAACAGTGGGAACACTGGGAGGACTGGAGCGCCGAGGATCACTGGGTTGCCCGCGCCAGCCTGCGCGCGCGCATTCGCGAGCTGCGCTCGCACGCCTCCGTGGTTCTCTGGGCCAGCGGAAGCGACGGCCTGCCGCCCGATCCCGTCCTCAATGACTACACGCAGATTCTCAAGGAACTGCATTGGCAGAATGCCGTTGTGGACACCGTCGCCGCGGGCAACCGCACCTGGAGCGGCATTCAGATGATCGGCCCGTACGTTTGGCGCCCTCCCTACTACTGGTTCAGCGAAAAATACGCCACGTCACGCGGCTCCTCGGCCGAAGAAGGCGACAACGAAACGATTCCACCCGTCGAATCCCTGAAGAAGTTCATCCCGCCCGACAAGCTCTGGCCGATCAACGAATACTGGTTTTTCCACTCCGGCGCCAACGAGGGAAACAACACACTGGAAAACGTCCAAAGGGTCCTCGAGAAACGCTACGGCCCTTCCCATAGCGTCGAGGAGTTTTCGAAGAAGGCGCAACTCGCGCACTACGAAGATGTCCGCGCGCAACTCGAAACCTACGCCACCCATTGGTCCAATCGAAAAATGACGGTCCACTGGATGATGAATAACCCGTGGCCTTCCCTCTTCGGCCATCTCTTCGACTACTACTTCAAGCAGGGCGGCGGCTATTTCGGCGCGAAGAAGGCCCTGCGCCCACTCGCCATTGTCTGGGACTACTACGCGACCGGTGACCGTAGCACCGCGAAGCTTCACGTCGTCAATCAGACGCTCGAGCCCCGCGAACACCTGACCGTCTCCGTCGCCTACTACAGCCTCGACGGCAGCCGCAAATATTCGAATGAAGTGAAGGATTTCCGCATCGCCGCAAGCAGCTCGGCCGAAGCCATGTCCATCCCCCGCATTCCGGACACCACCTCCACCTACTTCGTGCGCTGCGAACTGCGCGATGCAGCCGGCTCGCTCCTCGCCCAGAACGCCTACTGGGCCTCCACCACCGATGACGATCTCGGCGATCCGAAGAATGAAACGCAGTTCAAGACCGACCTCGCCAAGTGGGCCGACCTCTCCGCCCTGAACACGATGCCACGCACCACCATCAAAGCTTCCGCAACATTCACCGAAGCCAACGGAGAAGGTACAGCCACCATCACCCTCACAAATCCAACCAATCGCATAGCCTTCTTCCTGCGCGCAGAGATTACGCAGGGCGCCGATGGAGAGGAGATTTTGCCTATCACCTACGACGACAATTACGTGACCCTGTTCCCCCGCGAGACGCGGACGATTGTCGCCATATTTCGCACGCCGGCGCTGGCCAGCCACGCTCCTGCCCTGCGCCTCGAAGGCTACAACGTGGACAAGCAGACTCTGCCGCTAAAAGCTTTGCCCAGCGTGATGTCGACCAACTGATTGCTGGAGAAGAAGTTGGCTTCCCATGCTTCTCCTCCTGTGGCGCGGCGCTAGCGAGGAAGGGATGGGCTGGCACTCGTTCAAACGGTTCCGCAAGACATGGTTGCGTGGCCGTCGCTGTTTGAGGGTAAAGTTCTGGTGGACGTGAGGGGGCTCGAACCCCTGACCCCCTGCTTGCAAAGCACGAAACTCTACTCCAACAATTCTACCGATCATCTTAACTACTAACGTTTCCAACCAATCGGGGACTCTGCTTTTCGCTCAAAGCTAACCCCAATCGACTGAAAACGTTCGATTCGTGCACACTTCGTGCACAGGCAGGCCTCAATAGAAATCCTGCGGAGTGAACCCTGGTTGCGACAAATTCTTGGGTACACTGTTCCTTTAGCTACCCCAGACAATAGGCATTCGCCGTTTGTCTCCGCTTCGACGTTCTGTCTTTCCTGTATTTCAGCGTCACAGTCTCGGACGAGAAGCCACATCTGCGCGTGCGTCTCGCCGCCACCGCCTAACACCCAGAGCATCCCGATCTTCTCGGTCGAAAGAGACTCGTAGTTTGACGGGGCAAGAGATATGCACCCTCAAAAGTACTCCCCAAAATAATTTCGCTAAACTCTCGTGGAGCACCTAGCATCGATCCTAGGAGATTCCCGTGAGCCAAACTCGCACACTAACTCGCAACGATCTTTACGAACGGGTGTGGTCCACACCAATGCGAAAGCTGGCGTCGGAATTTGGGGTTTCCGATGTAGGCCTCGCCAAAATCTGCCGAAAAAATGGGATCCCGCTTCCCGGCATGGGTTATTGGCGGCTCGTGGAAACAGGCCATGCTCCAGAACGGAAATCACTCCCAGCGATACAACCTGGAGAGAGCGAAGCGATAGCCATTACAGCGCGTGAACCAAAACCGTATGATCTGCCCAGAAAAGCTGATCTGGGCCTTGTGCCCAAAGTTGAGGTGAGAGACGATCGGGAAATCACTCATCCCTTGGTAGTCCGAACGAAACGAGTCTTCCAACCGACATCGAAGGACGACCGTGGAGCGGTAGTTCCAAAGGTGGTGAAAGCTCCGCATATCAGAGTTTCAGCTGGCGCGCTTCAGAGGGCCTTATGCATTCTCGATGCGCTTTTCTGTGCAGTGGAGAGACAAGGCTATTCGATGAGTTGGGAAACAAGTCCAGACGCAAAGCTGAAGATATTAGTCGACGGCGAAGAAATTAGCTTCGGCATTATGGAACTTTTCTCCCGGAAACCACATGCTCCCACGCCGGACGAAATCGCGCGCCGCAAGAAAAATCTTTACGTGTATGCTCCAAATTGGGATTACGTTCCAACCGGCGAACTGCGCCTCTCAATCGAGCACCTGCCCTATGAACTCAGGCACATTCGCAGCTCTTGGAGCGATGGTAAAACACGGCGCGGGGAGAACTGTTTAGGCGAACTCGTGGCTATTCTTCCTCACGTCGCCAAAGCATTAAAGCTAATACGGGAAGAGAACGAGCGCGAACGCCTACGGAGAGAAGAAGAGCGGAAGCAAGCAGAGGAGGAGCGCCGTAGACAAGAAGAATATGACCGCAAAGCGAAAGCCGTAGGTGAGTTTCTTCGAAGGTGGAAGGAGAGCAAGGCTTTTCGCGACTTGGCGGCCGCCATTGAAGAAAAGGCCGAAAGCTCACCTGTTCGGGACGGCCAGAAGCAGGAAATTCTGGCAATAGCACAGTGGATCGCTCAACACGCGGACAACATGAATCCGTTGGCGGATTTCGGCTGGATGATCGACGAGTTCAACGATCCTCCATGGCAATACAGTTGGTAGTTTTGCCTCTTGGAAAAGAGTGTGCATCATCAAACTGCCTCACTCTAGGGGTTCACTCCAGCCATCAGTATGCCGCGGCTAAGATTATTGCAGGTGGAAATAAACTTGGATCGCTCTAATCAAATCGTCCTGTTTAAGGTTGATGCCGGAAAAAGTCGTTTTCAATGAGCCTAGGATTGCCGGCCACTCAGGGTTGTCAGCGGGAAAAGCGGCAAGAAACGATTTTAGGTCGCTCTGGATCGACTCGTGCAACTTCGGCCCTGGTTCGCCCGGGAGCGTATTCGCGATCCGGAAAGCGTCAGTTCGGTGTTTGGCGATATCCTTAGCGTCAACTTTTTCGCCTTTTTTATTTCGTGCCGATAAATCAAGCCAGGCGCGCGCCTTAAGCGGGATCAGCGCAGCGGGGTTTACAAATGGCAAGTTCTTCTCTTCCGTACGCTGTTCCCGAATCAGATTGTAGTAAGCGTCGTCGAGAAGGATTGCGGAAAGGCTTGCGGAACCTTCATCAACTTGCACGGGCACGACGTGCTGTCCCGCACCGAGTTCGATCCCTTCCGGTTTTCTGCTGAATATTTCCATCATCACCGGGTACGAGTCGTCTTGTGGTTTTGAAAATCGATAAAGTTCTCGCCCACCGGTTGCCTTCTCTCTGAGTTGATATTTCCCCGCTTCGACGAACTCCCAGAACCGCTTCACAAATGCTTGATCGAGAGCTTCGATCACCAGCACAACATCCATGTCCTTTGTAGCGCGGAATTCGAGATCGAGAGTTGCCAACCATTCGTGACAGGCAACGCCCCCGATTAAGACGAACGCATTCCTGTAGTCCGCGAAGTGTTCTCGAAACCGATCTAGTCCCCGTATCATTGCGGCAGCCCCTCTATCAGGAATCGAATCTCCTTTTGAACACGCTCATCTGCAGATTGCCGGAGACTGAGGTAAAGCGAACATCGGTCGGCAATATCGTTATCCGCAAGGATCCAAGGGTCGTATTTCCAGGATTCTAGTCGCGCCTCCGCTTCTTCCTGGCCTCCGCAGCCGATGATTTCGCCCTTTTCCAACGCCTTACGCAAATCCCTATCGCGCATTGCGTAAGTTGGAATGGGATCATCCGTCAGCATAGAAGCATTGCTCAAAGCTGTAATTCCAGCACTCACTGCGCGCGCGCGCGGTTGGCCCCATCGAATCCATTGCGTCCGTCGTACAGGTGTTGTTAACAAGGGTTCAGCTTGTTCCCATAAGGCTTTCCCGCGCGCCGCGAACTGAAGGGAAACTGTCCTTCCCGTGCGAACGACCTCACACAGCTGTGCCGTTTGCAGTTCGTCCTGGGCTTTGCTCATTGCCATCGCCGAATAACCGAGGCGCGTTGCAACCTTCCCAAGAGGGATGTCGCTAAGCGATCCTTTCAGGATTTGATAGATGACCACGAGTTGGGAAACCGCTGATAGCGGTGGCCGAGTTCCGGCCCTCGACTTCGGAAACTGCTCCCGCAGGTCAATCATGAGCATCGGCAGGAACATCTGAGTGCCAGGAACGATGAACGGAACACATTGCTTCACTAGGCGGTTGCGAACGTAGGATGGAACTTTCGTTAGGACAAGAACGACATCCGCACGCAACCGCTGCCTCAGTTGCGTTACGTCACGGCCGTATTCAGTAGGCGTTAGTTCTCCTGTTCGACTGTTTTCGGTCGCGAGAATGCATTTCTTACCGAACAAATCGGCACGAGAAAACTGGTACCGTTGGCGCAAAAATAGCGGCAGATTCGCGGTCAGGTGTTCCGGCATCCGCTCAATCCACGGCTTATCGCCCGTGATTGTTGCGAGGTATTCAATTAGGATTGCGTCGTTCGTCGCCCTCATTGCTAAACAAGCATAGCACAATAAACTGTCATTGTATATTGAGCATTCTCTGTTTATTGTGTGGTTAGAATCCTTCCAAACCTATAAAAACAAATATCTTAACGAATGACAAGAGTGTGTTTTCGCTCAAAGTGCGAATTACGAAACTGCCTCACTCCAGAGGTCCACTCCAAATACTGTAACGGGGTGAATTTGTAATCGCTGCCACACGCTAATGGATCGCTTCCGAGTGTGCCTTCATCCGCCAGGAATCGGCGTCATTCGCCTTGGTCCTGCAACCCGATCCCAATGCGCCACGCATCTAATTCACGATCATCCAAAGTTGACGCGACTGCGAGTCGGATCCAAAGTGCGCCGACCGGTTCGGCGAAATCCCTCTCCGACCTCGACGACCCAGAACCAAATCGGTTGTCACGCAGTCAGCATCCGAACAGAGTCGCATTTTCGCCAGAGGACAATCGCTCGCACCAGAGCAGCTCCCCCTTTTCAACAAAGAAATGCGCGCCACAGCTTTCCGTCTCCCAGATCGAAGGAGCAAGGGTCGGACGGCGAAGCAGATCGACTTTGACGGACCACCTTGTCGTCCCCACGAGCGGCAACTGGATGTGATCACCGCATTTAGGGCATGACAAATGAGCCCACTTCAAGTACCCGCCGCGAATCTCGAGAACCATCAGGTTCGGCCGCAATTCCTCCAGTGACGGAGACTCAGGTGCCGCCAGCGCGAGGAATCGCGGCCTGCGCATGAAGGGCAGACAGAAAATCCGCTCAATCAGCGAAAGAGGGAGGCGGCGCATTAGCTTTGGTTCAGGAACGGCGTCATGTCCCCCCGGCCATCGTACTTCCGCAGTCCGCAAAGCGGGCAGCCGGGGTTGCGCTTGCCGCCTGGGATACTGTCTGCATCCTTGATCCAATCGAAGCGCCGTAGGCGCTCTGCACAGTGTCCGTTGGGACCTCGGAAGCCGGTAAGGCGATGCAGGAATTCGTTCACGGCCACTGCAGCAATTTCGGTGGTGAACGTCACCACCACTGGACTCGGATCCGTCCCGCCCTCGACATATCCGGCACGGCGGTACTGCTCATATAGCTGCGGGTCACGCCGATGCATGCTCTCCTCGAGCATCCGCTGCGGACTTATCAGCTGGCGGCACACTTGACAGGGGTAGCCTGGCTGCACAACCGTCACGCGTCCGTCGAAGCTGTCGTAGCCGCCTTGGCCATTCGGGTCAATCAGGATCCCAAGGTCGATCACCGGAATTAAGTAAAAATGGGCTAGGCGGTTGAGGAAGTTACGTCCCAAATGGTCGTCCGTGCAGCCGAAAATGACGTCACACGCGCGAAGCGCGTCGCGACATTCCGGCGCGTCGACGAAGCAAATCATTCGCACCACCGATCGCGCAAGCCCGATCGCGGCGATCGCGTCACCTACGACATCGACCTTGTAGCGGCCCGCGATGGCATCGGCTCGTGTAGAAAAATGCAGGCGGTTCAGGTTTGTTTCGTCGACTCGGTCTGCATCGATAAGCACCAATCGCGACACGCCGATCCGGGCTAATAAGCTGGCGACCGCCGAGCCCGTGCCTCCGCAACCAACGATCCCCACGCGGAGCTGCGCCAAGTCTTCCACCGTTCGGGCGCCAAACACACGGGTCTGGCGGTCGAACTCCGCCTGCGGAATGCCCTGGCCGCGGCCTGGATAGCGAGTCTCTAGGCGGTCGCCGAGGACTCTCGTCAGCTTCACGGGCTGCGGTTTAAGGTCCGGACCATATGCTCGAACCAAGAATTCACCCTCATTGTCCATGACCATCGCGAAATGCGGCCGTTCGATTTCCATGCGACCGAAGACGATCTCGAAGGATTCTTTATCTGCTACTTCGTCGAAGTCCGAAAAAAAAAGGCCGCCACGCGGATGCGAGTGCGCAACACAAATGGCATAGTCCCTCGACATCGCCGCCTTCGCGAGCCTGAAAAGAGGCGTTGTGGACCAGGTCATCGAGATAGGCGTTCTCTTTAGGAAAGCTTCCTCCGGTACCTCTATCACTTCGCGAACGAGCGCTCGCTCCTCCAGCACTCCAGTCCACGGGTCCACTTGTTGCGAGCGGCCACATAGAATGAGGGCGCCGTACTCGTTTTCATCGCGAAAGAGCGAGCGGCGCAGCTGCTTGTAGTGCTCATCGAGTATTGTGAAGGTGAGGCGAACCATCACGCGTTCCGCAGCTCGCCGCGGATGTAACTGAGGTACGTGCGCAGGCCATCGATTTCCACGCGCCATTCCTTGTCATCCAGGTGGCGCGACCAGAATTGCCACGCCTTCTTGAAGAGTGCGGTCTCCCCATTGGCGGCTTGGGGATCGCCTCCGTCAGGACGCTTAAGCCGCGGTAGCGTATAAAAACTGTCGAGTTTGGTGGTAGCGTAGCCGTCCGGTACCAACACGAGAAGATCGCAGCTCTCGCACACCACCAACGCGCCCTCCTTCTGCATCCGCAGGTTGCCGTCGAAGGCAAACCCGGGGAAGAGTACGCCGCGACGTTCGGCACCATCGGAGCTCTTCTCGGTCAGTAGCTCGTATTTGATGCCATTGCTGTCGAGGAACTCCTGGTCCTCTTCAGGGAGAAAACTCATGATCCCGGATTCGTCTTCGGCTTACGGGTCTGGAATCTCTTCACACCATGCGGTTCCGCCTGCAGGTCGAGGTCGACCGATTGTGCCGGCCCGATCTCCGGGTCCACGCCGCTGCCCGGGACCAACTGGTTGACGACCCAATCGGACGGGCTGCCGGCCAACTCAAGGATCTGCGCTCCCTTGATGTAACGATCCGGCCAATTCTTCTCGACTTTGTTGACGATCAGTTTATGGTCCATCTTGTCCTTCTCCTGTGGAGTGCGGTCATCCTTCTTCGAAAGCGGCCGAGCCCGCCAAAACTGAACTACGCTCGCATCCATCTCAACTGGCTCGTGAGGTCATCGAGGTCGGACGACCCTATAATTTCTCCTCGCCGCAAATATCTCGTACCTTCGGCGGATCCAGTGTGTTGCCTTTACCCAACCGACTTCTATCGCCAACTGCAATCTCTCAATTCCAATAGATTGTCTTTCTTTGTGTCGTCGGGCGTCGTGGCTATGACATCGTGATGGCCCGTGCAGTGAGGGCAGCGGCGGACGATCACACTGGCCTTCGAATTATCGGAACCCTGGACATAGTACCGATCACCGGAAGCCGACTTGATATTGCTGATGACCGTGGCCACGTCGAGCTTCTGGGACGCCGCCGCCGGGTCCGTGCCCACACCCACGTGCGTGATCCGGTGATATCGGTCTTGATGAGTCGGATGTTTAGTGATGCAGACAATCCTATGTGTCGCCATCAGTTCCTCCTACCTTCTTCGGCGCAGATATTCGCGCAGCGAATTCACGCCTTCCTGTTTGAGGAAAGTTTCCAGCTTCATGTCGCTCCTCGTACCAGGAGCAAAGTCCGGGCCATACTCGCGGCGCAACGTCCCTACGAGTGTGTCGCCTCTCTTTCTTCGTATGCTTCCATCGTCGTCGCGACAGCGATCATCAAGACCTGATTGGCACTGTTTACTCATCCACGTTTCCTCCTTTGGAATCGGGCATCATTCACCTGTCAGACTGCTCAACGGGCTCCATCGAATCCCATCAGTGAAGAGATCTCACGCCCACGGCAACCCCTTCGGCGTTTGGGCATCGGCCACGAGATGACTCATGAATCCTAGCGATGCCAGGTGAATCGCAGTGCGCGTCTCCGCCCGAAGATTTGCATTCTGGGAAACGTGATGATTGGCCCCCGTCAACAGGCCAGCGGCCAGATAGCTATGAAAGAACTGTCGATGATTGAGATGAATGGCGGGTTCAAATAGGTCTGGCACTAACCCCCCGATCAACCCGACGCCTGCTGCCAAAACGATTTCCCCGAGGTCCAAGGGACGCTCCACAATCTTGCAGTACAACATCCACCCGACCGCCGCAAC
Organism: Terriglobia bacterium; assembly: GCA_020073585.1. GTDB lineage: Bacteria > Acidobacteriota > Terriglobia > Acidiferrales > UBA7541 > Acidiferrum. Next base: position 79,029 of record JAIQEV010000002.1, read on the forward strand.
GCCCGCGCCAATCAACATATGTTCCTTCGCAGATGCCATGCCCGCATCCCCCTTGTTATTGCACCGCGACGACAGCGCAACTCCAGCCGATAGAGCTTTCGCCCTTGCTGCGATTGTTCTGCCATTGCAAGGGCTGTAAATTTGAAATATGGTCTGTGCCGCCTTTCGAAACTGATACGATGTGGTCGATTTCCCAGCCCTTTCCATTCACGGTGATTTCACCGTAGCAATTCCGATCCGTCCAGGCTCCGCACGCATCCTTACGTAATCGCCGTGGATCCACTCTAGGCACCACAAAGCCCCTTTGCCAGACCGCTTCGACTGCTGCTTCGTCGAAGGAAGCCCCAGACCGCGAAGTGCTTATACGCCTCACGTTCGAGAACACGCCCCCTTTTTTCAGGATAACGAACATATTCGTTATACCGAATATCCACAGGCAATGCAATCCCTAATTTACGAATCTTCTCGCTTCTGCTATTCTTCGCGAGCAGCAACCTTATCGGGGGGTTGAATGGCGACTGTAGGCGAACGTATCAAGCAGGTTCGCGAGGCCAGGGATTGGACACAGGAGAAGCTCGCGGACCAATCGGGTATCAGTAAGAGTTTTCTAAGCGAAGTCGAAAACAAGGGCAAGAACATTGGCTTGGAACTGTTGCTTAGCATCGCACAAGCGCTAGGTGCTTCCGTGCAGTACCTGGCGACGGGCGAAGGCGAAGAACCAATCGTCCGAAAACCCATCCTCATCCCTGTTGAGTTATCGCGGGCTGCCGAGGAACTGCACTTGACGCATAAGGAGACGATGGATTTGTTGGAAGCTTACAATTCCGTGGTCGCCCGAAGAAGCACACGATTAAAAGGCATTGTATCCGTCGAGGAATGGAAGGATTTGCACAAAGCTCTGAAAAACGTCTTGAAGAAAACCTACGGATGAGCCGCCTCGATACCAAACCGCAGATCGGCAAACTGGCCAATGACCTTGGGTTGAAGAAATCGGGCAAGCCGGTATCCGAAATTGTTCGCTATGTCCGTCGGAAAATCCGATCGATCGCCAAGAACTACAATTGCCGATCTCTGACCGCATTGCTAAACGCGGCTGCCGGTAACGCCGGCACCATTTTCCGAGAAATACACTCGGACAGCGACCTCGACAAGATCATCGAGGAGTTTGTGTCAAAGGGCGAGGCGATTTTCGCGAACCTTCGCAACGAGCTTCGTGAACAGGATTATGCGATAACCATCAAGAGACAGCATGCCCAAAGCTGGGAACCCCCTTTTGTTTCCGTCATCGATTGCCGAGGAGACAAGGTCTTTCGCGCCTATTTTTCAAAGTGGCATGAACTCGCTCACCTCTTCACGCTTACACCTCAAATGCGGCTCATGTTTCGGAGAACACACGGGGCCGCCCTGCAAGACCCCGAAGAAGCGCTAATGGACGTGATTGCCGGCGAGCTCGGATTCTTGTCAGATTTGCTCAAGCTTGATGGCCGTGAAGAAATCTCATTCGAGACGATTGACCGTATCCGGTCGGAATTCTGCCCCGAAGCAAGCGTTCAGGCATCGATTATTGGGATCGTAAAAGCTTTGCCCCAGGCATGCATTTTGCTGGATGCTAAACTCGGTCACAAAAGGGGTCAACGAACGAACCCACGGCAGACTCCGTCGCGCGATCCCCAGGGAGTCGTACCGGTGCTCAGGGCCGTTCACGTTACAGTCAATCAGGCTGCGCGCGATGCCGGAATCCGCATGTACCCGAATTGGCGCGTGCCCGACAAGTCTGTCATCCACCAGGTGTTCGACCGGCAAGAATACGGTGAAGCTGTCGAGAATCTGAATTGGTGGACTACCAGCGATGGGAGCCGACTTGCTGACTGCTCGGTTGTTGTTAAGGCGAAAGCTTCGCTCCAGTCCGTCATAGCTCTTGTGATCCCTGAAGATTAGTGCGCACCGACCCTCGGTTGCATTCTGTAGAGTCCTAGCGTGCCATTCCTGACATAACCGCCTCTGTCGATCTTCCTCATCAGACCGGGGGGAGCGCCTGTCTGCCCGCGCGCAGATGCTTGATAGTTCCTACGTTTCCATCAATTCCATACAGTACTTCTGCTTGCAAAGCACGGCACTCAATTCCAACAACTTCAACACTCATTGTAAGTACTAACGTTTCCAACAAATCGGGGAATCTGCTTTCGCTCAAAAGCTAACCCCAATGAACTGAAAGCGTTTGATTCGCGCACAGTTCGTGTACAGTGGCCGACCACCCCAGAAGCTGGCCAGACCAGTCAATACAAGCGCGTTTTCGGGGACCTATCTTGCCTCCAGCGCGTAAGGCTTGGTCAATTAGTGGGTTGGCATGAAGTCAAGAGTTGAGGTGGAAACTTCCGAGTTGGCGTTCTTTCGTCCGGCACCGGCCAAATGAACAACACAGGCCGATCCACTGATACGATTGGGCTATGGCGAGCGTACGCGGGAAGAAGAACATAAACTTGGCAGATGAATTGAGGACCGGTCATCATCAGGGTGTTCATTGATGATACCGGGTCACCTGGTTTGGGTACTCCTGGTCTTCATACGCAGAGGAAAACTTGGATTGCAGTAGTTGTCCCGCCGCATTTAGTTCCTGATCTCATGGATCAATTGCCAGATGCTCTGGCGCTTCTTAGCGAACTTGGGCTCAAAGATCCCGAATTCCACTTTGCTGACATTTGGGCGGGCAAGGGTGAGTATAAAAAGCTAGATCTGCAGCAACGACTGGCCATCTTTCGCTGCATGTCAGAGATTTTTGTGACGTGCCGATTCAAAGTGTTTGTGCAGACCTTTGATCCAGAGAATGCATCTGTTGTACGTGGTCAGGCCAATTGGCCTGAAGGTCTCGGCCCACTAAAGTGTAGCAACCACGAAGACCTCGCGTTGATCTTCCTTCTATCGCGAGTGCATGCGCACCTGAACGAAGGTAACGCAACCGCTTGCGTGATAGTGGATGAGGGAAGACTCAAAAGCGGAAGTGCGATTATTGCGCCGCAGTTAGCACCCACTTTCCACGCAGGCGGCATACTGTTCGCCAACTCACGGCTCGTTCGGCTGATTCAACTTGCAGACTTTGCGGCCTACATACTCAACCGCTGGCAGTTACTCCGAGTAAAAGATAGACTTAACGATGTCGACAAGACACTGCTTCGGACCATTTCATCGACGACCGAGTGCTTCATTAACGTTAGTTCACGGAAATTCAGAACCCTTCAATCATTACGAGTCTTCCCCAAGGGTTGATCCAGTAAAGGACTTTTGCTCTTCAATAGGCTGGGAACGGGCGGCTACGCGTCGTGATAGAGAGAATGAATCTGTTCTTTTTCAGAAGCGCGGACATGGGGCACCAAATCTCCTGCTTGATTAAATATGGAGTCTGGGCCTGGGGCACCAGCACTTTTGTTTAGCACCGCTCCTGATTGCCCCGTCCTCGCTCCCGCCATGCTAACCTAGTTTCGCCGAAGAGGTTGATATGGCGAACTGGTATAGCTCCTCCTGTGAATGTTGCGGCGATGAAATGCGGGTTTGTGAGGATTGGTCCAACCCTCCGCGCATCTGCAAGACTTGCAGGGACCGGAAAGCGGCCGAGTGGTATGACGTGTACTGCGCTTCGTGCGGCACCGCAATCAAGGCTCACCGCGATTGGGATCACCCTCCCAAATATTGCAAGCCGTGTAAGGAGCACAACGAAGCAAAGTGGTACGAGGTTCATTGCTCATCCTGTGGCACAACTATCCAGGCTCACCGGGATTGGGATCATCCGCCAAAACTTTGCAAACCCTGCAAACATCGCAAAGAAGCTGAGTGGTATGACGTCCGCTGCACGGACTGTGGGTCGACGATTCACGCCAACAGAAATTGGGATGCCCCGCCCAAGTTATGCAAGTCTTGCAAGCAAGTCCGTCAAGCGAAGATGTATACGGTAACCTGCAAGATTTGCACTGCCAGCATTCCTGCTTCGCGCGACTGGGATAAACCACCACGGTACTGCAAGGATTGCCGTGAAAAATGTGCTCCGCGGTCGATTCCCTGTTCTCAATGCGGAAAGTCGATGGAATTTGCGACAGGTTTTCAGTTGAAGTGCAAAGAGTACGGCTGGGAGCTTCCGACGCGCTGCCAGGAATGCAAGCACGACGCTTTGCTCCTGAAAGGAGCAATCGGCGCGCTCAGAGATGAATTCAAGTTTGCATTAGAGGCGACCATCGAACAACGAGGCATCATCTTCACCGATAAGGTTGCGGTGGTGCGCTCGAAGAAAACCGGGGAGATTGTAGCCGAAGTGAAAATGACCGAGAAAGGCATCCTTTCTACCACGCGAGTGGCAGTTGCAACACGCAAGGATGACGGTGCGGTCATTGGCGAAACTCATGACGGATCGCGAGGCATCTTTTTCCCGAAGCGGACGGCAGATACCTACCAAGGTGGTGATCGGACGCATCGTACAGAGGCGGTGCAACGTGGACTCCTCTTCCCGCGAACATCGATTGAGACGACCAGAAGCGATGGTTCCAGAGTGGCAAAGGTCGTGGAACGGCAGAAGGGCATGTTCTTCCCGAAGCGCACTATCGAACCCCGGTCCACGAACGATTAAGTTGGTTTCGCGCTGGGCCCTTTACGGTGGCGTCGAAAAAGCAAATTCCTATCAGTAAAGGAGATCGACACGATGTCAAACCTGAAATTGCACGTTCATAGTGCTGAGCCTATTACACCGAATCAGATAAGAATCGCTACCGAATCTTTTGAGCAAAGCGCCGCTAATATCGAGGAGTGCGCTACTAAGTATGGATACGAAACTTGGCGTGTAAGAGTGATGGACGCGCAGCGAGCATCGGTCAACTTTGTCAATTCGGTTGGTAAGACTGCTTCCCAGATGGAAGCAGCAACGTTACTCCATCAAGCAAATGGATATTCTTTTTCTGCGGCGCATAATGCCCTTTTAGGCGATAAAACTGCAAAGATCGTCACTCCCTACTCCGTGTCTGTTGAAGGAGATAAAGACACCCCTTTGAGAAAACAGACTGCGCAACTTTTCTACGAGGCCGAACCTATCCGTGTGTTTGAGAGCTTTAGGCTCTACGACATCATGTCGGCTGTTTCGCCATGGTACCTTGAAAGAAGGGAATATGATGGCACGCCCCTTCCTGAAAAAGTATTCGTCAATCCCGTCCTTGGTTGTAGTCTTCGTTGCAAGTCTTGCTCGCGGCTTCTTTTTTTGAATAAACCCACTGATTATGTGGATAATCTTGAAAGAATTACCAGCGAAATATGTGAAAAACTTCAACACAAAGATGAGTTAAAGGTGGTAAACATCTCTACAGGGACGCTACCGACTCCAGAGGAAGACTTTGTACTTTTTGTGGCAATCATTGATTCTTTTCGGCGAAAGGAATTCAAAAGTGCGAGATTCAGTATTCAAACGTCTACAGTGTTTGACGATTCTCAATTGTTGAAGCTTAGATCCCTTGGGGTTGATAGGTTTTCAGTCACCATGGATGGCACTTCAGACGAAGTGCTAAACCGCATGTATGGTAAGGGACCCAGAACTATCGATGGTTATTTTAAAATGATCAGGAAGTTAGAGGATGTGTTCCCAAAGGTCGGGATTCACATCATTCTGGGTCATGATTCGAGCGACACAATAAAGAGAACCTCGGAACGATTAGCCAAGCACGGAAAAGCAGCTGTTCATCATTATATACCAAGAATTTTTATTCCGAGTCAGTACGCCTTACTGCACCCTGAGGCAACAAAGACAGGGCTCGAATACTATGTTGGGTTGAAGCGATTCATTGATGATTTGAATGATGCCCGCATGTCAAAATGGGAGTTGCTAAATCCTTTCTATGGTTTGCAACCAAATGAATTTAGTAATCAAGGCGTAAGACCTCTCGGATGAAATAGGCCCTCGAGAAAACTCGGATCTACTGCGGAGCGTCGAGAAAGCAAAGTCCTATCAGTTGGCCATGAAGAAATTCATCAACGATCCCAAGACTCTGGTGAAGGAATTGCTTGATGGTTTTGCCATCGCGCGCGTCACGGTGAAACCAGACAAGATCGTCTGCCGTATTCAGCCCAAGCCAGCAAACAAGGTAGCGCTGGTCACGCCGCAAGAACTCCCGGTAAAAGGCATTGATGGTCGACAATATTGAAGCGCTCATCGACGCAGCGACAACGGCCGGGCAAGCTGCGATACGGTGGCGCGAGGCACAGCCGGCGAACCGCAAAGATGTCCCCACGACAACCAATCCAGACGGGAGTAGCGTAACCGAAGCAGATCGAATTGCGCAGCATGAAATCCAACGGATGCTGGTGCCATTGGATCGAGACGCTGTGTTTTTTGGTGAAGAAGGCGAGTGCAGCAAAGCAAATCTAGACGCTTTTCCGCTCGACACACGCGTCTTCGTCGTGGACCCAATCGACGGTACGAACTCGTTTCTTGACAGAAAGCCCAACTGGTCTGTTTCGATTGCCTATGCGAAGATTGTGGCGGATGAAAATCTTGGGAAGATCCTGCAAACGTGCATGGCTGTCGTATCTGCGCCAGCCAAGGGCAGCCTCTACTACGCCGATAAAAGCGGTGCCGCGTTGAAGACGGGCCGCAAACGAGAATCACTCTACGTGCTACCCGACACGACGGGTTTGCCGACGATGACATTTTATTGCAAAAAGATATCAGATACGGACGAAACAAAACCCCGCCGGTTAGCGATGAAACGGGCATCGGAAGACACCAGCGCATACATTCAGGATGGCGAGAAAGGATCGCCCGCGCTGTCTCTTGCCGCAGCGTCGACTCGCCCTAACAATATTGTCGTCACACGCGAGGACGATCCGTTTCAGCCAATTACAGGGGGTGTGTTCGGTCCGTGGGACTCACTGGCGGGGCGGTTTATCTATGAAACAGCTGGAGGCACATATCCCTCGAATGCGGATCGGCACAGGAATATGAGGATAATAGGAAACCTGATCATATCCATCATGGCGCCGTCCCAGCGCCTTGCAGACAACGCTGCCGGGGCCTTAATGAGAGCTGCGAGAACGTAGTAGGAAGCTAATCCCCGGCAACTGGATAGGATTTGCACACAGCAACTCGGCTCGTGCATCAGTCGCAACTGGGTGTAAAACCGGCTGCTCGGACAAGTGATTGTTGCCGATTAACTCGCTACGGCTTTTTCGATGAGCGCATTATCGCCAAGTCGCTAACTACCCTCAGTCTATTTCGCAATCTGGGCCAGCAGCGCGCGGGATCTACGGAGATCCCGGCGCGTCAGGTTCCAGCCCGATCCGATCATTCACCGCGTTGCGGAATCGCTGTTTGCAACCTAGGTATCGCTCTGTCGTTTGCACGGAGACATGTCCCAGCAGGAACTGAATCTGCTCCAGTTCACCGCCAGCCTGATGGCAGAGGCGAGCGCAGGTCCTGCGAAGGTCGTGCGGTGCGAGAGACGGAATCTGACAGTCCTCTGCTTTCTGTTTCACGACACCCCAAATAACCTTCGGGCTGAATCCGGTGCCCCATATCTTGCCAGCCTTGTTGATCGAACGAAGTAGAGTTCCCGTTGTGATTTCAGAGGCCGTCATCCAATCGTCAATTCCAGATTTGACCCAACCCGGAACCGGAACAGTCCGTATGTGGCCTCCCTTGCCAACAAGGTTGACTATGACCCAGTGCTCCTCTCTCTGCTGTATGTCTTCAACGCGCAATCCAGTCAATTCCGCCCTTCGTAGCCCGCATCCAAGCAGGATTGCTAAGGTGGCATAGTCACGCTTGCCTCGCAGACTTGATCCATTTGCCGTCAACAATAATTGCTTGCCTTGTTCGGCCGTCAGCCAATTGCCGACAGGCATCCCCAGCCGTTTTGCGCCCTTAACGCGCCGGATGCCGGCAGCCAGATCTGCGCTGAGCAGACCGCAGTCGGCAGCCTCGTAGGCCAGCCGCCGAACCGCAGCCAGACGCAGGTTGATCGTGGTTGAAGCGTAGTGCCGCTGCTCGAGGGAAATTCGGTAGCGTGTGACCACAGTCTTGTTGAAGGCGAGCCTGGGTTCCGAACAGTACCATTCGATGAACTCTCTGATCGCATGATCATAAGTTCGCTGTGAACTTCGAGACGTCAGGCTGTTCAAAACGGCCGATTTCGATTGCTCAAGGTCCGGAAGCTTCAGAACGTGCTTGGGTGCCCGATTGTGCTTTGTCCTGCTCTTTGCCATGGGTACGGTCTCCATTTGCCGTGGCAAACAGCATCTCCACAATTTCCGCCTTGGTCTATCCTTTCGTGAGCGCTTTCAATTAGTTAGAAGCACTCGGACGGATCAGTAATGAAAAGTCGGCTTGTGGGAAGTGATCTTTGCGGTTGGCATCGATTCTGGACGGATTACGTGCGACTCGGAGTAATTCCGATTCTGCTCGGGGTTTTCGTCGAATCGTCCAGGTGATCAGGTCGGACGCGAATAGCACGGCCAGGAACAAGACAAACATCAGGACGCCGAGCAAGACTTTGATGCCGCTTCGCGAGGAACTTGCCAACTCGCCTCGCTAAGAAGACGTCGAAGCGAATTCCGTCGCGTTTGCATTCAAGTCAGCTAGGAACACCGACAAACTTTTGTATCTAGCTCGATCAGCGCTGTAAATTCGCCTTTGGAATCGGCCGGGCAGGTCGGAATTCTTGGAACTCTTGGTAGGACGAACGCACCTGCTTTTTAAGCATCGGTCCTCCATTTCCAGCAATTCCAATATGGCAAAGACGCTCCGTGTTTTCAGCGATCTTGGTTTCTGAATGATTGTGCACAGTGGCTACGATGAGCGCTATTTTGCACACTTCGTGCACAGCAGAAGAAATAAATGAGGTACGAGTCCTGTAAGTCTTTTGCAGTCAAAAGGATTGGTGGACGTGGCCGGGATCGAACCGGCGACCCCCTGCTTGCAAAGCAGGTGCTCTCCCAGCTGAGCTACACGCCCACAGAGGGAACTTGTAATGATTTTAAAGCATTTGCACGCGTTCGCAAACTCCGAAAACCCACTGTTTACCCCTTACTGTGTCAGAACTGTGTCAAAACCCCTGTCACCAGAACCGTGCTGTGTCAAAACTCCTGACATTTCGTTGGCCCGGCGATTGATTTTGTCCAGCGCTTCCCTCTTCATCTGTAGCTTCATTTGCGAATACTTCTTGAACACTTGAGAGTCTCCCTGGCGAAGCATTTGTATGACCCACTCGTCCGCAACGCCTCCGGCACTGAGCCGTGTCGCGTAGGTGGAGCGCAGGTCATACAGCCTGAAATAAGGAACTCCGGCTCTTTTCAGAGCCTTTCTCCAGGCAGTCCGCAGGGACCTCAAGTGTCCTTCTTGGTTTAGATCGCTGGGAAAGAGGAACTCTCTGTTCCCAGAGATTGCAGCTTGGTCACGGAACGCTTCCAATGCGGGCTTCGACAACGGGATTTCCGCGACGCCGTTCGGTGTCTTGGAATCCGGAATCCAGAGGACCGCGTTGATGAAGTCGATCTGGTTTTTCTTCATCGGAAGTAGTTCCTTCTTCACTCGCAAGCCGGTTTCCGCGATGATGCGAATCGCATTCCGCAGGTGCGGCATTGCATTCTTTTCGATTCGCTGCTGTTCGGACCACGTGACGTAGTGCGGGCGGAAAAGCCCCTTAAGGGAAACTGGGAATTCCACCATCGCGCACGGATTCGATGTCAGCAGCCTCTTCCGAACCGCTACATTCAACATACGTCGAAGCACCCGAAACTCCTGGTGAACCGTGGTAGCTTTGATCGGACCCTGCTCACGGTAGCCTTTGCTGAGCCTCACCTTGACGCGTTGACGAAGCCTTTCACGAAGGTACAGCTCGACTTCGTCAGGTCCTACGTCAATCAGGCGTCTAGTAGCGAAGACCTTCTTCAAATGCTGAACGCAACGCAAGTTCGCATTGTGTGTCCCTAGCTGACGGACGGGCGGCTTCGAATAGTTTTCCAGAAAGAAATCCGCCCATTCACCAAAGCTCAGACTTTCTCCTTTGCGAACAACCTGCAAAACGTTGCCATCCCTGGCTTCAAGCCGCGCACGTAACATCTTGTGCGCTTCCTGCCAGTCTTCGGTGAAGGATGATTCCCTCTGGCGCTTCCCGGCCCTATCCCGGTAACAGATCCACCAGAATTTTGATCCTTCACGACGATAGACAACGCCGTCGTGCTCTACTGGTCTACTCATTCTCCATCTCCTGTTTGAACGACGCGCGGAAGGGTTCGAGATCCGACCTGAGAAACCGGATATTTCGACCCATCACGCGGAGATGGGGAATCTGCTTTCGCTCAACCCAAAGATACACCGTCTGCGGACTGACACCAAGATACTTTGCCGCTTCTTTCACTGTTAGAGGGCATTCTTCGAGACGTGCGGAAACATTTTGTTGAGGCTCAATGAAGATGTTTTGATTCATGGAGTCTTACCCCGGTCGTGCTCTTGTTCATCAGCCTCCGCCACGTGTGTGCGAAGGCGCTCGTTGGGAACTACCTGAGGCTGGAGGTCGGCCTGAGCTTTGGTGACTGTGTGCCGGGCGTAATACGCGGGATCGTGCTTGTCAATGGCGCGGTAGTCAGCGATTCGGCGGATGACTTCTTCGGGGTCGTCCCCACGCGCCAGGGCTCGTTTTGCGTAGGCCCAATCGTGCTCAGATTGGCTCAGGGTGCTACTTGGAGCCGATTGTTTGCGGGCAGCCTCTTCATGGTAATGGCGGGGAGCGTCCTGTGAGTCGATTTGGAGCTTGAAGTCGCGGAGGTGGTAAGTCTGGATTGATTCGGTGCGGGCCTGAACATAGAAATCTTCGTTGTACTTCTTGTTTGCGAAGCCAGGCAGGCGCAATACGCGTGTTGAATCCGTTGCTGCCTGGTCGCCATCGAATTCCCTGACCATGGCCTGATTCAGGGCCTCGGCCTCCTCGACGGTCATTCCTTCGACTTTCCAAACTACTTGGAATTTGTCCGGCGACGTATTCAAGACGTAGTTCGGACGCGGAACGAGGTCGCTGTTCTCTAGCGCTTCAAGGGAGGCGGTTCCGCCGTGGTCCAGGTCAAGGTAAACATGGCTGATCTTTTCGATGTCGTCTTTGGTGCGGGTTGAGGCGTCACGTCTGAGGGGGTTCATTCCCACATAAATGTCGGCTCCATTGGCGTTCTTGTAGCGAAGCCAGGCTTGAAACTCGGGACTTGCGGCTTTTTGTGCTGTCGTAATCCTTTGCGTGGTTTCGCTTCGCTGCCGGTTGAGAACCAGGACAGCAATGCGGTCGTCCGGCTGGAAGTTGTCGAGGATGTATTCCGACGCCGATGGTGCCGGGGGCGTAGGTTTTTCAGGGGCGTTCATGGCTGCTCCTGGCGGCTCTGATAGATCGCGCCGAAGTCGTACTCGTCCGCATCGGGGTCGTAGCCATGGATTTCGACGACTTCAGAAACAAAGCGCCTGCCGGGCCGTCGTTCGAGTTGCACAACAACATTCAGAGAATCCCCGATGTTGGTTTTGATGGCGCGATAGGGCAGGTCAATTCCGCTTTGGAGGACGCAACTGGTGAATCTTGCGAGGCCCTGCTTGGCCGATGTCGCGTGGACGGTCGAAAGACTTCCTGAATGGCCCGTATTGAGGAGTTGCAAGAGATCGAATGCCTCACCGCCGCGTATCTCGCCGAGGATGATCCGGTCTGGGCGATGGCGGAGGGCTGCTTTCAAGAGGTCACGGATGCTCACTGCCGGCAGGCCGTTTTGTGGCTGCCGGGCTTCGAAGCGGACGAGGTTGTCCTGGTCCATGTGGATTTCGGAGGTGTCTTCGATGAGGAGGATTCGTTCATCCGGGGGAATGAATTTCCCAAGGATATTCAGGAGCGTTGTTTTCCCGGTTCCTGTGCCCCCGGCGATCAGGATGTTCTTCCGCGCGAGAACATAGTTCTCAAGCTGGTTCGCCAGCCATCGCTCCAGCGTACCGGCCTTGATGAGATCCTCGATGCCGAAGTGCCGGGAGTTGAATTTGCGGATGGTCAGCGTGACGCCATTCAAACTGCAGGGTGGAATGACAGCGGCAACCCGGCTTCCATCCGGCAGACGTGAGTCGAGGATCGGCTTGGACTCCGAAAGATCGTCGCCCAGGCGGCGCGCGATGTTTTTCACCGCAACCATCAGCGCTTTCTCACCTATCGAGAGACCGCGGACCTCTTCGACAAAGCCAGCCTTCTCGACAAACACACGATTAGGGCCATTCACCATGACCTCGCTGATCGAGTCGTCGAGGATGAGGTGTTCGATGGGCTTCAGGAATGGCAGGATCGTTTCGAATCCGTTCATCAGAGTTCTCCGTCGGCGAGTTGCCGGAAGTAGGATTTGTTGGGGTCGTTGAAGTACGGCTTCAAGTAGCAGAACATCGGCGGCATCGGGTTCGTGCCGTCGTAGGCGATGGTTACGGACTGCGCGTTGCGCAGTTCCGTGAAGGTCTTCATGTCGAAGCGAAAATCGGTGTGTGTGTTGTAGCTCTTGGAGGCAGTGATGTTGGACTTGTGGGACAGGGCCTTTCCAGTGAGCAGGCTAATTCGCGCATCGTGGCCGCTCTCGGAGAGGTTATAGCTGACCTTGAGATTGTCCTCGCGCCCGCAGAGTTCACTGGCGGTTTTGGCCGAGAAGTCGTCTGACAGAGCCAGGAAAATCTTGGTGCGGAATGTCTGGAGCAGCGTGCGCCAGGTGTCACCGGGGAGCGCGGACTTCAGGGAACTGATGCTTTGGGTAGCGATGATCGGTATGCATTTCGGCTGGCGGGAGAGGCTGAAGAATTTTTCATCCCCGGTGGGCTCGCTTTCGCCCACGGTAGCGAAATGCTGATACTCGTCACAGATGAACATGACCTGCCTGAAATAGTGGTCAGGATGAGCCTCCATCTGAGGCACGCGGTTTAAAACCGCTCGCTCGAAGTCGAGCTTCATCATTACCCCGATGGCCTTGGCCAGGCCCGCGTTCATGGCTATCGGAAAATTGAGTGCGCAGACCTTTCCGTTCTCGATGAGCCATGTGAAGGAAGGCAAAGGCTTGCCGAATTTGAAATCAGCATTGGCATGGGGGTCGTAGCATTCCGGTGGAGGGCAGAAGGTCCGCTTTACCGATGGATTGTCGTCGAAGAGAGACAGAAAGACGGAAATACCCTCAACAATGGAGGTGCGTAGTTTTGGCTCAATCCGCCGCCAATCGTAGTTGAACCAGCGCTTGACTGCTTCGAGCTGGTCCTTTTTGTCTTGTGGAACGGGCTTCTTCCCACTCACATTCTCCGCTTCCCACTGAATGGCCTTGTCCTTCAATACAGCGGCAAGGCCTGGGGTGAGAGGGGCTGTGTAGCGTCTCGATTCTTCGTCGAGCCGAAACTTGAACGGTTCCAGGTCACGAGGGTGCTTGAGATACTCCTCCTCCCAAAGCAACACGGAATCGGTCTCGGTGAGTCTGCGTTCCGCTTCATTGATTTTTCTTTCGAGTGTGGCATTGTCGATCGCACACTCGTAAACATCGAACAGGGTCACATAATCGAACGCAACCTTATGAAGAAGGATGATGAACTTCACCAGGTTCGTGTAGGCCTGCTGCCAGAATGGTTCCTTGCCCCGCCCGAAGAGGTTATTCAAGAGCGAGGCGATGTTGTAGGCCAGAGCGTAGGCGTCGAGGTCGTTGTGCAGGGGGTTGTAGCGATACTGGGAATCGAGGCTGATCTCGACGTAGTCTTCGGCCCTGCCGTGGCGTGCGAGGATTTCTCTTACCCGGTGGCAGAAGTCTCCTTTCACTTCAAGGACGAGGCCGCCGATCCTCTTCTCCGTGTCGCCCGCGCGGTAGGCCAGAATCTGCTCCGCGAACGGATACATGCAGCAGCTCGTTTTTCCTGATCCGATTGCTCCGAGGATAGCAACGCCGGTGAACAAGCCCCTCTCGGGGATCACGAGCCATTGAGGGTTTTCTGCGGGGACTTGCTTGCGAGGATTGTGAACCTCTCCGACGACGAGGAAAAGACTGTCTCTTTTCCGGGGGTCGGGAAAGAGGGGCAATCGGCCGGCTCGGATGCGCTGCTTCGCCTTGAGCGCAAAAATGTACAGGCCAGAGAGCGCGACGGAATAGCCAATGTATGGGGTCGAGAACAGGAATAAGGTGTACGAGTATTTCAAAACCTGAAAAGCAGACGGCGACCGCAGAGCCATGACCTGCAGAAAGATATTGCCCTCGGGAAAGGGCACCAGAAGATAGAGGGTCATGCCCGTGGCCGCCGCCAGGACGGATGCAACAAGGTTCTTCGAGTTGAGGATTCTCTGCATCATGCTCTTGCCAGTGGTTTTTGGGTGGCTGTGGCGGGGGCATCTTTCCGCGCGGCCTGTTGTTGCTGCTTTCTCCAGTTCATAAAGTGCCTGTCCTTCCACAGCAGCATCTTCAGAGCCGAATTGACGACATGATTAGGGGTGCTGTCGATGAACGTTGCGTACTTCTCGACCACGAGTGCGACGGGTTCTTCCAACTCGTACTCGCGCTTCACGTGCTGCGGGGGCTTGTTAATGATGGACATGTGTTTCCTCCTTTTCTCCTCTTTGTCTTCACTGGACGCGGGCAAAACACTTCACAAACAGAGCGTTTCCCTGTTTGCGGGGCTGGAGCGACCCCACGAAGTGTTGGCCAGCCGAAGGCAGCCAAAAGTGGGGTCGCTCCAGCCCAACCCGGTGTTTTGCCGACGTCCAAATTGATTGTCGCGCCATGCGCAACCTCTATGCTCCCAACAACTTCGCGTCACCCTCGGGGTGACGCGAACCGTGACGCCAACGGTGATTTGTGTCTTTCATGCATCCGTCACCGTGTCGAGAAGCCACAGCGAGCGGAGAACCATGCGGATGCACCAGAAACGTGTGGAAAAACACCGCGCGCTCCGGCCTGAGCTGGGAGAATTCCAGCCGCAGGTCCCGCTCGTTGAGTTCACCTAAATGCCATGTCTGATAGAGGCTCTCGAACTTGTCGCCGTGGAACCGCCGCCGCGCCTCATTCAGAAATTCGAGGTCGGGGGTCACGGGGATCACATACTCGTGGTTGTCCCATTTCCTCCGAATCTCGAAGTAACGGAGAATCTCGCTCGATACATCGGATTCCAAGGGCCGTTTCACGAGGGAACGGAAGCGCTCTTCCGCTTTTTCAAAATAGGCCTGCTTGGCCGCGATATAGAGAAACCGGAAACAGTTCAGTTGCCGGAAGAGACCCTGATAGGCCGCAAGGTGCGAGACAAAATGCGATGGTGCTTCAAACCCCGAATCCACATAACTCAAGGTGACCACAGGGGGAGCCCCCGAGAGAGGAGAGGCGAGAAAGAGCGGGAACTTGTCGACGAAATAGCGAATGGTTGGCTGGCAGCGGGAAGATCCCTCGTAAACCTTGGCGGGGAGGAAGTCCTTGGAGACCCCTAGTTGGTCACAGAAGAAACAGACCTTCTCCTGTTCGGTCTCGAAATAGGCCAGTTCTTGGTTGGCCAAAATGAAGTCCAAGAGGACCAGCCGTGTGCGCATGAAATCGAACGAGTGCTTTTTGCGGTTGCGGAGGTTGTCCTTTTCGATTTGGCCGTAGATGGTCCTGGAAAAAAGGTGGAAGATGGAGCCTCTTCGCATGTAGTCGCGGACCGAGGCGTGGCCTTGCTTGAGAAGTTTCTGAGCAAAAGAGGACGCACGCTTCCCGTACCGGCTTCCCGTGAATACCCGGAACTGTCCCAGGGTGAAGTAGCCGGAGAAAACAGCCACGATATAGAGAAAGCGGGCTTCGGATTCGGTGTAGCCGAGTGACTTGATCCGTTCGATGTGCTCAGTTGGAATCTTCATAGGGAGAAAATCTCCGCTGTTAATTCGCGCTGGTCCAAGACGCGGCGGAGACCAGCGGCGTCCTGCGCGGCGGCATAGATCGAGAATCCGGCGCGCACCTTGTCGGCCAGGTTGCGCCCGCGGTAGTGCTCGGTCGCAAGTTCAAGGTCTACGCGGGCCATTTCACCGTCACGGGTTTCGTACTCGATGCGAAGGTCGGGGAGCGGAATCTTTCCGCGAACGAGCTGGAGCCCGTGCCTTTCCGCGATCTCTTTTTTCTTTGCGGTGGATTCCCGGTGAGGTCCGAGCCTCGCGAGGTCGTGGTAAACGCGCTTTTTCAGTTCGTAGTCAAGCATTACGCGAAGATTTCGCCCGCCCTGGCCTTCGATATTGTCGGCTGCCGTGTAATAGAGCCGGTACAAGTCGGCATCGTGATGGGCCTCACGGGGCTTGGTAAATCCGTGATAGATAGCCTGGTTCTTGGGAACGCTCTTCGTGGCAGTCAATACCAGATGACCCCGCTTCGTCAGGGTAAGGAGGCGGCGCGGACTGATTTCCGGATGGGGGATTTCCTTCACTGCGACAAGTCCCTGGCGGATAAGGTTCTGCACCTCCGTTCCGGTGTGGTCTTTGTCTCCGTGGTAGGCGAACTCTTCCAAATCCTTGCTTGCAACGGCGCGAAACTTGCCAATCTCGGTGAGCGTGTCAATTTCGGAAGAGCGAAGCCAGTAGGTCTTTCCGCGAACTTCGTATTTCTCGCGCTGGTCGTTCGGTCGCGCCTGCGTTGATTCAGCGGCGCGTCCCGGGCCCAGCCGAGCATCCTCTTGCGTGGTAGTTCCCTGGCCCTGCTCCCGTGAGGGCGAGGAGTTGCCCGGACGCCGGGGATCTGCGCTCGTTTCCGCGACTTCTCGCGGATTGAGATATTCGTCGGGACCGTGGCCGCGGGACACGTTATTCGGCCTCCTCTTCGAGTGATGGGGCGCGCACTTCGGTCTGGCCCACGTGCAACTGTTTGTCGAGGTGAGAGAGTTTTCGGCCCGTGTCCTTGAGGAAGAACTTGCGATTGAGGGCGAATGCTGCGGCGAAGAGATTGAGGAAGAGGGTACCGATGTAGGCGAAAATCACGGTCCCGTACTCATGGAGAAGAACGGTCTTATAGGGGATGAAGAACTTGAGTTCGCCCATGAGCCAGAATCCAAGCGCCAGGAGAATGGCGATGGTCAGGAAGAGTGAATTCGCGACCATTGGTGATCCTCCATTGAGTGCATCGGGGGTTGGCTCGCCAACAAATGGCATCCTGTATTGCCGGCGCGGAGCGGAAAGCCGGTGAAGCCCGAAGGCTCTCCCGAAGCGCGC
The DNA here is from genome assembly GCA_020073585.1 of Terriglobia bacterium. Lineage (GTDB taxonomy): Bacteria > Acidobacteriota > Terriglobia > Acidiferrales > UBA7541 > Acidiferrum. Next base: position 96,230 of record JAIQEV010000002.1, read on the forward strand.
CGTTCTTGATGAGGAGCAAAAACGTCATGGCCTGGGCTGTGGCGTCTGGTGGTGGCGCGGTCACCAGAGAAAGCACGATGTGGCGCGGTGAGGTTGGGCCGAGGGTCAGGCGCCGCTGCCGCGCCGGCTTTTGCTTGTGTTCTCATCGGAGTCAGTCACCCATTCCACAAAACAGACGGGCGTACCACGGTCTCGCTGCGAACTCTTCGAGTCGTACTCTCCTGGGCACTGGAGGAAAGAGGTCGGTTACACAGGCGTTCAAGGCTTCCGCGATGTCGTAAGCCAATAAGAGACCGGGATCGCAGTGCTCGTTTTCGATTGCCTTGATGGTGGCCGTCGTTGCTCCGACGCAGGCGGCCAATTCAGAGGGTGTGTATCCCTTTTTCTCGCGCAGCGCTGTCAGATGGTTTCTCATTTGAACGCCTGGTCCTCGCGGAAATAAGTGATCGCAACTCCCAAAGGGTTGATGGGGATTAGCTCGTTTGGAACTTTGCTCTTAAAAACGAACACGAAAGTCGCGGTATAAAGATCGCGCTTGAGCTCGCTGTGGTCAGCGGGCGAGTAATAGACCATGTAGAAGTCCACGCGGGCCTTGTAGGGCGGTGACTGCATGTCTTCGAGGGCCACTTTCTTCACTTCAATGTCGATCTCAGGGGCGGAGGTATTGGTAATGAATTTCTTGATGATATCGTCCTTGCGGTAGGCGTCCAGAATTCCATCCGCGAGCTTGCCGTCGAGGAAATAGAGAGCCTTGGAAAAGTCGTCCTGAATCGTGTAGCGGTTGCGTCGGTAATAGAGCGAGCAAAACTGGCTCAGGAAATATTTCGCCTCGGCGTCCTGGGGTTTGTACTCGAAGTGGTGGTAGTTGATGGCCTCGGCCCGGCCCAGATCGTCGATGCGGATGACGAGGGGCCGGAAGTCTTCGAAGGTTCGGATCGTCTTCAGGTCGAGCACGAGGAGGCCCACGGCAATGAGGGAGACGAGAGCGAGAGCAATTTTCAAATAGGTATTGGTCACCATAGGATCGCCATACTGTTCGAGATAGAGCCTCTTGGCATCTTGGAAGCTCGCGTCCTTGTTCATGGGAGAAGCCCTCCCAGGATTGCTGCGGAAGATCCGCCCGAAGTGCCGCTGAAGATGTGGTTCGTGAGCGCGGGAATTTTCAGAAGCGCATAGATCGAGGCGAGGAAAGTGATAAACAGGACGGGGAACGCTTCTATGAGCTGGACTGTCGAGATCGTGCCCCTGGGCTGCAAGCCCAGGATTCCCAGGATGAGATTCGCGATGATGTAGACGACTGCCGCCGCAATGACCTGGTAGAAGGCGTATTGGATGAAGCACTTGAACCAGCCCCAGAAAAGCCACTCCAGCTTGGGCACGATGAAAAACGGAATGAAGATCGGCCCGACGAGGACGCATACGGCCGTGGCGATAAATCCAAAGGCGATGACGACGATGGCGATGGCCTGGGCTGCCGCAAGCAGGATGATGATGACCGCGTAGATGACTACGCCCAGGATGTCCGTTACGCCCGGCGCGTTCATGCGTGTTTCGAAGTCCGCGATTCTCTCTTCGACGGTTTGCAGCTCGGTCTGATTGATCCTGTTCGCCAGGAATTGGGACTCGTCCGTGATGAGGTTATGGAAGCCGACGCCGAAGCCCGGAATCGGCGTGCTGTAGTAGTTCACCATCGTGAAGCCGAAACTGATGGTCAGGAGAAGGCTTGCGAAGTGGTCAAAGTTGAGGAGGTGCCTGCCGCCTGCGGCGGAGAGGGCTGATTTCACTCCATACCAAACCACAAGGATTGTGGCAAAGGCGCGGAAGAGGTTCTGGCCCATCGCGTCGAAGAAGCCGAGATTCTGCGTGAGGAGATTGTTGATGGCCTGGAAGATAAATTGCAGGTAGTCCATGGTGATAGCTCCTTCGGCGCGACAGGCAGTTTGAAGTGTTGGGCCTACGGCATCCGGAAACGCTGAAGCGAATCCGTTAGTGTGCTGGTGACTTGGGCCATGTTGCCGGCGAGACTTGCGCGGCGCGCGATCTCGGCATTGATGGCGTTGGTTGTAGCCTCGCGCTGCTGCTTGGCCAGGATGGTCTGTTGCTCAAGCAGCGAGGCGAGCAGCTTATTGGAATCTTGGACCGTGCGGAGAGTCAAAACGTTCGCCGCGTTGATCTTGTTGAGGACGGACACTTCCGTATTCAGATTGGGATCGCCGGAAAGGGAGTCCTGTTCGAGGTTGGTGATCCGGCTCTCGATGGTCTGGGCATTGCCACGGATAGAGCCAATGGTGGCCATCGCCGTGGTGTTGGCGCCGTCAGAGAGTTCAACGGATGCATACTGCGACTTGACCCGCTCAAGCTCCTCGGGAGTCATCCCCGCTAGGGCTGTGGGGTTGTACTGAAGGAGTTGGGTTGTCGCCCGCTGGTAGCCGGTGGTGATGGTAGGAAACTGCCCCGAGTTGATGCCAGTCACCCACGTTCCTGTGTTGCTGTAGATGTCCTGGGCGGCCGTGTTTCTCCACTGCGAAAACAGAGCACGGTAGCGGGAAGGCATGTTCTGGATGTTCCGAGCCATGCGGACGGCAAGGTTGTACTGCGAGACCAGTTGGGTGTAGCTATTCCTGAGTTGAATGAGCTGCTGCTGGAGTTGGAAGTACCGCAGCAGGGCGTTGTGATAGTTCGTCGGGTCGTAGACGATCCCGCCGAAACCGAATTGCGCGGAAACGGTTCCCGCGCATAGGGTGAGGACCAGCAAAACTGCCAGAACTTTCTGTTTCACGCCTTCTTCTCCTTTTCCCGATAACGGGATTTGCTGCCGGGACCTTCAGAGGTCCGAGGGGACTTTGTGGTTGTTGTAGTCGGGCAGAGCCAGGTCGCCCGAAAGGTAGACTTTGACGCGGTGGCCCTCGCGGATCGTCACCGTGGGCATGATGTTCAAGAATTTGTCGAGGATCTGCGCCGAGGATTGCGCCGCGCTTTGGGCGAACCCTTGGCGCATAACGTCAGTACCCGACGCTGTTAGCGGACCCGCCGTGCCGGCTTGTGCAACGGCTCCGAGAGCGCCAACGGCAAGCGACACGCCGAAGATGCGGAGATAGTGATTGTTGACCTGATCGCGGAGACCGGTGTCGCCAGTCTGGTTAAGTCCCTTGAATTGGTCGAGACTCAAGGAATAGCCGTCCGGCATGATTAGGCGGTGGAATAAAACGGCGAGACGCGTCTGGCCAAAGGCGTCCACCTTTTTGGTCTCGCCGAGGACCTTCGACCCTGCCGGGATGAGAAGGTGCTGGCGGTCATGGGAGTAGATGTCGTTCGTTAAGAGGCATTCGACAGGGCCGGAAAACTGCCCGTCGAGCCGATTGATGAGAACGGACTCAAGAACCGTTCCTTCGAAGAGGATGTAGGTCTTCCCTGCCGCCGCGGGGGACGTGTTTATCTGCGCGGCGGCAGGGCTGTTTGCCTCCTTTGCTTGACGGCTGGCTTCGGCTGCGTTCACCGAAGGGTTGCGGGTTTGGGTCGAAGGTACAACATTGGGTTGACTGGCCGAGAGAGGCTGCGAGGGAACGCCAAGCTGTGCATCTTTTAGCATCTGCGACAAGAGCGCAGCTTCCGTAGAGGTGCTCGCAAGAGATTCCGGTTGCTGAGATTGCGATTCGGGCAGGCCGGGCTGTGGCGCAGATGGAGCCTTTCGATAGCTCAAGGCAATGTTGGAAGCAAATAGCGACAGGTACTCGCGTTTCCTCCGCTCGGCCTTGATGGGGTCCTCGGTGTGTTCACCCGATGAATTGCCAGTGGCATAGTTCGGTTGCGCCTGTTGCTGGTCGGGAGATACCGCGCCCAATAGGCGGCTCTGTTGCGCAAGGGCACTCTGCGCGGCGAGTTGCTCCCGCTGAAGTTCTTGAATCCGATTCTGGAGATCGGCAATCTTGGTCTCGTTGACTTCGGCTGGCAGTGGCTGTTGCACAACAGGCCCACTTGCCCTGGCAGGGGCCGGCTGTTTCTTGCCTCCCGTCAGCCACATAATCAGGACCATCAGCACGGCAAGTCCCAGGATGATCCACGACTGGACGTGCTTCGGAAGAAGACCGGGCGGTTGCGGCGCTTTTTCTTGAATTGGCTCGTTCATGTGTTTTCCTCTCGTCCTATTCGTTTCGTTCGTGGTTTTCAGTTGTGCCGCTTGAAGGTCACTTTCTTCTTTCCGACGACAAGGTATCCGTCGTCGATGACCTTCGGAGCGATGTAGACGCTGTTTTCCACCTGGAAGTTGATAAGGTTCGGCTTGCCGTCTTTGACTTCATAGAGGGCAGGTTTTTCTGGGGCGGCGCACTTGATGTAGGTAAACGCCTCGTCGTGATAGATCATCGAGACGAGGAAGGGCGCGCGGGCAGCTTTCTTATCCAGTTCATAATCGAACTGGAGCTTCTTCTGGTAGTCGGCTTTGTACTTATTGACCTGCTCGGCCGCGCGCGCATCGGCGGCGCGAATCTGGCTGTTCGCCTGAGCGTGAAGAGCCTCCAATTCCTTTTTGTAGGCTTCCGCCTCGCCGGCCCGGACGTAACCTTGCAAGGCGGTCGCGCCCCCGATGCTCGACTCTTCCTTGGGCTCGACGAACAGCTTGAGGTCAGGTTCGGCGGAGGAATCATTGCTGATCTCCGTTAGCAGAAAGGAATAGACGCGTCCGGTGGAGGTGATCAGATGAAGGTCGCTGCGAATCCCGGCCTGGGCGGGATGCACGTAGCACAGATTATGCGCCCCGTTGATAATCCAAAACTCCTTGTCGCCGGTGGCAAAATCGAGAATTTCCTCGTTTTGCGGCAAGACTATCAGGGTGGAAAAGCGAAGCTTCGCCCGCACAGGAATGATCTCCTGCTGGGAATACTTCACCGTCCTTGCGCCCCCTGGGTCCGCGAGGACGGGTGTCGCCTCCGTCCAAATGAAGCAGAGGGCTGCCAGAAAGAGACTGACTCTAAGAACGAACTTCGCTTTCGAGAGAGTTGTCATGCTTTTTCTCCTGGATTGAATTTGTTTGTCGATGGGTCCTTGGAAACAACCAGAAAGTGGGCATTGAGAACGGCTCCAGCCAAAAAGGTCCGCATACCATCGCAAAGATGCATGAGGCCAGAGCCAGGAAGGTGGAAGTGATATACACGGCTGGAATGCGCGCCGCGAGAAACGTAAAGATGAGGAACATGGCAACCGCAGCAGGCACGGCAAACATCCAAATCGCAAAACACACGATAAGTGTTTTCATCGCGGCGTCTCCGCCAGCACTTCGAGACCCCGTTCGAAGCCGTAGGTGTCAAAAGCCTCTTTGCGCTTCTTGTTGTCGTAGGGGTCGTTGGTGTAGAGCCAGTAGCTTTTGGCGTCCACGGTGAGATTCGCGACCTTACCAAGTTCGGGCGTTTTGATGAGGAATTGCTGCTTGGGGACGAGGCCCGAGATCAGTTCCACTTCGTTTTCATTCAAGTGGAACTGGCGCCGGTAGAGGTCGCGGTCCATATCAGGGTTGGCAAGAAAAATCTTCGTGGCGCAGCTTTCGATGATGACGTCGAGGATGTCGGAGCGCTTGAGTTCGTCGAGCGACTGCGTCGATAAAACCATGGCGGCGTTGTGCTTCCGCCAGGTTTTGAGGGCCTCGACGACGTAGCGCTGGATGCTGGGGTTCTTGAGAAAGACCCAGGCCTCGTCGATGAAGAATGCTTTGAAGACCGAGGTGATCTGCCGGTCGGCGATGACTGCATTGGCGCGGTGCAGGATGTAGAAGAGCAGCGGTTCGAGAAGTTCCGGGTACTGGCTCATCCGCTGGAAGTCGAAGCACTGGAAGCGGGAAAACGAGATCATGTCCTCGGCATTGTCGAAGAGGAATCCGAACTGTCCGCCGCGCGTCCATTTGGCAAGGCGGCTGCCGAGGTCATGCCCGAGTGTGTTCGCGAGCACGCCCAGGGTGCGCAGCGCAGGGTCAATGGCGTAGAGATTTTCGATCTGGTGGTAGAGGTCGCGCTCGATGGCGGGGTCGAGTTCCCCGGCCCTCGTTCCCTGGATCAGGACCTTCAGGAAGAGAGCCAGGAAGTCGAGGTTTTCCTTGGTCGGCGGGAGCGAAAACGGGTTGATTTGGAAATCCGATGATTCGAGGCCCACGCGGACGTAGGAGCCTCCAAAGAGCTGCGTCAGGCTCTCGAAGCTCCCGCCCAGGTCGAAGATGAAGGTGTGCGGGTCATACTTCTGGAGATTCGTGATGAGGAAATTGAGCAGGAACGATTTTCCCGCGCCCGTCCGGCCCAGGATCATGGTGTGGGCCACATCGCGATAGTGAAGGTTCAGGAAGTACGGCGTGTGGTGGTTGGTCTCCAGCACCGCCAGATATTCCTGCCGGAGATGGCGGTTGCGCGGCTCGCCACCGTCGAGGGTGAAGAGAAACGAGAAGTCCGCGTAGTTGGTGTTGAGCAGATACAGATAACGCAGGTTGAAGGCGTGGTTGCCGGGCACCGCGGCGAGGAACGCGTTCAGGAGGTTGTAGTTCTCTTCGTAAAGCTGGGCGTCGTGGACGCTGAAGACTTTATAGAACTCGGCGCAGGCGCGGTCCACCTTGGCCAGGTCGAGGTCATGGATCACGACGGTCAGTGAAAACTGGCCGAAGTAGTTTCCGTGCAACTCGATCTCCTTGATGCTTTCGCCCAGTTCCCGAACCTGCGACTCCTTCGAATCGTCGAGCAGCACATCCTGCGCGGGAGCGTCATTCATATTGACCTGAGTGAAAAATGACCGCTTGGTGTTATGGAAGTGGCGGCGCTTCATCTGAATGGCGCGCCGGGTCTTGCCAGAATCTTCCCGCTTCCATTCGGTCACGACGGTATAGCTGGCCTCGACTTCGAGCAGGCGCTTGAAGACCAGAGGCCAGCTTCGCGAGGAAGGCTCCTTGAGGGTCAGCACCTTGACGTAGTAATTGTCCACACGGAGATGGCCGCGATGGCATTCGAGATGGGATTCGCAGAGGTAGTAATCGAGAAAGGTGTCGTGTTTGAGCCGGGCGAGTTCAAGTTTGTCGGGATGGAAGTTGAGGGTCTTCTTGAGGACGCGGAAGGCTTCCTGCTTACCGAGAAGGCGCACGGGCAGGAAATCGCTGACCTGGAGGATAAAGCTTCGCACCTTTAGAAGAAGAGTCTCTGCGGCCCTGTCGATTTCCTGCCCAAGTACAACGGTTTGTTTGTTCACGAAGAAAAGCGCCCACAACGCGGCGAGGGCTTTCCTGGGATTCTTCGGAAACTCCGCAAGGGCGGTTCCCAGCGTGTGTTGAATCCTCGGCCCCTTGTAGAGGATCACGTAGTAGAGGGAGAGGGAGAAGAGCGAGTCCGCTTTCTTGCCCAGGTAGGCGATACGGTTGCAGATGGCTGTGTCCACGACCGGGTTGCCGTAGAGTTTGTAGGGAATGGTCTCGTTGTTGCGTTTGAAGAGGTACTGGTAGACGCGATAGTCGTCGCCAAAGAGTTTCAGGGCTGATTCGAGGCGCTTGGTCAGTCCATCAATGGCTGCTCCATCGAGACACTCGTAGTCCACGCCGCGAACTTCGAGGATGACACCGGCTTCCCCTGTTTTCGTGAGAAACACTTCAGGGCCGATGAAGCCGTAGAGGTTCACCATCTCGTTGAGCGAGCCAGTCTCCTCGTAGTTCTTGAAGATGCGTTTAAGACTGAGCATGGCCTTCCTTGCGAACGACGATGGGGGTGAACTTCATCGGGTCGTATTGGGTGCGCAGTTTGGGCGACGTGAGCAGGATGCGGAGGATCTGCGGGTCTGTTTCGGTGGCCCACCGCGCAAAGAAGTAGAGCAACAGAAACATCAGGACCCCGCCAAGCAAGCTATCCAGGAGGTTGAACGTCCCTGCGCCGACGCACATGGCGAAGAAGAAAAGCTTCCTCTCCGCCCCGAGAATCGTCAGAGGCCGCGAAATCGACCTATAAACTGGGTTCACTCGCCTGCCGTTTGCCATGGCGCGCTCCTGTCAGAAGGTTTGGCCTGACGCTCGCCTCACGGAAAAAGCCAGGCCATGAAGTTGACGGCGGCGATGGCCATGCCAACCCCGAAGAGAACACCGGCGAGCACTCGCTTCGACCCGCCTTCTCCAAAGGCGAACGTGAGGCCGGATACCACGATTGCGACCAGGGAAAGGCCGCGGGCGATGGTGCTGGTGAACGCCTGCTGCAGGACGTTAACCGCGTTCTCCCAAGGGGAGTTTCCTGTCGCCTGGGCAAAAGCGGGTGCCGCGAGCAGCAGTCCCGTCGCGGCGACGATCAGTTGCCGGAATGCGTTCTTAAAGCGAAGCGCCTTGTTCCAAAGTGGTCTCATTGCTGGTTATCTCCTTTGTTCGCGTAATCGCGTTTCGATTAGTTGCGGAGAGTTCTCGCCAAAGGTCTTGCCCCCAGAAGAGGCCGAGACGCGGGAAGGCAGAACCGTGTCCCTGCTTTAAACTGCTTGGCCGGTGCCAAGACACACTTGGAGCATTAGCTCCATGCAGTAGGTTTCTACCTTCGCGTCCGGCGCGTCGTCCCTCGGCCGTCCACGACTGCCGGCGGTTTACCCGGCTGAATCGGTTCCGCCAAGCCCCCAGGGGAACATTCGGCGAGAACTCCCCTCATATATAAAGAGGCTTTGAGAAAGGAAAAAGTAAGAAACAATCTTTATTAGAAGAATGCAGGGGTGGCTTTGCCATGCTATTGACATCGCAAGCAACCCAATGGCAGGCTTTGCATACCCATTCCATCGGGCGGGCCGTATATACGAGGAGCCAATGGAGAAACCTGACCCCTACGGCGAATGGGTACTCCGCAAGATTCAGCAAGAGGCCGCCGGGAATCCAGGTCCACTCCCAGAAGAGGTATTAACCGCTGCTAGGGCGGCTTGGCCCCGTGTTGTGGCTCATGCCGCACATGAACTGAAGCAGGAAGGTTCAAATCGAGAATCCGAGGCTCTTGCAGCAGACATTTGGGAGGCCGTATTGAGGTCTGTCGCCAGGGCGCTTCAGCGGAAGGGCGAGTACGCATCCTCTATCGAAGACTTTGAGTCCTATCTCCTCGCTGCTTTCCACCACAGGTTTCATAGATTCCTAAAGACAGAGCACGAACGGCGAGAACTGTTTCAATCTGCTTCGGAAGGCCTTGACTTGGATCTAGTTGAGAGCGCCCAGGACGCGGGGTGGGCCGAAGAACTGGAAGAGGCCATTACGATCAGAGAGATTACTGACCGTATGGATGCCTGGACCAAAAAAGTATGGCAGGCACGGCAATATGGCTATTCTTGGAAAGAGATTGCATTGTGGCAAGGCGTTAGCGAGCCACAAGCAAAAATGAAATTCCAGTACGGATTGGAGAAGACCCGCCAGAGCATTGTGCGATTGCTTAAGGGAGCTAAACCGAAGAAGCCCGGTTGAGGCCGGCTGGGTGTATCTTGTCACTGAAGGCGGAGAAAGCTGCCAAGGGAGGCGGATCTGAACGCGAAGGGATACTCGGAGAGAGATGAAAAACGCATCCTGGATGCGCTGGGCCGTGGTCTGCTCAAAGAGTTTCCGAATCCCGACCGTACCGGGTGTCCCGGTTCTGAGGTTCTCAAGAGAATCGCGTCTCGAACGATACCGCTCGCGGAGGCGGAGAAGTGGCTCGATCACCTTGGCTCATGCAGCCCATGTTTCAGCGAGTTTTCTCAGGTCCGAAAAGTCCATGAACTCCGCCGACAGCGCACTCTCCTTGCCGTTGCTGCGAGCATTTTGATTGTCGCAAGCATTGCCGGTTGGGCGTTGCTCCGGAGGCATAGCGAAGGCCTGGACGCTCAGATCGCAGTATTGGACTTGAGGAATCGCTCTGTCGCCCGTGGTACGGAGACGAATCCAGCAGAGCCGCCGCTGGAAGTCAACCGCACGGCCACGCACTTGAATATTTATCTCCCTTTGGGGAGCAGTGAGGGACCTTACGAAGTGCGGATTCTCACACTCTCGGGAGAATCACTGGTGGCAACCAGCGGCACAGCTAGCCTAAAAGACCACATTACTTCACTTCGCGCCGCGGTCAGGCTATCCCATGCGGTTTCGGGTCGCTACGTTCTGCAGGTCCGCAAAGCTGGAGCAGAGTGGAATTCTTACCCTCTGCTTTTGCGGTGAAGAATACAACGAGATTATTGGTATTCGAGGCTTTTGGTTCGTTTCCGCACAATTGATTGCAATAATACTTGCAGGAGCCGACGGCTACCGAAGGGTTTCACTGAGTGCGGCCATCAATCTCTCCCCTACCCTCAGACTGTCGAATCCTGTAGCCGACACTCCGCCAAGCGGATAATACGCGCTCCCGAACTAAGGTAATCGCGTTCGTGGCAAGTTAGCACAATTACCTGAAGGTTCGTGGCCGCTTTGGCCAGAATCAGGAGCATGTTCTGAAAGCGCTCCTCGTCTGCGTACACGATGGCGTCATCGAGAATGACGGCGGCTGGCTGGCCCTTTTCGCGCAGAAGGTCGGCGAACGCGAGCCGCGCTAGCACCGCCAACTGCTCCCGCGTGCCCAAGCTTAAATCCTGGAAAGATTCCAGCACTGCTCCCCGCCGCAGACCGGTGATTTCGATGTTTTCGTCAAGCACGAGTTCCGCTTCGGGCAGCAGCATCCGGAGGTAGGGCTCAACGCGTTTGGTAACCGGACTCAAGAAAGTCTCCTTCGCCTCTTTCTCCGCCTGCGTCAGCACCTGATGGAGGAGTTTGATGGCCCTCGCTTCGCGTTCCAGACGCTCCGATTCCCTGTTCGCGACGTCAAGCTTTGCCGCTAGTTCCTCCTCTCTCTCTCCGAGCCCGATCTGCCCAAGAGTGCGGAGTTCCGTCTGGAGGTCCCGGATTCCCTGGTTTGCAGTATCCTGGTCGCGCTCGATCTCCATCACAGCCTTTCCCGCCTGCTGAAGACGCAGTTGGGTCTTCTCTGGCTGCGCATCCTCCCATTCCTGCTCCAACCTTCGGGCCACAATCCGCGCAGATTCTTCCTTGGTAATGGCCGCCTCATATTCCTTTTCTAGAACCTCGTCCGCTTTCTTCCTCCGATTGCTGTCCAATTGCTCTTTAGCCTGGGTGAAATGTTCCTGGGATTGCTTCAGCTCACCTTCCAATCTGGAGGTCTTCTGCTGAACCTCGGCAAGTTGAGCGCGTACTTCTGCCTCCTGAGCCGCAACCACACGGAACTCCTTCTGTTCTTTTTCCCGGGTGGAGCGGAGATCTTCCAACCTGTTCTCGGCGTCCGATACGGGAGGCAAATGCTTCCTCTGTTCAGCCGAAAGATCTTTGAGGATGGCTTCTTGGAGGCTGAGTTCCGCTTCAAGCGCCTCAAGTCCATCGGGTGCATGAACGGAAACAAGTCCCGCCTGCGTTTCTGCTTCACCGAGCAGCCTCTTTCTTTCTTCGACTTGTCCCTCACCCTCAGCCAGATTTTTCACCCCATACCGGCTGAGAGTATCCCCTAGTTTTTGCGCAGTCTTCCGCTGTGCGTCACGAAGCTGGTCAAGATCGCCGCCGGGCGTTACCGTAATCTGACAGACATCCTTGATTTCGATTTCAGCGACATCCGTAATCCGCCGGGATGCTTCAGCAGGGAGTTTCACTCCGTCGAGGGTCGCGGTTTTCCCGGAACGTGTGATTATCTTAAGGCCGGTCGCAACTCCCTCAAGCATGACGCGAGCGTCCTCCGCTTCTTTGTCGAGCTTTTTCATTCCTGCAAGAGCTCGGGCGTCGAGCAAGATTGCTTTGGCCTGGGCCCCAAAATCCTTTTCCTTTTCATTCGCGCGGCGGGCCTTGCCAAGGCGCTCTTTCAGTTCGCCGATCACTGCTTTTGCTCGCGCATGACGTACTTCCTGCTCGACACGCACGAGTTGTGCCTGCACCTTGGATAGCGTAGTTTCTGCTTCGTTCCTGGCACTGGTGAAGCGTGCCAAATTCGATTCGAGTTCGGAGATGGTCGGTCGAAGCTCGGTGAGCTGCTCCGTGAATGACTTGACCGCAGACGTTGCTGACTCGATGCCTTGAATTTCCTCCTTCCGCTTCTTCCAGGCAACCGATGCAGTCTCGCATTCGGCCTGAGCCACCCTTTGATCCGCCAAGCATTTATTGCGCTCCTTCTCAAGTTGCTCGATCTTCCGGCTGACCTCCTGGGCGCTCGCGAGGGCTTCCCGTGCCTTTTCGAGAATCTTTTCTGATTTGTATTTGGAGAGACGGTCCAGCTTGGCCTGGAGGTCTCCCACTTTGCCCTCATAGGAGACCAGCCTATTTCTTACATCCGTCAGTTCGGATTCGAGGGGCTCTTTTTCCTTGATGGCTCTCGCATAGTCGCCCGTCGGCTTACCGCCAGTCGTAAATGTCTTCTCGTATTGCCGGGTAATAGAGGCCAGGATCTTCGACCCTCGTTTTCCGCCGAGGACATCGCCCACTTCGCTTTCGAGAGTCGCCCTTATCGCACTCCGGCTGTCGTCATTGGGGTCCAGCGCTCTGAAGGAGCGTCCCTGTTCGACCCAGAAGAGTCCCCAAATCCCCCGGTGCCTGTCGTCACCGCCGCCCCTTCCGGGTGGCTTGAACTTCAGCAGTTCTTGAAGTTTTTCCTCTACTACAGGCCCGCTCCAGTTTCCATCGGGTCCGGAGAGTTCCGCCTCGGGATGCTGGCAAAACGCTTTAGAAAGACGGTAGTTCTTTCCGTGCAGCTCGAACGACAGCTTGATGACGGGCCGGACAGAGGAATTGTAAGGAAGAAGGGCTGTTGCCACGTCGCCGGTGATATTGTGGCGGACAAAAAGAACGGTTCGGAGGGCATCGAGAAGCGTGGACTTTCCCTCTTCGTTGTCTCCCACGATGACCGTGAGACCCGGGTCGATCTCATTGATCGCAACCGGTTTCATAAACTTTCGGAAATTACGCACCTCGATGGACTTGACGATCATTGCTTCCCCTCTCCCGACACGTGCTCGAAGTAGATGCGGCGCAGGGCATCCTCTGCGTACGCGCGTTCCGGGTGGGTCGAATCCTTCTGAATTGTTCGCAGGCGCTCGACAGCGGTACGGACAAATCCGGATAGATCGATCCGGTCAAAATCGTCTTCGGTCGGCTCCGTGAGAAGATTCTCGTCGGAAACGGAAAGGTAATGGAATTTAGCGACCCATTCAGCAAGAAGTTCATCGAGGTCGCCGCGGCTCGCGAGATCCAATACTCCCGAGAGACGGAGTTGGACAATTTGCCGATCCGACGGCTCCGGCAGCGCGGTAAACTCCCTCGTCAGATGCGAAATGGCCCCGGTCCCATGAAGAGAGATCTCGATCCTATGCCAGAAAAAATGGCCCACCGAAATCTTCTCAACGTGCGGAAGTGCGCCGGGAGCGTCCAATGTCACCAGGAGGACGTTCCCCGTGTCGTTTTCTTTGAAGCTATCGGGCTCCGGAGTGCCAGCATACCAAGTGCGATCGTTTACTCGGAAGGTCCCGTGCCAATCTCCGAGCGCGAGATAGTCGAGCTTCGCCAACGCAGCCCGGTCGGGAGCAATAGGATTCTTGGCATCCCATTCCCCAGGTAGAATGTTTTGAACGGACCCGTGCGCCAGTCCAACCCTGATTACGCCATTGGGCGTTTCCATGCTCCCAAAGGACTCCGTCAGATCTATCACTTCTTGCTTGCGATGGAGCGGAGCTGGCAGCACGACCAGATTCTTGCCGGGGATAAAAATGGGCTCTTCCGAAGTCGCCGCAACAATGTTATCGGGGATTCCAATGCGCTCCAGGCGTGTCCAAGCAGACTCAGCAGCAGCCGGGTCATGATTTCCTGGCAACAGAATCCACTTCCCATCCTTGAAGTGGCGCATCGCTTGGAGAGTCCTTCGAAGTGTTTCGTCGGAGAGAGTATTGTTCTCAAACACGTCACCTGCAACAACGACAACATCAACACGGCGCTCCATGGCAAGTTTCGCGATATTTTCCATCGTCTTCAGGCGCTGGGTTCGGACGCCAGCACCGGCATCTTGGGTGATGAATCCGAACTGCTTCCCGATCTGCCAGTCGGCGGCATGAAGTATCTTGATGGCCATGAGCCTCTCTCCAAAACAGCGTTGTCTGCAGCAGTGACCTTCTACACTGGCAACGCGAATTACATATGCTTGGCAAACTCTAATGCTCTCTGTATTTGAACATCCTGACCGGCGATTAGGTCGTGGGGCGATAGTTCAACGGGGATGCTCGGCGATACGCCTTTACCCTCGATCAATCTTCCCTGCCATGTGAGGTACGCAGCCACAGGCAAACCCAGGATGTACCCTTCGCCTACTCTAAATGTAGTTCCGCTGAGCAACCGGCCAGGCGTTTTCTTGCCGACAATGGTTGCGAGCTGATTCTCCTCCGCAAATGCGGCAACCATTTCGCCGGCACTGGCGGTGTGTTCGTTCACGAGTATAACCACGCGGCCGTGGAATCGTTGCGGGCCGAGCCCTTCCGTGACGACGAGAATCGACTTGTCAATGAAGCCGTAGCGGAGCGCCAGCCAGAAAAGAGTGGCCTTATGCGAAGGTATGCGGCCAAATCTCGGCAACTCTTCTCTTTTATATCCCTTCTCTTTTCGCGCGCGGGTGAGGCTATAGCCGACTTCCTTTTTTCCGGGTGTCAGATAGCTCATCAGCCGCAAGCCACCGATGCCGCCTCCGGTGTTTCCGCGAAGGTCCACAATCAGCCGGGTCAAATCTTTCAAGTGAGCGAAGGCTGCGTCGAGCATTTTGGCAAGGTCGATCCCAACGGCTCCGGGAAACATGGTCACCTTGAGCCAACCAATCCCGTCGGGTAGCTGTGAGCACAGAACTGCTTTGGGAACGATCACGGGGTGACTCTTCGACTTTGGAGAGGGGACGTTCAAGGTGCCCATGATTCGCTTACCGTCCGGCTTCTGGACCGCATATTGGGAGTCCTCCCATACAGGGAAGATCGGCGGGTCGGGCGGCCTGAGTTCTTGATTTCGAACCTGGAGAAGGATATCGCCTGGGCGCAAGCCCGCGACGTGCGCCGGGCCTCCTTCGTGAACGTCCTGGAACATCCATCGCTCTTCGCCGTCGAGGGTACAGCGCATGAACGTGGCGCAGATCGCATGGCGGCCCGGAACATTCGGGCTCTTGGAGTGGCGGAACCCTGTATGGCTGGTCTTCAGTTGGTTCAGCAGGTCTTGCATCTGCTTTTCGAACTCTTCGTCACTGCCGCTTCGCAGGATTTGGTCCTTTCTGGCCGCGGACAACTCCTCCCAATTCGCCCCATTCATTGCCGGATCGAAATGCTTCCGTGCAACGAGATCGCACACGCGGGAATAAATCTTTTCGCGGGTTTGCGTGTCGAGACTCATTGGACTCCCAAAGGGATCGGAGACCCTCCGTCTCCGGCCAGAACAAACGCTCCCCAATAGTAGGGTGGAACCTGTTTACCGTATTTTGCGAGTAAGTCAAGTTTGGCGTGCCGCAATGCCCCGGCCTTGTCCTGGCCCTCCGCGATGTGGGTGTAGAACCGCTCCATCAGAGCGAGCGTGTACGTATCGTCGGCACTCCAGAGGCTGGCGACGACCGCCTTCGCGCCGCTGACCAGGAATGCCTCGACCAGACTCGTAACGCCCTCTTCTCCTTGCAGCTTGCCAACCCCCGTATTGCAGGCCGAGAGCGTCACCAGATGGGCATTAAAGCGCAGGCGAATGATCTCCCGGATCTGCAATAAGCCGTCGTCGTGGGAAGCCGGGTCCAGTCCTAGTACCAAGCCCGACCGTTCCGGAAACTGAGTGTCCGCGAAGCCGTGGGCGGCAAGATGAACAATCTTGAAATCCGCCAAAGGCTCGGATTTGAAAGCGGTTTCGGTCGCGCTTGGACCGAGCAGGAGAACGGAGTCCTTGCCGACAATCTTGCTGACCGTGAGGATCTCCTCGCGGGTCTGCGGCAAGTCATACAGAGTTGCGCCAAACATGTCTGAGAAACCGCGCTCAAGCCTTTGTTCAACTCCACTTGGCTTATCGAGTTTCGCGGAGACATGGCCCTGATTCTGGTAGGGCACATCCCCTACACCCAAGAATGTCTGCCGCGGAAGCTGCGTGTCCTTGGCGGTCCTCAGAACAGTCAGGACTGTAGACGCTGGCACGTAGCTTATGGTGCGGGTCTCCAGCAGGAAGGCGCCTGTCGAATCGCGGAGAGTATCGAATGGCAGAAGATTCAGAATTCCGTCTGGTACGACGATCAGGCGTTCGCGGTTTGCTTCCGTGGGCAGGGAGCCCAAAAGGACACCGTAGAGTTGTTTCGCCAGGTCAATGTCATCGTGCTTGGCCCGCATTTCCGCCAAGTATTCGCGTGTTAGCTCTTCAATTCGCTGGCGTCCGGCAGGCAGCGTTTGTATACCCGCGTGCTTCTGGGAAATCCAAACGCAATGTGCGCGCGGCTCGCTGAGCACGTATTCCAGCACAACCTCGTCAGGCCGCAGGCTTGCCTGGATTTCCTTCAGAGGCGCTGGCTTCTCAAACCATCCGGGCCTCGATTCTTTCCCATTCGTTCTCGTCCATTCCAGCCGGCGCTCGTACTCAACCAGTTGATCGAGCAAACCTGCTCGCTCCTGTTCGCTCTCCGAGCGCATCAATCGAAGTTGTAGGTCGGAGACTTCGTCTTCGAGTGCTCGCACACTTTCAGATTCGTTCTTGTTGAACCTAACTTTGTTTTCCAGAAGAACCGCCGCCGTGCGCCCTCGCACTCGTTCCAGTACGTTAAGTGCCCGCTCGACATTTCCTTGCCGTGCCTCCAGTTCGAAGTGGCGAAGGTACGTGTCGCTCATCGCCCCAGCGAGCGAACTGCCCCAATACGCCTCATGCAAGTTCACGAGCATCCCGTCAATGACATCCTCGGCGTTCTGATAGAGTGCTTCGGCCTCAGAGGAAGATCCTCGCAGGGTTTTGAGGTCCGCCAAAATCGTCAGATCCCGTGGCAGGTAATACCTGTCTCCGACGCGCCTGCTGGCATCAACGCCCACGGCAGCACGTTCCTCGGCAGATTTCAGGTCCCCTGCATCGCGATACAGGCCTGCGAGATCGATCATTGCCTGCCCCACAGTGCGATAGAATTTGTATTTCCGCGAGATGTCAGCCGCCTGCTCAAGGTGCTTTATTGCCCCTGAGCGATCTCCCGTTTGCAACGCTAGTTCGCCGAGGGAGAGAAGAATCATGGCTTCATGGCCACGCTTTTGATTTGCTCGGGCCATCGTCAAAGCCTGCTCCAACTTGTCCTCCGCTTCCGACACCTTGCCCTGAGCTACCAGCGCCTGTGACTCACCTTCATACGCCATGAACGGAAACCCCGCATCGGGATTGGCGCTGCTTGTCTTTATGGCTCGCTCGAAAAACGCGAGGGCCTCACCATATCGCTTCGCTTCATTGAAGCCATTGCCAAGCATTTCCAGGAGTCGAACTTGGCCGCCCACATCGCCACTCGCCTTGGCAGACAAGAATGCGTCGCCAACCATTGTCGCGGCTCGTCGGCTATCCCCCTCCAGAAAAGCGATGATTCCGAGTTCTCCTTTTGCCCGTGCTTCCCAATCCACTTCTCCCAAATCGCGCGCAATTGTTTGAGCTTCCGTCCAGGCTCTCTTCGCCGAAGCTGGATTGATCTCCAGGTCCGTGTATCCCTTTGCCGCTAGGCACCAAAGCCGCAATTGCGGGTCACTCTTCACAACCGGGATCTCTAGCTGCTTCCCGAGCATCTCGGATACATCAACCCAAGACATGGTCTCCGACTCCGCGCGAATTCTGCCGACGCGGGCATAGATTTCATTCCGCGTGTCGCCTCTCTCCCGGAAAAGCTCCTCTGCGCGAGCGTAGAGAGGTCCGGCTTTGGGCCAATTGAAAAGCCACGCGAGACGGTTCGCTTCCGCAAGCAGCATTTCGGGATTCTTGGACGCTTCAACATCATGCAATAGATCGGCGACTGGCGGCCTCGGGTCAGGCCTTCGTGATACGTACAACCAAATGTACTTTCGCGCAATTACGGCTGCGGCGACAAGAATGATAAGAACCAAAAGGAGAGCAACTCGCCAGCGTTTGGAAATATGCATAGGAACGCCTGCGCCCTGCCTTCTTCTTCGCGGAAGATTCGCACTAAATGTCAAAGCCCGGAGATGGCCGGCAGTTGCCTCTGCGGGTACTTGCTGCTTGCGGTTATGAGTCTAGGACAGATTGAGACTGACCAACAGAACAAAAAATAACGCGTTGACCCATTCTTTGAGACCTGGCAGTTAAACGGAACCACTTGCGGAATCCGGTTTCATGGCACCAGACTGCTGGACCGGAACAGCTCCCATGTGTGCCATCATCCGCCAGGAACTAACATTCGCCTATTCGACCCCGTCCCGCGCTGGCGCTGAAAATTGAATTGGGTGTAATGTGTACTTGGTACATTTCAGATTGTCCGCCAATCGGAACGAGGGAGCGCAGGGCGATGAGCGAGTGGGACATGCGCATTCGCGAGCACCGCGTCTGGGACGAGATGCGGTCGCTCGGGCCAGTGATTGACAGTGCAGCCGGCATTGAGGAGATCGAGCCAGAAGCGTTCGCCGGGCTGGAGCGGATTCAAGCGATCCTGGCATTCTGTGGCAAGCGACTCGCGGCTGCGGAACCGTGGAGAAAAGCAGTATGAATGATCCGAGGGGTTCACTGTGGCGCAGGTGGGACCTGCATTTCCACACGCCAAGTTCCTTCGACTATGAGCACCCTGGCATCAACGACAACCAGATCGTGGATTCTTTATTGGAATCCGGAATCGCAGCTATCGCAATAACAGACCACCACGTTATTGATATTCAACGAATTCGAAATCTGCAAGCGATCGGAAACGGCAGGCTTACCGTCTTTCCGGGCATCGAACTTCGCAGCGACCAAGGTGGCGAGCCGATCCACTACATCGCCATTTTTCCTGAAGACTGTGACCTTGATCATGTGTGGACGACACTCCAGGGCCGTCTCGGCCTGACTCCCACTGCCATCAAGGAAAAGGGTGGAGATAACGCGGTCTATGTGCCTATAGAAGACGGTGCCAATGTCACCCGCGAGTTGGGCGGTATCGTGTCGATCCATGCCGGTGCGAAGAGCAACTCCATTGAAGGAATCAGCAACCGAGAGCAATTCCAACAGCGAATCAAGTACGACATAACCAGCAAATATGTTGATCTCATGGAAATCGGCCAGCTTCGTGATATTGACCGGCACCTAAAGATAATCTTCGCGGATACGGGTTTGGACAAACCTCTTGTCCTTTGTTCGGACAACCATGACGCCAGCAAGTACACCGTCAAAGCGCCTTTGTGGCTACGTGCCGACCCAACTTTTCGCGGTTTATTGATGGTCCTCAAGGAGCCACGGGACCGGATATTCATCGGCGACCGTCCACCGGAACTCATCCGTGTCCAGCAAAATCCAACCAAATACATCCGCAGCATTTCCTTTACACGCAAAGGTAGTGCTCCCGCGACGGAGCGGTGGTTTAGCGGGAGTATCCCGTTCAACACCAGCTTAGTTGCCATCATCGGAAACAAGGGAAGCGGCAAAAGCGCGCTTTCGGATACGCTTGGGCTTCTCGGCGCCACGAAAAACGCTGGTGCCTTTTCCTTTTTGAGTGCAGAGCGATTTCGCCATCCCAATCCCTGCCTCGCTGAGCACTTCGACGCCACGATTGAGTGGATGGCGGGAGATACAAGCACGAAATGTTTGGCAGACTTGATCAAACCGGAAGAACTTGAGCGACTGAAGTACCTCCCCCAAAACCACGTCGAGACCGTGTGCAATGAATTGGCCAGGCCCGGAGCCGAATCCTTCGAACAGGAACTTAAAGCCGTCATATTTTCACATGTTCCCGACACTGAGCGATTGGGCCAAACCGCGCTCGATGAACTCGTTCGATTCCGCACAGGCGAGAAGCAGAAACGCATCGACTCCCTGCTGAAGCTGCTCCGTGAATCCAGCAGATCACGGGGGTTATTGGAGGCTCAAGCCGATCCGGTCGTCAGACAGAAGTTGACCGAGGAAATTAACCGCCGGAACCTCGAGCTTGAAGCTCATGAGAAGAACAAACCAGCCGAAGTGGACAACCCGGCGGCCCGCGATGAGGGCACGACGCCGGATTCAACTCTCCTCGCGGAGATAGGGACCGCCGAAGCAGAACGAAAGAGATTGACAGATGAAATCGCTACCGCGACCGGGAAACTTGGCGCTGCCCAACGTCGGCAGGCGGTTGCGCACCGGGTACTTGAAAAACTGACCAACTTTGAGAAAGACTTCGAAGCGTTCCGAACATCGCTGGAGGAGGATGCCACAGAGCTAGGATTACGTGCCGATGAATTGGTGACACTGACCGTCGCAAATTCGAAACCGACAGAGATCCGGGACCAATCGCAAAACGAAATCGCCGGTACGAATGAGGCTCTTGACGCTGTCGATCCGCCCGGCTTGCGTCGGCGGCTTGCCTCCATAGAAGCGAGAATCAGTGAGCTTCAATCTAAGCTCGATGCACCGAACCGTGCTTACCAGGCGTACCTAGGCGCCCTGGCAGAGTGGCAGGTCAAACGGGAGTCAATTGAAGGCACCGAGGAAGAGCCTGAATCTCTGAATGGCCTCAAGAGCCGCTTGGCCGCCTTAGACCAGCTTCCAAGCAAGATCGCCAAGGCCATGGACGACCAAGCGGAGCTAGCTCTCCAGATTCACAGCGAGAAGCTCTCCCAAGCGGCCGTCTACCGCGAACTCTACGGTCCCGTGCAGAATTTCATTAATTCCCATCCACTGGCAAGGAACAAACTCAGACTGGAATTCCGCGCGGAATTGACAAATGAAGATTTTGCTGCCCGTTTTCTTGAGTTGCTCGCACTCAACCGGAAGGGAAGCTTCATGGGTATCGACGAAGGGCGAGCCAAGGTCGAGGTGCTCACGCAGCCGGTTGATTGGGAGAGCCGAGACGCGATCCGGCGATTCCTCACGGCTGTAGATACCGCACTTCACGTCGATGAACGGCCCGGACAAGGGGGCGACGTGCAACTCAAAGACCAGCTCCCGAAGGGGAGGAAACCGGAGGAAGTCTTTAACCTCCTCTACGGTCTGGAGTATATCCGCCCCCGCTACGTCTTGCGCTGGGAGGGCAAGGAGCTCTCAATGCTTTCGCCAGGCGAGCGTGGCACACTCCTCCTCGTCTTTTACTTGCTCATCGAAAAAGGCGACATGCCGCTCATTATCGACCAGCCTGAGGGAAACCTAGACAACTTTACAGTGGCCAAGGTGCTTATAGAATGTATCAAAGAGACTCGGAAGCGACGGCAGGTCCTCATCGTAACTCACAATCCTAATCTTGCGGTTGTAAGCGACGCCGATCAAGTAATCTACGCGAGCATGGACAAGGCGAATGGCAACGCAATCAGCTACGAAACCGGGGCGCTAGAAAACCAGGCCATGGGCCGGTACGTCACGGACGTTCTTGAAGGTACACGCTGGGCGTTCGGCGTCCGCGACGCGAAATACAGCGTTACAGATGAATGAGGCGAGGCGTATTGCTCGGGCAGCTCTCTTTATGCGGGACGAGCTGGCGCGGGCTTGAGTACAATTCAGGGGAATCCGTCAAGGGGGGAAAATGGCAGATGGACTGGAGATCGGCCCGGACAAGATTCTTTTTCAGGATGACTACATTACGGTAAGAATCGCACGTTTTGATCCGCAATCCGCGTGCGGACAGCGCTGGTGTCCGCAACCAAGAACGCGTACCCTCGATTAAGCATGAATCCAAACTCATGCCCAACAAAACGACCAATGCACCGATTCTCCTACTTCAGTGGCTAGACACGGCGGAGTACAAGGAGACCAAATCTGCTTTGAGAGCATTCGGCAGAAAGGTGAAAATCCTGCATGCCGATGTTAGAACTAAGCTGGAAGCCATCGCGGCAATCGAGAGATGGCTCCAAGGCAATCCAAACGCACAGTTTCTATTTATTGGCACACACGGAGATGAGGACGGTCTTGGCCCAACCGTGCAGAATGGAATTCATTGGTCCGAGTTGTGGTCCGTACTGAAGAAGGCCGTCAGACCAGTTGCCCTCTGGCTCGGCGCGTGCAATTCGGCATGTGCAGCAAAAGCTTGGTCGCCCGTCCAAGGACATGCCCCAGTTGACTACATCGTGGGGTTTCCAGTTGCGATCAAGGCCGACGAGATCGAGAAAGTACTCCACGAACTGCTCAAAATGACGGGCATAGACCCTGTAACTTTCGTTGATGAGGAAATCCCGAAACTTCGGAGGGCTCTTCCCAAAACCACTGTCGTGATGCACTACAAAGCGCCCACGAAGGCGGGGCCGGTGGAGTATGTTGACAACGATGACTTCCCAGACCGTGTCGGCATGAAGCTGAGAGAGTACTTGCAGAAATGAATCTGAGCCCTTCACTTGACCGTCTAAGACTTTCCGTGCACTGACAAATAACTGAAAAAAGGCTCCGGTAACACCAGAGCCTTTTTTCCAAGAGCTGGTCAGAACGGCACCTCCTCCGGCTGCGCGTCGACCGGCGCGTTGTCCGGCACCTGCTCTTTCCGAGCGCGGTTGAGCTTGCGGATGGAATCCGCCTTCACCTGCCAAGCCTTGAACGGCACGGTGATCTTGCTCTTGCCTTTGCCGAACTCCTTCTCGAAGGTGCTGCTCACCAGCGTGCCCTCGACGTAGATGTGGTCGCCTTTCCGCAGCTTCGTCGCGGCGTACTCGCCGAGGCCGTTCCAGGCAACGACGCGATGCCACTCCGTCTTGGAGTGCCATTCTTCGTCGGCGCCCTTCCAGGACCGCTGAGTCGCCAGCGAAAGAACCGCGTATTTGCGGTCTGTCGCCTTGACGGACTTGTGCTCCGGGTTTTTGCCGAGATAACCGATCAGATGAACTACGTTGATATGCATGATGTTTCTCCGTTTCTGCCCTTGGTATTGGGGCACCCCGAAGCGAGTGGATACTGCTCCCAAAGCGAGCGGCTGCTTTTTGGGAGGGACACAAGAAATCTTCGGCGCTGTTTCAGAAGATTTGTTGGGAGGAACCGGAAAAGCAGAAGCCGCGAAGTGCGGTGTGTGCATCCCGGACCCTTCCGGGACTGCGGGCGCAGGAATTATCCCGAAGCCGTGCCCAATGGAGAGGGTAGGAACGGAGACAATGCATCGAAACGGGTTCAACCGGTGCTTTCGAGGACCGGAGCCACAGGACAAAAGGGAGACAGACCGCGCGGGCTTTCCTGCCGATCGCGATCATGGTGCCGCGAAGAATCACTCGATGATGGCACTCGCTCGATGTAAGCCGCGGCGAAGAATGCGGAATCCCACTCTCGTCGAAGGCTGGTGAGACCAAGAGAAGCTACGGCAAAGGTGGACATAAAGGAGCAAGTTGAGTGCTCTATCGTGCCCGGACATGAGTGGAACTTGCATCGTTTGGGTTAGCATTGCAGAGAGCGCGACTATGTCGGTGGAAACAGAATCGGAAAAAACGTTTGAGCGATATCTGGACAGCCAGAATCTTGCATGGACAAGATTTCCAGATATTCGGCAGAAGCACCCAGACTACAAGGTTGAACACGGCCAACTGACGTGCGTGTTTGAAATTAAGGAGTTCGAGGACCCGGCGATTAAGCCGGTCGGTGGATTTAGTCCCTGCCCTGCGATACAGGAGAAGATTACTCAGGCAAGAAAGCAATTCAAGGGATATCGAGAAAAGTGTTGCGTCCTAGTTCTCTGGAACAGTAAGAGCATCTATCGAAGTGTTCTGCCTGACGTGGTTGCCTCTGCTGCTTTCGGACAATATGTTGTCACTGATGCGAATTCCGCTGCCAACCTTCGCGCTGATCCTCCAAAGTATCAGTTTTCTGGACCCGCAGAACTGAGTCCAACACACAACACCACCATCAGTGCGATTGCGATCCTGAGCCCCTATAGGCTGAACCACTTATGGCTTGAAACGTGGCGAATACTGTACGCCAAGCACCAGCGAGGAGAGGAAATCACTCCATGGCTTCAGTTTGAGGTTCTTGAGCAGCTCTCGACCGAACAGGCCCCCACTTTCTCGTATGAAGGAACGATCCGGACGGTAGTTGTGGAAAATCCTTACGCCAGAATCCCATTCCCGACTGACCTGTTTGCCGGTCCCTTTGACCAAAGATGGCGTATGCAATCAGGCTGGCTAAGCTTGGCCTTCATGGGCTCAGAACTCACGAAGCTAAAGCAATCTAGTGTGCCATTTATCTACCTGTGAAAACGTAGGCCTGAATATAAGCGGGAGGCCCGTTCTGACGGGCCTCCCGCGAAAATATTCAATCGGTTGGCATGATCGCCGCGAGGATCTCCGCGCTGGTGCGTTGAACATGCTCAAGGGATTCCGCCAATGTTTCCTTGTCGCCAGAATAGAGTTGGATGTAATCAGCGGAATTCTGGGCTTTGAGGCCGATAGCCTCGCAAACGACAAAGGCGACGGCCTCCGCCTCGGTCTCACGGACGCGCTTCGTGGTCCCGGCGCGGCGCTCCTGAAAGTGAAGAATCGCATGCGCCGTCTCGTGGGCCAGGGTGGCGTACTCCTCCGCCGCGGACTGCCCGGGCAGGAGCACGATCTTTCCAGCCGAGCACAGCCCCTGCGCGGGATAGATGGTGCCCGAATATTCGAGTTGAATACCGCGCACTGCGATGAATTGCTTTAGCCTTTCCGTGTATCCGGCCGGGTCACCCTGCGCGGAGCTAAGCTCGGAAATCGGTTCCCCTTCCGTGTCAATCTGATCGAAGACGTAAACCACGCGGAAGCCCACAGCGGTCTTGCTCTCGTTTTCTTCGGAAGCGGCTTCTTCCCGGCTCTTGCGAAGCACCACAGGCGCAAGGATCATGATTCCCTTCGCGCCTTTCTTGACGTTCCTGCCAAGTTGCTTCCACGTCTGGAAGCCGGCGACGCGGGTCGCGTCCGGTCTCTGCGATGCGATGAGCATGATGTTGTGCAACGAATAGCGATGAAACATCGCCATCGCCGCAAGGTACTTTCTCAACGTCTCACTGTGGCCCCTTTCCAGAGCCTCGCTGAGCTGTTCGATGGCTTTGCTGGCGATTTGTTTTGCTTGCTCGACTTTCATGGTTGTCCTCCTGTTTCGGGGAGTCCTTGCTCCCTTCACCCACAGCGAGGGAGCAAGGACGCGAAACAGGGGACATCAGCGGAGAGATTGCCGCGTCCAGGTCGGAACGGGTCGCACGCTTGAGTGACACAGCCTTTCGTGGCGCGAAAGATGCTAGTGGAGACAGGAGGCGTGTGGTCTCACACGCCGGGACGCGGCCATCTCGTAGCGGCACTACCAGGAGAGCAAGCCAAATCTTCTGCGAGGCAAGGATCGAACGAATCGGAGCGCAAAGATGGAGTAGCCGTGAATTGCTCGAACAAAGGAGTGCGGGGCTTGGAAACCTGAGGAGACTGAAAATCAAATAGGGGTCTGCTCAATGGTTTGCCCGAGGGTGACGGGTTACAATGCGGACTTCAGTGAACAGCGCACTGATTAGGTTAGCTTCAAGACGAAAGGGAGAGGATTTCGATTTGAAGAAATCGCGCGCAATGCCTGACCAGGAACGGTTTCTGGCCCTGCTCCGGCAGGCCCTAGAAAGCATTCGGGAGAAGCGCTTTTTTCAAGATGAACGGGGCTTTCAAGGCGCTCTCCTTCAAGAATTGAGCCAGCGCCTGGCGCATGGCGCGTTTCCCAGAGATCCCATTATTGAGCAGGAATATCAGAAGCGCTTGGCTCTGCATAAGATCAGGATTCGGCCAGATATCATCATTCATGTTCCGTTTGAGAGGGGCGTTGCGGATGGGCGAGACGAGGGGAATTGTGTTGCGATGGAGCTGAAACGGCGTGCCACAGTCAAGAAAGCCAAAGAGGCGTTTGCAAACCTGGCGGAAATGAAGAAAGCGCTCAAATATCCTCTCACTATCTTCATCAACATCGATTCCGACCAAACACACGTTGCGCTGTGCCCGAAGAGCATTGCTGGCCAGACTGCCTGTTTCGCCGTTCGGTTTGAAGGCAGAAGATCCGTTGTACGGTTGGAAGAGCATGCGTAGCCCTACCGTGAATCTGACTGCGGACGACATAGCGTGGGTTAAAGCTCATGCTGCGGAAGTGACGCAAACGTTCGGGGCCGAGTTCGCTGCCGCGAGGGACCGATTCAAGGAAGGTCAGCTATTGCTCAACCGTTTCAATACGGCAATCGAATCGGTTCTGAAAAACGGCAGAGGGCATTTCAGCCCCGTTGACGAAGCCCACAACGAGATCTGTATCGCAAGCGCGCTGCTTGCCAATACGCGACTGCGATTCATCCGCCTGGAGTACGAGCCTCCCCTGCCCGGCTGCGCCAAAACCATTGATTTCCGTGCGACGGCAGATAACGGACAGATCGTATATGTTGATGTGAAAACGATAAAGTCGCAGGCTGCCGATAGATGGGATCAGTTCGAGAAGGCAACGAAGGAGGGTTGGATCGCCGACAACGTGCATGTGGTCATTTCCCAAGATTGGCTCGGAGGGGAAATCTGGCATGCGTGGTTTGCAGCGAGAGCCAGGATGCTGGAATACACGCTCGAACTCGAGCAAAAGATTGCCGAGGGCAACCTAGCCGGGGAAAATACGCCGTTCGTGCTGGCGCTGTGCGGCGATGGGTTCGGCTGGCAGCAGGACGGGCTGGAGGACTTCGTCAGCTTCTATTACAGCGGCATCCACCGCGCGGACGACGCATTTTCCAAAGTCGAGTTGAGGTACATATCGGACAAGAAGATAACGATCAATCGGACGATTTCGCAGTTCGCATACATGAAGCGCCCGCAGAGTCAGATACGACCGATCCGGCTCAATTGGAACGTCAGACCGCCACGCGATTCTTTTTTTAAGCGCCATCCAAGTTTTCCGCCGCTCAGATGTAGTGGCCGAAAGGCAGTGGAGGAACGTCCTTGATGGGACCGGCTGTCAGTATCTCTCCTACAGCATCCGCGAATTTCAGCGTGATCGGCATCCCGTCGCCAAAAATGCAGGTGTTGTAATTGAGTTTGGTGAGGGCAAGAATGTCCTTCAGCACCACGTTGATGTCCGCGTCACCTTTATTAATGTCGATGATCAGGGGATTGGGAACTTCCCGCCCTGGGTAGGTTTGAATGCGCGGCGTCCAGCCGCGCGTCCAGAGATGGGCGCTACGCTCGCCCCGGATGTTTGCCAGTCCGCGCAGCACGGGATTCTGGCCTTTGCGGTAGAGCTTCAGGTTTTTCTCTTCCCGGATGCGGACGCCGACCATGCTCGTTGCAGTACCGGCCGCATCGCTGAATCCCTGCCATTCGTTAGGCTCAAAACGCACTTTGCCGTGGATGAACATTTCCTTGGGCGGCCCGCCCGCTTTCCTGGTGTAGGACTTGATTGCCAGCTCCCCCAGCGCCTTGGCCGCCGCATAGCTCAAATGAAAATCGCCGGTCTCGTCGTTGTACCAGGGACCGAGCGCTCCCTTGAAGACCACTCCGTCGCCGGAGTCGAGAAACATCTGCGCCGCGCAGCAGGCATTCTTGGAGGTTCCGGTGGTCTCATCCTTCTTAAACACCAGGCCGACATAGCACACGCCGTCGCGGATATCCGCCACTTTCCATGGTCGCCCTCCCACCTTGTAGAAGATGGCGGTGCAAAGATTCCAGGCGATCTCCGATTGGCGCGCTGCGGCGCGCGCGTCAAAGTCGCTGTCGCTGGGCTTGCGGATATTGGAAAGCGTGCTCTCCTTGACGATTTGCGTCAGCACCATGTCATCCAGAAGTCTGGCCTTGAGCTGATTGTGGAACTGCTCCTCGTAGACGTAGGGTTCCGCCTCGCGGTCCATCTCCGGGAACAGGGAACGTGTTTCATAGAAGGTCTTCGCCTGCTTTGCCTGCTTGAAGGCTCTCAGGGCCTGCTGCCGAACCTCGGGCTCGACAACGGAATTGGGGCGGCAATACTTCCACACCCGGTCAGGAACCACGACAAACCACAGCTCGGGCTTCTCCGTCTCCTCGCGTATCGCCTCAAGAATGCGCTTTGCAAACACGCTCACGGTTCCGTACACGCGCAGGTGCGGCTCGTCGAGATAGAGATGTTCGTCAATCTCGGCGTCCGTTACCGTGAGCGTGAGCAGGGGTTTGGTATTCCAGCGCGAGCGGAACACGGTCTCAAAGCCGGGAAACGGCGGACGCCCGAGCAGCGGTGTTGCGTTGAAGACAGGGCGCTGTACCCATTCCACCCAGCGCTCAAAGCACTTGATGCCGGTTTCCGTGCCGATCACGCCCGCCTTGATTCCATACGGTTTGCTTTCGTCGAGGGGTCCGAACAGGGTCAGGCCATCGCGCGGATCCTCCATCGCCTGACCGTGCCTGAAGAGCAGACGCGGCTCCGGAATGTAAATGAGGTCTTTCATTGCTCCCCGCCTTCCGGTGCGCCGTCCTCAAAAGCGTCGTCGTCGCGGGAGTCCCGCCCGTAGTCATCGGCGGTTTCGTCATCCTCCGAGAATCGCAGTAGCTGCGGATCGGTGTAGGACACCGGGCTGCAGAACGGCAATGGAGTCGGTGGGATCGACAGGCTGGCCTTGCTTCCGAGCTTCACCGTGATTTTATCCGCGCCGTCGCACAGATACGTGGCGGCGGCAAGCGTGCGGTCGCGCCATTCGTCATTCCACCAGGATTTGCACTGGCTGCGCCGGGCGGAGGCCAGCTTTTTCTTGCTCTCCCAGATGGTGGTGCCGTCGTTCGTAAACAGGACATGCGATTTGAATATGTAGGCAAGCATGGGATGGACAAGCGGCCGTGCCTGCACTGCATAGTGCCAGAGCCGCTTGACGCTCACTCCGGTCGTGGGGTTTGTCCTGGTGCTGTATCCGACCATCGCGCGGTAGGTTCTCTCGCCGTCCACGCCCGTGAAGAAAACCTTGTCATTGGGCACGCGGTCTTTGGGGAAGTAGAAGCATTTGACCTTGTTCGCCAGCTCATACACCGGCAGCTTGCGCTCGGCGAGCATCTGCTCCCAGGCAACGCGCAGAAGCTGAAACAAATGTTTCCCGAAGGTGGATTTGGGTTCCGCCAGCAGGCCCGCCACTTCGAGCGGATCGCCCGCCTTGGTAATGTACATTTCCGGGCCGAGTTTTCCGTCGAAGTCCGAGGCTTCGGCGAAGGTGATCAGAAACATCCCGTCCTGCACTGCCGGGTATGGAAGCGTGGGAGCTACTTCCAGTACGCCGATGCTTTTTCGCGAGAGCGAGTGGAAATAAATATGTGTGGGCAGCGTAATCGGAAACCAGTTGGAGAGGTACTCCTCGGGCTCCTTACGCAATCCCTGCTCGGCGCTGAACTGCGTGCGCCACCACTCGTTGACTGCCGTCCGGTTGAATTTCGGGTCCTTGGGAACTTTGTCTTCTTCGAGTTTTTCTAGCAGCTTGGCAAGCCCAGCACCCCAGGATGGCGCGCACGGGACGGTATTGATCCGGGTGATTTCGATGGTGGTATCACCGTGCGGCAAATCGTCGATGTGCAGCGGGATGACGAAGTCCTTCAGTTTTTCCTTTTTGGCTACGCCTTGCGCGAAATGCAGCTCCTTGAGCGGGCCGTCCTTGGCATTCGATGTCCGGGAGAGAACGTAGAGCACCTTGACCGCGCGGGTTTTGATCACCTCTTCGATATCGTCCCAGAACACCTCGCCGCCAAGAAGCTTCGTAAGATCGCACCATACGCGGTAGCCCTCGTTTGCGAGCTGCAGCGCAAGCCACAAGGTGAATTCGTTATCCTCCGGATTGGCATGACTCAGGAGTAAGGTGTCCCTCGGTTGCGTGGCCTGTGGGTGTTCAGTCATACATTCTCATGTGTGTTAGCTGGCACGGCTCAGTTTTGAATTTCGTGTTCCAGTGTGAGCAGCTTAGTTTTCGCCTTAGTCAAAATCTCCAAGGCGCATGGCAGGCAGTAATTCTTTCTGCCGCCGTCATGGTCATGGACAGCAAGGCATTTCTGGCCCATCTGGACACTGTGCTGTCGTCTGTTGCGATGGCAGATTCTTTTGTGCATAGCCGTCTCCACTTCAACGTGCGTAATGATGTCTCTGATCGCCGCCATGAATCTACCCTCCGCTCTTGCTCGGCTTTAGCGCCGCCCGGATCTTGTGGACAAGACCATCGCCTATCGCGTCCAGGTGATCGAACGCGTCCTTGAGCTTCTCGGCGGAAGCATCTTTTCTACGACCTTCCGGTATTCCCATATGCTCGTTAACGGCAATGTTCATGAGAATGATGATTGCCTTGTGATTCGGCATCCCCCTAACATCTTGGGAAATCTTGCCAAGACCGCGAGCCGCGCGCCCTAGGCCAAGATCAGCGAGCAGCCTATTCGCCACAGATTTGCCGCGTTCCGCCAACCGCTTCTGTAGAGCCACGCGTTCATCTTGGGGCTGCGCCACAAATTCTTCCGGCTCCTGCTGGGAAAGCCGTGCTTGCGCCTGCAAAAGCTTATCGCGAAGCGTCTGCGGGTCCGTGAGGTCGCGCATCTTCAGGGGAGTGCCGGGAATGGGCTGATTGAGAATGGTTTCCAGAACCCTGTCATCCTTGGGGTCCAAGAAGGAATGAGTAATAAAATGGCTCACAATTTCGTCAACCACGCTCATCCCCGTGTC
This sequence comes from Terriglobia bacterium, assembly GCA_020073585.1. Taxonomy (GTDB): domain Bacteria; phylum Acidobacteriota; class Terriglobia; order Acidiferrales; family UBA7541; genus Acidiferrum. Next base: position 126,945 of record JAIQEV010000002.1, read on the forward strand.
GAATCTGCGTGACGTGCCGCCGCCCAATCCCGCGCCGGTCCCGGCAGGAAACTCGGGGCCGGTATTCATGGCTGCCAGCAGGCTGTGAAACATTTGCTGATCCGCAAGCTCTATCTCGCGGAAGTCTTTCCATCTCGCATCGTTGTTCAACCCGACGTGAGAGATGATGAAGCCTTCGTTGTCGGAGTGCTGAGGGTCGGTTTCATAGTTCACGCGCATGATGCGCCCGATGAACTGGATGTATGCGGACAAGCTGCGAAACGGGCGGAAGATGGCAGCCACGCTCAGTCGCGGATGGTCAAATCCTTCGCCCAGCATCTGCACCTGCACCACGCAGTCGAGGCGATTGTCCCGAAGGGCGTTCAGGACGACTTCACGATCTTCCTCGGGCATGTCGCTGTGAATTTCGGCCGCGCGGAAGCCGAATTTTTCGTAGAGCGCCCGGACCTGCCGCGAATGATCGACAGAACAGGCGGAGGCGATGATCTGGTGGTGAAAGCCGTTTTGCTCCCTCATCATCAGGCACCGGCGTATGCTCGCCTCGACGATATGCCGGTTGCATTCGGGCGCAAGCGCGATGCCCCTGCGGAACCACGCCTCTTCCCGGAGGGCAAGCACTTCCTCCAGCGTGTGGCGGCGTTGGTCGTTGCGGTATGTAAATTCGATTTCCTGCGGAGCGACGTTGATGGCATGCAGGCGCTTGATGTAGCCGTTCACCATTGCGGACGCGTAGGTGTAACGGTAGATAGGCGTCCCTACGAGAGGCTCGCCATCGCTCCGAAATGGAGTCGCGGTCAGGCTTATGACCTTGGCATCCGGAAAACGCGTGAAAACTTTTCGCCAGCTATCGGCAACGTTGTGATGGCCCTCATCCACGAGGATCATGTCGAAGAAGCCATCCGGAAACTGCGGTAACCAGCGATCAGCCGAACTTGCGAGCTGCTGGATGTTGGTCACCACAAAATGGCTGCGTATGCAGTCATGGATGTTGGCATTGCGGCCATTCAGGATCGCGCGATATGGCCCCGCAGCGTATGTCTTCAAAACCTTTCTGGCTCGCCAGAAACAATTCGGAGTCGTTATATCCAGAGCGGCGGCCACACCCTTCAAAATCGTTAGATTCGGCGTGATGATAAGCACTCGCCCTGTAGCAATACCGAAGGGAAGAGTCGCCATCACGCCTGTTTTACCGCCGCCGACAGGAATCTGAAGAATCGCTGGATCGGAACTGCTGGCAAAGTGGCGGCGAGCATGCCGATGGGCTTCCTTTTGTGGCTCGCGGAGAAGATCGTTGGCTTCGATGTTTGCGGGCGCTGTTTGAAAGAACTGGCCGATATTCCCGGAATCTTCTGGGGCGGCCAGGAGCGTGGTGCGGAATGGTTCGAGGTCAGCTAGACGGTAGTAACGGTATTTGCTTGCCGGGCGGCGAAACGATTTGAGTTTCCCGGAACTATCCCATCGCCGGAGAGTCTGAATCGATACGCCTAAATACTCGGCCGCATCACCAACGGATAGTAAAGTATTATCAACCATATACATCCATATACAACACTGCACATTCGTTGTCAAGAGTGTGGGAATCGGAACTGAACGCATTGTGGCCGGAGTGACCTGCGCCACAAGGCTTTGGTGGCTTATTGCGGTTCATGCATAATACGGTCGGGAGCAGAAGCTAGATCATCTGAATTTTGGCTAAGAAGAAAGATCCCGCCGCCGTCAAGCTTGGACGGAAGGGTGGGAAGCAGATCGCCAAGCGAGGCCCGGAATACTTCAGGCAGCTACAAGCTAGACGCAAGAATCGCAAAGGCGGTCGGCCTCCCAAGTCCAAGAAAGCCCGCTAAAAAGCTCATTGCAAAACAACGAGCGCTCGTTGTAACATTCTCAATATGCTGGAAGTGCAACGAGAGGAGTCTCCAGTGTGGTAGATGAGGATGGCCGATGGGCGAATGGAAGGCACCACTCAGTTTGCGGGTCCGCCAAGCTCTGCGGCGTGAACTTGAGGAGTTCGCCGTGCGGGACAGGCGCACGCTTGGCAACCTTGGGGAATTACTGGTGGAATGGAGCTTCGAGCAACTCAAGGCTGCCGGTTCCACCGAGCGCCTGCTGAAGTACAAGATTCGGCCTTCTGCTGCTCATTCCAAGCATTAGTAAGTTTTACGGAAGTCTCTGGACTTTGGGTTATGAGTTTTCGCCAATGAGACGCCACGTTCGATGTTAATGTCTGGGCAAAGAGTGGACTTCACCTGGCTGAGGAGGGAGGATCGCAATGATAATCGGAGATCGTTTGCGCGAAATGCGTGAAGAGAAAAAGTTTTCGCAGGGGGATATTGAAAAGCGGACCGGCTTGCTTCGATGTTACATTTCCCGCGTTGAGAACGGGCACACTGTTCCGGCCGTCGAAACGCTGGAGAAACTAGCGCGTGCATTGGAAGTCCCGCTTTACCAGCTTTTCTATGATGGCGAAGAGCCGCCCAGCCTGCCGAATCTTCCCAAGCGGAGGTCGTCTGACGAGATTGCGTGGGGCAGTACCGGCAAGGATGCACGGTATCTCAACAAGCTGCGCCGCCTATTGGGCAAAACCAGGGAAGAAGATCGCAAGCTTGTCTTATACATGACCGAGAGAATGGCCCGGCCGAAGAGTGGTCGCGCGGGGCAAATAACTAATTCCGCAAAGCCGGGTTTAACAACGATAGCTCGAGGAAGTTCCGGGAGGTAATGCCGCCGGGTTATCAGGAAGGATTGTTAGCCACACCGAAGTGGGGCTGCAGGAGGTGACAAGATGGACTTGCGCTGCCCGAAATGCAATAGCACCGATCTCAAGAAAATCTCTCTCGCCTACCAGGAGGGACTCTATCGTGTGGAGGCCCGTGCTCGCCTCCGCGCCGCCGTAATTGGAGGCAACGGGCCGGACTTGGTAGTAGGCCGGGTGACCATGCGGGGGGCTCAGCAGTCCGCCATTTCCAAGCGCCTAAATCCTCCCACGAAGTGGTCTTATCTGAAGGTCAGTTTCTGGTCCGCTCTGGCGTTTCTCAGCATCGGCTGGTTGGTCTTTTACGTCCACGCCGTTTCGACGAATTCTTCGACTGTGCTCTCGCCTCCCGTGACTCTCTTCGGCGCGGTTTCGGCCAGCATCTTTGTCTTGTTGCTGCTTCTGGTCTGGAAGCACAATCACTCGTATCCGCGACATTACGCTCAGTGGGATCGTTCCTTCATCTGCGAACGTTGTGAGGCAATCACTCAACAAGAATTGGACGCTGTCCACCGTTCCTGAGCCTAACTCGACACCGAGAACTTGGGAAGCAGAGCAAGCTTTGCAATAGCCATGGTAGAGGGATTGCAGTTCGAGTTAGAATTTGACTGCTTGTCCCTTCATGAAGGCAAGCGTGTTGGTTTCTGAAACAGAATCCTCGGGAATTAGAAAATAGGACCAAGGCTTTCCACCCTGGTTCTCGGTCGCGACTCGGCACCATTCGATGGCCGCTTTGGCCTTGCCCTTCACTTCCTCGGTTGTCAGTTCGTCCTGCGCCTTGATCTCGATCAAGATGCGGTTCGTCTCGGTCTCAACGATGAAATCAGGGTTGTAGTCGCCACCACGGTAGGAAATTGGCGTCTGCCCAAGTGGCGGGCGAATCCATTTGAGAACGTCTCGATCATCCTCCAATGCTACTGCGAACCGTCGTTCCGTATCAGAATCGAAGCCAGTCCTGTTAATCACGGACTTTTGGATTCCGCCAAACAAGAAACGCCGGATGTTGCTCTTTTGGTCTGGCGGAACTCGAAGATCGACTTCACCGTCCACCTGTCTTATGGATTTGGAAAAGGGTCTAAAGATAATGAACCCTGCTCGGATGTTGTGTCGCACTTCTGTTTCGTCAAGCAGGTGATTCCTTACTTGACCCGCCAGGTCTTTCGCCATGACGCGCGCATATTGGTGAACCAATTTACGCAGTTCCTCGTCTTTCTTTCCAGTCGCTTCGAGGTAATCACCCGCCATTTGTAGCAAGCGGTCTTTGTCTTCCGCACCGTCGAATTCATCTACCTCGTCCAACAAACATGCCGCCAGATAAGAAATGGGCCTATCGATCTCTTCCAGTTCGAGCACATCGCCTGTTTCCTGCTGGCCCGATAGCAAATCTGCCGAGCGCATCCGCTGTTCGACAAGAGCGAAGTCGCCCGAAGGAGCAGGCTTGAAGGGGGCAAATCCAATCTTGGGATCAACGTAGGTGTGAATCTCGGGCACATCGATCTGATACTTAAGGGCATCAATCTCGTTTTCGATCCGCTGTCGCAACTCCCGCGTGACTTTTTCTGCATCAACAGGCACTGCCCTCTCTTCAGCAGACGGGAAAAGCCCAGCCTGAGCCGCTGCGGCCGGGTGGCCGGCGGCGGCTGCACTAGCCGCCCGTGCAGCCGCCAGTTCCTGAGATTGAGCCAGAATTTGATCAATGAGCTTCTGGCGGCGGTCACCGTACAGGAGTTCTGTAGTCGAAAGTACCTCGCCCTTCCTCGCGATCCCTTCGAGGACAGTCGTTGTCTCCTGCGAGAAGAGTGTCGGCACTTCAACGGCCTTGAGGGGCTCAGGGATCTCTTTACTCAAGTCACGCACAGGGTCACGGAAGATCTCAGCGCGCAAGTTCTTAGCAGCCAGAATCTCTTCATACTTGTCGTGGGAAACGATGGAAAGTCTGAGGATATCTGGATCTTCGCGGTTGAGTTGTTCCACCTGGGATTCCGTGAGGGGAAACGGCAATCGAAGTCCGCGCCCGATGGTTTGCTCGGTCAAAATCTCAGATACAGAAGCCCTAAGCGGAACGATGGTGTAGAGGTTTGTGACATCCCAGCCCTCTTTGAGCATGGTGACGTGAACAACGATCTCCACGCTACTGCTGGGGCTTTCGACTTCGAGGAGACGCGCAACGTTTTCGTCGCTTTCTTCTTTACTGGCCGGCTTCGAGTGAATTTCAATCACCTTGCCCCGATACATTCCCCCGTGAAAATCATTCGATTCCAGATATTGCCGGACTTCCTTGGCATGAGTTGTGTCCTTCGTTGAGACCAATATGAACGGCTTGACCTTAGGAAGATGATTAGCGTCGCAGAACTCAACCAAACGCGCCTTAATCTGCTCGTGGAGATAAATACCATCCTTGAGTTTCAGGTCATCAATCTTCTGCTGGTCCGCAGCGGTAAGGTTAGTTCGAGTCACCACACGCGGCGACTTCACAAATCGTCCAACTGCCTCACCTAGACTGAATGAATAGAGAACGTTCCCCAGAAACTTGGGCGTGGCCGTAAATTCCAGGCCGAGAATCGGCTTCAGATTATTGACGGCTTTGAGCGAAGCAGGTGCACGATAGCGATGGCTCTCGTCCATGAGAACAACGAGGTCATCCATCTGCCGCAGTATGTTGGCAAAGCTGTCGCCCAGGGTCTCGTTGAAACGGTGAAACTTGAACTGTGGCCGCCCGGCTTCGTCCTTTTCCATGGCGCTAAAAATCTTGCCGATGTTGAAAATGAAGACGTTTGCGTGTCGGTCCTGGTCGAACAGGGATCGGTCCCGGTCGAAACGTAAGTAGTTGTCGCCGTCCCAGACTTCTGGCCGGGGAAAGTCCGAGAGCCCGTTGAATATATACTTAGGATGGGGTGGCTGAAGTTCCGCCCGGAGCTTTTCGTAAATTGTGCTGCCCGGCGCGAGAATGAAGAAATTACGATAGCCTCTCGTCTTCCAGAGATTGTAGATGCAGGCACCCATCAGACGCGTCTTGCCGACGCCCGTGGCCAGGGCAAAGCAGAAAGACGGGAATTCCGTGTCGAATTCCATTTTCTCAACGGTGCATTTCTCCACGGCTACCCGCGAGACGCTTTCAAGAGTTGTATTCTTGAATTCGACTGATTCTACGATTGCATCAAGCCGCCCGACCGCTGCGCGCTGAGGTGCGCGGAGCGACATCCAGCGGGAGATCTGCTCGGCAAGACTCATTAGACTCTGCCTTCCTCAAATGTACATTTCGCCAGAAGGTCCCTCGGTATCTTCTTGATCTCAATGTTGGCCGGCACTTTCAGTCCCGAAACCCTCCTCGTGCAATAGACCAACAAGGCATCATCGTCGCTCAATTCCTTACTCAGCGCATTGAGCTGTTTTTGGTCAAGCAAGTTCGTGGTGACATAGAGGAAGTGATGCTCACTTGAAGCACCGTGCCAACGATAATCCTTTCGGTATCTGTAATTCTCAATCTTGCAGATTGCCCGAATGAGCATTGTGGCGTCGTACTTCGGATTGATGACATAGACCGTCTTACGGTTTGTAGAGAGGTCCTTGTCACGCACGAGAAGTGATTCAGCCAGCCGATAGAACTTGAAGCCTCCTCCACCCTTCCAGCCAACCAAATCGCTGATCCCTCCCTGGTCGGTTCCGTCAATCACCTTTCTGAGACGCGGGGTGATATGGGTACGGCAGTGGTCGCCAAGTTCGGCCATGACCCAACGACGGCCCATCTTATGGGCGACGGCTCCTGTTGTTCCTGAGCCGCCAAACGAATCAAGAATCCAGTCTCCAGATGAAGAACCAATGGTTAGTATCCGGTGCAAGAGGCGCTCGGGCTTAGGCGTGGTAAATGGATCGCTCGCGTTAAACTCCCTAACCTCTTGCGCAGCGATTCTGTTCTCTCCAACTTCGTTGTAGTGCCAAACTGTCATTGATACAACACCATTATTTTCGATTTCGGAGAGGAATCGCTTTATGCAAGGTTTGTTGTTGCCCTCACGTCCGAATGTCACCCTTCGTTCCGTTAATAAACGTTTGTAGGATTCTTGTGTGTAAGCCCAGGCGCGGCCTTTTGCGGGCAAGACTTTTCTTCCAGATGGGGTTGTGATCTCATATATGTTTGAAGATTCCCCAGTCTTAGCAAACTGCTTCCCGCGTTGCCCAGAAGCCAAGCTGATCGTGAAATCTCCCGGAAACCAAGGCCCCCTTCCATACCATTTCCCATTTTCATCGATACCGTCGTGCTCGTCAGAGTACTTATAGATTGAGTTTTGCTTTTCCGTTCGAGGAAGTTTGTTGGGTCTCCACACCTGTTTATCGCGTGCGTACACTAAAACGTGGTCGTGACTATCGGACAGCCAGACTGCATTGCTCTGAGGAGATGATTTCTTTTGCCAAATTACGTTGGCGACAAAGTTGTCCCGACCAAAAATCTCATCACATACAACCTTGAGATAATGACATTCGTTATCGTCAATGGTGATCCAAAGACTCCCATCCGAGGTTAAGAGTGCACGGAGGATCTCTAGTCGGTCCCGAATCATAGAAAGCCAAATTGAATGCTCAAGACCATCATCGTAGTGCGTGAAGGCACTACCGGTGTTGTATGGAGGGTCAATAAATATACATTTGATCTGACCTGCGAAATCTTGCTCCAAAGCTTTCAAGGCCAGCAGATTATCGCCCTGAATCAGCATGTTTTCGGCATTTGGGTCGCCGTAGGAGAATTTCCGGTCTTCAACAAGGATTCGGGGCTCAAGGCGCGGTCGTTCGTCCTTCCCAACCCAAGTAAGCTCTAGTTTTCTTTTGCCGTTGTTCACGGGGGCGACAGGTTCTCCATAGGAAAAAGTTTCTAAGAGCTTCGCTGCTGCAGCGATTTCCTCGTCCTAGCGATCTCTTCCGCAAGTTTCTTCTCGTCAGGCAAAGCGACTTTGTATTCGCTCGAAAGGACTTTGTTGCGCAGGTTACCCAGCGCATAGTGGGCAACGGCTTCGTCTTTCTCGGAACAAAGGATCAAGCCAATCGGGGGATGCTCATCCGCAAGCGTCCAATGTTCGCGGGCATAATTCAGGTAAAGATTCATCTGACCCGCATCGGCGTGCGTGAACTTGCCGATCTTGAGGTCAATAATGACAAGGCAGCGAAGCCGGCGATGAAAGAAGAGCAGGTCGATCCGATACCACTCGTTCCCGACGCGCAATCGCTTCTGCCGCGCGACGAAAGCGAAATCGCTGCCAAGTTCAAGAAGAAAATGTTCCAAGTGGAGGATCAGTGCTTCTTCAAGTGCACCTTCGGAGTACTCGTCTTTCAAACCAAGAAACTCCAGAACTAGGGGATCTTTAATTTCCTCTTCGGCTTCCAGGCGATCTCCGGCTGTAGTTGCCTGTCCCTTGCGGAGGAGGGCTGCCTTATTGCGGGAGAGAGCGGTTCGCTCGTAGAACTGGGACGCAATCTGGCGGTCTAATTGGCGGACGGACCAGCCTCCGCGCAGTGCCTCAGCCTCATAGAATGCCCGCGCTTCGGAATTCTTGACGGACAGGAGCCGAACGTAGTGGGACCACGGGAGGGGAAAACGGGGTTGCAGCTGAGTTTCCGCGAATTCTGCAGACGGTGTCTGCAATTTCTCTGGCTGCGAGGGTTCCGTGCGCGCGTGCGGCAATTTTGCAGACGGTGTCTGCAAAATTGGCCATTTCAAATAGAAGTCTCTCATAAGAAAGAGGTTGCGCCACGAAAACCCTCTCCCGAAATTCGCCGAAAGATCGGCTGCTAGCCGCTTAATAAGATCCTCTCCGTATCCAGCGCGTCTTTTGCCTCCCTGCTCGTGTTCGACCACGCGGCGGCCAATCTCCCAATATGTTGCCGTCATAACGGCGTTGATGGAGCGTGCGGAGTACCTTCTCGCTCGACCGAGAAGCTCAACGACACTTGTGAGCAATTCTGAATAAGAATGCTCGCCGGATGGGAGTCTCTGTTTTGTCACCATACAGTTTCTATCGCACTTCCCACCGGATCGCAAACAGGTGTTCACTGTCCAGTTTCTGCTTCAGGCACTCCTCGACATGGCTAATTAGCGCCTCCTTCTTCCTATCAATCTCGTCCTGGGCATCGTAAAGGGAGCGGCGTTTGCGGGATCGCTCCGCTTCCAATTCCTTAACCTTTCGATGCAAGGCCAGCTTGGGCTCAAGTTCGACTTCCAGTTTGGCGTTCTTTTTCAGCGCCTTGATCTCGAAATCGAGTTCCTTCAGTTCGGCTTCCAGCCCTTCCTTCAAGTCCTCGGCCCATCGTTCCAGTTTCTCGATTTCTTCTTCAAAGAAATGGGTATTTCGCCCGGAGATTTCCGTCAAGACGGTGGTTTTTGCGCGCTCCAATTCAAGGCCCAGCTTTTCAGAGACATTTGCGGGAATCTCAATGCTTGCTCCCGAACACCCACAGACCTCAAGTAGCTTTTCACATGTTTCTTGGTCAAGGGGTTCTCCATCGCTCGTCATGCCCACGAATAGGAGGCGATCCTCTTGTTCCAGCGCGGAGATCGTCAGCTTCGTCAATGACAAATACCCGCTTTTCCCTAAGAGCCGTTCGATTAGGGTGATTTTCCTGCCGTACCCAGTGTAATTGAACTCGACCTGAGCGGGTGAAAGGGCTCGGTTTGACGCACGACTGACGAGGAATTCGGCCAGGGGGTGGCCAGAGCGATAGACGTGCGCTCCGTCTCGTGGATTCGAGTGCGTAATGAATTGATACTCACCCAGCAAAACGGGCGGAGCACCTAACGGCAGCTTATCGAGAGTGAACCGGAGAGCCGTATCATCAAAGTGGGCGGCTCCGGCCAACTGATGTTTGGTGATGGCCCAACAGTAGCGGCTAAGCCGATCCAACTGGGCACTCGCCTGTTCCATGTCGACTCGAAGGCGCGTATGCACATCTTCGTCGAAGTTTTCGAGCAAGGTTGACCTAGTTGCTGTCATGCGGGCGTCAATCTGTTCTTCCAGATCACGCTGTAACTGGTTGAAGGCAGCATCAATTTCTTCTGGGGTCCGGCAAGACTGATAGATTTCCGCAATGCGGCGCTCGAAATCGACACCCGATTCGAGCGCGCCCAGAACCTCGTCCGAAGCCCCGAAGACGCCATCGAAGAGACGAAACTTCTCGAAGAGAATCTGGAATACCCTGAGATCGGCTTCATTCTTCCGGTTGAGAAAATTGATCACCACAACATCGTGGGTTTGGCCGTAACGATGACAGCGACCGATACGCTGCTCGATTCTTTGCGGGTTCCAGGGAAGATCATAATTCACCACGAGTGCGCAGAATTGGAGGTTGACCCCTTCAGCCGCTGCTTCTGTCGCGATCAAAACAGAAGCAGAGTCCTTGAAGTGCTCGATCAGGGCCGCGCGGATGTCCACTACTTTCGACCCCGTAACGACATCTTCGCCGACGTGCCGTGCCCGCCAAGCTTCGTAAATTGCCGTTGAACGGGCATCGGTGTTCGTGCCGTTGAACGTCATGGTCTGTCCGGCGAACCCATTCGACTCAAGAAGATCCCGGAGATACTCCTGGGTACGGCGAGATTCGGTGAAAATGATTGCCTTGCGGCTTGCTCCGAGACTTGCGAGCTTCTCGAATCCGAGTCCAAGGGCCTGGAGAAGCGCATGGCCTTTAGCATTTCGGGTGATGGATGTCGCCAAGTTATGGTAGGCAGTCAACTCCTCGATCTCTTCAACGATCTCAGTCTCGCGTCGCCGCGCCTCATCGCTTGGTCCGCTTGTGGCGACATCGGAGGCGTCTTCGGTCCACTCTTCTGCCATTTCATTGAACGCTTCGAAATCCTGTTCAGGGGGCGGTGTAATGGATTGGGTTTCAACCATCCGCTGTGCCTGAAGGCGCTCTATAAGAGACCGTAATGTGCCCGCAATTGCAAACGTCGAAGACGCCAGAAGTTTTCGAAGAACGAGCGTCATCAACTTGCGCTGACTTGAAGGGAGCGCATGCAAGTTATCGCGTCTCAGGTACTCGCTTACGGCGTCATAGAGTTTCTGCTCTTCAGCAGTCGGTGTAAAATCCTGCGTGATCGGAATGCGGTTTGTGAATCGAACGTACTCTGTAACCTGGCGTCTGAGTGTACGCTGGCAGATTGGTTTGATCCGTCGGCGCAAGTCCTGAAAGGCTGCCTCATCGAGGTTTCCACGCAGATACTGCGCTCTAAATGAAGAAAGGTCTCCAAAGAGGTGCTCGTCAAGAAATCCGACAAGGCCGTACAGTTCGAGCAAGCTGTTTTGCAAAGGCGTAGCAGTGAGCAGCACTTTTGGTCGGCCCTGCACGCTTTCCTTAATTGCCCTGGCAATTTTGTTGTCGGTCCGATAGACATTTCTAAGACGATGAGCTTCGTCGATTACGACCAGATCCCAAGGGATGCCTTCGATTGCCTCCTTCTGAGATCGGACAAAGTGATAAGAACAAATTACAGCCCGTTCGGCGTCAGTGAATGGGTTTTGGACCCCTGACTTCCGCATTGTGTTAAAGACATTTGAATCAAGAATTTCACTGGGAATAAAGAACTTGTCTGTCAACTCCTGGGCCCACTGCTTCCTCAGTGTTGTTGGCACGATGATCAGAATCTTTCGCCGGCGTTCCGCCCAAAGCTGACTGATGATCAGGCCAGCTTCAATTGTCTTGCCTAAACCGACTTCATCGGCCAGAATCGCGCCCCTTGAAAGAGGGGACCGAAACGCAAAAAGTGCAGCTTCGACTTGATGTGGATTGAGATCAACAGAAGCATTCAGAAGGGACTGGCCAAGCTTTCCAAGGTCGCTCGATGAACTGCGTCTCTTCAACAGATGCGCGTAATACTTCGCATGGTATTCACTAATGGCGTTCAGCGAGGGAGGGCTTGTTCGGTCCATGTTCAGCTAGCTGGGTCTAACTCGGATTCTGCAATAGGTTCGTAACAGCTTCCGCAAGTAGCTGACGGCGGGCCGCTAGAAAATCCTGAAACCTATCCAACTTCCATAGCTTCCTATCCATTGGCACTGACTGCGCAATTAGCCGCTCGGGATGCTTGTTCGCAATTTCGGACAAGTACTCATCAGGCTCACGCTTGCTGATTTGCTTGTTCGGGCGGGCCATCAGGAAAGCTAAATTCGCAATCTCATCGATGTCCTTGCGGCGCTCTCCACGTTCTTTCAATAGTGCCTTTGGGAATATGTGATGGATTTCGATTTGGTGATCTTCCCCAGCTACATCCGTGCCCAGAGCGATTCCCTTGAACCAGTCCTTTGCACCACGCTTCTTGGCGGCTGCGTAGGTCATGGGGAACAATGGGTTCCTCCCACCAGCATCGTCGAATTCGTCGGCAAGGACTTCGATCTTTTCCTCGGGCTTCAACGTGTTACGCATGAGATTTGCAATCGGGTCTTCGCCATGGACGGCCTTGATGTCTTCATCCAAGTTTGTCTCTCCCGATCCGCTATACCGCCCCCGGAGTGAAGCCACGTAGAACCAACGCAAGAGCCCTTTCTCTACGTCGCCAGTGATTGCGGAGTGATGCTCAAAATAGGCGGCAAGAGGAATCAACGCATTCAAGGACGGCAGCCATTCTGAAGACTCGAACCCGGCGTTGTGTCGAACGAAATTCACTGCGGCATCAACGCCTGCCCTGGCTTTCTTCCAAATCTGCTTGATCTCTTTGGCATCTTTTTTCCAGAACTCAGCGAGATAGCGGAAACGGCTCTGCTGCGTACCGGAGACAATCAGGGCACGAATGAGGAAGCGGGCATCCAAATCGTAGCCGAGGTCTTCGTATTCCTCCATTGTCTTCTCAAACGTGTCTACCAGCGCGCCAGGCAGCCGAAGTGCCAGCTGCGCTAAGACAAGTTCAGCTCCGCGCAAGCGGGTCCCGCCCGAGTTTATCCTGACGAACAGTTCCGTTACTTGGTCATAATCGTCTGTCTTAAAGATCTCAATTGGATACTTGTAGTCTCCCACTCTGCGGAGCTGCTGGAGCCGTTCCAAGTAGATATCCTTCGTGTCGTCGTCTATTTCCTTGCCCAGCTTTTGCTCAATCTCTCGAAGTACCTTCAAATCTGACTTCCTGTTGTTGAACACGTCGCGCACTGAAATCCAAAGAGGATCAGCCTTCAGTCGAGATAGGTAGAGTTGAAACTGCTGGTTGCCAAGATGAAAGTACACCTCAGGTTCTTTGCCTTTTTCTTTGAGGGCCTTGTACAGGGAAGTCAATCGCTGCTGGCCATCAAGTACGATCTTGGGGTGCCCGTTGGGCGTGCCGGGCTGTATTTCCACTCCTTGAATACCTTTGGTCACGGGTAGCTGGGCAGTGTCCCAGAGCAGAAGCTGGCCTGATGGATATTCCCGGTAGAGGGAATCGATCAGCTTGGAGACTTGCGGACCCTTCCAGACATACGCCCTCTGAATCTCGGGGAGGAGAACCTCGCCTCGATCAATTTCTTCAATTAACTCGCGGACCTTTACTGGGTGTCCAATCATGAGTGCTTGTCTCCAATTCAGGACAGCAATGAGTTCAACAGGACACTCTTGTTGCAGGACAGCTACTGTCTAGCCCCAGATTATGCCTCAAAAGTAAGCGTTAATGACATGAATGAAGTAGCAATGGCGTAGGAATCGAGTCACCGTCCTGTAGTGCCCCCTCGGATTTCTGGCTGACAAACACAGGATCCAAACGCCCGTTTTCACCTAGGTTATGCCGCTACTCCGTAACGCGCCCTCAGACGACCAACATGGGTCGGGAGCCATTCGGGCTCAGGGTGTGCCTCCCACCATCTCCAGAGTTCCGGGTAGGACATGGCGACGAACTCCGGTCCACCCCCGATTATCGATGCCGCAAAACGGGTCACCTCGGCCCGGTGTTCCGCAGATGATGGAGGCGGTCGAGGTTCCGGCTGCCTGCAGCCCGCAGCCTCCAAAGGACTGGGCGGTTTCGGGTGAGGCGACAACCCGTAAGAATCTGATCACCTCGATCTATCTGCGCCATGAGGAGCTGGAGCAGCACAACCTGAAGCTGCAGGCGAAATACCGTCAACTCGAGGAGCGGGAAGTTTTATGGGACGAGCACATGACCAAAGACGCTGAGTTCCTCCTTGTCGGGTACGGGATTTCAAGCCGCGTGGCGCGTGCCACAGTCGACGAAGCGCGGAGGCGGGGTATGAAGATCGGCCTGTTGCGTCCGATCACCTTGTTCCCGTTCCCGATGCGACGCTTGAGCGAACTGGCGGCAAAGGCCAAGGCGGCCTTGGTTGTCGAGCTGAGTTATGGACAGCTTCTGGAAGATGTCCGACTCGCCGTCAACGGGAGGATACCCGTGAGGCTGTTGGGCCGGGCGGGGGGAATGATCCCGACCGAAGAGGAAGTCATGGCGGCCATTAAAAAGATGGAGAACGAGTGTGTGGGAAATCAAGCATAGCAAACCTGAGACATTCTACGATCGTTTCGACCGCAAGGGTGGCGACCTGGAGGTCACGCACTACTGCCCGGGCTGCGGTCATGGTGTATTGCACAAGCTGATCGCCGAGGCAATTGAAGACCTCGGGATTCAGGATCGAACCATCCTGGTGAGTCCGGTCGGATGCTCGGTCTTCGCCTACTACTATCTCGACGTCGGCAATGTGCAGGCGGCCCACGGCCGTGCGCCGGCGGTAGCCACCGGCATCAAGCGGGTGCGTCCGAACAGCATCGTCATCTCGTATCAGGGGGATGGTGATCTGGCTGCGATCGGGGGCAACGAGATTCTGCATGCGGCCAACCGGGGCGAGAACATCACCGTTTTCTTCGTCAACAACGGCATCTATGGCATGACGGGAGGTCAGATGGCCCCGACCACTCCTGTGGGCCAGCGAACAACGACTTCTCCTTACGGCCGCTCTCTCGCGAATGAGGGCTACCCGATGAAGATATGCGAGTTGCTCTCGGCCCTGGAGGCTCCTGCCTACATCGAGCGCGTCGCCCTCACCGATGCCAAGCACACCATGAAGGTGCGTAAGGCCGTGAGGCGTGCTCTCCAGTGCCAGATCGAGGGTCGCGGTTTTTCGCTTGTTGAGGTGCTGTCGGCGTGCCCGACCGGCTGGAAGGCAACGCCCGAAGAAGCCACGCACTGGGTGGAGAAAAACCTGGTGCCTCTGTTCCCGCTGAAGCTGTACAAAGAACGCACCGGCGACGGCGTCGGGAACACCCCCAAGGTTGAAGCCAAGGCCGAGAAAAAAGTCCTGCACGAGGTCGGATCTGCCGGAATCGTGACCCCAAAGCGCGGCGCCCTCGCCAGCGGCGCGCTCGCGGATGTTTCCATGAAGATCAGCGGGTTCGGCGGCCAGGGAATCCTCTTTGCAGGAATCGCCTTGGCGGAAGCTGGAATGCGAGAGGGTCTCCAGGTTTCCTGGATT
>JAIQEV010000111.1 GCA_020073585.1 Terriglobia bacterium
GACCAAAGCGGTGAAGAAGGGCGACAAGTACATCCTCAACGGCACGAAGGCGTGGATCACCAACGGCGGTGCGGCCGATGCGGCGATTGTCTACGTGAATACGGACCCGGCGAAGGGCGAAAAAGGAATCACCGCGCTGGTGGTGGAAAAGGGCACGCCGGGGTTCCGGGTGGGCAAGGAAGAGAAAAAGATGGGGATCAGCGCGACGGCGTGCAGCGAGCTGATCTTCGCGGATTGCGAAGTGCCGGAGGCTAACCGCATCGGCGTGGAAGGCGAGGGCTACAAGGTGGCGCTCTCGACGCTGGACGGCGGGCGCATCGGCATCGGGGCGCAGGCCGTGGGCATCGCGCAGGGGGCGTTCGAAGCGGCGATTAAATATGCGCAGGAGCGCATGGCCTTCGGGCACCCGATCGCGCAGTTCCAGGCGATCCAGTTCATGCTCGCGGACATGGGGACGGAAATTGATGCGGCGCGGCTGCTGGTGCGCAAAGCGGCATGGAAGCAGGACACGGGCGGGCGCTTCAGCATGGAAGCGGCGATGGCCAAGCTGTTTGCCAGCGAGATGGCCACGCGGGTGACGCACAAGGCCATCCAGGTGCACGGCGGAAACGGCTATAGCCGGGAGTATCCGGTGGAGCGCGCCTACCGCGACGCGCGCATCACCGAGATCTACGAGGGCACCAGCGAGATCCAGCGGCTGGTGATTGCGGCGTGGGTCTTGAAGGGATAGTTTGCGTGACTCCCGTAGTAAGCTGACGGCGTGCTGGAACTGGACTGCGGGCTCGAATTTGATGCGGGGCGCGACGCGGAGTTCTTCTCTTCCCTGCCGGCGCGCGCGGCGGTTTGCCTGATCGAGCCACGCGATCCCAACGCCGAGGCCTTTCTGATCCGCACGGCGGACCTGCGACGGCGCCTGCAGCGGCTGCTGGGGCCGCCGGATGCGGCGAGCAAACGGCTGAACCTGCGGGAGTTTGCGCGCGGGGTGCGCTACCGGCTGACGGGCTCGCCGTTCGAACAGACCCTCACCTACTACCAACATGCGCAGCAGCTTTTCCCGAAGCGCTACCGGGCGCTGCTGCGGCTGCGTCCGCCGGCGGTGCTGAAAGTGAGCCTGCGCAACGCCTACCCGCGCTGCTACGTGACGCGGCGGATTCCCACGGACGCCGCGGGGGCGCCCGTCGCCGGGGTGTACTACGGGCCGTTCGCCTCGCGGCGCGCGGCGGAGGCCTTTGCGGAAAGCGCGCTGGATTTTTTCAAGGTGCGCCGCTGCCAGATCAAGATCCGGCGCGACCCGGCGTTTCCGGGATGTATCTATTCGGAGATGAAGATGTGCCTGGCGCCGTGCTTCGCGGGCTGCACGAAGGAGGAGTACGACGCGGAGGTGGCGCGGCTGGTGCAGTTTCTGGAGACGAACGGGGGGTCGCTGCGCGCGGCCATCGAGCAGGAGCGCGAGCGGGCCAGCGAGGAGCTGGATTTCGAGCGCGCGGCGGCGCTGCACAAGCGGCTGGAAAAACTGGACGGGGTGCTGCGCGGGAGGCCGGAGCTGGCGCGGCGGGTGCAGGACCTGGACGCGGTGATCCTGCAGCGCGCCGCGGAGGAGCAGACGGTGGGGGCGTATCCGGTGCGCGGGGGCCGGCTGGGAGAGCCGTTTTTCCTGCGCTTCGGGGAGATGGCCAGCGAGCCGCGGTCGGCGGAGGAGATTCTGCGCGAGCACCTGAATCTTTGTGTTGCCGGAAGCGAATCCGAGAAAAACCAGCAGAGAGATTCCTCGACTGCGTCCGGGTCTGCGCTCGGCATGCCGGAAAAAGGGGACCTGGGAGAACACCTGGCGCTGATTGCGCGGTGGTATTACGCCAACCCGCGGGTAGGGGAGATTTTCTTCCGGGAGAAGGAGTGGCCGTACCGGCGGATCTTGCGGGCGTGTGCGCGGCTGCTGCAGGAGAGCGGGCCAGCGGCGACGCCAGCTCCATCCTGAACCCGGGCGTGCTGCGTGCTGCCGCTCACCGGGGATGCGGGCGCTGGCGCAGAGAGCGGAAGCAGCCCGGCCGGGCCTGCTATACTGCCGGACAATCTTTTCTTCACATCAAGGCGGTATCGACGATGAACGCGGCTGCGACACACGAAGGAACGCTGCACTACGCGGAACGATTCCAGGAGACGGCCGCGGACGGGCATTTCCGGCAGACGCCGGAGTCCGCGGGGCAGCTGATCCTGTCTTCGATCGGGATGGGGACGTATCTGGGGCAGCCGGACGCGGCCACGGACGCGGCGTACACGGCGGCCACGGTTGCAGCGGTGGAAAGCGGAATCAACGTCCTGGATACGGCGATCAACTACCGCTTCCAGAGAAGCGAGCGGAACATCGGGGCGGCGCTGGCCCAGCTGCGCGAGAAGGGCTACGGGCGCGAGGAACTGGTGCTGTGCACGAAGGGCGGCTACCTGACGCCGGACGGAGCGATCCCCGGCGACCCGAACGAATATTTTTTCCGGGAGTACATCCAGAAGGGCGTGTTTACGGCCAAGGAGATCGTGGCGGGGTCGCACTGCATGACGCCGCGCTACCTGGAGGACCAACTGGGGCGCAGCCTGGGGAATCTCGGGGTGCAGGCGATCGACATCTATTACCTGCACAACCCGGAGACGCAACTGGGGGAGCTGCCGCGCAAGGAGTTTCTGGCGCGAGTGCAGGCGGCGTTCGCGTTTCTGGAAGGGGCGGCGGCGGCGGGAAAAATCCAATACTACGGGATGGCCACGTGGAACGGATTCCGGCAGGAAGCGAAGGAGCGCGGCACGCTGCAGCTCGCGGAGATCGTGCAACTGGCGCGGAATATCGCCGGGGAGAAGCACCGCTTCCGGTTCGTGCAGTTGCCGTTCAACCTGGCGATGACCGAAGCGCTGACGCTGGGCAACCAGACAGTCGAAGGGAAGCCGATGACCATGGCGGAAGCGTCCGACGAGCTGGAGGTGACGCTGATCGCCAGCGCGTCGCTGCTGCAGGGGCAGGTGTACTCTTCAGCAC
>JAIQEV010000073.1 GCA_020073585.1 Terriglobia bacterium
GGGGATGACGCTCACGGGCACCAGTACATCGCGGCTGCCAAGGCGCATGATCGAGCCCTTGCCGAAGGACTTTTCGATCTGCGCGATCGCCGCGTCCAGCATTTTCGATTTCTCGTCTGCCATTTCACACCTCGGAAGAGGAAAGTAGGAATCGTGTAACCGGGACCTTGGGGGCCGCAGGCCGGGGCGCCGCGCCGGGAACAACGCGAAACCCTTTGGGGACTTGGCTAGGTGCGCAGCTTACCACTCGGTTCACCATCGCGCCATCCCCTTCCGGCTTTGCAGCCGCGTCTTGCACTGCCCTGCTGCTGCCAATCGCTTCTCGTTCGAGATACCCATACTACCGCTGACAGCCGTGCTGCGTCTCGTGGTCGCGCAGCCGGGCCTGCGCCGCACGCTCCCGCTGCTCCCACGCGGCCCGCTCCGGCGGCGTCAATTGCCGCAAGCGCGACAAATTCCGCCCGCGCGTCCGCGTTTCCACCAGTTCTTCTTCCAGTCTCTGCCGTTCACTGCAAAGGAGCAACCCACGCATGAGGCACCTGCCAGCAACAACGGGGAGAAGGTACCCCAAGGGCGAAGAAAAGGCAAACACTATTTTCGCCTATTGTTCGCCATAGGAAAAGACTCCCCGCCGAGGCCCATTATCCTGCTTCTCCCGGACGGCCGCTTCGCCGGATGCGTGGCTTGCCCGGCGGGGCGGCTACAGTTTTTTGCGCCAGATTTCCTGGCGGATTTCGAGGCGCGTGGCGGCGATCCAGCGGCCGTCGGGGGAGACGCGCGGGTGCAGGAGGCTGGCGGTGTCGGCGCTGAGTTTCTTGGGCGTGCCGCCGGCGCGGGGGATGGCGAAAAGCTGCATGCGGCCATCCTGGAGGGCGCTAAAGATGAGGGTCTGGGCGTCGGGGGTCCAGTCCAGGCCGCCGTAGGTGTCGCTTTTATAGGTGACGAGGCGCTGCGCTTTGCTGCCGTCGGCGGTGAGAATCCAGATGGTGCGCTCGCCGGGGGCGGATTCGTCCTCGACGGCGATCTCCTCGCCCTTGAGCGACCACACCGGCCACTCGGCGCTGTGCATCTCCGCGGGGAGCGGCAGCTTCGCGCTGCCGAGGACGCTGCCGGTTTCCGGGTTGATGGTGGTGATCCACAGGCGATAGAGGCCGGGCTTGCCGCCCTTCTCCCACGAGGGGAAGACCAGGCGGCGGCCGTCGGGAGACCAACTGGGGGAGCCTGTCTCCCAGCCGAAATCGGTGAGGCGTGTTTCGGGGGCAGCGGGGTCGGCGGCGCGCTTGAGCCAGATATCGTCGCTGGCGCCGGGGGCGTCGTAGTAAGCCACGGGCTGCGGGGCGCGGTGCGAGTGGAAGGCGATCCACTTGCCGTCCGGCGACCACTCCGGGGGAAAGTCCTCGTGGTTGCCGGCGATGAACACGGTGCGCGGCGAAGTGGCGTGCGCTTCGGCGTCCACGCTGACCGCGCCGGCGTCGAGATCGAGCGCCCAATCCGCGCGGCGCCATTGGCCGAAGAAAAAGGCGATCTGGCGGGAGTCGCGGCTCCAGGTGGGGAGCTCGGCGGCGGGGAGCACTTCGTGGGCCGGGCCACCGGCAACGGGGAGGGCCACGACGGCATCGCGAATGGTGTTTTGCGCCCAGTACAGATTGCCCGCGGCTTCGACCGGGGCGATTTTGTCCCCATCCGAGGAGACCAGTTTTTTCAACCGTTTGCTGCTGAGATTGAATTCGTAGAGGTCCAGCCAGCGCTCGGCGTCCGGGTTCTGGCGCGCGGCGGCGGCCGGCGCTTTCTCGCCCGCGAGCGAGAGATAGAGCCGCTCGCCGTCGGGGGAAAGGCTGAGGGGGCTAAGCCCGGGATCGGCATCCAACCCTTGCGCAAGAGGCACGGCCTTGCCCATGCCCACGAGCACCTGCACGAGGGAAGTCGCGCCATCGGCCTGGCGCGTCATGATGTAGAGGCTCTGGGCGTCCGGGGCAAAGACCGCGCCGGTGATCACCCCGGAGACGGCGATGCGCTTGCGCTCCTTCCAACCGCCAACCCACAGCCCGGCATCGGCAACGTTGGAGCGGAAATAGGCCGAAGTCTTGCCGTCCGCGGAGCAGACCGGGATGGCATCGGGCTTGAACAGGACGCGGTCGAGGCCTTTGTTCTCGATCATGGCGTACCAGCCCTCGAGGGCGCCGTGCTGGCCCATGCGCAGCAGGTCATTGCCGCAGAAGAAGGCCTGGGAGACGCTGGCCAGGGGGCCGCGCAGGCGCGCGGCGTCCTCCTTCTTGGTGGCGAGGGAGAGGAGGTCCACGCCCCCGGCGCGGGGAAGAAGGACCCACTTGCCGTCGCCGGAGATGGCGGTCTTGGGCGCCAGATCTTCAAACCAGCGATGCCTCGCGCGCGAATAGATTTTCTCAGCGCCGGCAGGCGCGCCCTGCTGCGCCAGCGCGACGCCCGCGAGGCCCAGCGCGGCAGCAGCCAGCAGACAAGCGGAGAAACGGCGCGCGCGAAGGCGCGCGGGGAGCATGGCAAGCGTCATGGCTTCTCCTGGGAATAGTCGTAAAAGCCGCGGCCGGATTTGCGGCCGAGCCAGCCGGCGGCGACATATTTTTTCAGGAGCGGGCAGGCGCGGTATTTGGGATCGCCGAGGCCGTCCTGCAGGACGTGGAGAATATCCACGCAGACGTCGAGGCCGATGAAATCGGCGAGTTCGAGCGGGCCCATGGGATGGTTCATGCCCATCTTCATGACGGCGTCCACGGCTTCGACGGTGGCCACGCCTTCCATCACCGCGTAGGCGGCTTCGTTGATGAGCGGCATGAGCACGCGGTTGGAGACGAAGCCGGGGGCGTCGTTGACGGCGACCGGTTTCTTGCCGAGCTTTTCGGCGAGGCGCAGGGTGGTGTCGAAGGTGGCCTCGCTGGTCTGCAGCGCGCGGATGACTTCGACCAGCACCATCACCGGGACGGGGTTCATGAAGTGCATGCCCACGAAGCGGTCGGGGCGCTGGGTGAGCGCGGCGAGGGTGGTGATGGCAATGGAGGAGGTATTGCTGGCGAGGATGGCGTCCGGGCGGAGGATGGCATCGGCCTCCTGCAGGACGGCGCGCTTGATCTCCAGCTTTTCAGGGACGGCTTCGACGACAAAATCGGCGGCGGCGATGGCCTTCATGTCGGTGACCGGGTGGAGGCGGGCGAGGACGGCGGCACGGTCGGCTTCGGCGAGCTTGCCCTTCTTGATCTCGCGGTCGAGGTTCCTGGCGATGGTCTCCAGGCCGCGGTCGAGGAATCGCGGCTCGACGTCGCGCAGGATGACGGAGAAGCCCGCGCGCGCAAAGACGTGCGCGATACCGTTGCCCATGGTGCCCGCGCCCAGCACGGCGACGATTTTGATGGCGTCCACGGTCATGGCCAACCTCCGAACTACGCGTTCCACTGGGATGGGGGGCAGTTTACTACAGGCGGACGCGCCTCACCGAGGTGGGCTGCCTTCGCGGATTTCGCGCAGGATTTCGCGGGCGGCGGGTTCGTCGGCGGGCATGACGAAGAGGCGCAGCGTGCCGGGCTTGGCGCCTTCGCGGCGGACGCCGATGCGGTTTTCGCGCAGGCAATCTTCAAAGGTCCGGGCCAGGCCAGCGTCCTCGCCGCTCCAGATCTCCGCGGTAGCCTGTTTGGGGTTCCACACGGCCGCGCGGCGTTCTTCTAGTTTTTCCGCCTCTTGTGCTTCTCGTGCTTCTTCTTCCATCGGTTCTCCCAAAGCGAACGGCGGAGACTGGTAGATGGGCTCGAGCAGCTCCCGCGCGCGCGCGGCATCGGAGCGGAAGACGCGGATCTCGTATTTCGGCCGCGGCATGCCTAGTTCGAAAACGAACTGATCGTGGGTAGCTTTGACGTCATGCCGGATGCCGGCTTCGCACAGCGCGACGATGGCCTGGCTCAGGGCCACGGGATCGCCGGTCTTCCAGACCATGTCGAGGGGCTCTTTGGACTCCGTTTTCCGGAGCAGGCGGCGGTGTTCCGAAGAAACGAGGTGGACGCCGCAATCGGAGCAGATAGAGAAGCCTTCGCGGTATTCGGCATCGCACAGCGGGCAGTAGTTCATGGTTTGCGCAGGTCCTCGCCCCCGGAAAGAATCCAAGAGAAAAGCCGCGGGGGTGTCGCCCCGCGCTACAGCGCGTCGATCAAAAGCGCTCGACGGCGAGGGCCACGGCGTTGCCGCCGCCGAGGCAGAGGGCGGCGACGCCGCGCTGGAGGTTGCGGCGCTGCAGCTCGTAGAGCAGGGTGACCAGGATGCGCGCGCCGGAAGCGCCGATGGGATGGCCGAGGGCCACGGCGCCGCCGTTGACGTTGACCTTTTCGGGGTTGAGTTTGAGCTGCCGGGTGACGGCGATGGCGGCGACGGAAAAGGCTTCGTTGAGCTCGAAGAGGTCCACGTCTTTATCGCGGTTCCAGCCGGTCTTGGCCAGGAGTTTTTCGACGGCGTCCACCGGGGCCATCATGACCCACTTGGGCTCGAGGCCGCTGACGGCCTGGGCGACGATGCGGGCGATGGGCTGCTTGCCGAGCTGCGCGGCCTTGCGCTCGCTGGTGACCACCAGGGCGGCGGCGCCGTCGTTGGTGCTGGGGGCGTTGCCGGCGGTGACCGTGCCGTCCTTCTTGAAGGCGGGCTTGAGCCGGGCGAGGGCTTCCATCGAGGTGTCCTCGCGGGGCGATTCGTCGTGCTGGATGACGACGGGGGCGCCCTTCTTCTGCGGGATTTCGATGGGCAGGATCTGCGCGGCGAAGAGGCCGTCCTTGCGGGCGCGCACGGCTTTCTGGTGGCTGTCGAAGGCGAAGTGGTCCTGCTCCTCGCGGGTGATGGAGTATTTTTCGGCGACCAACTCGCCGGTCATGCCCATGTGGAAGTTTTCGTAAGCGTCCCACAGGCCGTCGTTGATCATGGAATCAATGATCTTGCCGTCGCCGAGGCGATAGCCGGTGCGCGCCTGGGGGAGCAGGTAGGGACAGTTGGACATGGACTCCATGCCGCCGGCAACGAGGATTTCGGATTCGCCGGTCTGCACGGCCTGCGCGGCCAGGGCCACGGCTTTGAGGCCGGAGCCGCAGACCTTATTAATGGTCATGGCGGCGACGCGGGGATCGCAGCCGCCTTTGAGGGCGGCCTGGCGCGCGGGGTTCTGGCCCAGGCCGGCCTGCACGACGTTGCCAAGGATGGCTTCGTCCACTTGCTTGGGGTCCAGGCCGGCGCGGCGGATGGCTTCGGCGACGGCTTTGCCGCCGAGCTCGGGGGCGGAGAAGCCGGCGAGGCCGCCCTGGAATTTACCGATGGCCGTGCGTACGGCGGAGAGAATAACGGGACTATCCATGGCATGCCTCCGGGGAATGACGCACTGGATTATACAGCGATGCGGAGGAGGAGGAGGAGGATACGCCGGAAAGAATTTGCGGGGGCGGTGGAAGACCGCCCCCCAGAGAACGGGTTTAGTTTGCGGCGGCAGCTTCGGCTGAGCCCATCTGCCCTTCGTCGGCGCTGGGGCCATAGAGCGCGGGCACCGGAATATTCAGAAGGCGGAAGTAAACAGTGAGCTGGGCGCGATGATGGATCAGATGGTTCATCACCACGCCGCGGAGGACGGCAACCTTGGGCAAGGTAAAGATCGTCTTTCCGCCAGCGAGAAGAGTCCAGGGTTTCATCATCTCCTGATCGCTGGCAGAAGCGAGGGCGGCGCGCGCCTCGGCGCATTGTTTATCAAAAACAGCGAGAAGCTCTTGGCGCGTATCCATCTTGGGAGGCACGTAAGCAGGGCCGCCCACCGGGGCATAATCGAGCTGATCCGTGTGGAGGGTCGTGGTGGCCCATCCGGGCATGGTGGCGATATGGCCGGCGAGCCAGCCGAGGGTGCCGGATTTGTCGTGGGGCTTCCAATTCCATTTGTCGTCAGGGACACGCTCGAGCGTTTTGCGCGTGTTCTGCATTTCCTGGTCGTATTCGCCGAGCATCATTTGACCGATGGTCATGACGGTTGCTCCTTTCGATGCGGATTGCCGCCAAGGCCTGCCCGGAAAATCGCAGGCAAAACGGCGCGACAAACCATAGCACTTGGGCGAACAAAAAGCAAAACTTATTTCTACCCCCCAGTGCGCCTAGCCCCTTGCCTGGGGCGGCCCCTGGCGGGACAATCCCGGCATGGCACACGAATTCACGACCTCGTATCTGAAGGATGCCATCGATCTTTTCCGGTATTACAAGCGGCTGGGCGAGCAGGCGATGGAGCAGTGCCCGGAGGAAGGGCTGTTTGGGGTGTTGGACGCGGAGTCCAATTCCATCGCGATTACGGTAAAGCACTTGGCGGGGAACATGCGCTCGCGGTGGACGGATTTTCTGACCACCGATGGCGAGAAGCCCGACCGCAACCGGGACACGGAGTTCGAAGCGCCGCCGAAGACGCGCGCGGAGCTGCTGGCGCTGTGGGAGGCGGGGTGGAAGCAAGTGTTTGCGGCGCTGGAGCCGCTGACGGATGCCGATCTGACGCGGCGGGTGCTGATCCGCACGGAACCCCACTCGGTAATGCAGGCGATCCAGCGGCAGCTCGCGCATTACGCTTATCACGTGGGGCAGATCGTGTACCTGGGGAAGCACTTCGCGGGCGAGAAGTGGACGGCGCTGACCGTGCCGCGCAGGAAATCGGCGGAGTTCAACGCGAACGCCGCCTCCGGGAAAACTTCGCAGCGTTAGATTTCGCCGGACAGGCAGGAATCGCTTTCCCACCTTCTTCTGGCCACTCGCCACTTTCTCCCTGAATTCCGCTAACATGAGTTCGTGACCACACTCTTTGATCTGGGATCACAGGACGACGCACTGGCCGGGCTGAATGAGGCGCAGCGCCGCGCGGTGACGCACGGCGAGGGGCCGCTGCTGGTGATCGCCGGCGCGGGCACGGGGAAAACCAAGGTCATCACCGAGCGCATCCGGCACCTGCTGGCCTCCAATCCCGAGCTGGGCGGGGAAAACATCCTGGGGCTGACGTTCACGGACAAGGCCGCGGCGGAGATGAAGCACCGCGTGGTGGCCGCGGCGGGGGAACGCGCCGAGAGCGTGACGCTGGCGACGTTCCATTCCTTCTGCAAGGAGTTGCTGGCGGAGCTGGAGCCGGAGCGGGTGCTGCTGGATCCGATCGACCACTGGATCCTGCTGCGGCGGAACCTGGCGCGGCTGAAGCTGGAGAAGTTCCGGCGGCTGGCGGACCCCGGTCAATTCCTGAGCGACTTCGTGGAGTTTTTCTCGCGCTGCCAGGACGAGCTGGTGAGCAGCGCGGAGTACCAGCGTTACGCCGACGCGCTCGTGGCGCAACTGGAAGCCGAGCGGGCCACGCTGGACGAGGAGACCTACAAGGAGCGGGGCGAGCAGGCGGCGCTGCAGCAGGAGATCGCGCGCGCCTACCGCACCAGCGAAAAGCTGCTGCGGGAGAAGAAGCGGCTGACGTTCGGGGCGCTGCTGGCGGAGACGGCGGCGCGGCTGCGCGGCGATGCGGGGCTGCGCGCGCGGCTGCAGCAGCGCTACCGGCACATCCTGGTGGACGAATTCCAGGACACCAACATCGCGCAGCTCGAGCTGCTCTACCTGCTGGCGGCGGAGCCGCGCAATATCCTGGTGGTGGGCGACAACGACCAGGCCATCTACCGCTTCCGCGGGGCGTCGTTCGGGAGCTTCACGATTTTCCTGGAGCGCTTCGCGGGCTGGCGGCGCGGGGCGGACTCCGGGCCGTGGCGGGTGACGCTGACGGAGAACTACCGGTCGATGGCGAAGATTCTGCGGGTGGCCACGCAGGTGATCACCCAAAACGAAGTGAGCGAGGACTTCCCCAAGAAGGTGCTGAGCGCGGCGCGGGGCGAGGGCGAGAAGATCCGCATCGTGGAGCTGGGGACGCCCGCGGACGAAGCGCGCTGGGTGCGCGGGGAGCTGCAGCGGCTGCACGGCGCGGGGCACCGCTGGCGGGAGTTCGCGATTCTCTACCGGCAGCATGCGCACCGCGACGCGCTGGTGGCCGAGCTGCGGCGCGCGGGGATTCCGTTTTTCATCGCCAAGCTGTCGATCCTGAAGCACGGGCTGGTGCGCGACGTGCTGGCCTACCTGCGGCTGGTGGCGCGGCCCTACGACGACATCTCCTGCGCGCGGGTGCTGGCGGCGCCGGCGTGGGGCCTGGACGCCACGGGGCTGATGCGGCTGACGGAGCGCGCGGCGAAGAAGCGCGGTACGCCGCTCTACGACGTGCTGCAGGCGCCGCAGACGGAGCTGGCGTTCGGCGCGGCGCAGCCGGATACCAACGGGCTGCTGGAGTTTCTCTTGACGCAGCGCAAGACGATGCGGCGGAAGACGGCGCGGGAGATCCTGGGCGAGCTGCTGGACTGGCTGGAGCTGGCGGAGCGCGTGCCGGAAGAGGACCGGCGGTACGTGGAGCAACTGGCGAGCTTCCTGAAGGAGTGGGAGCCGAAGAGCGAGACGCGCTCGCTGCCGGAGTTTCTGGAATATCTGGACTTCTACGAGCAGGCCGGCGGGACGATCAGCCTGGCCGAGGAGGGGCCGCGGGACGCGGTGCGGCTGATGACCGTACACGGGGCCAAGGGGCTGGAGTTTCCGCACGTGTTCATTCTGCGGATGAACGCGGGGGCGTTTCCGGTGCGGCCGCGCTCGCACGTGTTCGAATTTCCGGAAGCGCTGATCAAGGAGGAGCGGCCGCAGGGCGATTTCCACATCCAAGAGGAGCGGCGGCTGTTCTACGTGGCGCTGACGCGGGCGCGGGACCGGCTGACGCTGACGACGCTGATCGACAAGAAGTCCAAACGCTCGCCGTTTCTGGATGATTTCCTGATGGAGGCGCCGATCAAGAACCGCGACGTGACGCAGAGCGCGCCGAATGTGCCGCCGGCGGCGGAAGCGGACGGTGCATCCGCGGAGGCCGCGGGCGCGGGCTCGCTCTTCCCTGCTTCGGGCGCGCCGCCGCGGCTATTCTCGCGGATCGGGGCGTGGGCGGAAAGTTATCACCCGCCGGCGCCGATGCCGCTGCAGTTGAGCGCTTCGGCGATCGATTCCTACCGCACCTGCCCGCAGCGCTATCTGTTTTCCAAATTCTGGCAACTGCCGGAGGGGCCGCGGGCGGCGATGAGCTTCGGGAGCGTGATGCACACGACGATCAAGCGCTTCGTGGGGGAGCTGCGCAAGGGCAACCGCCTGCCGTTCGCCGAGGTCGCGCACATTTTCGAGACCGAGTGGACCTCCGCGGGCTTCGAGGACGACTACCAGGAAGGCGAATACAAGAAGGACGGCCTCGAGCAGCTGCGGGTGTTTCACGCGGCGCTGCTGGCGGGGCCGCCGCAGGTGCTGGAACAGGAAAAAGGCTTCGAGCTGCCGCTGGACAACAACATCGTGATCACCGGGCGGATCGACCAGATTAATTCCCTGGGCGGGCGGGACGCGGAGATCGTGGATTACAAGACGGGCAAGCCGAAGCCCGATGCCGCGGCGCGCAAGGACTTGCAGTTGAGCATCTACGCGCTGGCGGCGCGGGAGATTCTGGAGCTGAACCCGGTGGATCTGGCGTTTCATTACCTGCTGACGAACGAGAAGCAGGTGACCTCGCGGAACGCGAAGCAACTGGACGAGGCGGTGCGCATCGTCCAGGAGGTTGCGGCGGATATCCGCGCGGGGGAGTTTCCGGCGAAGCTGGGGTTCCACTGCCGGAGCTGCGCGTATAAGACGATCTGCCCGGCGCAGGAGGAAAGCCAAAAAGTCCAGGAGTTGCAAAAAAAGCTATAGCAGTGAGGCGGCAAGAATGGATCGGGAATGCTTCGTCAAACTCGTGGAGGAAGTGCTGGAGACACTTCCGGTGGAGTTTCGTAAACGGATTCAGAACCTCGCCGTTCTCGTCGAAGACCAACCGCCCCAACGATTGTCGAGAAAAACCCGCGGGAGTGCTCAGCAGGCCGGCTGCGAGAAGACGGATAGTGTGCTCATGGGGACGAGAAGCATGTCGACAACCGTTCCGACTTTGCCAAAAATATCGGCAAGAAGTTCCTTACGAGCGTCGAGCTCGACATTCCACGCGGTCTCGATATGTCATCCGTTATTGACGGCGCACGCTATTTGCACCAGTTCGGTATTGACGCAATCAACATCACAGATGGGGCACGGTCACGGTTGCGTATGAGCTCACTCGCAATCAGCTCGCTCATCCGGCAGCACGTCGGCATCGAGACGATGACGCATTTGACAACCCGCGATCGGAACATGATCGGGCTGCAGTCTGAGCTCCTCAGTGCGCATGCGCTTGGTCTGAAGAACATCTTGTGCATCACCGGCGACCCAACAAACATCGGCGACTATCCCCAGGCAACATCGGT
This sequence comes from Terriglobia bacterium, assembly GCA_020073585.1. Lineage (GTDB taxonomy): Bacteria > Acidobacteriota > Terriglobia > Acidiferrales > UBA7541 > Acidiferrum. The sequence continues at coordinate 10,386 of JAIQEV010000073.1, forward strand.
GTTTGATGTCGATTCATCGGGTTTGATCCGTGCTGCCGCGTCGATGAATCAGGGTCGCGACTTGCTGGGCAATACGATCGAGCAGAAGACATCGTTCCTGATCGCATGTGCCGCCAATCCGGTTGCGGACAACATGGACGCAGAGCTCGAGAAAATGGAAAAGAAAGTTGCAGCAGGCGTGCACGTCATCTTCACTCAGCCACTCTACGAAATGAAAACGCTTGAGCAATTCCTGGAACGGATCAAGCATCATAAGGTCCCTGTTATGCTCGGCCTTCTCCCCTTGCGGAGTTACAAACACGCAGAGTTCTTGCACAATGAGATTCCGGGGATGGTCATTCCCGAATGGATCCGAGAAAAGTTGCGCAGTGCTGGTGAAAAAGCTGGATCGTTGGGAGTCGAGATTGCGATCAACTTCCTGAAGGAGGCACAATCTGCCGTTGCCGGGGTGTATATGATGCCTCCGTTCAAAAAGTACGATATGATACCCAGGATTCTAGAGGGAGCAGAATTACTCAAAGAAGAACAGAGGATGCGGTGAATAAGAAGCTTTGTCAATAGATGCTCCTGAATTTGACCAACCTTGGGAACGCCTACCCATGTTTAGTCTCCTGCGCTCAAACTTCGAGCGACGCATTCACCTTGCAGATGAAGAATTTGACCACTGTAAAACGTTCTTCACGCCTAAGAAAGTCCGAAAGAAACAGTTCATCCTCCAGGAAGGAGAGGGCTGCAAGCACGTTACCTTCGTTACCAGCGGCTGCTTGCGTGCCCATACCGTTGATAGCAACGGGGAAGAACATGTCATTCAATTCGCTATTAGAAGACTGGTGGATTTCGGACCTCCAGAGTTTCCTGACGGGCAAACCCGCTGCCTACAACATCGACGCGGTGGAAGACTCTGAAGTCCTTCTCCTCGAGAAGGAAGCGAGGGACAGGATGTTGGAATCCGTTCCAAAGCTTAAACGATTTTTCAGACTGCTGCAGGAATCCAATTATGTCGCGACTCACCGCAGGATTGAAGAATCCCTGAGCGCATCGACTGAAGAACGATATCTGAACTTTCTCAAGACGTATTCTACACTCGTCCAGAGGGTCCCCCAGGGCCAGATTTCCTCCTACCTTGGCATCACACCACAATCCCTGAGCGGATCCGCAAAGAGCTTTCCGAAAAACAGTAAGTCCTTCTTGCGCGATACAGTCGTAACGCAGCTACGAATCAAGGTTTATCCAACCGGTTGAGGTTCAACTTTGATCTAGAAGCTCGACAACAGGCTAACCATCGCTCCGATATTCCACGATTCCGCAATGTCCCATCTTTCTCTACCTTGCCTTTCTCGCCCACTCTTTTTACCTTTGTCCAAGAACTCATTGGGCGGTTTACGTCCAGCAGGTACCGGGGCGTGCTGAAGATGGGGAGATTAGACCTCTGGATTCGAAAGATGAAAGAGGTTTTGTTGTTTCATGAAAGCAAAAACATGAAAATACAAATCTGGGGTTGCAGAGGTTCCCTCACAACACCTGGGCGAGAAACCCTTCGCTACGGCGGAGAATCCACCTGTATCGAAGTCCAGTCAGACAGTGGACGGCGGATTGTCGTTGATGCCGGCTCCGGGATACGGAAGTTGGGCTTATCACTCGTGAAAGAAAGAAACGTCTCTCATATCACACTTCTTCTGACGCATTCTCATTGGGACCATCTCTCAGGCTTTCCGTTTTTCATGCCTGCCTATGATCCAGACTATTCCATCACCGTCTGCGGCGGGCCGAGGCCGCAACAGGATGTTTGGAAATACCTGACACGTCAGATGGAGGCCCCCTATTTCCCCGTAGACTTCAGTGCGTTGAAGGCGAGATTCAATGTGGGATGTCACTGTGATCAGACATTCTGCGATCACATAGTGCCCAATGGCGATCAGTCCATCCAATGTCATTCGATTCCCTTGAATCATCCGAACGGGGGCTATGGATTCGTATTCGTAAACGAAGGAAAAACCTTCATCTTTCTCACGGACAACGAGCTTCGTTACACGCACGAGGGGGGATTACCGCGGAAGGCATACGTCGAGACATGCCGTGGGGCCGATATTTTATTCCACGACGCTCAGTACACGGAAGAAGAATACTCACGAACGCAGGGCTGGGGACACTCGACGTTCAAGGATGCCATCGGTCTTGCAATGGAAGCGGGAGTGAAAAGGCTTGGACTTTTTCATCATGATCCCGAGCGAACCGACGACGATCTTGATCGTGAACTTGATCGGTGCCGCAATGAGATTGCAAAGAGCGGCAGTTCACTTGACTGTTTTGCGTGTGCAGAAGGCATGGTCATTGATGTATGAGTTCCGCTGTTGAGCTCGGGGAGGCACCTTGCACGACTCAGTGAAAGAAATAATCCCCGACTTGATCAAAGATTGTCTCGCGTTCGTTCCGTAGGACCCCCTGAACAGCATTGATCTACATCCAGCCGTTATCCCCTGGCTTTCCACAAAGAACTTTTCACAGAACGGTAGTCGTTACCATAGGGTAACGCTATTTCTTATCCTGCGTGAATGCTTCAGCCCGTTGTGCCATTGTATATTGTAGCAACAGTTTTGACCACACACATCTCATTTCAATAATCAAAAGGATACATACGATGGCACAATGGAAAATCGACCCAACCCACTCGGAAGTGAGCTTCAAAGTGAAGCACCTCGTGGTTTCAATGGTCACCGGCACATTCACAAAATTTCACGCGACGATTGAAGGCGAACAAGAAGACTTCAGCGATGCAAAGTTTACATTCGATGCGGATGTGAACAGTGTCAACACAGAAAGCGACCAGCGCGACGGCCATTTGAAGTCACCTGATTTCTTCGACGCGGCAACCCATCCAAAGATGACGTTGGTTTCGAAGTCTGTAAAGAAGCTTTCCGATTACGAAATGAAGGTCGTTGGCGATCTAACTTTGCGCGGCGTGACTAAGGAGGTCACACTCGATGCGATGTACAACGGAACCGTCACAGGATTTGGCGGCGCGAAAGTTGCCGGCTTTGAGGTCAAGGGCAAGATCAATCGTTTTGATTTTGGTTTGCCATGGAACACGTTGACAGAAGTAGGCGGGGTTGTCGTGAGCAACGAATTAAAGATCGAGATCCTCGCTGAGTTTGGCAAGGTGCAAAGCGCAGCGAAAGCAGCGTAAGCCGGTTCGGCAGCATATTCATCACAGCGCCCTCTTCGGAGGGCGCCGTTGTTTCTATGGCCAAACCAAGTCCAAATCCATGTTTCAAGGGACTTATGGCGCAGTCGTGATTATTCCCAAAATAGTGCTTGACTTGATCATTTTTGCTCATTACATTGTTCCCAACCAGGGAATATTGATGAGTAGGCTTTTTGGGGAACAATGCGAAAAATGCAGAAACTTTGCCTAAATGAAGGTTGTCGGGATCAAAATAATTAGCGATTTTGCAGACCAACATGGAGATGTTCGAAATCAAATCGACACTTGGCTTTTGGAAACAAGAGATGCTTCCTGGCAAACGCCAAGCGAAATAAAAGCAAGGTATGCTTCTGCAAGCTTCTTGGCAGGTAATGTTGTGGTGTTTAACATTAAGGGCAATAAGTATAGATTGGAAGTTAAGATAAACTACAAAAACCAAATTGTGCTCGTGAAGAGGATGGGCACACATGCAGAATATTCAAAATGGTAATTTTTGAGGTAACCCTATGATCAAGGCAATTAAGGCTGATTCTGACCTGACGGCTGCTTTGTCTCGAATTGAACAACTCATGGATCTTGATCCAGACTCGAATAGTGCGGAAGGCGAAGAACTCGAAGTGCTCACCGTCCTGGCTGAAAATTACGAGGCCAGGAAAGTTGAGACGAGAGTGCCCGACCCTGTTGAGGCAATTCTGTTCAGAATGGAACAGCAGAACCTCACACAGAGAGATCTGATCCCATTCATTGGTAGCAGAAGTAAAGTCTCTGAAATACTGTCAAGAAAACGGCAACTGACTTTGTCTATGATCAGAGCTCTACACAATGGACTTGGGATACCTGCTAAGGCACTCCTACAGGAACAGAATCCCACAGAGCTGGCGAATTATATGATCGATTGGAATCGATTCCCGGTAAAGGAAATGGTATCTAGGGGATGGCTTAAAGAGTACGAACGCTTGACCAGCGACAAAATGGAGGCCGTAAAGAAGTTTTTCGAAGATGTCAGACCGATTCCAATGATAGAAGTCTTATACAGAAAATCGGATCATCTACGTTCGGCACGTACGATGGATCAGTATTCATTAGCCGCTTGGACAGCGCGGGTGATTAATGTAGCACTAAGGAATAAACCAAAGGGCACTTATAGGAAAGGAAAGATTGATCCTGATTTCATGCGAGCGCTCGCTCGACTAAGCGTCTTTGATAACGGGCCAGTGCTTGCTTGCGATTATCTGAGTGAACAGGGTGTTTCGGTCGTGATCGAGCTACATCTGCCAAACACATATCTAGACGGATCCGCCATCTTGGTCAATGCAGATCGTCCCATAATTGCACTTACATTGAGATACGATCGGATTGATAATTTTTGGTTTTGCCTCATGCATGAACTTGCGCATATTTACAAGCACATGGAGAAAGGCGTGGGACGGTTTTACGATGATCTCGATGTAGGAGATCAAGGCAATCTTCTCGAGAACGAAGCCGATTATTTGGCAGGTGAGGCTTTAATTCCGGATGCTGACTGGAGGAACAGTCCGGCGAGGAAGTTGAAGTCACCAGAGGCCGCCAATTTGCTGGCGAAGAAGCTTGGAATTCACGTCGCCATTGTCGCGGGAAGAATCAGACATGAGCACAAAGACTTCCGACTTCTAAACAACCTAGTAGGGCACAAGAAGATTAAAGCAATATTCGGTAGCACAAAGTGAGAACGGAGATCGACTCGATACTATATTTGCCTGTCCTTCGCTGGAAAGCAGCCGAGGTTGAGGCGTTTTCCAAGCTAACCGATGAGGTGAAACCTTTACTTACGCCGTTATTTGAGTTGTGTCCAGTTGATTTTGTACCGAAAGTGCGAAAGAATCAAAAACGAAAATCATCCTTCGCCACACCTCAAGAAGTGATTACTGCAAAAGTTGTGAAATTGAGCGCAGCGATCGGTGACCAACAATGCCTGCTTGACCTAGAGCATATTGATAAGGAATTCTCAGGCTCTGATGGGAGGAACCTGTGTGACCAGCCCCCTGTAGTTGAGCCAATGTTGAGTTAGTTTTTTCCCCGTTCAGGCATTGGCTACCTGTCGTGGGAAGTATGCTTCTGGCGCCGGTGGTCGGTATG
>JAIQEV010000112.1 GCA_020073585.1 Terriglobia bacterium
GATGATGCTGAAGAGCGAGCAAAAATGGCCTGTAATGAGGCTATAAAACAAGCGAAGATAATCTATGAACAAGCTATGAAACTAGCCGTTGATGATCAGACGAGGAAGGAAACTATTAAAGCTTATGAGGAGGTCGTAAAGCACGCCGAGGAAATCCGTCATAAAATTGAGTGGGAAGCCCAGGTAGCATCATGGGCAAGCCGGCGGCGGAGATCTTCAGCGAGTTCGCCGGCCCCGCCGACCCGACGCGCTTCCTGAACCGCGGCGACGTGAAGTACCACCTGGGCTACTCCAGCGACTGGATGACGCGCGCCGGGCGGCGGGTGCACGTCAACCTCACCTTCAACCCCTCGCACCTGGGCGTGGTCTACCCGGTGGTCGAGGGCCGGGTGCGCGCCCGGCAGGACCGCAACGGCGGCGGGGCCCGCGCGCGGCACGCCATCTGCCCGCTGGTGATCCACGGCGACGCGGCCTTCGCCGGCCAGGGCCTGGTGGCCGAGACGCTCAACTTCTCGATGCTCGACGCCTACGACACCGGCGGCACGGTGCACGTCATCGTCAACAACCAGCTCGGCTACACCACCGAGGCCTCGCAGGCGCGCAGCTCGCTGTACTGCACCGGCCAGGCGCAGATGCTCGACATCCCCATCTTCCACGTCAACGGCGACGACGCGGAGGCCTGCGTGCACGTGATGCGGCTGGCCACCGAGTACCGCCAGCGCTTCCACACCGACGTGGTGATCGACCTGGTCTGCTACCGCAAGTACGGCCACAACGAGGGCGACGAGCCGGCCTTCACCCAGCCCAAGATGTACGAGGTGATCCGCGCGCACCCGCCGGTGCGCACCCTCTACGCGCAGCAGCTCGCCGCGGCGGGGCACGTCACCGGCGCCGAGATACCGCGGTGGTCCTGACCGAAACTCTGACTCTCTTCCTGACGGCCCTCGCCATCCTCATGTTCCTGGAAAGCGATCCTCGCGTGGCTCCGGGCGGCACGAACATGCCCTGGCTGAACGATCCGAGCGCCCGTGGCTGTTTTCTCACCGGCCTGCTCGCCGGATTCGCGGCTTTGGTGCGGCCGGAATCACCGCTGCTGCTCCTGGCGGCGGGATTGGTGCTGGTGGCGGCGTGGTGGCGGCCCATGGATTGGCGAAAGCTTGCCCGCGCCGGAGTGCTGATGGGCGTAGGGCTCCTGCTTCCCCTGCTGCCGTGGGCCGCGCGCAACTGGCGCACGCTCCACGAAGTGCAATTTCTCTCGCCGCGCTACATCGCGTTGCCCGGCGATGTCGCTCCCCGCGGATTCAACGCCTGGACCAACACGTGGCTCTGGAGATTCGGAGACGTGTATCTCACGCAGTGGAAACTTAACAATGAGGCGATTCGAGTCGAAGACATTTCCGGGTCGGCGTTCGATTCGGCCGCGGAACGAGCCCGCGTGGCGCGTCTGCTGGCCGAGTACAACCAGACGTTGAATCTCTCGCCGGAGCAGGACCGGGCCTTCGGCGAGATCGCGCGCGCGCGCACGGCGCGGCATCCCCTGCGCACCTATCTTCAAATCCCGCTGCTCCGCTCGCTGGCGCTGTGGTTCACTCCGCGCATCGAGCTGCTGCCTCATTCCGGGCATCTCTGGCCGGTGCGAGAGGAGTGGGAAGATGACCGCGAGGATTTCCTCATCACGCTGGGATTGTTTCTTGTGAACGGCGCGTACCTGGTATTGGGGCTGGCCGGGGCGTGGATGGCGCGCGGGCGGCCCGGCTGGGCGCTGCTGATCGCGTTCATCGTGGTGCGCACTGCGTTCTTCGCGAATTTTGTCGAGACGCCGGAGCCGCGCTACGTCCTCGAATGCTTTCCCGCCGTCATTGCCCTGGCCGCGCAGGTGTTTTCCGGGAACCGTCAGGCGTCCTCGACGGGTTCGGGGTGAATGGTGAGCCGGTAGATTTGCGGGAACTCCGCGCGGACGCGGCCTTCGAGCAGCGCGGTGAGGTCGTGCACGTCGGTGATCGGCAGGCGCCCGTCCATCGCGCAGTGGCAGGAGACCAGGGTCTTGTGCTCGACGTTGCGGACGCGCACGTCGTGGCAATCGGCCAGCTCGGGATATTCCGGCGGAAGCGAATTCAGAAAATTCTGCACCGCCTCGGCCAGGTCCTTCAGTTCCTCCGCGCCGGGAATTCGCGCGCCCAGCGGCTCAATGTGAATGTTGACGATGGCCCCGGCATCGGTGGCGGCGCGGATATCGTCCTCGAGTTCGGTGGCGCAGCGATGCGCTTCGCGCAGGCTCGATTCTTCGTCCACCTCGAGGTGCAGCTCGACGAACAGATGCCCGTCCAGTTGATGCGCGGACAGCTCGTGAATCGCCAGGCCGCGGCGCTGCGCTAGAGCGCGAATCGTCTCGAACAGATGCTCGTCATTCCGCGCGCGCGGCTCGACGTGTACCATGACGTCGGCGGGGATAATCCGCGCGATGCTCCGCTCGACGGCGTCGCTGGCGGCGTGGGCCTGCTCAAGGCTGGCCGTGCGCGGGACGCTGATGGTCACGTCCACAAAATAGCGCTGGCCGGCCCGGCGGACGCGCACGCGATCGGTCTGCAGCACGCCTTCGGTCTGGTCCACGGCGACGGAGATCTGTTGGTGCAGGCCCTGGGGCGCCACATCGAGCAGCGCGTCCAGCGTCCGCTTGCCCAGGCGCGAGCCGGTCCAGATGATCACGGCGGCCACGCCCAGCGCGGCCACGGCGTCGAGCCGGTCGAGCCACGGGATCCGCAGCTTGATGCCGACCCATGCTCCGGTGATGCCCAGGATGACGACAAAGGTGCTCCAGACGTCGGTGGAGAAGTGCAGCGCGTCGGCCTCCAGCGCTTCGCTGGGATATTTTTTCGCCACGCGGCCCAGCGTGCGCGCGCGGAACAGATCGATGCCCATCCCCAGCGTGAGAATTCCGATGGCCATGAGGCTGGGATGAATCGCCGCGGTGC
>JAIQEV010000113.1 GCA_020073585.1 Terriglobia bacterium
CTGCGCCGCGAATACCGCATCCTGCCCCCCGGCGACATCCGCAACTGCATGGTGGCGCTCTCCGACGACGAGGCGCTGCTCGGCCGGCTTTTCCAGTACCGCTTTCACGCCGGGCGCGGCCTGCGCGGGCACAGTTTCGGCAACCTTTTTCTGACCGCGCTGACGCACGTCACCGGCGATTTCACCGAAGCCGTGCGCGTGAGCAGCAAGGTGTTGGCGATCCGCGGGCGCATCTTCCCCTCGACGCTGGCCAACGTCACCCTGGAGGCCACGCTCGAAAACGGCCGTCGCGAGCAGGGCGAAACGCGCATCTCCGCGAGCCACGCGCGCATCCGGCGCATCGCGCTGGTGCCGCGCCGCGTCCGTCCGCTCCCGGAAGCGCTGGAGGCCATCGCTGCCGCCGACCTGATTCTTCTCGGTCCCGGCTCGCTGTACACCAGCATCCTGCCCAATCTTCTGATTCCGGAGCTGGCATTGGCCATCGCCAAGTCCCACGCTCCGCGCGTGTACATCGCCAATCTCATGACCCAGCCCGGGGAAACCACCGGCTACACCCTTGCCGATCATCTGCGCGCCATCCAGCAGCATTCCCCGCGCCGCGTGGTGGACTGGGTAGTGGCCAATCGCCGCCCGGTTTCGCCCGACGTGGCCCGGCGCTACCGCGCCGAGGGCGCCGAACCCGTGGCGGATTTTGGCCAGGCCGGGATCGTCGTTGAAAAGCATATACGGAATGGCCGGCGGCCCGCTGTAGCGGAGGCTCAGGCCCTCAGCCTTGGCCCGTTCTTCCATTCCCTTTTTGAGCATCACGCCCATCGCGTTCATCTGCTCGATGGCGTCGCGGGCCTCCAGCTCGTGCAGGCAGGCGAGCGAGGCGGCCATCGGCCCCGCGGCCAGGAAGTGCGTGCCGGAGAAATAAATCTTGTTCGCGGCCTCGCGCAGCGACTGCTTGCCCGCCACCATCGCAATCGGGTGGCCGTTGCCCATGGCCTTGCCGAAGCAGACCACGTCCGGGTCCGCGCCCACCGCCAGGGCCGAGCCTTGCAGATTCATGCGGAAGCCGCAGCGGATGTCGTCGAGCATGAAGACCATGCCCTCGCGATCGCAAATCTTGCGCACGCCCGCGAAGTATTCCGGTTTGGGGATTTCCAGGTCGCGCATGGCGTCGTGGCGGATGGGGCAAAGTATGATCCCGGCGATCTGGCCCTTGAATTCGGCCACGGTTTTTTCCAGGGACGGCAGGTCGTTGTATTCGACCTCCTGCACGTGCGCCTGATATTCGGGCGGGAAGCCCTGGGCATGGTGCGAGCACCAGGCATGGAAGCCGTGGTACGCGTTCTTGGCCGTGATGATCTCGTTTTTGCCGGTGGCGACGCGGGCGAGTTGGGTGGCGTAAGTGGTGACGTCGGAGCCGTTCTTGCCGTAGATCACCCAGTCGGCCTGGGGGATCAAGCCGATCAGGCGCTCGGCCAGCTCGACCATGACCGGGCTGGGGATGCTCACGCTGTTGCACCGCGCCGCCTGCGCCGCGACCGCCTGCTCGACCGCCGCGTCCTGGTAGCCCAGCACCATCGCCCCGAAGCTGCACATATAGTCAATATACTCGTTGCCGTCCACGTCCCAGGCGTGCGAACCCCGGTTCTGGACGAAGAAGGCCGGGTAGGAGCCGAACACGGCGAAGCGCGGCGTGCGCGGTCCCTGCACCCCGTTCGGGATCACCCGCTCCGCCCGCTCGAACAACTCGTAAGATTTGCGCAGATCGTATAGCTTCATCCTTTCTACTCCTCTTTTAGGGCCGCGCCTGACCGCAGGCGCGGAAGGCGCGGGTTAAGGCGCGGAAAGCGCGGATTCAGGCGCGAAGTTTGATTCCATAATGGCGCGCCACCAGCCAAAGGTAAATCCGGTCGGGCAAGAGCTTGCGCGCCCATAAAATCAGGCGCGAGCCGCGCGCCACCGGATAGCGGAACCCGGTCTTCGCCCCCAGCAAAATTTCCGCGATTTCCTCGGCCACCACTTCCGGCGGCGTGGCCGCGTCGCCCATTTCGCGGTCCTTCACCGTGAGAAAGCGGTCGAGGGCTTCGTGGTAAGGCGAACGCTCTTTTTCGTAATGCGCCCGCCGCTCCCAGATCTCGGTGCGCACGTCGCCCGGCTCGATCAGGAGCACCCGCACGCCGAAGGCCGCGACTTCCAGGCGCAGGGCTTCGGAAAACCCTTCCAGCGCGAACTTGGACGCGGCGTAATGGGCCTGGAAGGGGACCCCGATCTTGCCCGCGGCCGAGCTGATGTTGACGATGGCGCCGCTCCCGCGCCGGCGCAGGGCCGGCAGCGCCGCCTGGATCATGCGCACCGCGCCGAAATAATTGGTCTGGAACAGCCGCTCGGCCGCGGGCACCGGCACTTCTTCGGTGGGACCGGCCAGACTGATCCCGGCGTTGTTGACGAGCAGGTCGAGCCGGCCCTCCTCGGCCAGCACTTTGTGGACGGCCTCTTGCACCGAGCGCTCGCTGTCCACGTCCAGGACCAGCCGGCGGAAAGGCTCGAGCGCGGTTTCCTGGACCGGCCACCGGCCCGCGCCATAGACGATGCAGCCCCGGCTGGCCAAGGCCCGGGCCAGGTGCAAACCCAGGCCCCGGGTCGCGCCCGTCACCAGCGCCACGGCGGGATCGCTCATGACTTCATCCTCAAGCCCAAGCTAGCACACGCCGGGGCCGGAGGCAATGGGATCTCCGACCTTGCCCACCCTCAGTTTTTCTAAATACCTATTGAGGCTCGCGTAATTGGTTGACACCCAGAGCGATTGCACAATTTTGTAGCCCACCCTTCGCGTCCGCGCGAAGGGTGGGGTTGGCCCAGGAAAATCGAGGCCCTTGCAACGGAACCCACCCTTGCAGACAAGGGTGGGCTACAAACTTGGAGAGGCTTTTGCTGTCAATGTATTTTGCGATCCTCAAT
>JAIQEV010000074.1 GCA_020073585.1 Terriglobia bacterium
TATCAGGGGTCGTTCTCCAAAAGCCTGGCGCCCGGGCTGCGCCTGGGCTATCTGGCCGCCTCGCCGCAACTGCTGCCGTTCCTGACCCGGCTCAAGCAGGCCGCGGACCTGCACAGCAACCAGGTCAGCCAGTGGCTGGTGCTGCAGCAGCTGAATGACAGCGAGGCGGTGGAGTCGCTGCTGGGGCACGGGGTGGGGGACGCGGCGCAGCGCGTGCCGCGCGATCCGCGGACGGCGATCGTGCTGCTGTCGGCGGCGGGGAAACTGTTCCAGCAGGAGACGGCGCGGCGGTACGCGGGGCTGGAGCGGATCATTTTGATTTGCGGGCGGTATGAGGGCGTGGACGAGCGCGTGGCGGAGCATCTGGCGACGGAGGAAGTTTCCGTCGGGGATTACGTGCTGAGCGGGGGCGAGCTGCCGGCGGCGATCATCCTGGACGCGGTGACGCGGCTGCTGCCGGGGGCGCTGGGGAATATCGCTTCGGCGGTGGACGAATCGTTCAGCGCGGCGGCGGGTGCGGCAGAGCGGGCACGACATGTCGTGCCCCTACAAGCAGAGCAGGCGGCGGGCGCGGGGCAGGTGCTGCTGGATTATCCGCACTACACGCGGCCGGCGGAGTTTCGCGGGTGGAAGGCGCCGGAGGTGTTGATCGGCGGGAACCACGCGGAAGTGGCCAAGTGGCGGCGGGCGGCGGCGCTGGAGAAGACGCGGCGCAACCGGCCGGATCTGCTGCGGCGCGAGGCGAGCCGGAGCGCGGAGCACTGAGTGCGCCTCTTCGGACGCGCACACTTCAACTCCGCCAGGGGGTAACGATGTACCCTTCCTATTCCACGCGCCGCCCGGCTCTCCCCCCCAGCCGGGCGGCCATCTCCTTCCGCCTCTTCGGACTCACACACTTCAACTCCGCTAGGGGGATACGATGTGAGTAGGCTCTTCCAGCCCTGAGATGCGGTAGCCAAACAGGCGAAATTGGGCTATACTTTGGGATTGTCTTTGGAGTGCTGGCCCCACCTGAGCGGGTCTGCAGGAAAACAGGTTATGAATCCGATTATTCGTAAACTACATGAAGGGCAACTGCGCAAGGACCTCCCGGAATTCCGTCCGGGGGACACGGTGCGGGTGAATGTACGCCTGCGCGAAGGCGAAGGCGAGAAGGAAAAAGAGCGCCTGCAGGCGTTTGAAGGCGTGGTGATCTCGAAGAAGGGCCGCGCGTCGGGAGCGACGTTCACGGTGCGGCGGGTGAGCTTCGGAGTGGGCATCGAGCGCATCTTCCCGCTGCACTCGCCCTCGATCAGCTCGATCGAAGTGGTGGGCAAGGGCAAGGTGCGGCGCGCGCGGCTGTACTACCTGCGCGACCTGAAGGGCAAGGCGGCGCGCATCAAGCGCGCGGCGCGCGAGGAAGCCGGGCCGGCAGCGGAAACCAAGGCCTGAGCAGGGGGACAGACATTCCTGTCTGTCCTGTAAGAGTTGACCGCTTCGCGGTCACGGAAATAAACGATACAGGGAGATACCGGGACAGGCAGAAATGCCTGTCCCATTTTTTTTGGTTGAGCGGGGTTTGTGCGGGAAGGGATTGCGGGAGCACGGACCGGAGGCGGGGCGGGGGCCGCGCGAGACGCGCTATGCTAAACTCGCGCGGCAATGGCGCGTTTGTGCTCATCGCGATTCGAGCGCGCGGCACGGAAACTGGGCTGGACACGCATCGCCGGGCTGGATGAAGCCGGGCGGGGTGCGCTGTTCGGACCGGTGGTAGCCGCGGCGGTGATCCTCAACCCGAAGCGGCGGATCGTGGGGCTCGATGATTCCAAGAAGCTCGCGCCCGAGCGGCGCAGCGAGCTGGCCGCGCGCATCCGCGAACACGCACTGGCCTGGGCGGTGGCCGAAGTGGACGCGCAGCGGATCGACGCGTGGAACATCTACCAGGCCAGCCGGCAGGCGATGACCGCGGCCGCCGAGCAACTGGCCATCCGCCCGGACTACCTGCTGATTGACGCCATGCAACTGGACCTGCTGATCGAGCAGAAGTCGCTGATCAAGGGCGACACGCGGTCGGTGTCCATTGCGGCGGCGTCCATCCTGGCGAAGACGCACCGCGACGCGCGACTGGAGGAGTGGAGCGCGGTCTATCCGCAGTATGGGCTGGCGCGCAATAAAGGCTACGGCACGCCCGATCATCTGGAAGCGCTGCGGCAGCACGGGCCGACGCCGCTGCACCGCCATTCGTTCGCGCCGGTGCGCGAGGCGGGCTGCTGGGCGGCGGGGGCCACGCAGGCGGCGTTGCCGCTGGATGCGCGGACGCCGTGAAACAGGGGAAGCGGCCGGTCAAGAAAGGCTGCAGGGGCTTGGCCGGAGGAGCGGGATCGGGAGCCGGGATACGCGGGAAGAAGGTTGCCGGGGTGCGCCGCAGCGGGACGGGGGATAACTGGCTGCTCACACGGAGCGCCAGGTTCATTGACTTGGGTTTTCGCGGCCTGTTAGCGTCAATGTGTAAGACTTTTGCCTGCCCCGCCGCCGTGGGGGGCGGAGGGGTATCCCCTCCGGGCCGGCCGAGTCAACTGTCTGCGTGACCGCGAAGCGGTCGACGGTATGTGCGGCCGCGAAGCGGCCGACTGTCCTATGTCTGAGTTTGCGAATGGCCTATAACAAGAGCAAATACGTCGAAGCCGCCCAGAAACTCCTCAACCAGGGCAAGGTGCCGCAGGCCATTGCGGAATACCAGCAAATTCTGAAATACGAGCCGAAGGATCAAGTCACGCTGATGACCGTCGGCGAGCTGTTTATCCGGCAGAACGAGCCGCGACAGGCCATCGAATACTTCGAGCGGCTGGCGCAGATTTTCGTGGGCGACGGCTTTCTGACCAAAGCCATCGCGGTGTACAAGCGCATCGCCAAGCTGGTACCGGACGAGATCAAGCCGCTGGAGAAGCTGGCGGAGCTGTACGTGCAGCAGGGGGTGATGAGCGAGGCGCGGCCGCTGTTCCTGCAGCTGGCGGAAATCCACCTGAAGGGCAACCGCCAAGCCGAGGCGGTGAACCTGCTGAAAAAACTGCTTTCCGCGGAACCCGATAACCTGCGCATCCAGGTACGCCTGGCGGATCTGTACCAGGCCATGGGGCAGACCCCGGAAGCGGTGGCGGCCTACGTGGAAGCGGCGCAACGGGCCCTGGCGCGGGGCGAGCAGGCGGAAAGCGACAAGCTCGCGGAAAAGGTGCTGAAGCTGGACCCGCGGAACGCGGCCGCCATCACCGTGAAGGTGCGCGGGTACGCGGCGCAGGGCAAGCTGGCCGAAGCGGCGCAACTGCTGGAACAACTGCCGGGCCTGGAGCAGGGCGGCGAACAGGCGGAACTGCTGCTGGAGCTGTATCGGAAGAGTTCGAAGTGGGAGGAAGCCAGCAAGCTGGCGCTGCGGGTCTTCGAGGCGGACAACAAGAATTTCGGACTGGCGCAGAAGACCGCCAGCATGCTCCTGGAGGCGGGCCAGAACGAGCGGGCGATGGCCCTGGTGGGGGAGATCCGCCTGCCGCTGATCGATGCGGGGGAGCACGAAGCCATTACGCAAATGCTGGGCACGCTGGTCGAGCGGCTGCCGAACAACCTGGAACCGCACGAATGGCTGGTAGATACGCTGGGACGGACGAGCAATTCCTTCCAGTTGCCGGATGCGCTGGCAAATTTTGGCGATGCGCTGGTGGCGGCGGGCGAGTACCAGCGAGCCAAGGAAACATTCGAGCAGTTGGTGGACCGCCAGCCGGAGAGCGAGGCGGCGAAGAACAAGCTCAAAGAAGTGCTGCGCATGCTGGGCGGCGGAACACCGGCGGCGGAGCCCGAGGTTCCGACGGAGTTCCCCAAGGCGCCTTCGTTTCTCGAGGAAGCCTTTCACGTGGAGCTGGCCAAGGAGCCCGCGAAACCCGCGTTTGCGCGGGAGCAAGCGCCGGAACCGGTGGCCGCAAAACCGGCGGAACCGCCCCTGGATGAAGAGACGCAGCAATTTATTGCGCAATCGCTGACGGACGTGGATCTGTTCGCCAGCTACGGCCTGACACAAAAAGCCATCGGGCTGCTGGAGGCGGTGCTGCGGCGCGCGCCGCGGCACACGCCGACGCTGGAAAAGCTGCTGGATTTCGTGCTCGGCGCGGGAGATGAGAAGCGTACCGCGGAGCTGGCCGCGCAACTGGAGCAGATCCACCGCGCGCACGGCGATGCGCGCAACGCCGAAAGATTCGGAGAACTGCGGCGGCGCTTCCAGCGCGCAGCGGGCCTGCCGGAGCTGGCGGCGGAAGGGCCGCCGATCGCGGCCGCACCCGTGGCTCCGCCGGCCGCAGCGGCAGCGCCGCCCGCACGGGTGGCACCCGTACAAGCTCCTGTGCCGGTGGCCGCACAGCCGGCGGCGCCGGCCGTGGAGATTCCCGTGGAAGCGCCCGCGGCGGCGGTCCACGAAGTGGATCTCTCCGACGAATGGGCCGCAATGTTGAGCCAGAGTGCAGCGGCGGAAGCCGAGCCGGAAGCGGCCGCGCCGCCACCCGCGGCTCCGGTTGCGCCCGCGGAAGCGGAGGCCGCCGAGTTCCAGTTGCTGCCCGCGGAAGAAGCCGCGCCCTTGCCGGAGCCCGCGGCGGAAATTCCGGAGTTGATGGAAGCTGTGGCGCCGGCGGCGCCCCCGGCGGCGAAACCCGCGCCGAAGAAAGAACCCGCGGTGAGCGAGCCGGTTTTCGAGCTCGAAGAGGAATACGATCTGGTGCTGGAGCCGGAGGCGCTGGTGCCGGCGCACGAGCAACTGCCGCCACCGCCGACGGCAGCGGCGCCGCCGGAGAAAGTGGAAGAGGCGCCGGCAGCGGCGACATTCTCCTCGAAGCAGTTCCTGGAGGAACTGGCCAGCGAACTGGACAATCTTGGGCTCGAAGAACTCGCACCGCCCGTGGCGAAGGCCGCGACAGAAGCGCCCGCGGCCCAGCCGGCGCACCCGCCCGCGGCGGCGGAAGGCGGGGAGAGTACGCTGCAGGACGTGTTCAACGAATTCCGCGCGGAAATCGGGGAGATGAACACGGAAGACGAGGACCTGGAAACGCACTACAACCTGGGAATTGCGTTCCGGGAGATGGGCCTGCTGGAAGAGGCCATCAGCGAATTTCAGAAAGTAGCGAAGGCCAACGACCACGGGCGGGCCTTCCGCTACGCCATGCAGTGCTGCACGCTGCTGGGCCTGGCGTTCATGGAGAAGGGGCAGCCGCGGATCGCGGCGCACTGGTACGAGCGGGCGCTGCAGACGCCGGATCTGGACCCGGAAAGCATCCTGGCGTTGCGGTATGATCTGGGCGTGGCCCAGGAGTCCGCGGGCGATCTGGAAGCGGCGCTGAAGAGTTTTTCGAAAGTGTACGCGTCGAACATCGATTACCGCGACGTGGGCGAGCGCATCGCCACGCTGGAAAAGACCGTTCGCTAAAGACGGCCCGCGGCGGCGTGCGGGGCCTATTTCCAGGCGACCACCGAGCGGCCGGCGGAATGTGTGGCCGCGGAGCGGTCAACTATACTCGTGACCACACAGCGGCCGACTTTTCAATGTGCGGCCGCGAAGCGGTCGACTTTATGCGCGACCGCGGAGCGGCCGACCCGACGATGAATCGCATCCTGCAGGCCATGTTGGTGCTGTTCTATTTCGAGCTGGGAGCGATCCTGATCTATCTGCCGTGGTCGGCGCTCTGGGAACAGAACTATTTCCTCAGCCGATTCCCCGCGCTGATCCCCATCCTGCTGCATCCCTCGCTGCGCGGAGCCGTCAGCGGCCTGGGAGTGCTGGACATTTTTCTAGCCGCCGGAATGATCCGGCAAGGCGGGCAGGCGGCCCGTGCCTCCCAGCGCTGAACCCATCCTGTGCTACGTAAGCGACCGGAAAAGTCTGCCCGCGGACGCGCGGGGAGGCGAAGCGGCGCTGCTGCAGGCGCTGGAAGGAGCAGCGGCGGCCGGCGTAGATTGGATACAGATCCGCGAGAAGGAGCTGCCGGGAGCGCGGCTGGCGGCGCTGACGCGCGCGGCCCTGGAACGCGCACCGCGAAAGAGCCGCATCGTGGTGAACGACCGGTTGGACGTGGCGCTGGCGGCGGGGGCCGGAGGGGTGCACCTGGGGGAAGAGTCGCTGCCCGCGGAAGAGGTGGTGCGCTGGTTGCGCAGCGCCGCCTGCGCACCCCGGGATTTTCTGGTGGGCGTTTCCTGCCACGCGCTGGAGGCGGCGCGCGCCGCGGAGCACGCCGGAGCGGACTACGTCTTTTTCGGGCCGGTGTTCGCGACGCCCGCGAAAGCGGCGTACGGCGCGCCGCAGGGCCTGCCGCGGCTGGGCGCGGTGTGCCGCACGCTGCAAATTCCGGTGCTGGCCATCGGCGGGATCACGGCGGAAAACGCCGCGGCGTGTCTGGCCGCGGGCGCGCGGGGCATCGCGGCGATCCGCCTGTTTCAGGACGCAACGGATATCTCCGATACCGTGCGCCGGCTGCGGCGCGCGGGCCCGCGCGGCTCCTAGCCGCGCCGATGCACCCTCGAGCTAACTGCCCATAGGGATGACATAGGGGTCCAGGGTGATCGTGGCCTTGTTCGTCAAGGTCACCACAATCGTGTACTTATAGGCCTTGTGCCGGACGCCGTCGGGGACCTTGACGGGTTCCTGATCCGGCGTCGCAGCTTCGCCGGCCGGCACGAGCGCCTGCTGCGCGGACTGGAACGGCCATTCCCCGCTGGCAAACTTGATCTCGAACGAGCGCACGCGGTTGCCCTGGGCATCCGCGGCCGCGCTGGCCTTCCAGTGCACGCGTTCTCCGGCGCACACGGCGACGAATTCGTCCACTTGCGCGATGCCGTCCAGGGGATTGACGGCAATCTCGACAACCCCGGCGTTACCGGAGATGTGCCGGTAGCAATCCACGAATTTCAGGTTGTTGGCTTTGGCCGGCCGCGGCGCGGGCGGCGCGGCGGCGCGCTCCGGCATCTTGCAAGCGGCGAGGAAAACAAGAGAAGCGAGAAGCAGGGCGGCACAGGGCAGGGCCGCGGGGATGCTGGCGTAACGTTTCATGGTTTTTTTCCTTCCTGGGTCTCCGGCGCGGAGACCAGAGCGGTAAACCGGGGATTGTCTTTCAGGGCCTGGAAATTCGGGGTGTCGCGGATGGTGGCGGCGGGATAGCCGGCGGCCACGGCGTGCTCCAGCGCGCCGACGGCGCGCGGGAGCTCTCCGAGTTGCGCGTAGACGAGCGCGGCGGAGTAGAGCACTTCCCCCTTGCGCGGGGCGAGGCGCAGGGCTTCGGCGATGAGGCCGCGGGCCTGGCGGGCTTCCCCGAGCATGGCGTAATAGCCGGCCAGATAGCCGAGGAGGCCGGCGTCGCGGGGATTGACCTGGCGCGTTTTTTCGGCCAGAAGGACGGCCTTGCGGTACGCGGCGGGGGCCCGCTCGCGCAACCCGGGAGCCCAGTAATAGGCGTCGCCGAGATTGCCCCAGAGCGCGAAACTTTCGGAATCCAGACGCGCGGCTGCTTCGAATAAGCGCGCGGCATCGGCGTAGCGCGCCGACTGGAAATAGGCGGTGGCGAGGTTGGAAGTGGCCGGGCCGGTCTGGCGAATGGCCAGGGAATGCTCGAGGAGCGGGATGGCTTCCGCGTAGCGGCCCTGGAGGACACCGATCATCCCGGCATTGCTGTAGCCGATGAAGCTGTCGGGGACGAGGGAGACGACCTGGGCGTACATCCGCGCGGCCTCCTCGAAACGGCCCTGGCGCAGGAAGAAGTGGCCGAGACGGTTGTAGCCGGCCCAGTAAGCGGGCTGGAGGGCGATGGCCTCGCGAAAAGCCTTCTCGGCGTCCGCGGGACGCTCCAGGCGTTCGTAGGCCAGGGCCAGGCCGGAGTGGGCGTCATCGAGCGTAGGCTCGAGGCGCACCGCGGTCTGATATTCGGCGGCGGCCTGTTCGTATTTTCCGGTGCCGTTGGAGACCAGGCCGAGGCAGGTGTGGGCCACGGCCAGCGCGGGATCGCGGGCGGTGGCGCGCCGGCAGGAGGCGGTGGCTTCGGCGACCCAGCGGGCGTCGTGAGTGAGTTCGAACTTCCGCCAATAGGCTTCGCCGAGGCCGGCATCGGCGGCGGCGAAGGCCGGATCTTTTTCTAGGGCGTGCTGGAAGACGGTGACGGCGCTCTCCAGACTTTCCAGCTTGCCGATGTCGCGCAGGTAGCCGCGGCCCTGCAGGTAGAAATCGTAGGCGGCGGGCTGGGCCGTGCCGTGGGCCTGCAGCGCCTCCTTTTCGGGAGGGCGAATCTGCAGGGCCAGGGTTTCCACGACGCTCTCGGCGACGCGGTCCTGCAGGGCGAAGGGATCGGCGGCCGCAGCGGTGATGGAGTCGCCGCGGAGCTGCTGGCGGGAGCGGGTGTCCACGAGGCTGTAGTTGACGCGCACCTGTTGCGCGGCATGCTGGATGTGCAGCACGAGGACGAGGTTGACGCCGAATTCGCTGTGCGCGCCTTCGATGGAGGCGACTTTCTTCGCGCGCATTTCGCCGGCGGGAATCACGGCCAGGGGATGACCGGCGGTGAGAGCGCCGAGGCGCGAGGTCAGCGTGTCCACCAAGCCGTTGTCGAAGGCCGCTTCGGGCGCGCCACGGCCGCTGCTCTCCGGGGGGAGGATGGCGAGCTGCATGGGCGCGGGCATGGCGGGAGCCGCCGCCGGGCGGAAGCGGGCGGGGCCCAGAAAGAAGAACGCGAGAAGGAAGAGCGCGGCGAACCCCGCGGCGGCGAAGAAGCCGCGGAAAAAACGCGGGCGCAGCGCGGGTGGCGCGGGCAGAGCGATCTCCGGGGCGATGGCTTCTAGGGCGGCGCGCACTTCTCCCGCGCGCTGGTAGCGGCGCTCCGGCTCCTTTTCCAGGCAGCGATGAATGACCGCGGCGAGACCCAGAGGCACATGCGCCGGCAGTGGCGGAGGCGGATCGCGCAGAATGGCGGTGCACAGTTGAAACAGATTTTCCCCGCGAAAAGGGCGCTCGCCGGTGAGCAGTTCATAGAGGACGATGCCGAGGGCCCAGAGGTCGGTGCGCGGCGTGGCGTCCTTGCCTTCGAGCTGCTCCGGAGCCATGTAGGGAAAGGTGCCGGCGACACCCAGGGCGTCCTCGGTGCTGGTGATCTCCAGAGTCTTGCGGTCGAACTCGGCGGGATCGGTGCGGCGGGCCAGGCCGAAGTCCAGGATTTTGGCGTCGCCCTGCGGGGTGATGACGATGTTGCGGGGCTTGAGATCGCGGTGAATGACGCCGCGGGCGTGGGCGTGCTCCAGGGCGGAGGCCAATTGCCGGGCGTAGCGCAGCGCGGTCTCCACGGGCACGCCGCGGGGACGGAGGGATTCGGCGAGGGGGCGGCCCTCGACGTATTCCATGGCGATGTAGAACTCGCCGGAGGATTCGCCGACCTCGAAGATGGTGCAGATGTTGGGATGATTGAGGGCCGAGGCGGTGCGCGCTTCTTCGCGCAAGCGCGCCTGGCTGCGGGCGTCCTGGCCGGTGCGCTCGGGGAGAAATTTCAGGGCCACGGTGCGGCCGAGGGTGGTGTCCTCGGCGCGATAGACCACACCCATCCCGCCGCTGCCGAGCGGATTGAGCAGGCGATAGTGCGAAACCATCGGACCCGGCATGGCCACACCAACAGGAGCCTGCGCGCAAGGGGGGAGAGAAAACGCGCGGCGGTACGCCGCTTCGCGCACCGACGAGGCATCTTAGGCCGGGACGCGGGGCAAGTCAACGGATGGCCAACACGGCGCAGAGCGCGGCGGGCGGATCAGGCGGCGCTTTTCCGGCGCTGTTGCAGGCGGCGCAGGAGGCGAATCTGTCCGGCATGGTAGACGTCGTGGAAGGCGATGCCGAGGATCTGGCGGGTGAAGCGGGCGGCGCGGCCGCTGCGCAGCGCCTGAAGCACCACGGCCCGCAGGGCGCGGTGTTCTTTTTCCAGCAATTGCCGGTCGGCGCGCCAGGCGGTTTCGCTGCACCGGCCTTTCTCGGGGCGGGGGAAAAAGTTGCTGCCTTTCAAAGCGAACGAGCCGCGCTGGCCGCCCGCGATCCTGCGGCGCAGGGCGTATTTCCAGTAGGCGGCGTGCAGCGTCTCTTCCCAGATGTTGTGGCGGGCGGGAGCGGGACGCCAGGCGGCCTGCTGCGCGGTAACGCCGCGCAGGGACTGCCGGAGGTTGGGGCCATGCCAAGTGCGCTTTTCGTAGGCTTCGTCAAGAAGCTGAAGGAGAAGCTGGTTAGCCATCATCCTGCACCTCTTACCGGCTCGTGTTCCACGTGGAACGAAGGTCGTACGCCATTGCCGAACTGGCGGGGAGGATGTCTCCGGGGCGGCGGGAAGTCAAGAAGGGGAAAAGCGGGGTTTGGTAGATGAAAATGATTTGCAACTAGAGGCGGGGCGTGCTAGCCTGTTCGCGTAGTTGCAAATCATTTGCAAAGAGGACTTATGCAGTCTCCTTTCTTCACGCTCTCCCGCATCGCCCCCGTGCTCTTCTTTCTGCTCTTCCTGGGACCCTCGCTGGCCGCGCAGGAGCGCCCGTACTTCGTCGCCTACGATCATTACCTCGAGGAGCCGGGAAGTCTGGAAGTCGCCGTTGACTCGACGTTCGCTACGCAGCGCACGGGCAACGACTTCGTCTCCTACTGGACAGAGATCGAATACGGGGTGACCGGGTGGTGGACCACCGAGTTCTATCTCGATGGGCAGAGCACCTTCCGCGACAGCACCATCTTCACCGGATACCGCTGGGAGAACCGCTTCCGGCCGCTGCGCCGGGAGCACTGGATCAATCCGCTGCTGTACGTGGAGTTCGAAAACGTGAACGGCGCGGACAAGATTCTGAAGGAGGTCGTGGGGCATGACGTCGCGGCGGACAAGGCGGAGAGCAACAGCGTGCTGCGGCAGGAGCGCGAGCGGGAATTCGAGCTCAAGCTGATCCTTTCCAGCAATTGGAAGGGCTGGAACCTCTCCGAGAACGTGCTGGCGGTAAAAAACATCAACAACTCGCCGTGGGAGTTCGGCTACGCCCTGGGGGTCAGCCGGCCGCTGGCGCTGAAGGCCTCGGCGCGGCGGTGCACACTGTGCCGGGAGAATTTTGCCGCGGGGATGGAGATGTACGGAGGATTGGGCGACCGCCACAGCTTCGAGCTCAAGGACACGTCGCACTACCTGGCGCCGGTGGTGGCGTGGAATCTGCCGAGCGGAATGACGCTGCGCGTTTCGCCGGGCTTCGGATTGAACGGGAACAGCCAGCGGTTTCTGCTGCGCTGGAGCGTCTCGCGGGAGTTTGCGGGGTTCGGAGCGGCGGTGCGGCGGATGCTGGGAGGGCGGCGATGAAGAGCGCGATCGCGCTGGGGATTGCGCTGCTTTTTCTGGGCCCCGCTTTGGCGCAGACGGAAAAAGAACAGAGCGGCGGAGCGGCGAAGAAAGAATCCTCCTATGCGGAGCTGGCGCAGACGCCGGAGAAGGCGCGCAACCGCAAGAACCCGCTGGAGGGCGACGCCGAAGCGCCCGCCGCAGGAAAAAAATTATTCGAGCGGCATTGCGCCGAATGTCACGGGGAAGACGCCGCGGGAAGCCCGAAAGCGCCAAGCCTGCGCGCCGCAGCGGTGCAGAAGGCGGCGCCCGGCGCGCTATTCTGGGTGCTGAGCAATGGCGTGGTGCGGCGCGGGATGCCAGTGTGGTCGAAGCTGCCGGAAGCGCAGCGCTGGCAGCTGGTCCGCTATGTGCAATCTCTCGGCGCGGCGGCAAACGCCGATCCTACTTCGCCGCCGCGTTGAGAATCATGGCCAAGCGGATGCCGGCCTGCGCCAGGCGTTCCTCGACCACGGAGGCGGCTTCGTCCTGATAGGTCTGCCCGGCGGTAATGTGCTTGTGCAGCATCCGCGCGCCGATATTGTTGTTGTCGGCACAGGTGTTGACGGCGACGTTGGGCTCCACGGCAATCTTCTTGGCCAGAGCGCCGTACGCGGTTTCCTCGGCGTGCTCGTATCCTTCCCAGGCCCAGTCCTCGAGGTGCATTCCGGCCTGCTGCCAGTTCGGAAACTCGCTCGCAAAGCCGGCTTCCAGGGAATCGGCGATCTCCGCGGGATCCGCGCCCGCGGCATGGTGCTCGAGAATTTCCGTGTCCCAGAGGTGATGCAGATTGGGCTCATAGGAAGTGCCGTGCAGGTGCGGGTTTCTGCGGAAATATTTCACGGGGACGCAGTTGCCGCCGCGGTCGCCGTTGGTCGTGGCGTGCAGCGGCTGATGGAGGTCGCCGACGAAGTGGATGACAAAGCGCAGCGCCTCGGCGCGCTTCGCGGCGGCGGCGGTCTTGTCCTTCAAGATGACGAGCTGCTGCTCGATGGCCTGGGTCACGCAGCCCCCGGCGCCGCAGAACGGAGCCACCGGGCCGCTGGGCGTGCCGCGGGGAATGTCCAGGAAGTGCCAAGGCGCGGTTTCCGGGCGGAGGGTGCGCACGTCGTCGGCCCAGGTGGCGGCGTCGGCAAAGTCGTCCGCCGCTTCACCGCCGCAGTAGCGCTTGAGCTTCGGGTCAATGGGATTGTTTTGCAGCAGCGCGACGAAGATCTGCTTCGCCGCCGGGGTCAGGTGTTTTTCCGCGAGCAGGGCCACGGTCTGATGGCCTTTGCAGCCCCAGGCCTGCGCCACCGGGGAGAAAAACAGCGCCCCGGCCGCGGCCAAAACCGGGATAAGCAACCCATGACGCTTCATAGGACCTCCATGCTGTGCAAACTTATCTGGAAGGGATACGTAGTCGCCGAGTAAACACTCCTTGAAGCCGGTTGTCAAGGGCGCAGGCGCGAGGCGGGCGGTCCTGGAAGAACATCAGGCGCTGAGCCAGCGGCCGATGGGCTTCCACGATTCGGTATGGTCGCAGATGACGCGCAGCGTGGCGGTGATGGGAATGGCCAGCACCAAACCCATGGCGCCCCATACCCAGCCCCAGAAGAGCAGGGCGATGGTGATGGCCACGGCGTTGAGGCGCACGCGGCGGCCGACCAGCTCGGGCGCGAGAAGGTTGATGGCCAGCAGGTGGAAGGTGGTGAGCACGCCGGCGATCAGGAAAAAGGGCGCGACGGTGCGCCACTTGGCCAGGCCGATGACCATCGGCGGCACCCAGGCGAGCACGGCGCCGAGATAGGGCACCATGTTGAAGATGCCGGAGACGATGCCGGCGAGCAGCGGGTAGTCCAGGCCCATCATCCAGAAAAAGAGCGAGCTGACGGCGATGACCACCAGGGTCACCACGGTCATGCCGGCGAGGTAGCTGCGCAGCACCTCGCGGAGATCCTCGAGGGTTTCCTTCACCTGAGTGCGGCGCGAAAGCGGGAAGAGCTGGAGAGTGCCGTGCCAGACCTCGCGCTTGGCGGCAAGCATGAAAAAGACGAGAAAGGGCACGAAGGTGGCTTCCAGAAAGAGGGCGTAGAGGGAATTGGCGCCGCGCAACAGGAGCGTGTGCACGATCCCGGGTCCCTGGGCCACGACGGGAGCCACGCGCGGCGGAGCGGGAGTCTCGGAGATTTCCGAGACGCGGCCTTCGAGGCGCTCGATGCGGCTATCCACGGCGCGGGCGGCCTGCTTGAGGACGCCGCTGTAGTGCGGCCAGTTGTCGGCGAAATCGGCGGCGCGCAGCCAGATGGCGTAGCCGGCGCCGAAGACGACGGCGATCAGCACCAGCACCATGAGCAGCGCGCCGAGGGTGCGCGGCAGGCGCATGCGTTCGAGCAGCTCGACGGCCGGATCGAGAAAGTAGGCAAGGAGTACGGAAAGCAAAACGGTGATGACCACGCCCGCGGCGTAATAGCAGAAGAGCAGGATGATGGCCCCAGCCATGACGCGCTGACTGAAGGTGGATCCCGCGAGGCGGACAATATCCGGACGTGGACTGCTGACAGACAAGCACGTTCCTCTTTTGGATAAAATAGCACAAAGCGCCGGCCGCGGAGGGCGCGGAAGCGCGTGTTGTTTCGATAACACGAAGGCGGGCGCCTGCGCGGGGCGTTGCAGAGTGCGGAACAGCAGCGCGGGCGCGCAAATCCCGCGCGGAGGGCTGTGCTAGACTGCGCTTTGCGCGCGATTTTACGCCGCACAACACCGGGTTTCTGCGCGACGAACTCATGGCCAAACAACTCTTCGGTACCGATGGAATCCGCGGCATCCCCGGAACGCCGCCGCTGGACGACGCCACGCTCTACGCCACCGGCCGCGCGCTGGGCGCTTCCCTGCGCCAGGACCACGATACCCCGCGCGTTCTGCTGGGCATGGATACGCGGGAATCCGGGCCGCACATCGCGGCGCTGCTGGCCGCGGGACTGGCGGAAGCCGGGGCCGCGGCCGCGTTCGCGGGGGTGATTACG
>JAIQEV010000075.1 GCA_020073585.1 Terriglobia bacterium
CTATAGCAGTGAGGCGGCAAGAATGGATCGGGAATGCTTCGTCAAACTCGTGGAGGAAGTGCTGGAGACACTTCCGGTGGAGTTTCGTAAACGGATTCAGAACCTCGCCGTTCTCGTCGAAGACCAACCGCCCCAACGATTGTCGAGAAAAACCCGCGGGAGTGCTCAGCAGGCCGGCTGCGAGAAGACGGATAGTGTGCTCATGGGGATTTTTCAAGGTGTCCCAGCGACCCAGAGGAGTGTGTTTGACCTATCCGCGGGGCCAGACCGCATCGTCCTCTACCAGAAAAACATCGAGAAGGTCTGCTCCAATGAAGAGGAAATCCGTCACGAGGTCAGGCAAACCGTCCTCCACGAACTGGGACATTATTTCGGGATGGACGAGGCCCAGCTGAAGGATGTCTAGGCCTTGCTAGCGGGAGAGATTTCCCGGCGCGCCAGACGCCTCGAAATGACGGTTTTTTGGGGGGCAGCCGGTGAAAAGAAAAAGGGCGCTGACGGTGCGGCTGCCAGCGCCCTGAGGATCCCGAGAACGATACTTACTTGCCCTTTTTCTTGGGCTGTTTTTTCGCTTCCTTCTTGGGTTTGTTCTTCATCGTGAACCTCCTTCCAGACGCCTGCGGCGATCCGTGGCCCAACGCGGCGCGCGCCACGCAGTTGCGATGCGGGCATCGTCCTGCCGCGTCCAGAATATTACTGCAGAAGAGCCCGGCACGCTACGGCAAACCGGCGAAATAACCGTCGCGAGCGAGGACGGAGAGGCCGGGGCGCTTCACGCGGATCTCGACGGAGTGGTAGTCGAGGGAGCGGTCGGTGCCGCGCGGGGTGTAGGCGAGGGTGTACTGGTTGCGGGCCTCTTCGGAAACGGCGGAGTAGAGGCGCTCGAGATCCTCGCGCTGCGCGGCGTAGAAGACGTCGCCGCCGGTGGCATGGGCAAATTTGGAAAGCGCGGTGAGGCGGCGGTTGAAGAAGGCGTTGCCGACGCCGAGGCCGTAGACGGAGATGCCCGCGGTGAGCAGGGAGCGCACCGTGTCGTCGAAGCTCATGGAGTTGTGCTTGGAATTGACGCCGTCGGAGATGAGGAAGATGAGCTTGCGGCGGTCGCGGCCGCGGTCCTTGAGCAGTTGCGCGGCGGCATAGACGGCGTCGTCCACGGCCTTGGTGGGCTGGCCCTTGAGGATGCGGGCCGAGGACGGAATCTGCGAAGCGCCGGGCGCGGGGATGCCGTTGATCTTGGGGCCGGAACCGAGAGGCCCGCCGGCGGGAGCGGGAGCTGGGGAGTTCCGGACGCTGACGCGCTGGAGCTGGGTGAGGAGCACGTCGGGATCCGAGGTGAAGCCCTTGCCGGGATAGAAAAACTGGTCGAAGCGGGCGATGCAGACCTCGTCGTTGCGGCTGAAGCCCGCGGCCAGCGTGGGGAGCGTGGCGGCAACCTGCTCGGCGACGCGGGTCTCGAGGTCATTGTCAATCAGGAGGACGACGGAGAGCGGGAAGGGGTCGCTGGAGAAGACGTCAATGTGCTGCTCGACGTCGTCCTCCAAGATGCGGAATTCGTCGCGGGTGAGATCGGGGACGATGCGGCCCGCGGCATCCTTGACGATGACCGGGACGACGACGAGGCTGGTGGTGACGCGGATGCGCGTCTGCACATCTTCCTGCTGCGGGGGAGGCGGGCCAGCCGGGTCGGGGCGCGGCGGGGGAGCCGGGGCCTGGGCCGCCAGGAAAGTTCCCGGGAGCAGGAGCAGAATGCACAACAGCGAGGCGCGGCGGCAGAGTGCGGCGCGAGTTTTGTGTGTACAATTCATGGGTGTGAGGTCCGGCGTTCCGCACGAGCCGGGTG
The DNA here is from genome assembly GCA_020073585.1 of Terriglobia bacterium. GTDB lineage: Bacteria > Acidobacteriota > Terriglobia > Acidiferrales > UBA7541 > Acidiferrum. The sequence goes on from JAIQEV010000075.1 coordinate 1,841, forward strand.
ACGCATCTTCCCGGGCACGCGCTGCATCCTAAGATGCCGGGGACGGTGGTTTGCGGTGTCTCCGGAGAAACGCTCCCTTTCGAGGCGATTATACAATGCACAGGGCAAAGAACTGGATGTGGATCGCGATACTGGCTCTCGGGGGAGGGCTGCTGGCCTGGAGCGCGGGGGCGCAGGAACCCATGGCGCAGGCGCCGGTGATCCGCACGCAGGTGAACCTGGTCAACGTGTTTGCGACGGTGCGGAACAAGAGCAAGCGCATCATGACCGACCTGAAGCAGGAAGATTTCCGGGTCTTCGAGGACAACAAGGAAGAGAAGATCGCGTTTTTCACGAAGGAGACGGCGCTGCCGGTGACCCTGGGGCTGCTGATTGACACCAGCGGCAGCGAGAGCAACCGCCTGGGGGCGGAGCAGGAAGCGGCGTCGCGTTTCCTGAACCGGGTGCTGCGCAAGGGCGACCTGGCGATGGAGATCAGCTTCGACACCGACGTGGACCTGCTCTCGGACTTCACCGACGACCGCGGGCAACTGGAGCGCGGGATCCAGCGGGCCCGGATCAACGCGCCGAGCGGCGGGGGGATCAACCCCGGACCGATCCCGCAAAGCCAGAGCGGAGGCACGCATTTCTACGACGCGGTGTACCTGGCGTGCAACGACAAGTTGGCCACGGAAGCGGGGCGCAAGGCGCTGGTAATCATCACCGACGCATTCGATGAGGGAAGCAAGCTGCGGGCCGAGGAGGCCATCGAGGCCGCGCAGCGCACCGATACGGTCATCCACATCCTGCTGGTGCACGATCCGGGCTATCCCACCGGCGCGGGAATCGCGAAAAAGATCACGGAAGAGACGGGCGGGCGGCTGATCGAGGTGTCCAGCGAAAAGCGGCTGGAAGAGGCCTTCGATCAGATTTCGGAAGAGCTGCGCAGCCAGTACACGCTGGGCTACTACCCGAGCAACACCAACCACGACGGAAAGTACCGCAAGATCAAGATCGAGATGAGCGGCAAAGACCTGAAGGTGCTGGCGCGCAAGGGCTATTACGCGCCGAAGAGCTGAAGGCGGATGCATGCGGATTGATCCGGCATGAAGCAGACGCGGGCCTACACCATCCTCAAGGGCAGCGGCATGACACAGGTCGAGATCGCCAAAATTCTCGGCGTTCAACAGCCTCAAGTCTCCCTGCTGATGCGCAACCGCGCAGGCAACTTTTCCGTCGGACGCCCCATGGAATTCCTCACCGCCCTACGTCAGGACATCGAGATCACCGTCCGCCCCACCCGCAAGGAGCACGGCACCCTCTCGGTCATTTCCGCCTGAACCCATACCCGGCGGGGCTTACCACAAGAAACTTGCCGTAGGGGCGGGGCTTGCTTGCCCCGGCCATGCCCCGGACAGTAGTCGGGGACTTCAGTCGGGACCTCTCACACATAAAACCGGGGCAACAAAGAGAAAATCCCATTCACACTTCGCATGAATGGTGCACTCGGACCTTGCCGAATCACTAAATCTGCGCTACCCGCCATCTAGATGTAAATCCCCCTGTTCCCGAGATCTGTTACGCCTCGCCGAAGTGTTTTGGGCGCCAGCCGCTAAGATACTTGTCCGCGAGTTCCAACAGGTCATCAGTATCCTTGAGGTGTGCCGCTCTGAGAGTCTCTATGCGTAGCCGAAGCGTCGCCTCATCTCCATACAACTCGGTGAGGACATCCCAGGCGAGGCAAGGGGATCGGCGGACGGCCCGGCTTCCAAAGGTTTGACCCAATACTTCGCTTCGCGCAGCTCGAAGAAGGGCCAGCGTGAATTCGGGCGAACTGTCGATGTTGAGGGAGCCTTCCGACGTATCAGCCTCGCGCTTGGTGAGGACAAGGACGCGAGCGAGGTCCCACTCTTTCACGAGGCGTTCACCAGGAGAGGTACGAACCTCGTTCCGCCACAACCTCTCAAGCTCTCTGGCCGTACTCTCAGACACGAGCTTGTGTCCAGCTCCCTCGCGATACCCAACTTGAGTGATCAATTCCACCTTGGAGGAGAGAGACGTCAACTCTGGAAGGATTTGCCGCACGACTCCTTCCACTGCACTGGGATCACGCAGTGATCGCAAGAGACGATAGGTTACGCGGCCCACCACGAATCGGTCATCGAGCTCGAGCATACCCCGCCTTCTCTTGGGAAGATCGGGCAGAAAGTTGAAAAGAACAATCGTTCCAGAAACCACATGCTCGGGTGCAAACTGTTGCTCGTAGGTCTCCAAAGAGGCGATGACGTCGCGCAGTCTGTCTTTGTCGAGCGAGCGTAGATAGCCATCTAGTGCAGTACGGTCATTGAAGCAAGCCCAAGCCTGTTCTGCATCTATGAAGGCTTTAAGACCTTCACCTTCTACCCGCTCCAAGTAGAGCCGCAGAATATCCTCGTGAGCGAGCCGACGTTCTCTCAGCCATCTACTTTTCCAATCCTGTCCGTAGTGGGAACCACGGGGGAGATGTTGCTGGCCAGCGGGGAATAGTCTGTTGACCACTGTGCGTACGATGTCCGCGTGCGTTCGGCTGGCCTCAATCAGGCTGTCGATTTGCGCCTTTAGCTCCGGCGAATCTCCGCGACCTCCATGTAAGAAGTCCGAAGTTGTGGTGAGACCCCCGATGGCATCGTGTAACCGCGTGAAGACATCGGGTAGGAACACTCGTACTGCCTCGATCGCAAGCACATCGGCAAGCGCGATCTGCCCGTCCAGAGCCGCTATGGTTCCGCGAACGGCCGCCGCGTATCGGCGAACGTCTCGCATGTTGCGGATGAGTGGTCGGACGATCTCCTCGAACACGTCGGGCCACACTTGATCATCAAATGGGCCGGGCTTCTCGATATCGGCGAGGGCGTTATCCACAGCCGCGAGGATTTGCTGTCTGAGTACGTGGTCGGGAATTGCCGGCAAATCAATCGCGATTTGAAGGATTTTCTCCAAGTAGATACGACCAGATACATTTTCCTCAGTAAGTGCCTGTTCGATGCGCAGGCGATCGAATGCCACGATATAGATGATGTTGGGAAAGCTGGCTGTCAGCCGAATCAATTTGAAGATATGACGGATCTCGGATGTCGACAATCTATCAATATCATCGAGGAAAACTATGATCGGTTTGCCTAGACTAGCGAGAGCTTTTTCGAGCTTAGCTCGACGCACGCCTACGCCTTCTCTACGGCGCTCCAAGAATTTGGCCAGAATGTTAATTGCCCCGCGCCCCCGCTCGATCCAAGGGCCGACAACTGGGAGCCAATCCAATCCGGAGAACGTCTCGCCATATTCTTCAACGTCCTTGGCAATATTGGCCAACTCCGGACGAATTTTGAGTTGTGCAGCGAGTTCGATGAAGAACGACTCGACCAATTGCTCTGCACCGCTGAACATCCACGGATTGAACTCGAGCATCGACGCCTCGGCCCTCTCAAACTCATGCCGGGCGAGATTAACGAAGGATGTCTTTCCAGAACCCCATGGACCAAGGACCCCTACAACGACTCCTTCTGCGGCATCGAGTCCGAGAACCTGACGAGCGAACGAGCGAGCCACGGCTGCTCTGCAAAGAGCATCATCTTCCGCGCTCCGGATCGGATTGTCGCCACGCACCGTCACACGCTCCGTACTCGGCTTCGGATTGGACGGACCGTAGTTGGAGTCACCTGCGGGTGCTTTGATTGCGTGGTTTCCACGGGGTCGGAAAATTTTTCGTATGTCAAACATGCTGTGAGGGTATCTATCCCAGGAAATATGCGGCACGTTCGATATCCCCGGAATCTAACATGCTCAGGACACGTCATTCAACAATCAACTCTATTCCGAACCGCTTGGAACGGTTCAAATACTTACTGAAAGCACGGCACTTCCACGGCGGCTTTCGGCTGGGATTGCCGAACCCCTCTTTTCGGCGGGCGGCGCAGACTTAATGACTCGGCACGGTCGGGGTGCCTGACTCATGCGAAGCGCGTCTTTTGCGCCCCGGTTGGGTTACGGGCAGAAGTGGGGTTTTTCTCTTCGATCTCTTCGTCATCCCCGGGTCCGCTTTGCCGCACCATTCGAATACCACTAAACGATATTGAACATGTTTACCGGATGAGCTATACTTTCTTTGTTCTCTGGCGCGGAGGAGATGGAGTTGCTCCTTGTCCGCGTCACCGCGCTGCCCGCAATACCCCTTCCCCGGTAACCACCTTACAAACACCGGAGCGCCACAGCCTCTCCAGCAACCCCTGCAGAATCAGCACTTACACACTCTTCTGTATCAACGGAAATCTACAGGACTTAAAATCCTTTCCTTTGATACTCTTGCGCACTCTTCAACCCAGAGCGCCACACTAACTCCTTCAAATTCATATACAACCGCACTCTTCGCGAAAAACACAGGGGGTGTGGGTAGGGAGTCAGCCGGAATCCTAAACCAACACTTGAAGTTCGCTCCCCTCCGGACTCTGCGCGGCTCTGCTTGCTCAGCGCCTCAGCGTTATCTTTTTCCCTGTGCCGACGCCGGGCTCCCGCCCTTGCCGGGAGCCTTGACCATGGCGGCTGAACGCAATCCTGGACGGAAGCTCACGCGCGGCGCGGACGAGCGGACGGCGTTGCAAAACCAAGAGCGCCAGCAGGATGCCGCCGCTACGGAAAAGGGCCTCGAAATCCAGGAAACAAATGAATTCCCTGCGCGCCTATTTTGCGGCGGGCTTGGCGGGATCGGTGTTGACGGCGCGGGCGTAGTAGCCGCGGCGGGCGCGGACCTGCAGGCCCTTGCGGTCCAGCACTTCGATTTTGATTTTGTGATATTTGCCGTTGGCGGCGTAGTTGCTGGGGTTGTAGGCGAGCGAATACTGGTTGCGAAGCTCGTCGCCGATGTCCTGGAAAGACTGGTCGAGATCGTCCACGTGATAGGGGAAGAAGGAGCGGCCGCCGGTCTCCTCGGCGATATCCTCGAGGATCTTGTCGCCCTCGGTCTTGGCGAACTTGCGGTCGCCCATCTTGGAGGGGTCGGTCTGGCTGAGAGAGACCCACTGCGTGCTGGTGCTGATGGTGTAGATGACCACGCTGGTGCGCTGGGCCATTTCGATGGCTTCGGCGCGGGTGTGTTCGGAGAGATTGTCCTCGCCGTCGCTGATGAGGATCATGACGCGGCGGACGACGTCGGGCTGGTCGCCCGGGGGACGAGGCGGATGGCTCAGCTCGTTCTTGCAGGCTTCGTAGATGGCGTCGTAGACCGCGGTGCCGCCGCCGGCCTTCATCTTCATGATTTCGTCGCGCAACCGTCCGGCGTCCTCGGTGAAGCCCTGCTGAACGTAAGGGCGGTCGTCGAAGGTCATGACGAAGGACTGGTCCTTGCCGCGGCGCAGAACGTTGTAGAGGAAGCCGACGGCGGCATCCTTTTCAAACTGGATGCGCTCGCGGATGCTGTTGGAAGTGTCGAGCAGGAGGCCGATGCGCAGGGGCAGATCGGTCTGGCGGCTGAAATAGCGGATGTCCTGGGGCTTGCCGTCGTCGAAGACGCGGAAGCTGTCCTTGTCGAGGCCGGGGACGAGCTTGTTGCGGCGGTTGAGGACGGTGAAGAGGACGTCGACGAGGTTGATCTCGCGGGTGATGCCCTGGGCGGAGCGCTGCGGCGCGGGCTCGAGGGGCGGCGGAGGCGGCGGCGTGGGCTGCTGAGCGGAGGCGCTGGCGGCGGAAAGGAGAGCCGCGAGGAGCAGCAAGGGCAGTGCTTGGCGTCGCATCATTCTTGTGTGCACCTAAAAAGTATAAGGACGCGGCGGACGCAGCGTCAATGCGCGGCGTCCAACTGTGCGTCCAGCCGCCCCGGGTCTTCGCCGGCGGCCGCGGCGAGTTGCCGCAGATATTCCCGCAATGATTCCGGCAGCGGGGCGCGCACGTCAAGGGTTTCCCCGGTGCGCGGATGCGCGAAGACCAGGCGCGCGGCGTGCAGGAAATTGCGGCCCAGCGCGGGCAGCTCCGTCTTGCCGGCGTGCTCGCAGCGCTCCGCGCCGTACAGCGTGTCCCCCACAACGGGATGGCGCAGCGCGGAGAAGTGTACCCGAATCTGATGCGTTCTGCCCGTGTGCAGTTGCACTTCGACGAGGGTGCAGCCGCCGACGCGGGCCAGCACGCGCCAGTCGGTGCGGGCCTCGCGGGCGCGGCCGGCGGTCTTTTTGCGGGCGGTCATGCGCGTGCGCCGGCGGAGGTCGCGGCCGATGGCCAGCTCGATGCTCCCGTGCTCGCGGGGGAGCTGGCCCTCGACGAGGGCGATGTAGGTCTTGGAGATTTCGCGGCGCTGGAAGATGTCGCCGAGGCGGGCGTGGGCGAAGTCGTTCTTGGCGACGATGATGGCGCCGGAGGTGTCCTTGTCGAGGCGATGGACGATGCCCGGGCGGAGAATGCCGCCACCCCTGGAGAGGGCTTGGCCGCGTCCGAGGAGGGCGTTGACGAGGGTGCCGCTGGGATGGCCGGCGCCGGCGTGCACGATCATGCCGGCGGGCTTGTTGACCACCAGCAGGTCGTCGTCTTCGTAGAGGATTTCGAGGGGGATGGATTCCGGCGCGGCGTGCGGGGCGGGGCGCGGCTGCGGTTCGATCTCGACGCGCTCGGCGCCGCGCAAACGCAAGGAGCCTTTGGCGGGGGCGCCGTTGACGCGGACCAGGCCGGCTGCAATCAGCTCCTGGATGCGGGTGCGGCTGAGCTCCGGGACGCGGGCGGCGAGGTAGCGGTCGAGGCGGAGGCCGGCGTCTTCGGAGGCGACGAGGAAATGCTGTTTCATTCGGGCTGTTTCCGCGCGCTCTCCGGTGCGGGGTGTCTGTCGCCGAAGAAGGCGTCGAGGAGGACCAGGGCGGCGCCAATGGTGATGGCGGAGTCGGCGACGTTGAAGGCGGGCCAGCGATAGGCGCCCAGCCAGACTTCGAGGAAGTCGGTGACCGCGCCGTGGAGAATGCGGTCGGTGAGGTTGCCGGTGGCGCCGCCGAGGAGCAATGCCAGGCCCGCGGCAGAGAGGCCGCCGCTGCCGCGGTCGGCGACGAGAAACCAGGCCAGGGCGCCGATGACCACGAGGGAGCCGGCGATGAGCGCGATGCGCAGCCCGGGCGAAGGGGCGCCGGAGAAGATGCCGAAGGCGATGCCGGGATTGCGGCTGTGCACGAGATAGACAAAGTGGCGGAGGAGCTCGCGGCGATAGCCTTCGGGCGTCTGGGTCTCGAACCAGGCCTTGGTGGCGCGGTCGGCGAGGACCACGGCGAGGGTGAGCCAGAGCCATTTCAAGCGTGCAGGCACGTGCGTAGTTCCTTTTCTCCGACCATGCGGAGCAGCGAAGAGAAGAAAGACGGCGGCGTGAAACCGCCGCTACAAAAACCGAATCAGCCCTCCGACTCGATGGCGGCGAGGGCTTCGCTGCAGCGCTCGCAGACGGCCGGGTAGCGCGGGTTTTCGCCGACGCGGGGCGAGTAGTTCCAGCAGCGCTCGCACTTGACGCCTTCGGCGCGCTCGATCTTGATGGCCAGGCCGGGGAGCAGTTCACTGGCCACCGCGCCCTCGGGCGCGGCGGCGGCGACCACGGCCTGGGAGACGATGAACAGCGCCGGGAGCTCGGCGCGCTTTTCCTCGAGCAGCTTCTGCAGCGCGGCGGCTTCGCCGGAAGCGTGCAGGATGACTTTGGCTTCCAGCGATCCGCCGATCTGCTTGGCGGCGCGGGCCTGTTCGAGGGCGACAAGCACCGCGGCGCGGACGCGGGCGAGCTGCGCCCACTTCTCGGCGGCTTCCTTGCCGATGCCGGAGGCCAGCGCGGCCGCTTCGGGGAAGAGGGCGATGTGCACGGTCGAGGGTTCGCCGGACTGCTTGGGCAGATATTGCCAGATCTCCTCGGCGGTGAAGACGAGGATGGGGGTGAGCAGGCGCGTGAGGGCGCTGGCAATTTTGTAGATGGCGGTCTGCGCGGAACGGCGCGAAGCGCTCCGGGGCGCCTTGGTGTACAGGCGGTCCTTGAGGACGTCGAAGTAGAAGGCGCTGAGGTCCACGACGCAGTAGTCGTGGATGGCGTGATAGACGCGGTGGAATTCGTAGGCGTCGTACCACTCGCGGCACTTCTGGACGAGCTCGGCAGTGCGCTGGAGCATCCAGCGGTCGATCTCCTCGAGCTGCTCGTTGGGGAGCGCATCGCGTGAAGGGTCGAAGCCGCCGAGATTGCCGAGAGCGAAACGGAAGGTGTTGCGGATCTTGCGGTAGGCCTCGGAGAGCTGGGTCATGACGCGGTCGGACATCTTCACGTCGGACTGGTATTCCTGGGAGGCGACCCACAGGCGCAGCAGGTCGGCGCCCCACTTTTCGCAGATCTCGCTGGGGAGGACGACGTTGCCGAGGGACTTGGACATGGGGCGGCCATGCTCGTCGAGGGTCCAGCCGTGAGTGACCACCTGGCGGTAGGGCGAGTGGTGCTTGACGCCCACGCCGATGAGCAGCGAGCTGTGGAACCAGCCGCGATACTGGTCGGGGCCTTCGAGATAGACGTCGGCGGGCCATTCGCCCTGGCCGGTCAGCACGGCGAGGTGCGAGGATCCGGAATCGAACCAGACGTCGAGGATGTCGTTCTCTTTTTTCCACTGGGCGGCGCCGCAGGAACATTTGGTTCCGGCGGGGAGCAGATCTTCCGGCGAATGGCGATACCAGGCGTCGGCGCCCTCTTTTTCGAACCATTTCACGACGTTGCGCAGGGCGGCAAAATCCGCGAGCTGCTTGCCGCAGGCGGCGCAGAAGAAAACAATGATGGGCACGCCCCAGAAACGCTGGCGGGAGACGCACCAGTCGGGGCGCTCGGCGATCATCTCGTGAATGCGCTCTTCGCCCCAGGAAGGGATCCACTTGACGCGGTGGATCTCTTCGAGGGCCTCCTGACGCAACGTTTTCGAAGAGCCATGCGCGGCCTGGTCCATCTTGATGAACCACTGTTCGGTGGCGCGGAAGATAACGGGGTTGTGGCAGCGCCAGCAATGCGGGTAGCTGTGCTTGTACTCGGCGTGGCCGAGGAGCGCGCCGCGCGCTTCGAGGAGCTTGACGATGACGGGATTGGCGGCGAAGACGTCCTGGCCTTTGTACTCCGGGAGGCCTTCGAGGAAGACGCCCTGGTCGTCGAGCGGGGCGTGGGTTTCCAGGCCGTAGCGCTGCCCGGTGAAGAAGTCGTCGGCGCCGTGTCCCGGCGCGGTGTGCACGATGCCGCTGCCTTGATCGAGGGTGACGTAGTCGGCGAGAACGCCGGGAACCTCGAGAGGGAGGAAGGGATGGTGAAAGCGCAGGCCTTCGAGGTCGCGGCCCTTGTAGGTGGCGCGGACTTTGGCATCCTTGATGCCGCATTCGATCTGGAAAGCGGCGACGCGCTCCGCGGCGAGGAGGAAGACGCCGCGCTCGGTCTCGACGACGGCGTATGCGAAGTCGGGATGAAAGGCCAGGCCGCGGTTGTGGGGCAGCGTCCAGGGGGTGGTGGTCCAGATGATGGCGCTGACATCCTTGCCGAGCGCTTCGGTGCCGCCCTTGCGGCCGTCCACGACGGCGAATTTCACCCACACGGAGGGGCTGACGTGATCTTCGTACTCGACCTCGGCTTCGGCGAGCGCCGTGCGGTCGTGGATGCACCAGTAAACGGGTTTGCGGCCGCGATAGACGTAGCCCTTTTCGATGAAGTCGAGGAAGGCCCCGGCGATGGTGGCCTCGTACTGATTGCTCATGGTCAGGTAGGGGTCATCCCAGCGGCCGAAGACGCCGAGGCGCTTGAAGTCGCGGCGGTGCTGGTCGACGTAGCGCGTGGCGTATTCCCGGCAGAGGCGGCGGAACTCCGCCGGAGGAACCTTGCCTTTGCCCCCGAGCTCCTTTTCCACCTGGGTCTCGATGGGCAGGCCGTGGCAATCCCAGCCGGGGACGTAGGGGGCCTGGAAGCCGGCCATGCTCTTGGACTTGACGATCATGTCCTTGAGGATCTTGTTGAGGCCGGTGCCGAGATGGATGGTGCCGGTGGGATAGGGCGGCCCGTCGTGCAAGACGAAGAGGGGGCGATCCTTGCGGGCGGCGAGGATCTGCTCGTAGAGATGGGCCTCCTGCCAGGCGGCGAGCTGCTTGGGTTCGTTGAGGGGCAGGCCGGCCTTCATGGGGAAGTCGGTCCTGGGCAGGTTGATCGTCTTCTTCAGTTCGAGCGGGTCGGCCATCGGCGTAAGTGTTTTCTCAGTCCCTTCGTCAGCTGTACCTAGGTCCAGTGATACGGTGGGCACATCGGTCAGCGGTGTAAATGCGTATGTTACAATGATCCTTAGGCTGGTGTCAGCCGATTCGCACATGCAACCCAGCACGGCCGGGGCGAATCGAAAGAAATTGCAGGCCTGCGAACGGGGCTTTGCGCATCTGACTGAGGGAGAACGGTGCCGGAATCCATTGTTAATCTGTTACCGCCGGATCTAGCGAGACCGAAAGGGTCCGCGCCGGGCGCGTCGAATGCGCCGAATGGACCCGTGCCGGCGGCGGCGGTGCCCAAGTTCGGGCCGCGGGCCCATCTGATTCCCGATAACTTCTGGTCCAATTTCCGCGATTTCCTGCGGGAGCGCCCGGTGAAGCTGGGGCCGGCGCGCGCGGGCACGCCCTTCCGGCAGATGAGCTTCGGCGGCGGGGTCCTCGAGAATCTCAAGGATTTTCTAAGCAGCCGGCCGGCGCTGCCGCGGGCGGCGGGCACGAGCCGGCTGGAAGTGAACTGGGGCGCGGGCTTCGGCGGCTTCGGGCAGCGGCTGAAGGAAGCGTTCTTCCCGGCGAAGTTGCCGCCGCTGAAGGTGACCAGCCAGCCGGTCAAGGTCAAGGACATCTGGTCGAAGGACGAGAATTTCGGGCGCACGCAGGCGATTTCGATTGGCGTGCACGTTCTGGTGATCCTGTTGCTGCTGGTGCCTATCGTCAGCAACATGCTGCCGCAGACCACGCAGGCCAACACGAAGTTCGGCGTCACGCCGCTGGATATTTCTCCCTACATTGCGAAGCTGCCCGCGGGCGCGAACAAAGCCGGCGGAGGCGGGGGCGGGGGTGACCGTTCGCAACTGCCGCCGACCCGGGGCAAGGCGCCGCGCTTTGCCATGACGCAGTTCACGCCGCCCTCGGCGACGATCAAGAATCCGCATCCCAAGCTGCCGATGGACCCGTCGCTGCTGGGACCGCCGGAGTTGAAGGTGGCCAATCCGGTGCTGTCGAATTACGGGGATCCGCTGGCGGCCACGGTGAATCTCTCGAACGGGCCGGGCGGTGGCGGCGGAATCGGGACCGGAGAAGGCGGCGGGATCGGCTCGGGTGAAGGCGGGGGGCTGGGCCCCGGCTCGGGCGGCGGCACGGGCGGCGGAGCGTTTCGCGCCGGCGTGAACGGCGTGGGGATTCCCATGTGCCTGTATTGCCCGGACCCGCAGTATTCGGAAGAGGCGCGCAAGGCCAAGTATATGGGCTCCGTCGTGCTGCAGGTGATCATCACCGCAGACGGACGGGCCACGAACATCTCCGTCGTGAAGGGCCCCGGACTGGGCCTGGAAGAAGAAGCGATCAAGGCCGTGAAGGGCTGGCGGTTCAAGCCGGCGGTCGGGCCGAGCGGCAAACCCGTGCCGGTGATCGTGCCCATCGAAGTCACTTTCCGGCTGTTCTAACTATTCCCGATTTACCAGATCTCTCCAACCATCAGCGGGAGAAAACCGTGCCGTGGGCATAGGCGGTCAGCAGACAGCTCCGCGGCCGGGGCGCTTTCTGGGGTACCATCATCTGGTGTGAAGGGCTCGCTGCCACGGAGCCTACAGGGCGCTGCTCATGGCCTTCCTGCACAAAGCCCGCCGCAACGACTCTTCCCGTGACCGCGAAGCGGTCACCTCTCCCGAAGAAAAGAGCGCCGACCCCGTCTTTCACGTGCACGGGATCACCAAGATCTACCGCATGGGCGAAGTGGAAGTGCCGGCGCTGTGCGGCGTGGACCTGGACCTCTATCCCGGGGAGTTCGTGGTGCTGCTGGGCCCCTCGGGAAGCGGGAAATCGACGCTGCTGAATATCCTGGGCGGGCTGGACGTGCCCACCAGCGGCGAAGTCTTCTACCGCGATCACAACCTCACCACCGCGGACACCGATGAGCTGACGCGCTACCGGCGCGAGCATGTCGGCTTCGTTTTTCAATTCTACAACCTGATACCGAGCCTGACGGCGCTGGAGAACACGGCGCTGGTGACCGAGATCGCGGAAAACCCGATGGACCCGGAGGAGTGCCTGCGGATGGTGGGGCTGGGCGACCGGCTGCAGCACTTTCCGGCGCAGCTTTCCGGCGGGGAGCAGCAGCGCGTGGCCATCGCGCGGGCGGTGGT
>JAIQEV010000076.1 GCA_020073585.1 Terriglobia bacterium
AAACTGACGATGCGGTATTGGGAATGGGCCATTTCTGCCATCGTGGGTGCGTATGTCATTTCCTTTCCAGGGCTCAAACCGGAGTTGTTCCCCGGTGAACAATTCAACCCGACGTGCAAGCCAATTCCGGCGCGCGCCTCGACACCATGTCCACCCAGGTCCAGGGCCTCTCCGACAACCTCGAAGAGATCAAGTCCCGCCTCGGCAAGCTCAACCAGCAGCTCACCGACGTCCAGAACTCCGTGCAGAGCCTGGACGCCAAGCTTTCCGGCTCGGCCCCCGCCGCATCCGGCGCCGCCGCTCCCGGCGCGGGCCCCGCCGCCGGCTCCGCTCCTTCCGCCGATACCCTCTATTCCAACGGCCTGCGCGACATCACCAGCGGCAAATATGATCTCGCCCGTCAGGAGTTTCTGGACTACCTGAAGTTTTATTCCGACACCGACCTCGCTTCCAACGCCCAGTTCTACCTCGGCGAAATCGCCTTCGCCCAGAAGAACTACGACCAGTCCGTCTCCGAGTACGACAAGGTCCTCACCAACTACCCCAAGAGCTTCAAGCTCGCCCCCGCGCGCCTCAAGAAAGGCCTGGCCCTCATCGAACTCGGCCAGAAATCCGCCGGAACCCGCGAGCTGCGCGAAGTCGTCCGCCGCTTCCCCGGCACCGAAGAAGAACGCCGCGCCCGCGCCAGACTCAAAGAGCTCGGCGTCCCGCTCTCCTGACCCGGACGTTACCCAGGTCGCGCAGGGCCGGAACCTATCCCCGCTTGCTCGGGAGCCCAGCCTCTTGGCGGCACAAACCGGGCCCGCTGAATGCTGTCTCGCTGATTTCCATTTTTTATACCGCCGTGTTATCTTCCTCGCCGCAGGGGGAATTCGTTTATGTCCGTGAACAAAGTGATCCTCGTCGGCCGCCTGGGCCGCGATCCCGAAACCCGCTACACCGGCGGCGGCCAGGCCGTCGCCAATTTCTCGATGGCCACCGACGAAAGCTACAAGGACAAGAACGGCGAGCGCCAGAAGCGCACCGAGTGGCACAAGATCGTCGTGTGGGGCAAGCAGGCCGAGATCGCCCAGCAGTACCTCAAGAAGGGTTCGTTGATCTTCCTCGAAGGCCGCATCCAGTCCCGCGAATGGCAGGACAAGGAAGGCCAGAAACGCACCAGCTTCGAAATCGTCTGCCAGAACTTCCGCATGCTCGGCGGACGCGGCGATGGCGGTGGCGCGGGAGCCCGCGGCGGCGCGGAAGCCGAGAGCCAGGTCGCCCACGGTGAAGACAACTTCGCCCCCGGCGGCGGTGGCGGCCCCGAAATCTCCGACGAAGACATCCCGTTCTAGCCGCTTCGCGCGCCCCTTGGGTTGCGCCTTTGCAGCGGCCGGTATTTATTCCGGCCCAGCCGGGAGCCGCGATCACTTGATTCTGTCATCCTGAGGCCCCGATGCTTTTTATCGGGGCCGATCGGAGATTCCGGCTCCGGCCGGAAAGGACCTCAACTTCCAGTGTTAGCACCACTTCACCGTTGAGATTCTTCGGCCCTGCAGTCACGCAGCCTGACGATATCCAAATTCCCGCAGCCTGCTTGGCCACACGGAGAAACCATGCCCGACACCAATCGCCAGCTCCTCCTCAAATCCCGCCCCACCGGCCTCGTCTCCCGCGACAACTTCGACGCTGTCGCCTCGCCCCTCCCCGAACTCCGCGACGGCCAGGCCCTCGCCCGCATCCGCTTCCTCTCCGTCGACCCCACCATGCGCATCTGGATGTCCGACCGCGAAGGCTACCTCCCTCCCGTGGCCCTCGGCGAAGTCATGCGCGCCCTCGGCATTGCCGAAGTCATCTCTTCCAAGCACCCCGAATTCAAAACCGGCGACCTGGTTTTCGGCATGACCGGCTTCCAGGAATATGTCCTCCTCGGCGCCGGCGAAAAAGTTCCCTTCCGCAAACTCCCCGCCATTCCCGGCGTTCCCCTCACTGCTTTCCTCGGCGTCCTGGGCATCACCGGCATCACCGCCTACTTCGGCATTACCGACATCGCCAGGCCCCAACCCGGCGAGACCCTGGTCGTCTCCGCCGCCGCCGGCGCCACCGGCAGCATCGCCGGACAGATCGGCAAGATTCTCGGCTGCCGCGTCGTGGGCATCGCCGGCGGCGAAGAAAAATGCGCCTGGCTCACCGATGAGCTGCACTTCGATGCCGCCATCAATTACAAGCAATCCGGCTGGAAGGAAAAACTCGCCGCGGCCTGCCCTCAGGGCATTGACATCAACTACGAAAACGTCGGCGGCGATATCATGAACACCGTGCTCAGCCGCATGAACCTGCACGGCCGCGTCGTCCTCTGCGGACTCATCTCCGGCTACAACCAGGAAGATCCCGCCCTCGCCAGCTTCGCCACCGTTTTGATCAAGCGCCTCCGCGTCCAAGGCTTCATCGTCCTCGACTACGCCCCGCGCTACGGCGAAGCTGTCGCCCAGCTCGGCCAGTGGCTCGCCGCCGGCAAACTCAAGGACCGTCACACCGTCGTCGAAGGCCTCGACCGCGCCCCCGACGCCCTGGCCATGCTCTTCACCGGCCAAAACATCGGCAAACTCATCGTCCGCCTCTAGCCTCCGCACCCGGCCGCTTCGCATCGGCCTCGGCCGCGGTGCTGGTGCCGGAATGGACACTTCTCTCTCTCGCTCCATTGACCGTTTTCCAGCCGCCGGCCAATACTGTGTCATCCTTGGCCGCAGTTCAGTAGCACTGCATACTGGAACGCCCTGTGAATGCACATTCTGACAGAGTATCCCTCGCAGTCCTCTCCGTCCTCGCGGGCGCGCTGCTTCTCTGTCAGGCTGGATTGCACCCTCTTGCAGCGTCCGCACCCCAGGCTCCAAAGCCGGGCGCGGCGCAGGGCTCCGATCTTTCGCTTTGTACCTTCGTCAAGAAAATCGTCGCTGCCGCCCCGGGCGAATTCGCCGAGCTCAAGGGCCAGGAAGACACTATCGGGGGAGCCATAAAAGACCACACCCTGTTTCAGGGCACGCTGCTCCCCGGTCCCTCCGCGGAATGCACGCTGTTCATCCGCCGCAAGGATGGCTCGCAGATCCTTCCGCCGCTCTATTTTTGCGCCTTGGGTTCCCCCCGCCCCCTCGCGGACGCCAAACCGCTTTACGAGAAAGACGTAGCCGAACTTCGCGCCTGTTTCCCCTCATGGCCATTCACGGAAAAGAGGGAAGGCAACGAATCCGACAGAAAAGAGGTTTGGACCCTGTCCACCCAACAGCCTGGGATAAGACTCAACCTTACCCTCAGTGATTGGGGAATCGGCCTCGACCCAAACAGTCCGGATTTCCGCAAGCCGGGAGTTGTCGTGTCCTTGGAAGTAACCGACACCGCGCCGGCGGCGATGACCGCTCCCGATGCAAGCAAATGACGCCAACCGCGCGCAAGATCGAGTGGGGGCCGCTGCTTGTCACCGCCATCGGCGCGGGGGTCCTGCTGCTGGGCGCGCGCGGCTTTTTTCTGCGCGGGCATTTTGCATTTGCCGATGCCCTGCACTGCGCCCTGCTGCTCATCCCCGCCGCAGCGCTCCTGCTGCTGGCGAGCTACGTTTTCCAGCATGCCAGGCTCGTGGTGGTGCTGCCTGTTCTCATGGCCGCGGTGCTGATCCGCGCCTATCCCGCGTTTGCCGTGGCTCTGGGATTGGCCCTGGTAGGAGCTATCGTCGGCCCCGCGCTGAGCGAATGGAGAGACGCAGCGCGCCGCCAAAAATCAGCGCCGGAGATCAACCCTTAGCTCCCCGGCAGCGGCGCGCGGCGTAACCGTCTGGAAGTTTCTCGTCAGGCTCCGTACTGCTCGCTCTTATCCGCGCTTCTATTCATAGCGCAGCGCCTCGATGGGATCGAGCTGCGCCGCCTTCCGCGCCGGGTAATACCCGAAAAATATTCCCACCGCCCCCGAAAAAATCGCCGCGATAATGATCGCTTTCAGCGAGATCATCGTCGGCCAGTTCAGCAGGCTGCTGATCAGTGCCGAACCCGCCAGCCCCGCGATGATCCCCGCAAGCCCGCCCATCATGCTCAGCGTCACCGCCTCGATCAGGAACTGGCTCTGCACGTCGCCCTCCGTGGCCCCCACCGCCATGCGCACTCCGATCTCCCGCGTCCGCTCCGTCACGCTCACCAGCATGATGTTCATGATCCCGATCCCGCCCACCAGCAGCGACACCGACGCGATCGACCCCAGCAGCAGCGTCATCACGCTCTGCGTCTGGTTCGCCAGGTCCGCCACTTCTGACTGCGTGCGCACGAAAAAATCGTCGTCCTCGCCCGCCCGGATGTGGTGCCGCTCGCGCAGCAGCGCGGTGATCGGCCGCACCGCCGCCACCGAAGCCTCCGGCGTCACCGCCGACGCGTTGATGAACTGAATCCACGTGATCCCGGAAATCTTCTTCTGCACCGTGCTGTACGGCGCGAAGATGCGGTCGTCCTGGTCGTCGCCCATTACCGACTGCCCCTTCGATTCCAGCACCCCCACCACCCGGAACGGTAGGTTGCCGATGCGCACCGTCTTCCCGATGGGACTCTCGCCCGGGAACAGCATGTTCGCCACCGTCGTCCCCAGCACGCACACGTTCGCCGCGTAATCCACCTCTTCCTGCGTGAACGCCGTCCCCGATTGCACCGCCCACGAGCGAATGTCGAAATAGTTCGGCGCCGTCCCCAGGATGCTCGTGTTCCAGTTCTGGTTCTGGTACACCACCTGCCCGCGGCTGATCACCGCCGGCGCCGCCTGCCGGATCAGCGGCACTTCCCGCAGAATCGCCGCCAGGTCCTCCAGCGTCAGCGACTTCACCGCCCAGAATCCCATGCGCGCCCCGCCCGGCCGTCCGCTCCCCGCCGCGATGAACACCGCGTTCGTGCCCATGCTCTGGATGCCCTGCTGCACCAGGTATTGCGCGCCCTGCCCGATGCTCACCACCGCGATCACCGCACCCACGCCGATGACGATCCCCAGCATGGTCAGCGACGAGCGCATCTTGTTGCGCGCCAGCGCGCGCAGCGCGATTCGGAATGTGTTCAGGAAATCCATGGCCGCAAGCGCCTACGCCCGCGGAGCAACGGGCGCCGCATCCTTCGCGGGCGCCGCACCTGCTTCGGGCTTCTCCGCCTCCGGCCCCTCGGGCGCCGGCAGCGTGGGCAGAACCTCCCGCGCGATCAGCCGCTCTTCGATGGGCCGGTCGCGCCGGATGCGCCCGTCGCGAAACTCGATGGCCCGCTTGGCGTAGTGCGCGATGTCCGCCTCGTGCGTCACGATCACTACCGTCAGCCCCTGCTCCTCGTTCAGCCGCTGCAGGATGTCCATGATCTCCACCGACGTGCGGCTGTCCAGGTTCCCCGTGGGCTCGTCCGCCAGCACGATCTGCGGTTTGTTCACCAGCGCCCGCGCGATGGCCACCCGCTGCTGCTGCCCCCCGGAAAGCTGGCTCGGGTAATGCCCTTCGCGCTCCGCCAGCCCCACCCGCGCCAGCGCTTCCCGCGCCCGCCGCGTGCGCTCCTCCGGCGCGATCCCCGCGTACACCGTGGGCAGCTCCACATTTTCCAGCGCCGAGGTCCGCGAAAGCAGGTTGAACTGCTGAAAGACGAAGCCCAGCTTGCGGTTGCGGATGCGCGCCAGCTCCGCCTTGCTCATCCCCGAAACGTCCACTCCGTCCAGAAAATACCGCCCGCGCGTCGGCTTATCCAGGCAACCCAGGATATTCATCAGCGTCGACTTGCCCGACCCCGACGCCCCCATGATGGCCACAAACTCCCCGCGCCCGATCTCCAGCGAGACCCCGCGCAGCGCATGCACCTGCACTTCCCCCAGGTCATACGTCTTCGCGACCTCCTCCAGCCGGATCACCGCCCAGGCCCCGCCCTCCCCGCTCTGTGCTTGCTGTTCTTCCACTTTTCGGCTCTGCCGTTTCCCTACATTCTCCGCGGCACTCCCGGCCCGCCCACGGGACTCTGCTGCGCCGGCTTGCCGCCCTTGGACACTTCGCCGATGACCAGTTCGTCCCCCGGCTGCAGCTTCCCTTCCTTCATCGCCGTAAACGTGAAATCGGTTACCCCCAGCTTCACGCGCACCGGCTCCAGCGTCTTGTCCGCGTGCAGCTTCCACACCATCGCCCATTCTTCGCGATAGCTCGCGCCATTCTGCTGCGCCGCGCCTCCCGCTTTGCCGCCGGCGCCCGCGGGCCGCGCTCCCTTCTCGCCCGCGGCGCCTTCCACAACGCCGTACTTCGCCAGCAGCGCCTTGCGCGCCGCTTCCGCCAGCTCCGGTTTGAAGCGCAGCGCCCCGTTGGGAATTTTCACCGCGTCGTTCTCCCACGCCACGGGAATGCTCACGTACGCGGTCATCCCCGGAAACAGCCGTTGCCCGGGATTGTCGAACGCCAGGATCGTGTCGTACGTCACCACGTTCTGAATGGTCGTGGCGTTCATGCGGATCTGCGTCACTTTCCCCGTAAACGTCTCCCGCGGAAACGAATCCACTTTGAACGTCGCCGTGGCCCCCGCCTGGATGCGCCCCACGTCCGCCTCGTCGGTCTTCGCGTACACCAGCATCTTCGTCAGGTCCAGCGCGATCACGAACAGCGTCGGCGCCTGCAGGCTGGCCGCCACGGTCTGCCCCACGTCCACGTTGCGCGCGATCACCGTGCCGTCAATCGGCGCATAGATATGCGCGTGCAGCAGATTCAGCCGCGCCAGGTCCACCGCCGCCTTGCGCTGCTTGGTCTGCGCGCGGGCCTGCTCCAGGTTGGCGATGGAAACGTTCAATTTGGCTTTGGATTGTTCGAGCATGGCCTGCGCGGAATGCAGCGAAGCCGTCGCGGAATCCGCCGTGGCCTGCGCCGTGTCGCGCTGCGAAACCGCCACGATCCCCTGGTCGGCCAGGTCCTTGGCCCGCCGGTACTGCAGTTGCGCGTCGTTCGCCTGGGCTTGCGCCTTGTCTACATCCGCCTTCGCCGAAACCAGGTCGGCGCGCTGCGTTTCGATCTGCGCCGTAAGGCTCACCGCGCTGGCCTCGGCGTTGGCCAGGTCCGCTTCGGCCTGCTGCAGTTGCGCCTGGAATATCGCCGGGTCGATCTCCGCGATGAGCTGGCCTTGCTTCACCCGCGAATTGAAATCCACGTACAGGCTCTTGATGTTCCCCGAAACCTGCGACCCCACCTGCACCGTCGTGACCGCGTTGATCGTGCCCGTTGCCGACACCACCTGCACCACGTCCCCGCGCTCCACTTTCGCCGTGTAATACTCGGCCGCTCCCGGCGCGCGCACCCGCCACACCACCACGGCCAGCAGCAGCGTCCCCGCCGCGCCAATCGCCGCCCACCGCCACAAGGGACGGACCCAGATTATTTTCAGGATTTCAGACAGGCTGCGCATGAGTCCTTCGGCGGAACGCCTCTGCGGGAGCGCGAAACTTTTCTCCGCTAATAGCCCCTGCGCTTGCGTTCTTCGTCGAGGCGCTTCAATAATTCTTCGAATTTCGGTTTCTGCTCCGGAGTGAGGATCTCCCGAATGCGGCTGTGGGCCTTCTCCCGCACCTCATTCATCTGCGGCTTGATCTGTTCGTGCAAGGCCTTGAACTCCGCCTGCATATCCTTGCTGATCACCTCCAGCGAGGCTCGCTGCGCCGCGCTGAGCTGCAGTTCCTGATTGAACCGCTCCACGATCTGCGCGCGCCGCGCTTCCCGCATGTCCGCGCTGGCCGCCGCGGCGGTCCCGTGACGTCCCACGGAAATCCCCGCGACCACGCCCAGCCCGCCTCCCAGCAGAAACACCAGCGCTACCCAGGCCGCCGCCTTGCGCTGGGTCGGAATGCCGTTCATGGCTCCCTCCCGGCGAGGCTGGCAAGCGCGTCCCCGTCATCTGCGGGCGGCCCCGGGTCCAGCGATGCCCCGATCGATTCCGCCACGCGGCGCCGCTCAATGTCCGCGGAGCGCGTCTCATACAGCCAGGTCGTGGCCAGCACCAGCATAAGCGCGGAAACCAGGGCCACGCGCTCCGCCAGGGCCAGCACCGCGGCCCAGGGATTCGCCGATAGCGCGCTGCGCGCCGCTTCCTGCTGCCCAATCGCGCGCATCACCCGCCCCGCGAAAAACGTCCCGGGATTCTCCGCCGGCGCCCTGTGCCGCCGCAACAACTGCCGCACCGCCAGCGCCTCCTCGAATTCTTCCCGGCACTCCCTGCAGCTTTCCAGGTGCCCGCGCAGACCGGGATCGGCCGCGCCGAGACACTCTTCCGCCGCGCTCGCGGTGCAGGAATTCAAGAGGCTCTGCATCCGGCCTTCCGCCGCGCGGCATTCGCCGGTTTTCCGCCTTAACCAGCTTTCCATAATTGCACTCCTTCCATCACCGTCTTAGACGTGCTTATGCCCCGGGATGGTTTCACCTATCGAATCGGCTCTCCCTGTCCGGCCCGCTTGCGGTGCTGCGCCACCATGCGCCGCCGCGCCCGGAACAGTCGCACCTTCACGGTGTTGGCATTCAGCTCCAGAATCTCCCCGATCTCCTCCACCGAGAATCCTTCGATTTCCTTCAGCACCAGCATCAGCCGGTCGCGCGGCTCCAGCGACTCCAGCAGCCGCTCCAGCTTTTCCTGCCCCTCCAGCCGCTCCCGGATGTCCGGCAGGCTCCGCGACGTCGCTTCCACCGACGTGCCCACCTGCCGCTTCTGTTCTTCGCTGAGGTCCGATTCGTAGACCAGCGGCCGCACTTTCTTCTTGCGCAGCGAATCCCAGCACTCGTTCACCGTGATCTTGTACAGCCAGGTGCTGAACGCCGCGCGCTGGTCGAACTTCCGCAGCGAGAAGTAGGCCTTCACGAACACCTGTTGCGCGATGTCCTCCACGTCCTCCCGCCGCCGCAGGATCCCCCCGGCCACTGCAAAGACCCGGTGTTGGTGCCGGCGCACCAGCTCCTCGAAGGCCTCCGTCGCCCCCGCCTGCGCCCGCGCCACCAGCGCGCGGTCCTCCGCGGCCGCCGCCGGGCTGCGTTTCAGGCGTTCGGGCGCTTCCTGTAAGGTGCGTTTCGATATCCCCGTCATAGCGCTTGCTGCGTGCGGCCCAGTAGACCCGGCGGCTCCCGCGATTTCCCGGTCTACAAATGTTTCAGATTCCCGGGCCAAACTTTCCTCTTGCCTCGCTCTTATCTACATGGAATAATATCTGCATGATTATTGGTGACCGTCTTCGCGCTCTGCGCGAGGAAAAGAAATTCTCCCAAGGCGACATCGAGAAGCGGACCGGCTTGCTGCGCTGTTACATCTCCCGCGTCGAAAACGGCCATACTGTCCCGGCTATTGAAACGCTGGAAAAGCTGGCTCGCGCTCTCGAAGTGCCTCTCTACCAACTCTTTTACGACGGCGAAGAGCCGCCCCAGCTTCCCAACCTGCCCAAGCGCAAGAGTTCCGACGACATTGCCTGGGGCAGCACCGGGAAAGAAGCCCGCTTCCTCAACAAACTGCGCCGCCTGTTGAGCAAGGTCGATGAAGAGGACCGCAAACTGATCCTTTACATGACCCAGAAAATGGCCAACCGCTGACGCGGTTTCTCTTCCCGTCATAAATTCGAGCGCGCTGCACCTGTACGCAGCGCGCTCCTTATTTCGGGAGGTGCTTGCCGTTTGCCCGCCACTCTGCCCTATTCCCACTCGATCGTGCTGGGCGGCTTCGAGCTGATGTCGTAGACCACCCGCGTCACCCCGCGCACCTCGTTGACGATTCGCGTCGAGATCTTTTCCAGCACTTCCGCGGGCAGCCGCGCCCAGTCCGCCGTCATCGCGTCTTCCGACTCCACCACCCGCACCGCCACCGTCAATCCGTAGGTCCGGAAGTCCCCCATGACCCCCACGCTGCGCACCGGCAGCAGCACCGCGAACGCCTGCCACACCTTGTTGTACAGCCCGGCGCGCCGGATCTCCTGCTCCACGATGGCGTCGGCCTCGCGCAGCGTGGCCAGGTCCTCCGGGGTCACTTCCCCCAGCAGGCGCACAGCCAATCCCGGTCCGGGAAACGGATGTTTCTGCAGTAGTTCGTCCGGCAGCCCCAGGTCCCGCCCGATCCGCCGGACCTCGTCCTTGAACAGATCGCGCAGCGGTTCGATCAGCTCGAAAGGCATCTTTTCCGGCAGGCCGCCGACGTTGTGGTGCGTCTTGATCGTGGCCGAAGGCCCCTTCACCGACACCGACTCGATCACGTCGGGGTACAGCGTTCCCTGCACCAGAAACTTGATCTCCCCGTGGGCCTCGCCGCGCTGCAGCTCCCGGGCCTTCTTCGCGAATACGGCGATGAACTCCCGCCCGATGCGCTTGCGCTTTTCTTCCGGGTCCACCACCCCCTTGAGCTGCGCCAGAAACCGCTCGGAAGCGTCCACCCCGATGACGTGCAGCCCCAGCCGCTCCCGCAGCATCTCCAGCGTTTCCTCGAATTCGTTCTTCCGCAGCACCCCGCTGTTCACGAACACGTTGGTCAGCCGCTCCCCGATGGCCCGGTGCACCAGCACCGCCGCCACCGTGGAATCCACCCCCCCGCTCAGCGCGCAGATCGCATGATGCTGCGGGCCCACTCTGCGCCGGATGGCCTCCACCGTCTCTTCGATGAACGCCGCCCCGCCCCAGGTGGCCTTGGCCCCGCACACCGCGAACAAAAAGTTGCGCAGGATGTCCGTGCCGCGGTCCGTATGCTTCACTTCCGGGTGAAACTGCACGGCGTAAATCTTGCGCTGCGGGTCTTCCAGCGCGGCCAGCGCGCTCTCCGTCCGCCCGGTGGCGCGAAATCCCGGGGGCAATCCCAGCACGCTGTCCCCGTGGCTGCTCCAGATGCGCAGCGAGTTCGGCAAGTCCGCGAAAAGCGCCGAGCCGCACCCGGCCTGAACGTTCATTTGTCCCCGCCCATATTCCCGGCGGTCGGACTTCTCCACCTGGCCCCCCAGCGTTTTCGCGATCCACTGCATCCCGTAGCAGATACCCAGCACCGGAATGCCCAGCCGCAGGACCTCCGGGTCGCACACCGGCGCATCCTTGTCGTACACCGAGCTCGGCCCCCCGGAAAGCACGATGCCGATCGGCTCCAGCTTGCGGATCTCCTCCGGGGCCACGGTGCACGGCAGGATCGTCGAGAAGACCTGCTGCTCGCGGATGCGCCGCGCGATCAACTGCGTGTACTGTCCCCCGAAATCCAGCACCACTACGCCGCCGCGTTCCGTCATCCGTCCTCCCTGCTCCCTGGCCCGCTCCGCTGCGCTTTCCATCACCCCACCACCAGGTTCACCAGCTTGTCCGGCACCACGATGCGCTTCACGATCCGCTTCCCCTCCACGTGCCCCCGGATCGCCGCATCCTCCAGCGCCCGCGCCACCACTTCCTCTTCCCCCAGCCCCGCCGCCACGCGCACCCGCCCGCGCACCCGCCCGTTCACCTGCACCGCCACCTCGACCTCGGCGGCCCGCGCCAGCTCCGCATTGTAGTCCGGCCAGCGTTCCGTCCACAGCCCGTTTCCGTGCCCCAGCATCTCCCACAGCTCTTCCGCCAGGTGCGGCACCATCGGCGCCAGCATCAGCGTCACCAGCTCCAGCGCTTCCTGCAGCACCCCCGGCCGCACCCCTTCTTCCAGCGGCTCCTGCGCCTGAATCTCGTTGAGCAGCTCCATGATCAGGGCGATGGCCGAATTGAAGTGCCAGCGCGTCTCGAAATCGTTGGTCACCCGCCGCAGCGTCTCGTGCGTCTTGCGCAGCAGAATTCTTTCTTTCTCGGAAGCCGTGGCCAGGTCCGCCGCCGCGCGCGGCGCTCCCGCGAGCCTCCCCGCATGCCGGTCCACCAGCCGGAACACCCGGTTCAGGAAGCGCGCGCAGCCCTCGATGCTCTGCTCGCTCCACTCCAGGTCCTTCTCCGGCGGCGCCGCGAACAGCGTGTACAGCCGTCCCGTGTCGCACCCGAATTTCCGCGCCATCTCTTCCGCGCCCACCACGTTGCCCTTGGACTTGGACATCGCCGTGCCGCCCTTGAGCACCATGCCCTGCGTGAACAGCCGCGCCGCCGGCTCGCTGTGCTGGATCAGCCCCAGGTCGCGCATCACCTTGCACCAGAACCGCGAATACAGCAGGTGCAGAATCGCGTGCGTGATCCCCCCGATGTACTGGTCGATCGGCATCCAGTAGCCGACCTTCTTGGAATCGTATGGCGCCTGGTCGTTTTGCGGATCGCAGTAGCGGTAGAAATACCACGACGAATCCACGAAGGTGTCCATGGTGTCCGTCTCGCGCCGCGCCGCGCCCCCGCACTTCGGGCAGGCGGTGTTCACGAATTCCGGCGTGGCCGCCAGCGGCGATTCGCCCATCCCGGTCAGCTTGGGGTTCGCCGGCAACAGCACCGGCAACTGCGCGTCCGGCACCGGCACCAGGCCGTCCTTCGCGCAGTACACCACGGGAATCGGCGTGCCCCAATAGCGTTGCCGAGAAATGCCCCAATCCTTCAGCCGGAAGATCGTCTCGCGCCTTCCAAAACCTTTGGCCTCGGCCTCCGCGGCCATCTTGTCGATCGCCGCCTGGGTCTCCAGTCCGCTGTACGGCCCGGAATTCACGCTCTTTCCGAATTCGCTGTAGGCTTCTTGCTGCGTCGCGGCGCTCAGCGGTTCGCCCGCCAGCGGCTGCACCACGATGGGCTTGGGCAAGTTGTACTTGCTCGCAAACTCGAAGTCCCGCTGGTCGTGCGCCGGCACGGCCATGATCGCGCCCGTGCCGTATTCCAGCAGCACGAAATTCCCCACCCAGATCGGCACCTGCGCCCCGTTGAACGGATTCGTCGCATACCGCCCGGTAAAGAACCCTTCTTTCTCCGCCGCCGCCAGGTCCGCCGTCTTCACCGACATCTGCCGGATCTGCGCCAGCTTGGCCTGCGCTTCGGCCTCCACCGGCGAGCCGGCCAGCAGCTTGCCCACCAGCGGATAGTTCGGCGCGAGAATCAGCGCGCTCGCGCCATAAACCGTGTCGATGCGCGTGGTGAATACCTCAATCGGCTCGGCTCCAGCCACATCGGCCACCGCGAACTTCACCTTCGCTCCGTGCGACTTCCCGATCCAGTTGCGCTGCATGGTGATGACCCGCTCGGGCCACCCGCCTTCCAGCAGCTGCAGGTCGTCCAGCAACTGGTCCGCGTACGCCGTGGTCTTCAAGAACCACTGCTCGATCTCCTTGGCCTCCACCGGCGTATCCTCATGCCGCCAGCAGCCGCCGTTCACCACCTGCTCGTTGGCCAGCACCGTGGCGCACTTCGGGCACCAGTTCACCCGGCTCTTCTTGCGGTACGCCAGCCCGCGCTCCAGCATGCGCAGGAAGAACCACTGGTTCCAGCGGTAATACTCCGGCTCGCACGTGGAGATCTCCCGCCGCCAGTCGTAGCTGAACCCGAATAGGTGCAGCACCCGCTTGAACTCCACGATGTTGTTGTTGGTCCACACCCGCGGGTGCGTGTTGTTCTTGATCGCCGCGTTTTCCGCCGGCAGCCCGAAGGCGTCCCAGCCCATCGGGTGCATCACGTTGAAGCCCCGCATGCGCTTCACCCGCGCCACCACGTCCCCGATGGTGTAGTTGCGCATGTGCCCCATGTGCAGCGTGCCCGAGGGGTACGGCAGCATCTCCAGCACGTAGTACTTCGGCTTCGCGGGATCCGCCTCGCTCTCGAAGACGCGCGCCTCCTCCCAGCGCTTCTGCCACTTCGCCTCTATCGCCTGTGGATTGTATTCCGCCACGTCCCGCTCAGCCCCTCTTCTTCTCTGCGTTTCTCTGCGGCCCCTGCGTCTCTGCGTTAACCCTTCTTCTTCTCCGCGCTTCTCCGCGGCCTTCGCGTCTCTGCGCTAGCCTTTTTCTTCTTCTCTGTCTTCTTCTGCGCTGCAATCTTCTTCTTCGCCGCCGCGCTCAGCATCGAAAAATTCTTCTCCGCCGCGGGCGCCTGCTCTTCGAGCCCGGCCAGCTCCCACAGCCGCTTCACGTTGCGCCGGTCGTC
>JAIQEV010000077.1 GCA_020073585.1 Terriglobia bacterium
CTAAATGCGTCTTTCACGGCAGTATTAAAGCCAAAGGAAATGTGGTTGTTGGAGAAAGCGTTGTCATCGATGGCAGTTTGGTCTCGTTAGGTGATACCTGTATCGAAGATGAAGTCGTCATAGGTGGCTTGGTGCATTCGGAGGGTCGAGCAAGGCTGGGTGAAAAGGTGTTTGTGGGACTTGATTTGGTTGTGGTCGCCGGAGAGGATGAAGACGAATTTGGAGCGCTCGCTGCCGATGGAGTAGATGTTCTGGTAGACGGCGTCGGCGGTGCCCTGATACCAGTGCTGGGAGACGCGCATCTGCGGGGGCAGGACTTCGAAATAGTCGCCCAGGCCGGCGAGGGAGGACCAGCCACGGCGCACGTGGCGGTTGAGGCTGAGGGCCTTGTACTGGGTGAGGACGAAAACGCGGCGGAGATCGCTGTTGAGACAGTTGGAGAGGGTGATGTCAATGATGCGGTAGACGCCGCCGAAGGGCACGGCGGGCTTGGCGCGGTCGCGGGTCAGCGGCCAGAGCCGCTCGCCTTGCCCGCCGGCGAGGAGGACGCCAATCGCATCGCGCATATCGGTCATGGGAGACCCCTGTGGTGCGCGGTTCCTGAAGCCAGGCAATTCTACCAGCATGCGCAAGGGGCGCACACCGGGTTTTGGGCGCGGGAAAAAGCGGGCTGGCGGGCGGGGGCGGGGGGAACGGCGCAGAGCGGGGCAATTGCTTGATCCGCCACTACCCCCGCAGGGGTACTTGCAAAGGCAACCCCCTCCCGCAAAGATTACTTGACTTTATATGCCCGGATTGATTAGAAGATGCCAGTCATCCATGTGGGTGACCGCTGTATGGGTGACCGCAAAGCGGTCAACTCGTGCGATACTACTTGGATGCGGAACGGCGTTGGAAGCCGGTATCCGCCAGTCCAAGAGAAACCAATCCGGAACGGATTGGGGGTGAATGTACAGTGGCCGAAGTCATCATCCAGGAAACAGAGTCCCTGGAAAACGCCCTGCGCCGCTTCAAGCGCAAGGTGCAGCAGGAAGACATCATCAAGGAAATCAAGAAGCACAGCTTCTACATGAAGCCCGGTGAGAAGCGCCGGGCCAAGGAAGCGCTTTCGCGAAAGCGACTGCGCAAGAAGCAGCGGCGCGAGCAGGACTAACCTCCTGCCTGGCCCGCAGCTGAGCGCTGCGCCTTCGTGATGTAGGCCCTGTCTGGCAGTGATCGCAGGGGATGTACAGCAGGCTTCGCGCCCGCTGGCCCAAAGGGAGCCGCGACCGGCAATTGCGGTGAGGCGGTTCTCCCTCGTAAACGGGTAGCGCGCGTGAAGTCTGCCGGATCCCCGGCGGAACGGGGTAATGGGGGGCACAGCCAATGGAGTATCACGATAAGGTCCTGAAGTGTTCCGACTGCGGTTCGGAGTTCGTATTCACCGCCGGCGAACAGATGTTTTTCGCCGATAAGGGCTTCAAAAACGAACCCAAGCGCTGCAAAACCTGCAAGTCAAAACGCGCCGAGGGTTCCGGGGGCTCCGGCTCCGGGGCGTCCCGCGCGGAAACCAAGACCAACTGCTCGCAGTGCGGCAAGGAAACCACCGTGCCGTTCCGTCCCACGCAGGGGCGCCCGGTCTTCTGCCGGGAATGCTTCCAGCAGCGGCGCGCCATGGGTGCTTCGCCGAGCTGAAGCTAGCCTGCCCAAAAGCCACCGGACCGCAACTAGGCGGCGCGCAGCCCCCGCAGGAGTGCTCTCCCCCGCCGGGTGTGGCGCAGGAGCCGCTCCCGAATCTCCCCTCCAGAGACGAGAAGTGCCGCGAAGCTGCGGGTGTGCCGTTACCCGGCGCGGCGGCGCGGCGTTAAGATAAAGAGGTTCAGCCATCTCTAAAAGGAGCTCTTTCCCGTGTCCACCACTTCCCCGGCCCAGCGGCCGACGCCGGAACGTATTTTCAACATCCTGCACGCGTATCAGAACACCGCGGCACTGAAAACGGCCATCGAGCTGGACGTGTTCACGGCCATCGGCGAAGGCGCGGATCAGCCCGCGGCGCTGGCGGCAAAGATCGGCGCGGCGGAGCGCGGCGCGCGCATCCTCTGCGACTACCTGACGATCCTGGGATTTCTGACGAAGAGCGCGGGGCGCTACGCGCTGACCGCGGAAAGCGCGCTGTTTCTCGACCGGCGCTCGCCGGCGAGCATGACATCGCTGATCGGATTCCTGGGGCGGGAGGAGTTTACCGGCTATTTCGGGAAGCTGACCGAGGCGGTGCGCAAGGGCGGCGCGGCGCTGCCGGGCGGGGACAACACCAAGCCGCAGGCCGAATTGTGGGTGGCGTTCGCGCGCTCGATGAAGCCGCTCACCAGGCTGAACGCGGCGTTCCTCGCGGAACTGCTGGGCGCGAAAGAGGGCCAGCCCTGGAAGGTGCTGGACATCGCCGCGGGGCACGGGATGTACGGAATCACGCTGGCGCAGCACAATCCGCAGGCGCGGGTCACGGCGGTGGACTGGGCGCCGGTGCTGGAGGTGGCGCAGGAGCATGCGCGCGCGGCGGGCGTGGCGGAGCGCTACACGGCGCGACCGGGGAGCGCGTTCGAGACGGAGCTGGGCGAGGGCTACGACATCGCACTGCTGACGAATTTCCTGCACCACTTCGATCCCGCGACCTGCGAAAAAGTGCTGCGGAGGGTGCACGCGGCGCTGCGGCCGGGCGGGCGCGCGGTGACCCTGGAATTCATCCCCAACGAAGACCGGGTGACGCCGGCCACGGCGGCGGCATTCAGCCTGACGATGCTGGCTTCGACCGATGCGGGAGAGGCCTACACGGCGAGCGAGCTGGAGCGGATGTTCCGCAACGCGGGATTTGGGCGCTCGACGCTGCATGCGATTCCGGAGATGCCGCAGAGCGTGCTGGTGTCGGAGAAGACGGAGTAGCGGGAAGGTTCTGTCAGCCCGAAGAGCCGCGGAGGCTTTCCACAATCGAAGAGAGATTCCTCCCTTCGGTCGGAATGACGGATAGCATTAATAGGGCTTTTTGGAGGAGAGTTCGCGCCAGGCGGAGAAGATGGCGAGAGCCTCGTCGCGGAGAAGCTGGGTCATGGGCAGGTGGCGATCGGCGCGCGGGCGCCGAAGCTCATCGTAGATGAAGGCGTCGTCGAAGCCGGCGGCGGCGGCGTCTTCGGCGGTGCCGGCGAAGAAGATGCGCGCGGGACGCGCCCAGTAGATGGCGCCGAGGCACATGGGACAGGGCTCGCAGGTGGTGTAGAGATCGCAGGCGGTGAGCTGGAAATCGCCGAGGGCGCGGCAGGCTGCGCGGATGGCCACGATTTCGGCGTGGGCCGTGGGGTCGTTGGTGGCGGTGACGCGGTTGGCGCCTTCGGCCAGGATGCGGCCGTCCTTGACGACCAGTGCGGCGAAGGGACCGCCGCCGTGGACGCGGACGTTGTCGAGGGCCAGGGCGATGGCGCGGCGCATGAATTCGGCAGACATTCGAGTGAGCGACCGCAGAGCGGTCAATCTATTGCGCGACCGCAAAGC
Source organism: Terriglobia bacterium (assembly GCA_020073585.1). GTDB lineage: Bacteria > Acidobacteriota > Terriglobia > Acidiferrales > UBA7541 > Acidiferrum. The sequence continues at coordinate 3,520 of JAIQEV010000077.1, forward strand.
GGTCAACATCTTGTGCGACCGCAGAGCGGTCAACAATTTACCCTCTCCAGAGTGCCTCTTTTCCCAAGGCCGCGCAATCGAGGCGTTTCGGCAAGTGCGCAGAGAGTGGCCGCGGGGCGCGCGCGGGGCCCGGGCGAAGAAGACGCGAAGAGTGCGGCGCGGCCCGCGCGAGGTGAGTATTGGCGCAGGCGGCTGCGGAAATTAGCGCAAAACGGAGCGCGGCCGGTCCGGCTGCGGCCGTAGGTTGCCTGCCCTCAATAGATTACAGCCGGGCCAATCGGCATGACCCGTGCTGATAGCTCCCTGGGGAATGGCCCGGGGTGAGGTGTGCGCCGGGCCGCGGCGCAGGCCATTACAACCCATGCAAGACGGCCCTCCCCTGAGTCCGCTTCTCCGCTTGGCGCAAACGAGGTGAATCATGCCTTATAAACAACTGCTGTTCCGTTCCGAAGCACGCGAAAAGATTCTCCGGGGCGCCACCTTGCTCACCGACGCCATTCGCGTGACCTTGGGTCCCAAATCGAAATGTGTGCTGATCGAGAAAAAATGGGGGCGGCCGCTGGTGTGCAACGACGGCGTGACGATCGCCAAGGAGATCTCACTGGAACACCCGGAAGAGAACATGGGCGCGCAGATGATCCGCGAAGCGGCGGAGCGCACGGGAGAAATCGTGGGCGACGGCACGAGCACGTCGGCGATCCTGGCGCACGCCATCTTCGCCGAGGGACTGCACAACATCGCGGCGGGGGCCAGCGCGGTGGAGCTGAAGCGCGGCCTGGAGCGCGGGCTGCGCGCGGCGATTCAGGGTTTGAAGCAGCTATCGAGGCCGCTCACCAGCCGCCGCGAGAAGGAGCAGGTGGCCACCATCTCGGCGCATAACGACGCCGCGATGGGGGCCATGGTCGCGGACGCCATCGAAAAGGTGGGGCCGGAAGGGGCCATCACGGTGGAGGAGGCCAAGACCACGGAAACGGTGATCGAAGTGGTCGAGGGGATGCAGTTCGACCGCGGCTACCTTTCGCCGTACTTCGTCACCGACGCGGAAAAGATGGAGGCGGTGCTCGAGGAGCCGCTCGTGCTGATCAGCGACCGGAAAATCGGCAGCCTCAAGGACCTGCTGCCGCTGCTGGAGCAGGTGTCCAAGGCGGGGCGGCAGTTGCTGGTGATCGCGGAAGACGTGGAAGGCGAGGCGCTGGCCACGCTGGTGGTGAATAAGGTGCGCGGAGCGCTGGCATCGGCGGCGGTGAAAGCGCCGGGATTCGGCGACCGGCGCAAGGAGATGCTGCAGGACATCGCGATTCTGACGGCCGGGCAGGTGTTCTCCGAAGAGCTGGGGATCCGCATGGAAAATGTGACCCTCGAGGGACTGGGCCGCGCGAAACGCGTGGTGGTGGACCGCGAGCGGACGACTATCGTGAGCGGCGCGGGCACGCGGGAGGCCATCGAAGGACGCTGCCGGGAGATCCGCAAACAGATCGAGAGCAGCACTTCCACCTACGACAAGGAAAAGCTCGAGGAACGCCTGGCGAAGCTCGCCGGAGGCGTGGCCGTGATCCGCGTGGGCGCGGCCTCGGAAGCCGAGCTGAAGAGCCGGAAAGAGGCGTTCGACGACGCCATCAGCGCGACGAAAGCCGCGCTGGCCGAAGGCATCGTGCCCGGAGGAGGGCTGGCGCTGCTGCGGCTGATCGAGACCCTGGCGCAGGAGGAACAGGCCTGCACGGGCGACGAGCGCACGGGAATCCTGATCCTGAAACGGGCGCTGGAAGCGCCGACGCGGCAGATTGCGGAAAATTCTTCGGCGGACGGCGGGGTGGTGGTGGACCACATGCGCGCGGGCACGGGCAATTACGGCTTCGACGCCGCGCGCGGGGTGTACACGGACCTGGTGGAAGCGGGGATCATCGACCCGACAAAGGTGCTGCGGGTGGCGCTGGAAAACGCGGTGTCCGTGGCCAGCGTGCTGCTGCTGACGGAGGCCACCCTCACCGAGGTTCCGGAGAAGACGGCGGAACGCGAAGGGGCGCGGGAAATGGCCGGTGTGTAGTACTCTAGGGACCCGGGAATTCCCTATGCTGCGGGCTCTTCCAACGGCACCCCTCGAAAGCACCGCGGTTTATTCTGCATTCGCACGCAAACCACTGCATCACTGGAGACAGGGATGGCAAAGCCGATGGTCATTCTGGATGGAAACGAAGCCGCTGCGGCGGTGGCGTACCGCCTGAGCGAGGTGATCGCGATCTATCCGATCACGCCGTCGTCGCCGATGGGCGAGCTGGCGGATCAGTGGAAGGAAGAGGGCAAGGCCAACCTGTGGGGAGCGGTGCCGCTGGTGGTGGAGATGCAGAGCGAAGGGGGCGCGGCGGGCGCGCTGCACGGGGCGCTGCAGGCCGGGGCGCTGGGGACCACGTTCACCTCGTCGCAGGGCCTGCTGCTGATGATCCCCAACATGTACAAGATCGCCGGAGAGCTGACGCCGGCGGTGATCCACGTGGCGGCGCGCGCGGTGGCCACGCACGCGCTGTCCATCTTCGGCGACCACAGCGACGTGATGGGGGCGCGGCAGACGGGCTTCGCGCTGCTGGCGTCGAATTCGGTGCAGGAGGCCACGGATCTGGCGCTGGTGGCGCACGCGGCGACGCTCGAGGCGCGCATCCCGTTTCTGCATTTCTTCGACGGCTTCCGCACCTCGCACGAACTGAACAAGATCCATCCGCTCTCCGACGCGGACCTCGGCGCGGTGGTCAGCGGGGAGCACGTGCGGCTGCATCGCGAGCGGGCCTTGAGCCCGGACCGCCCGGTGCTGCGTGGGACGGCGCAGAACCCCGACGTGTTCTTCCAGGCGCGCGAGGCGGTGAACGCCTACTACCGGGCGTGCCCGGCGATCGTGCAGGACGTGATGGACCGCTTCGCGCGGCAAACGGGACGGCACTATCACCTCTTCGACTACGTGGGCGCGGCGGACGCGGAGCGCGTGGTGGTGGTGATGGGCTCGGCGGCGGGCGCGGTGGAAGAGACGGTGGAGTGGCTGGCGGCGCGCGGGGAGAAGGTGGGGGTGCTGAAGGTGCGGCTGTTCCGGCCGTTCGACCTGGACGCGTTTGCCCAGGCGCTGCCCAGGACGGTACAGAGCATCGCCGTGCTGGACCGCACCAAAGAGCCGGGAAGCATCGGCGAGCCGCTCTATCTGGACGTGGTGACGGGGCTGATGGAGACGCGGCGAACGGCGCGGGTGATCGGCGGGCGCTACGGGCTGTCGTCGAAGGAGTTTACGCCGGCGATGGCCAAAGCCGTATTCGACGAACTGAAGAAGGACGCGCCGCAGAACCACTTCACGGTGGGCATCCAGGACGACGTGACGCACACCAGCCTGGCCTACGACCCGGCGTTCGTGACCGAGGGCGCGAAGACGGTGCGCGCGCTGTTTTACGGGCTGGGGTCGGACGGCACGGTGGGCGCGAACAAGAATTCCATCAAGATCATCGGCGAAGAGACGCCCAACCACGCGCAGGGTTACTTCGTCTACGACTCGAAGAAGGCCGGGTCGGTCACCGTGTCGCACCTGCGCTTCGGGCCGGACCCCATCCGCTCGGCGTACCTGATCGAGCGGGCCAGCTTCATCGGCTGCCACCAGTTCCAGTTTCTGGAGCGCATGGACGTGCTCTCGCGCGCGGAGAGCGGAGCGATCTTCCTGCTGAACGCGCCGTTCGGGGCCGGGGAGGTGTGGGAGCAGCTTCCGCGCAAGGTGCAGGAGCAGATCCTGGGGAAGAAGCTGCGGCTGTTCGTGATCGACGCGTATACCGTGGCGCGCGAAGCGGGGATGGGCCGGCGCATCAACACCATCATGCAGACCTGCTTCTTCGCGATCAGCGGGATTCTGCCGCGCGAGGAGGCGGTGAAGGCCATCAAGGGCGCCATCGAGCACACCTACGGGAAGCGCGGCGAGGCGGTGCTGCAGAAGAACTATGCGGCGGTGGATCGCACGCTGGCGCACCTGTTCGAAGTAAAAGTGCCGGAGAAGATCACGGCGCACTTCGACGTGCTGCCGGCGGTGCCGGAGCGCGCGCCGGCGTTCGTGCGCGGGGTGCTGGGACAGATCGTGGCGGGGCTGGGGGACGAACTGCCGGTGAGCGCGATGCCGCCCGACGGCACGTTTCCCACGGGCACGGCGAAATGGGAGAAGCGCAACATCGCGCAGGAGATCCCCGTGTGGGACGAGGTGCTGTGCATCCAGTGCGGCAAGTGCGTGCTGGTCTGCCCGCACGCGGTGATCCGCGCGAAGGTCTACGACAGCAGCCAACTGGCGAGCGCCCCGGAGGGCTTCAAGACCGCCAAGCCGCGCTGGCGGGAATTCGAGACGCTGCGCTACACGCTGCAGGTGGCGCCGGAAGACTGCACGGGCTGCGCGCTGTGCGTCGAGGTGTGCCCGGCGAAGAGCAAGAGCGTGGCGAAGTATAAGGCCATCAACATGGCGCCGCAGGCGCCGCTGCGCGAGCCGGAAAGCAAGAACTGGGAGTTTTTCCTGGCGCTGCCGGAGCTGGCGCGGGAACGGCTGTCGCTGGGGCAGGTGAAGGACGTGCAGCTGCTGGAGCCGCTGTTCGAATTCTCCGGGGCCTGCGCGGGGTGCGGCGAAACGCCGTACATCAAGCTCATGACGCAGCTCTTCGGCGACCGGCTGCTGATCGCCAACGCCACGGGGTGCAGTTCCATCTACGGAGGGAACCTGCCGACTACGCCGTACACCACGAACCTGCAGGGGCGCGGGCCGGCGTGGTCCAATTCGCTGTTCGAAGACAACGCCGAATTCGGGCTGGGGATGCGCCTGGCGGTGGACCACCAGGCGGAGTACGCCCGCCACCTGGTGAAAAAGCTGGCTGGGGAGATCGGGGAAGAGCTGGTGCGGCGGATTCTGAACGCGGACCAGAGCCGCGAGGAAGGGATCAACGAGCAGCGCGAGCGCGTGGCCGATCTGCGGCGGCGGCTGGCGGGCAAAGAGAGCGCGGAGGTGCGCGACCTGCTGGCCGTGGCGGACAGCCTGCTGCGCAAGAGCGTGTGGATCGTGGGCGGCGACGGGTGGGCCTACGACATCGGCGCCGGCGGTCTGGACCACGTGCTGGGCACGGGAATGAACGTGAACATGCTGGTGCTGGACACGGAAGTGTATTCGAACACCGGCGGGCAGATGTCCAAGGCCACGCCGCGCGGCGCGGTGGCGAAATTTGCGGCCGGCGGAAAACAGACGGCCAAGAAAGACCTGGCCATGGAGGCCATCAGCTACGGGAACGTGTACGTGGCGCGGGTGGCCATGGGCGGCGGAGACACGCACACGGTGAAGGCGTTCCTGGAGGCCGAGGCGCACCCCGGGCCGTCGCTGATCATCGCCTACAGCCACTGCATCGCGCACGGTTACGACATGATGTTCGGGATCAACCAGCAGAAGGCGGCCGTGCTCTCCGGCTACTGGCCGCTGATCCGCTACAACCCGGGGCTGCGGGCGGAAGGCCGGAATCCGTTCCAACTGGATTCCAAGGCGCCGAGCATTCCGCTGAAGCAGTATGCCTACCAGGAAGCGCGCTATACGATGCTGGCGCGAAGTAATCCGGAAGCCGCGGCGGAGCTCCTGCAGATGGCCCAGGAGGACGTGGCCCGCCGCTGGCGCGTCTATTCGAACCGCGCGGCGCTGCAGATGCCCCCCAGGCCGGGAGAGAAGAGTCCCGCGGCAGGGGAAGCGCCCACGGCCGTGCCGGCCGGCACTAAAGAGGGAGAAGAATAATGGCCGACCTCAGCACACAATACATGGGCCTGCCGTTGAAAAACCCGCTGGTGGCGTCGTCTTCTCCGCTCACCGAATCGGTGGACAACATCCGGCGGCTGGAAGACATGGGCATCGCGGCGGTGGTGCTGCCTTCGCTGTTCGAAGAGCAGCTGACGCTGGAGAGCGCGGTGCTGGACGAGGATCTGTGGCGCGGCGCGGAAGAGTTCGCCGAGGCCACCACGTACCTGCCGGACCTCTCGACGTACAACACCGGGCCGGACGGCTACCTGGAGCTGATCCGGCGGGCCAAGCACAGCGTGGCCATTCCGGTGATCGCCAGCCTCAACGGAGTGACGCCCAGCGGCTGGGTGCGCTACGCCAAGCACATCGAACAAGCGGGCGCGGACGCGCTGGAGCTGAACATCTACACCATCGCCACGGATCCGCTGCGCAGCGGCGCGGACCTCGAGGAAGACTGCTGCGAGCTGGTGCACCAGGTGAAAACCAGCGTGCGCATTCCGGTGGCCGTGAAGCTTTCGCCGTACTACAGCTCGCTGACGCACATGGCCAAGCGCCTGGACCACGCGGGCGCCGACGCGCTGGTGCTGTTCAACCGCTTCTACCAGCCAGATTTCGACATCGAGGGGCTGGAGGTGGTGCCGCGGCTGCATCTGAGCCATCCCGAGGAGCTGCTGCCGCGCCTGCACTGGGTGGCCATCATCTTCGGGCACATCAAGGGGAATCTGGCGGTGACCGGAGGGGTGCACAGCGCGCTGGACGTGGTGAAGTGCGTGATGGCGGGAGCCAGCGTGGCCATGATGGCCTCGGCGCCCCTGGAAAACGGGGTGCGCTTCATCCACCGGGTGCACCAGGACCTGGAACACTGGCTGGAAGAGCACGAATACGAATCGATGCGGCAGATGCTGGGAAGCATGAGCCACCGGGCGGTGCCGGACCCGGCGGCGTTTCAGCGCGGGAACTACATGAAAGTGCTGAGTTCCTACGCACTGCGGCTGCGCTGAACCGTGCGCGCGGAAGTGCGGGAGGCGGTCGAGCTGTTGAAAAAAGGAGACGCGGCGGCGACCAACGAAGCGCTGGCGCTGCTGCGCGACACCGTGTATTCGTTCAGCATGCGCGTGTGCGGGCACCGCGAGGACGCCGAAGACACCTCGCAGGAAGTGCTGCTGAAGTCGCTTCCCTACCTGCCGCGCTTCGCGAATCCCCAGGCGCTGGGCGTGTGGCTCTACAAGGTCGCGCGGAACCAGTGCCTGATGCGGCGCCGCCGGAGCAAGTTCGCGCCGGCACGCGAGCTGGCGCTGGACGCGCTGCTGCCGGAGCGCGCCGAGCTGGAAGAGCTGCTGCGGCACAAGGGGGCGACGCCGGAAGCGGCCACGCTGAACAGCGAGCAGGCGGAGCGGCTGCGCGCGGCGGTGCTGCGCATGCCTCCGGCCTACCGGCTGATCCTGGTGCTGCACGACATCGAAGAACTCTCGAGCGCGGAGGTCGCGCAAGTGACCGGGCTGCGCGAAGGCACGGTGCGCGTGCGGCTGCACCGCGCGCGGCTCTTCCTGCGCAAGGAGCTGACGAAAACGCCCGCGGCGCGGCGCAGCCGGCGGGAGGCCGCGCGGCGGACGGCGCAGCCCGGCGGGGAGTTCCGGCCGTCGGAGCGCTGCCGGAAAATCTTCGCGCGGCTCAGCGATTATCTCGATGGCGAGATCGACCGCGGAACCTGCGAAGAGCTGGAAAAACATATGTCCGGCTGCGCGCCGTGCGAGGCTTTCCTCTCCAGCCTGCGCGCGACGGTGCAGCAGTGCCAGCAGGCCGGCGAACTCGACCTACGCGGCGAAGCCCAGCCGTTGGCCGCTGCGCGGTCACACATAGCGAAGACCCGGCCCGGACGGAAGCCGGGGGCGACGGCTCCGGACGTTCAATAGAGAGGCGTGGAAGAAAGAGGAGATGGCCGCAGTTTAGATTTGACCGGTCGTAATCGCAGTTTCCCTTCCTTGCGTTAAGTGCTTTCCTTGCAATCGATTACGACCGACATGAAGTTGCGGAACCGGGGCCATGCCCCCCGGCATCCGCGGGCCGCAAAGTTTCTGTAACGAATGCCCGCCGAGTGCATTTCTCTTGTGACGGGCGATCGTCCGATGAGGAGGATCCATGATCGAAGCAAAAGTAGTACTGACCCAGCCGACGCGCGGCGGACGGCAGTTCGTGGCCGGAACCGGGAGCGGGCACCACTTCATTCTGGATGACGACCAGGGCAAGACGGGCGCGAAACCCATCGAACTGGTGGCCGTGGCCCTGGCGGGATGCACGGCGTTTGACGTCATCAACATCCTGCGCAAGAAGCGCCAGGACGTGACCGGCTACGAGGTGCGCGTAGAGGCGGAGCAGGCGGAAGCGCCGCCGCAGGTCTTCACGCGGGTGCGCATTCACCATGTGGTGAAGGGGCACGCGGTGGACAAGCGCGCAGTGGAAGAGGCCATCCGGCTCTCCGAAGAGAAGTACTGCTCCGTGGGAGCGATGGTGCAGAAGACCGCCAAGTTCGTGACCGACTACGAAATCATCGCCGAAGAGGCCGGGGTGCACGGGGCCACGGAAGCCGCCGCAGTGCCCGTAGGGCACTGAACCCAGCCGGGATCTGTGGAGGCCAATTGCAGCACGCGAGCGCGTCTCTTGGATGCGTGACCGCCAAGCGGTCAACCTGCGCGGAGGAAGAGGAATGTCTGTGATGACGGATCGTTTTCGCCGGGTGGCGATTTTTCTGCTGGCGGCTGGGCTGGGCGGAGTTTTCCCCGGAGCCAGCGGGGTTCGCGCACAAACGGCCCCGCAAGCGGGCGCGCCGCTGGCGCTCGCCGACGCCGTGCAGATTGCGCTGGAGAAAAATCCGGAGCACAAGGCGGCGCTGGCCGAAGAGCGCGTCGCGGCGGCGGGAGTGCGCGAGGCGCGCGCTGCGCTCTTTCCCCAGGTGCGCTTTTCCGAATCGGGCTTTCGCAGCAATGATCCGGTCTTCGTCTTCGGGACCAAGCTGCGCGAGCGGCGCTTCACCGCGGCGGATTTCAGCCTGGGGCGGTTGAATACGCCAACGCCGGTGGGCATCTTCACAACGCGGTTTGCCGGCGGCTGGAACCTCTTCGACTCCTTCCGCACGCAGCGCGAAATGCAAGGAGCTTCGCTGCATCGCGAAGCCGCGGCGCAGCAACTGGAGCGGACAGACCAGGAGCTGGTACGCAGAGTGGTGGGCGCGTACTACGACGTGCTGCTGGCGCAGAAGCAGCAGGCCGTGGCGGAAAAAAGCGTGGCGGCGGCGCAGGCGATCTTCGAGCGCGCCCAGGCGCGGCGCGAGACCGGGCTGGCGGTGGATTCCGATGTGCTCAGCGCGGAGGTGCATCTGCGCGAGCGGCAGCAGGAGCTGATCCGGGCGCGCAACGACGTCGCGCTGCTGTTGGCGGCGCTGGCGACGAGCATGGGCGTGCCCGCGGATTCCGTCTCCCTGCTGAATGACGACGTGCTGGCCGAGCGCGCGCTTCCCCTCGACGCCCTGCCGGAACTGGAACAGCGCGCGGTGGCCGGGCGGCCGGACCTGAAGCGCATCGGCAGCGAGAAAGCGGCGCAGGAGAAGAGCGTGGCGGCGGCGAAATCGGCGTTCGGGCCGCAGCTCACGGCAATGGCCTCGTGGGAGCAGGACAACGTCACCCTGGTGGGCCACGGCGGAAACAACTGGACCGCGGGCCTCGACCTGCACATGGATCTTTTCGACGGCGGAGCGAAGCGCGCAGAGCTGGCGCGGGAACGCGCGGTGGCGGAACGGCTCGGGCATCTCGAAGAGGCGGCGCGGAACGCGGTGCTCCTGGAGGTGCGGCGCGCGTACTACGGCGTGGAAACGGCGCGGCAGCAGTTGGACGTGGCACGAGCGGGCGTGGCGCAAGCGCAGGAAAGCCTGCGCATCCAGCAGAACCGTTACGAGGCCGGGCTGACCACGCTGCCGGACCTGCTGGCGGTGGAAGACGCAGCGCGGCGCACGGAAACGCGCTACTGGCAGGTGGTCTACCAGTTGCAGACGAGCTACGCCGATCTGGAACTGGCGACGGGACGCCTGAACACAAATTCTCCGGTGGTGAAACCATGACGGACGCAAAGAAAGTGTTGCTGCTGTTCACGCTGGCGGGACCCTTCCTGTGGCTCGCGGGCTGCGGCGAGGCGGAAAAACCGCGGGCCGCCGCGCCGGAGACGCTGCGCGGCGTGGCCGTGATCGTCGTAAAGGCGGCGCCGGTCAGCGATGTGCTGGAGGCCGTGGGGACGGTGCAGGCGGCGCAGAGCAGCACGATTGCCAGCCAGATCAGCGGGACGATCACGCAGATTCGCGCGCAGGAAGGCACGCGCGTGAAGCGGGGGCAGGTCCTGGCGGTGCTGGACGACGCGCAGCCGCGCGCCAGTCTGGCCAGCGCGCAGGCCGCGCTGGCTGCCGCGGAACAGCAGAACAAGCTGGCGGAGGTGGACGACCAGCTGGCCGCGGCGACGCTGCGGCGCTATCAGACGCTGTACGAAAAGAAATCGCTGAGCGC
>JAIQEV010000022.1 GCA_020073585.1 Terriglobia bacterium
GTTTTCAAGGGGCAGACAGAATCATGCAAGCCTATCTGCGGGCACGCGGGACGCACCATGGCAGCGCTGTTTTCTTCCGGCAAATGAAACGGCAGTGGCAGCGCAGCCTGGCCCTGTTTGCCGCGCTGCTCGCCGCGCCCCTTCTGGCTTGGCCCGCGCCGCCGCCCAACGATCCGCCGAACGTCCTCCTCATCACTCTGGATACGGTGCGCGCCGACCACCTCGGCTGCTACGGCTACAAACTCATCGAGACTCCCAACCTGGACGCCCTGGCCGCGGGCGGGGTGCGCTTCGCCAACGCCTATACCCAGGTGCCCGTCACACTGCCGTCGCACAGCGTGATCCTGACCGGGACCTACCCCATGCGCACGGGGATGCACGACTTCGCCGGCAACCGCCTCAACTCCTCGCAGCCCACCCTCGCCACTCTGCTGCGCGCCAGGGGCTACGCCACGGGAGCCGTGCTGGGCTCGGCCGTGTTGGACTCGCGCTTCGGACTCAACCGCGGCTTTGACTTTTACTACGACCATTTCGATTTCAGCCGCCTCGACGAGAGAAATATGGATGCCATGATGCGTCCCGGCAACGAGGTGGTGGACCACGCCCTCGGCTGGCTCGCCGGGCGCTCCCGCAAGCCCTTCCTGCTGTGGGTGCATCTCTACGACGCCCATGAGCCCTACAACCCGCCGCCGCCGTACCGCCAGAGGTATCGCACCCGCCCCTATGACGGCGGAATCGCCTTTGTGGATGCGCAGGTGGGGCGCATCGTGGCCTACCTGAAAGCCAAGGGCCTCTATGATCGCACGCTGATCGTCCTGGCGGCCGACCACGGCGAGGGCCTGGGCGACCACGGCGAGAAGACCCACGGCTTCTTCATCTACAACAGCACCCTGCATGTGCCGCTGATCTTCAAGCTCCCCGCCGCAACGGGGCCACGGAAACCTGTGGTGGACGAGCCCGCCAATCTGGCGGACCTCCTGCCGACCATCCTGGAACTGGCCGGGGCCAGCCGCCCGAAAGAGCTGCAGGGCCGCAGCCTGGTCCCGGACATGGCCGGAAAAGCGGACGGCGGTCCGGCGGAAAACTACGCGGAAACTTATTTGCCGCGCATCCACTTCAATTGGAGCGAACTGCGCGGCGTGCGCTACCGCCAATACCACTTCATTGACGCTCCGCGCCCGGAATTGTACGACCTCTCCAGCGATCCCCGGGAGCTGAACAATCTGTACGCGGCGCGCCGCGCCGTGGCCAACGAGATGCGCAAGCGCCTCGAGCAGCTCATCGCCCGGTATACCCCCGCCACGGGGGAGAAAACCGCGGAAGCCACGGGGCTCGACCCGGTGCTGATGGAACGCCTGAAATCGCTGGGCTACGTGGCCGTCGCCGGGGGCGGCGATGAGGTGCTGAGCGACCGGCGATTGCCCGACCCCAAGGACCGCATCCAGGTCTACGAACTCATCTCGGACGCGCTGTCGGATAGCCAGCACGGGCGCTACGCGGAGTCCCTTGCCAAGTTGCATCAGGCGGAGAAGGCCGAGAAAAATTCCCTGGCGGTGCATTACCTGCTGGCCCTGAACTATTACCACCAGAAGGACTTTCCAGCGGCCATCGAGGAGTTCCAGGTCGTGCTCAAGATGAGCCCGAACTATACCCTGGCCACCTACTATCTCGGGCTGGCCTACGCGCAGAACGGAGCCTGGGAGGAAGCCATCGCGACGCTGCGCCGCACCCTCGAGCTGGACGGCACGAACTACTCGGCGGCCTACAATCTCGGCGCGGCCTACGTGCGCCAGGGAAAAGTGGACGAGGCCGAAGCAGCCCTGCGCCAGGCCCTGAAGATCAACCCGGACTACGCGGAGGCGCAGGGGGCGCTGGGGGAGCTGCTGCTCTACCAGGGGAAACTGGACGAGGCCATCACCGCTTTGCGCGCGGCCTTGCAGATCGAGCCGCGATTCACGAAGGCGCGGCAGGCTCTGGTGAAGGCTCTGCAGGCCAAGGGCCTGAACGACGAAGCCGAAGAAGAGCGGCGCAAGGGTGCTGACGGAGGCTCGCGGCCCTAGATGCGTCCTTCACTTCCACACTCCCGCGCCGCGGCTCTTCTCTTTCTCGGGCTGGCCCTGCTCGCTGGCGGCTGCCGACAAAGCCCACCGCCGCCCCCGAACATCCTGATCATCACCGTGGACACCCTGCGCGCCGACCGCGTGGGGGCCTACGGCAACACCGGCGGGCTCACCCCCAACGTGGACGCCCTGGCCAAGGAGGGCGTTGTCTTCGAGCGCGGCGTTTCCCAGGTGCCGCTCACCTGGCCCTCGCATGCCGCGATCTTTACCGGCACCTATCCCTTCCACAACGGCGTGCAGGATTTCACCGGGCAGCCCCTCAGCGAGCGCTTTCGCACCCTCGCCGAATCTTTCCAGGCGCACGGCTACGCCACCGCCGCCGTGGTCAGTTCGTTCGTCCTGGACCGCAGCTGGGGCCTGGCCCGCGGATTCGACAGCTACGACGACTCCTTTGCCGGGCAGGAATTTCTCGAGAAGAATCTCGGGCTGGTCGAGCGTCCCGCCGAGGAGAGCGTGAACCACGCCATCACCTGGCTGCAGGCGCGTCCCCAGAAGCCTTTTTTCCTGTGGCTGCATCTCTACGATCCGCACAGCCCGTATAACCCCCCGGAACCTTTCCGCACGCAATACGCCAAGCAGCCCTACGACGGGGAGATCGCCTACGCCGACAGCCAATTGGGGCGGCTCTTTGCTTGGCTCAAGCAGGCTCCCGGCAACGTCTACGACAACACCCTGATCGTCTTCCTCAGCGACCACGGGGAATCCCTGGGAGAACACGGCGAGAAGGAGCACGGCTTCTTCGTCTACGACTCGACGGTGCGCGTGCCCCTGGTGGTCAAGCCTCCGCGCGGCGCAGCGCTGGCCGCCCAGCGCGTGCCGGACGCCGTGGAGACCATTCAGGTGGGGCCGACGGTGCTGGAGCTGGCCGGCGTGCAAGACCCCATCCAGAAGCAGTTCCAGGCCGCCAGCCTCGTGCCCTTGCTCAGCGGCCAGCCGCACGGGCCCGAGCGCGCCGCCTACAGCGAAACCTTCTATCCCGCCAACTCTTTCGGCTGGAGCCCTCTGCGCAGCCTGCGGACTTCCCGCTATCACTACATCGAAGCGCCCAAGCAGGAGCTCTACGAACACCCCGGCGATCCCGCGGAAAAAATCAATGTGGCGCAGCAGAACGCCGGCGTGGCCGCGCGCCTGCGCGAGCAGCTCGGCCAGCTCCTGGCCCGCTACCCCGCGCCGGCCCCGGCCGCGGGCGGAACTCCCTCCGGCGCCAGCCCGGAAGCCCTGGAAAAACTGCGCTCCCTCGGCTACCTGGCCTACAAGGCCCCCGCGGCCGCCGACACCAAGCTTGCCGACCCCAAGGACAAACTGCCCGTCTTTCAGGACGTGCTGCGGGCCACCGACCTCATCCAGTTGGGCAACTACGCGGCCGCGCGCGCTCTCCTGGCCGGCGTCCAACAGCGCGAGCCGCGCCTCTATCTCATCCCCTTTTTGCTCGGCGAGGCCGCTTCCCACGACGCGCAATGGAAAGAGGCCGAAAAGCAGTTCGGCCGCGCCGCCGCGCTCAATCCCGGCTTCGACCAGGCCCGCATGGGGCTGGCCCGCGCGCTCGGGCTGCAAGGTAAAACGGGCCCGGCGCGCGAATTGATCGGCACGCTGCTCGCGGAAAATCCCAAGAACTTCCGGGCGTGGTTCCTGCAGGCGCAAATTGCCGCCCCGGGCGACCCGCGTGCCAGCCGCGAAGCGCTCGAGAAGGTGATCGCCATTCAGCCCAACTTCGCTCCGGCCTATCGCGACCGCGGCATGCTCTCCATGCGCGAGAATACCTACGTGAGCGCCTCCGAGGACCTCTCCCGCGCCGTGGCCATGGGCATGCACGACGCGCTCACCTACAACAGCCTGGGCATCTGCTACAGCCGCATGAACCGCCTGGAAGACGCCGCCGCGAATTATCGCCGCGCGCTCGAGGCCGATCCTTCCTACGCCCAAGCCCACCTCAACCTCGGCTTCGTCTACGAGCGCATGCAGCAGCCGGACCTCGCCAAAAAAGAATACGCCGAAGCCTGCCGCCTCGACCGCCGCATCTGCGCCCTCATCGCCAACCGCAAGTAGCCGCGGCTCTAGGCCGCAATTAAAAACAAGATGCCGGTCCGAAGCCCGGCGCTGCACAAGATTCTTCGTTCGCCCCTGTCTGCGGCGATGTTGTAGCCGCCCTCTTCAGAGGGCGGTCTTTGTTCTTTCCTCCCCAAGCGCCCAAACACACCAGCCCACATACACGCATCCCCCCACCGCCCGTCATTTCGAGGCGCCGCGCCGAGAAATCTCTCTTCCTCTTCTCTTTTCCTCGTATCTTTTCCCGCCAACGCACTACCGCGTGGACGAATGCGCCAGCTTGTCCAGCGCCGCGCGCACCTTCGGTGCCAGCGGGTCTTTGGGGAACTGCTTCAGGAAGGACTCAAACACCGCCGCGGCCTCGCTCTGCCGCCCGGTCTGCAAATAGAGCGTGGCCAGCGCCAGCAATACCTGCGGCATCTTCGGGTCCAGCTCGCGCGCGGTCTTCAACTCCTGCTCCGCGGAATGGAAATCGCCCAGCCGGGCCAGCACCGAGCCGTAGAGATAGCGTCCCAGCGCGGAAGACGGCGCGAACCGCAGCCCCGCTTCCAGCGTGCGCCGGGCCTCCTCGTTGCGCCCCGTGAGGTACAGCACGTTGCCCAGATTGAAGTACGCCTGCGCGCTGTTGCCGTTCAGTTCCAGCACCCGCCGAAACTCTTCTTCCGCCGCCTTGGCGTCCCCCTTCTGCAGGTAGCGGATCCCCAGATTGTTGTGCGCCGGATAAAAATCCGGCGCCAGGCGCAGCGCCGCCTGGTAGTGCTCGACCGCCGCCGCCGCGTCCCCGCGCTCCTCGGCCTTCTTCCCCGCCTCAAACTCCTTCAGCACCCCCGCCGGATATTTCTTCGCGAGATCGGCGACATCCACGAGATCGCCGTCTGCACCGGCTGCCCCAGCGGGCGCCCCGCGCGCCTTCTCCGCCGGCTTTGGACGCAGGACCACGCGCACAAAGCTAGTTGGGGTGATGATGGGATTCAAAATTACCTGCTGGCGAACCGGCTGATAGCCTTCCGCTTCGATGACCACATAGTAGGCATTCGGAAGCAGGTTGTAGAAACCGAAATGCCCCTCGGCATCGGCATAGCTGGTGTCTACGACCGCACCGCGGCCCTCCAGGGTGACTTGAATGCGCTGGTCCGGCCACTGGCCATTCTCCAGGCGAATCTGGCCGGCGATATTCCCCTCTTCCTGGGCGTGCAGAACTCCAGCAGCAAGGAAAAACAAGATTGCCAGCCGGAGACCGGAGGGGACTCTGCTCGAACGTGCTCCGTCGCCCGCCATGGCTGGCACCTATCGCGCCGAGGCTATCACACACTCCACACACTGCGCGCAAACTTAAAAAAAGAAAAGGGCCCGGCGTTGCCGCCGGGCCCTGAGTCTTTTTTCTTAACGAATTACCAGAGCAACTTCAAAGCGAACTGCATCAGCCGCGGACTCATCTCCCCGGCCGACTGCCCGAAGTTTCCGCTGGTGATGCGGTTTGCGAAGTTCGCGCCCGTCGAACTGCTGGGCAATTTGAAGTTGACGTGGTTCAGGGCGTTGAACACCTCGAAGCGGAACTGCATGTTGAAACGCTCCGTGATCCGGATGTTCTTGAACAAGGACTGGTCGGTATTGAACAGCCCAGGTCCCACGAACGTGTTGCGGCCCAGGTTTCCGTCGCAAGCCCTGCACGGCGTCTGGAAGAAGGAGGTACTGGCGCTGCACGAGCCCGGACCGCCGCCGCACCAGGCAGTCATGCTTGTTCCAGCAAACCATCCGTTTGCCCACTGGTCATGCGTCGGGGAGTAGCTACTCCCGACCAGTACATCCGGACGGTCGTTGCGCTCGCCGTCATAGTTGAAGTCACAGCGGCTACCGGTAGCGCAGTACGGAGTAAAGTGCGCACCTGACTGCATTGCCCAGATGGCCTGATACTGCCAGCCGCCCAGGACGTGTCCGATGAGGCCCTTCTGATCCTTATAGAAGGGAACCTCATAGACGTAGTTGAAGCTCAACCGGTGCCGGATGTCGAACGTGGAGTTGCCCTTATCCAGCATGGGCATAGTCGGATCCAAGGAGTAGCCGTCGCCGGCCGCGGAACCATTGGCCGACGTCGCGCCACTGTGCCAGTCGGAGCCGGTGTCAATCGAATGGCTCCACGCGTAGTTCAGGTTAAACGCGAACCCGCGGGTTACCTGATGGCGCACAGCCACCTGCAATCCGCTGTACCAGGATTTGCTCACGTTATCCCACACGCGCAGGCGCCCGTAGTTGGGATTCAGGTAGCGATGGCCGAGTCCGGTCAGCGTGCGCCCGAACTGGTCCACTACCTGCACCCCCAGCCCGAGGCGGTCGCCCGGCAGACGGTTGGCCTGCTCGGCGCGGAACAGGTGATGTCCCTGCGTGCCCACGTAATTGATCTCGATCGTCGTCTTGGGCAGGATTTCCCGCTGGAAGCCGAAGTAGTAGTTGAGGATCATCGGATCGCGTAAGCCGGCGGGGAAGACGATGCCCGTCAGGTTCGCGAAGTTGGAGTTCCAGGAATTGTACCCCTGGATGTTCCCCGTGGCCTGGGTGCCGGTTCCAATGCCCGGATTGGCTGGGGGACCGGTAAACGTCGGGGCCACACCGCTGGGAGTGCATGCTGTCGTGACGACGCTGCAGTCGGCGACGCCGCCTACAGTTGCTGTCGGGCCGTAGACGATGGCGTTCACGTCACCCACAAGGGCGTTGTTCACACCATTGAAGGAATAGAACGGCGGGTTCCAGCGCGAATTCGAGAGCGGGTTATATAACGTGCCCTCGTAAGATAGACCGAAACCGCCGCGGATCGCCGTCTTGCCGTTGCCCCACGGATCGTAAGAGAAGCCGGCGCGAGGACCGAAGTTTTTGTGGTTCCCGGCGCCCAAGCTGTCGGCCACCGCGAAGCCGCCTGGCCCGCAGACTCCGGCCAGGACGTTCTTGGCCAGCTGTGTCGCGGTATCGCAACCCGGATCTCCTGCCGGGATGTTGGCGTTAAAGATCCAATCTGCGCAGTAACCATTGGCTGGCACCGTGCAACCCGGCCCCGGCAGGAACGTCGTCACCTTGCCCATCTTTTCCGTGTGACGGGTGAAGAGGTCATAGCGGAGTCCGATGTTAACCGTCAGCTTGCGGCTCACCTTCCAGTCATCCTGGATATAGGCCCCCACCTCCAGGTTGCGCCAGTGCCGATAATTGTCCGCTAGTTGCGCAGGCTGATTGGAGACGAAGCCCGGATCCACCCCGGCGGACATGCCGTAAGGTGCATCGGCCGCGAAGAAGAGTTGGTCGAAGAAGTAGTAGGACGGCCGGGCGATGTTGAACTCGCTGTTCTCGATGTTGCGCCGGAAGTCCACGCCTACCTTGATGCTGTGCTTGCCCTTCTGGAAGGACATCATATCCCCATAGCTATAGATGTTCTCGTGGAAGAACTGGGGATAGCCGCTGTAGGAGCCGAAGCCGGCTGAGCCGTCGTCAAAGCCGATCGCCGGCACACCGGGGGTGCCGACATTCGTATCGGTGCGGTTGAGGGAATAGCCCGCACGCGCCTCATTTACCCAATTGGGGCTGAAAGTGTGCACCCAGCTAACCTGCATATTCGGGAAATGGTTTGCCGTCGGGTTCCTGAAGCCGTGAATGTTGCTGCCGGCGTTCGGTGGACCGTAAGAATCAGATGTATGCACCCACTGGTACTCGCCGAAAACACGGTCGTTCTTCCGCAGCCAGTCAATGCGCGAAGACCACTCGTTGCCGTTAAAGAGATTCCCTATGGCCTGCGACCCAAAGAGCACCAGGTTATCGTTAAGGAAGGGAATCGTGCGCGCTGTCGAGCCAGCCCGTAGAGCCGGTGTGACCGAGCAACCCGCAAAACTGTCCGATGCCAGCACGCCAAAGATGGCCTGAAACTGCGTGGCAATTCCTCCGAAACCCGTCGGATAATTGTCCGGGCACATCATAGCCGCGAAGGAGCTACCGCCCCAACCCGATGCGTTCGTTGCATTACCGCAGTTTATATAATTGTCGAGAGTGGCCGCCACTGGCAGGCTTGTAGCCGCACAATTAATTGACGAGACCGACCCCGCGCTGGCCGTGGGAAAATTGCCGTAGATCAGAGCCGCTGCCGAGTTCGGAAGCCCGCTGATCACAGCCTGCCGCCACTCCGGCGATTCCGTGGTGATTGGTACCGGTGCAGCCGCGGTGATGAATCGATCGCCCTGATAGGACGCGGTGAAGAAAAGGTGGTCCTTCCAGATGGGGCCGGTGGCGGTAACACCGAACTGGTTGTAACGGAGCTTCTCCGGCTGGCCGTTCACGGCCGGATCCGTCGAGGCGTTCCGGAAAAAGTCGTTGGCGTCGAACTTGTCATTGCGGAGGAACTCGTACGCGCTGCCGTGCAGCTCGTTGGTGCCCGACTTGGTGACCACGTTGACGATGGCCGCGGCGCTGTTGCCGTACTGCGCGGACATGTTCAGCGTGAGTTCCTGGAACTCCTGGACCATGTCGGCGTTCGGGGTGGTCACCGCGCCGCCGCTCAAGCCCTTGTCCGACGAGCCGTTGATCATGAATCCATTGAAGTTCGGGCGCAGCCCGTTGACCACCGTGCTGTGGCCGTTCTCGAAGGAAACGCCGGTCGCGTCCACCGCGCCGGGCGCCAGAGTAATCAGGTCGAAGACGTTGCGGCCGTTCAGCGGGAGATTGGCGACTTGCTTCGAACCGATCGTCTCATACAGACGCGTGTCCTCGGTCTGCACCATCACCGCTCCAGCCTCGACAGTCACCGTTTCCGCCTGCGCGCCGATCTCCAATTTGAAGTCCACGCGCTCGATGACGCCCGCGCCGAGATACAGCCCGGACTTCATCTGCTTCTTGAAGCCCGTAGCCGACACGAGAATCTTGTAGGAGCCGACCGGCAACTCCGGAACGCGGAACACACCATCCACGTTCGTCTTGGCCGTAACCGTGTAGTTGGTGCCCAGGTTGGTGATGGTTACATCGGCCGACGCCACTGCCGCGCCCTGCGGGTCCATGACCGTGCCGGTGAAGATGCCGTTCTGTACCTGCGCCGAAACCGGCGCGACGGCGATTGCGAATAGCGCGAAGAGCAAGCAGACACTGGCCAGCACATTGCGGTGCAAAGACTTCATTCGAACACCCCCGTAAAATTCGTGGTGGAATCTGTAACGCACCAAACAATCTTTACAAATCCACAGAAACGAGAACACACCCTCTTCCGCTGTGGCGCTATATTCTTCGCCAACCGCTTTCTTGTCAACTACATTTTCAGTTCTTGAATATCTAACGATAGCGGAGAGGTTCTAGTACCTGACGCCGCGCCGCTCTGCCGCGCTATTCCCGCTTTTGCCCGCTGGCCCCCGCTCCCTCCCGGATCACCACTTCCCGGTCCACCGGCAGCGCCGTCATCTTCTCCACCAGCCCGGAGGGCCAGCGGATCACCACCTGCTCGACGCTCGTAGCCCCGCCCAGCCCGAAATGCAGCCGCGCGTCGCTCGCCGAAAGGAAACTGCTGTTGGCGCGCACCTCATCCACTTGCTTCAGCCCTCCGGCCAGCAGTTCCACCCGCGCGCCGTACGCATCCCGGTTGGACTTCGTCCCGATCAGCTTCAGCCGCAGCCAGTGCCCGCGCGCCTTCACGGCGTTGCGCAGCAGCGCCGGCCCGGCGTCCAGGTTGGAGAGCAGCACCCCCAGCGCGCCATCATTATTGAAATCGCCGGCCGCCAGCCCCCGGCTGACCCGCCGCTCCCGCAGCGCCGGCCCCGCCCGCAGCCCGATCTCCTCGAAGCGCCCCTTGCGCAAATTGTGAAACAGCAACGGGCGCTGCGCGTAGGTGATCCCCAAAGCGTGCTCGTCCACCTGCGGATTCACGTGCCCGTTGGCGACGAAGATGTCTTTCCACCCGTCGTTGTCGTAATCCAGGAAGCGCACGCCGAAACCCAGAAACGGAATGCTCACCGCGCCGAAGCCGGCGGGACCGGCGTTATCGTCGAAGGTGCCGTCGCCGTTGTTGTGATAGAGGTTGTTGGCGTCGTCGGAGAAGTTGATCTTCACCAGGTCCGGCCAGCCGTCGTTGTCGTAGTCGCCGAAGTCCACGCCCATCCCGGCCTGCTCGCGCCCGTCGCTGCTCAGCGCCACCCCCGCCGTCAGGCCCACCTCCGTGAACGATTTCCCTTCGTTGTTGTGATACAGCAGGCTCGGCGTGGAATCGTTGGCCACGTAAATATCGGGCCAGCCGTCGCCGTCGTAGTCCGCCCAGATCACGCCCAAGCCGTAGTACGACTCCTTGTCGATGCCCATCTTTTCGGTCACGTCGCTGAATGTGCCGTCGCCGTTGTTGTGGTACAGCCGGTCGCGCGAACCCGCCAGCCCGCGCGGCCCGCAGGAAACCGGAATCCCGCGGTACTGGCAGAAGGGCGTGCTCCCGAATTTCGGCAGATGGTTCAGGTCCAGGTCCACGTAGTTCGTCACATAGAGATCGAGAAAGCCGTCGCGGTCGTAATCGCCGAAGGCCGCGCTGGTGCCCCAGCGTCCCGCGTTGCCCACCCCGGCCTGCGCGGTGACGTCGCGAAACGTTCCGTCACCATTATTTTTGTAGAGGAAAGAGCCGGTGAGGCAGGTGATGTACAGATCGTCCCAGCCGTCGTTGTCGTAATCCCCCACCGCCGCGCCGAAGCACCAGCCGCGGTGCGCCAGCCCGGCCTTCTCGGTCACATCCGTGAACGTGCCGTCATGATTGTTGCGGTAGAGCTTGCTCGCCGGGCTTTTCCCGGTTTGCAAATCCTCCAGCGTGGACCCGTTGACCAGAAAAATATCCGGCCACCCGTCGTTGTCGTAGTCAAAGACGGCAATGCCCCCGCACATCGAATCCATGATGTACAGTTTTTCCCGGCTGCCGCAGGTCAGGTGGAAATCGAGGCCCGCGGCGCGCGTCACATCCACAAAGACGGGCGCGGAAGGCGCCGCCTGCGGAATTCCCGCCGCGGGGAACAGCGAAGCAGCGGCCAGCAGCAGACACAGGGCCAGCGCGCGGAAGCGAGAAAGAGTCATTGGCTTAGTTGGGCCGGTAGGCCATGCCGCCCGTTGCTCCCTGTCGTTTCTTGAGTTCCGCAAACTGCTGCAAGGCTTTCGCGGCTTCTTCCCGCTTTTGCAACTTGCCGTAAGCCCGCGCCAGCAGGAAATACGGCCGCGGGTCCTCCGGATTCAAGGCCGCCGCCCGGCGCAGCGCCTCGATCGATTCCGGCGTCTGTCCCAGATCCAGCAGGGCATTGCCCAGCGCAATTTGCGCATCGGCATTGTTGGGCTCCGCCCGCAGCGCGTGGCGCAGCTCCGCCAGCGCCTCCTTCGCCTGCCCGGAATCCAGCAGCGCGCGCCCCAGCCGGTAATACACCTCGCTGTTGCCCTCGTGCTGCGCCAGCTCCTTGCGAAACTCCGCGATCGCTTCCGCGTTGCGTCCCAGGCTCTCGTAGGCATAGCCCAGATGGTAGTGGCCCAGCGGAATCTTGGCATCGAGCGCCAGCGCCTTCTGGAATTCGCGCACCGCCAGCAGCGTGCGATTGCTGTTCTGGTAGGCGCGTCCCAGCAGGATGTGCGGCAGCGGCAGCTCCGGCTTCAACCGGATCACCGCCTCCAGCGCATCCGCCGCCGGCCCGTACTGCTTCATGCTCAGGTAGACCAGCGCGAGATCCATTCGCGGCTCGTGGCGGTTCGGCAGCAGCTTCGCGGCGCGCGAAAGTTCCTGAATCGCCGGCTCCGCCTGGCCGCTTTGGAAATAGACGAAGCCCAGCAGGTGCCGCGTCTCCCCGTCTTCCGGCCAGCGCGCCGCCGCCGCCCGCGCCACGTCCAGCGCCCTCGGCCTGTCTCCCAGACGCAGGTAGCACAGCACCAGGCTGCGCCACGCCTCTTTCGCCTCCGGGTTGGCGCGCCGCACTTCTTCGAAGCCCCGCGCCGCCGCGGCGAAATCGCCCCGCTCCATCGCCTGCTGCGCCTCGCGCAACGCCAGCTCCGCCGCAGCGGAGGGAACCTGCGCCCATGCCGGGAAGAAAGATGCCGCGAGCACGACGAGCATCGGCGCGAACAACAGCCGCGCTATCACGCGAATCCATCTCGTGGCTGGGAATCTTGTTCGCATCGCCCCGGCGGAAATCATACAACACCCGGCCCGGCGGCGGGCCACCCGCTTCGCGGGAAAGCCACGCGGCTTCCCCCGCCCCATTTGCTATACTCTCTGCGTTTCCGGCCGGGACAGTGCGGCAACGTGGTGCGCGCGGGAACTGCATCCGCACCTTCAGCGCCGAAAAAAATGAAACGATTCCCCATATGGATGCTTGCTCTCGCCGCGGCCGCTCTTCTCGCCGCCGCTCTCGGCGCATCGCGCTTTTTCCCGCGCCGCGCCGAGCCCCCCGCCCCGCGCCACAAGCTCATCATTCTCGGCATTGACGGCATGGACCCCCTGCTTCTCCAGCAGTTCATCGCCGCGGGAAAAATGCCGCACTTCGCCGCCCTCGCCGCGCGCGGCAGCTTCCTCCCTCTCCAAACCAGCATCCCCCCGCAAAGCCCCGTGGCCTGGGCCAATCTGATTACCGGCATGAATCCCGGCAGCCACGGCATCTTCGATTTCATCCATCGCAACCCCGCCACGCTCACGCCCTACTTCTCCACCTCGCAGGTTCAGGCTCCCGATCACTACCTGCGCGTCGGCAACTGGGTCATCCCCGTCTCCGAAGGGAAAGTGGAGTTGCTGCGCCACGGCAAAGCTTTCTGGCAATACCTCGACGAGCGCAAGATTCCCCTCACCGTCTTCCGCATCCCCTCCAATTTCCCCCCCGTGCCCACCCAGGGCAAAACCTTCGCCGGCATGGGCACCCCCGATCTCCTCGGCGGCTACGGCACCTTCTCCTTCTACACCGACGACCCCATCTTCACTCCCGGTCCCGTCAGCGGCGGCGTGATCTATCCCGTGCAGGTCGCCGGCGACCGCATCGCGGCGCAGCTCCACGGCCCGGTGAATTCCCTCCACAAGGACAATCCCGAGCTGACCATTCCCTTCACCGTGGACCGCGACGCCGCCGCGCCCGTCGCGCGTTTCAGCATCCAGGGCCGGCAGTTCATCCTGCGCGCCGGCGAATGGAGCCCCTGGATCCGCGTCACCTTCACCTTCATCCCCGGCCTGGAAAGCATCACCGGCATCTGCCGTTTCTATCTCAAGCAGGCGCGCCCGCAATTCGAGCTCTACGTTTCCCCCATCAACATCGACCCGGCCGATCCCGCGCTGCCCATCTCCACTCCGAAAAGCTACGCCCGCGACCTGGCCCGCGAGGTGGGCCCCTTCTACACCCAGGGCATCTCCGAGGACACCAAGGCCCTCACCAGTGGTTTACTGAACGATGACGAGTACCTCCAACAGGCACACATCGTCTTCGACGAGCAGCGCCTCCTCTTCCTGCACGAACTGGCGCGCTTCCGCAGCGGCCTCTTCTTCTACTATTTCTCCAGCCTGGATCAGAACAGCCACATGTTCTGGCGCGCCGACGACCCGAAATTTCCCGCCTACGATGCGCAGCTCGCCGCCCGGCACGGCCACGTCCTCGAAGACTATTACCGCGAGATGGACGCCATGCTGGGCGCAGCGCTGCAGGCCGCGGACGCCGAGACCACCGTGCTCGTCGTTTCCGATCACGGCTTCGCTCCTTTCCATCGCTCCTTCAACCTCAACACCTGGCTCGCGGAGAACGGCTACCTGGTTTTGCGCTCCGGCGCGCAGCCGGGGCCCGGCCGCGACATCTTCAAGGACGCCGACTGGGCGAAGACCCGCGCGTACGGGCTGGGGCTTAACGGCCTGTACGTGAATTTGAGCGGGCGCGAAAAAAACGGCGTCGTGAATCCCGGCGCGGAATCCGCTGCGCTGCAACAGGAGATCGCCATCAAACTCGAAGCCGTGCGCGATCCCAACGACCAGCAGCAGGTCATCACCCGCGTGGACCGCGCTTCCGAGGCCTACTCCGGCGCAGCGACCGCGCAGGCGCCGGACATGATCGTCGGCTACAATCGCGGCTATCGCGTCGGCTGGGACAGCGTGCTCGGCGGCATCCCCGCGAAAATTCTGGAAGACAACACCGAGCCGTGGAGCGGCGATCACTGCATGGACTACACCAAAGTTCCCGGCGTGGTCCTCAGCAATCGCAAAATTCTGGCCACCCAGCCGGCGCTGACGGATATCGCTCCGACCATCCTCGCCGAGTTCGGCATCGCGCGGCCCGCCACGATGCAGGGGCGAAGCATCTTCGAGCCCTCCGCGCGGAAAGCGCAGGGCAGCGGAGACACGCCGGCTGCGCAAGGAAATCCCCGGTGAGCCTCCTGCTCATTGCCATCGGGCTGGGCGTGGGGCTGCTGCTGGGCTTGACCGGCGTGGGCAGCGGCTCGGTGCTGACGCCCGTGCTGATTCTCGGGGTGGGCTTTGCGCCGGCGAAAGCGGTGGGCACCAGCCTGGCCTTCGCGTTCGCCACGAAAATCGTGGCGAGCGCGAGCTTTTACCGCCGCGGGCTGGTGGATTTCCCCATCCTGCGCAAGCTGTTGCCGGGAGCGGGCGCGGGCCTGCTGACCGGCTTTTTCCTGCTCGAAGGCCTGGGCTTGCGCTCTCCGCAGACGGTGAACGTCTTTTTGCAGCGGGCCATCGGAGTGGCCCTGCTGTGCGTGTTTGCGCTGATGGCCGTGCAATTCTTCCCCGGCAGCGCGGGACAAGCCTTCACCAAGCGCCGCTTGCGGTTCACGCAGAAGCATGAGGTGGCGCTCACGCTGGCAGTGGGCTTTGTTGTCAGCCTGGGCGTTACCCTTACTTCCATCGGCGCGGGAGCGGCGCTGGTGCCGATGCTGTATCTGCTCTACCGGCTGGATCCCGGGCGCCTGGTGGGCACGAGCATCTTGTTCGGGACGCTGCTGAGCGCGGCCGCGGGGCTGCTGCATGCGAGCGGCGGCAATGTGGACGCGCTGGCGGTGGCCATGCTGGTGCTGGGGTCGCTTCCGGCGATCTGGCTGGCCAGCCACCTGCACGGGCGTCTGCCGCGCCTGGCTTCCGAGGGGATCATCGCCGCGGCCATGCTGATCCTCGGGGTGCGGCTGGCTTTCCTGTAGTTGTTCCTGCCAAGACAGAGTAGAAAATTCCCTGTGGAAGAGGGGGGAGGGGGCACCCCCACCCCCGGTGTTTTTTGTAAGAGCGGAATCTAAAGGGGTTACAGGGGAGGGGTGGACAAGAGTATCAAACGAAGGGAATTGAAATTGTTTGTTTGCATATTCTTGCGCGGGGGTTGGTAAGAGCTGATTCTGCAGGAGTTGCAGAAGGGGTTCCGCGGACTGGAAGTTCGCAAAGTGGCTACAGGGACGGGAGGGTTGCGGGCGGGAGGGTTGCGCGGACAAGGAGCATCCTCAATTTCCCCTCCGCGCCAAAGAACGAAGTGATTGTAGCGGATAAGTACTTCACGGTCAATTTCTTTTTGTGGCATTCGAATGGTGCTGCGAAGCTCATTCGGGGGCGTGGAGGACAGCGAAGAGAAAGACCCCACCCTCGCTCTTATCGAGGGGCACCCCGATTTTGCCGAGTCACTCCGTCTGCGCCGCGCGGCTGTCCACGTTCGCAACTTTCGAACCTTGAGGGCATATTCCCCCGGTGCTATGTTTAGCTCCGTCCAGGAAGCCGATTTGGTTTGCGGCCCTCAAGATGGGCTAGCCGAGGAGATCCGCCGTGAGAGTTGCGTATCTTGACATCGAAACAAATTACGTCGGGAATTACACGAGCGCTGATGAGCGGTTCTTCCGCGACTCCAAGAATCATCTGATCACGGTTCTCGGGGTAAGGCTAATGGACAAAGATAACGATGAGTTTGTGCAGCTCTTCGATAAAGAGGTCACAACAGCAAGGCTGGTTCAGGTTCTCGAGGGGACCAAGAAGATCGTCACCTATAACGGGCGCTCAATCCCGGATGCGATTAAGAGAAGGGTTGGTTTTGACTTTCCCGTGATTGCCGCGCAGTTGGGCATGGTCCTCGACAAAGAATTCGAGCATCTCGACCTGTGCCCCGAATGCTGGAAACGGAATTTGTACGGGGGCCAAAAGAAGGTCGAGAAAATATTGGGACTGCGGCGGCAGTTCCCCGAGAGAGAAGGGGCTTGGGCGATGGAGGCCTATCGCTCGTATGTAAAAACGGGTGATGAAAGACTTCGGAGCGAACTTCTGGCCTACAACCGTGAGGACATCTTCATGCTTCGCGAGCTGGAGGTCAAACTGGCGAAGCTTTAGGCGGAAATCGGCTGCGGGTGAGATGGCGGCCATCCGCCGGGAGAAGAAAGAAAAAGATAACGCTGAGACACGGAGGGTGCGGAGAAGGACGCAGAGAAAATGGAGGAGGCGGCGAGTTGAGCTGCCGAGGCCCCGCCTACTTGCGGATGCTCCTCATGGAAAGGACCGCCCTCTGAAGAGGGCGACTACAGATGCCACACCAAAGAAGAAGTCAAAACCCGCACCCTTTCCAAAAAGCGGAAAGGGATGCGGCACCCGGCGCCCTCCCGGTTTTTGCTCTGCGTTAAATTGCAGTCGTGGCATCCGCACAGCGACGGTCACCGTTAGAAGAAAAAAAGCAAGACTGATCCGGGCCATCCCCAGACGAGCCACGAGCCTGGGTTACATGCGCGATAGCTCTTCCCGCATCGCGTCAAACGCGGGTTTCGGTTTCAGATCTTTATCGAACGGCAAGGGACGTTCCGGCAGGCCATCCTGACGGCGGCGTTCCGAATTCAGCCAGGTGTCGCGGTCGCTGAGCCCGCAAGTCAGCACTGCTTTGATCGAAGTGTGCCGGAGTATGTTGCGCAAGAAATCGCGGTAGAGGCCGGCGACAAACGAGTCGCGTGACCGCACGATCCCCGCCAAATGGAAATCGTCAACGTCCAACGCGGTGACAAAGACCTGCAGGTTGAGCTTCTGCACTTCATCCAGGAATTTGTGGAATCCTTTCCAAGAAGGGGTTTCCGTCATATTCAGCGCTATAAGATGCGCTTGCAGGCTGAGCGCATGCAGCGGCACGCGGCGAGAACGCAGAGAACGCAAGAGGTTCAGGACAGCCTCCCGTTTCCTGGCATTGAACGGCGAATCCAGCTCCAGACCGTAGTCGTTGTACGTAAGAAGCGCGTTGGGATCGGCTTCGCTGGCGGTGCGAAACGCAAGTTCCAGGTAATCCGGCCCAAGCAAGTGCAGCCAGGGTGTGATGCGCAGACCATCCGGCCGGCGATCTTTCACTTCGATGGCTTCGCAAACGACATCCCAAGAGTGCACGCGCCGGGCATAGCGGCCTGCAACGCGGCGGATATGTTCCGTGAGCAGTTGGGCCGCTGTATCCGGAGTCGCGACATCCTGGAACCATTTCGGCAGGCTTTTATGCCAGCACAAACTTTGGCCGCGTAGCCGCTGCTGGCACGCTTCCGCTGCCGTGACCAGCGCATCCGCCGGGGTAAAGTCAAAACTCTCCGGCGCGGGGCGCAGCGCCTGCCATTGCATCTCGTTTTGGGGGGGGCAATGATCGAACATTGCTCGGCAATCAGCCGCGCGAAGGCCGGTATCTGAAGCTGCTCACAGGAAATTGAGGAGCCAACCAGAATCCCCCTGCGCTCCGCTGCTTCGCGCAGAGTCGCCGGCAGGGTTTCGCGCCGCAAGCCAGGTACGGACGCCGCTACGAGGGTTCCGAACGATGTTTGAAGAAAACGCCGTCGATGCATGGCGGTAGGTGGCCATCTTCAATTCTTTCCCTCTTGCCGCCGGCCACCGGGGAGAATATACCACTGCGGCAGTTCACCGCGAAGTGAAGAAATGAAGCGCAGGCGCCCCCGCAAAGGAGGTGCGCCGGGCACCGCCGGCCGAACGAAGAAAAGAAAGAGCCGGGCTCCCGACCAGGCCGGGATAAATTCCGCCCGGCGCCTACAAAGACACGAAGCAAGCGAAGAGAGATTTCTCACTGCGCTTCGCTCCGTTCGAAATGACGGGGGAGGAGAGGCAGGTCAGGGGCGTCCGCGGAGGGAGCGGCCCTGCATGGCGGGGGGGATGTCGTAGCCGGCGAGGTCGAGGAGGGTGGGGGAGATGTCGAGGAGGTGGGCGCCGTGGAATTCGCCGCGGGGCGCGAGGCCGGGAGCGTAGAGGATGAAGGTTCCGAACTGAGCGTGATTGCAGGCGTCGGGGCCGGTGTCGTTCTCCTCGACGTGGATGCGGCCGTGGCCGACGCTGCCGATAGAGCGCCAGTAGAGGCCGCCGAAGTGCACGATGAGGTCGGGAGCGACGTTGCGCACCTGGCGGTAGATCTGCTCGGGCTTGAAGACCAGCGAGCCGAGGGGTTTGCCGGCGGGGTCGGGGAGGGCTTCGAGCTTTTGCTTCATTTCGTCGCGGAAGGCTTCGTAGTGCGCGGCGGGAATGACGCCGCGGGGCTCGCGGCCGGCGACGTTGAAGAAGACGCGCGCGTAGTAGCCGCCCTCGCTCCAGACCTTGGTCTTGGCCCAGTTGACCTTGAGCTTGGCGAAGGGCGTGACCTCCTTGGGGATTTCGTCCACGACCAGCAAGCCTTCGCGAATCAGCCACTCGTTGACGGCGAAGCCGCCGTCGAGGCGCTGCGCGCCGTGGTCGGAAACGACGAGCACGACGGCCTGGCCCTGGAGCAGCTCGAGCACCGCGCCGATCTGCTCGTCGAGCCACAGGTAATAGTCGGGGATGACGCTTTCGTAGGGGTTGCCGGGCTTGTAGTGGATGTGCTGGGGGTCGAAGGAGTCCCAGAAGCCGTGGTGCACGCGGTCCAGGCCGATATCCACGTAATGGAAGTAGTCCCACTCCTTTTCGGCGAGCAGCCAGCGCACCACTTTCCAGTGCTTGCGGCTCATGGCGAAGATCTGCTCGCGCAGCCAGGCCTTGTCGTCGGTGCGGAAACCGGGAACGTCCACGGCGTAGTCGCCGACCAGGGCGCGGATCTCCTGGCCGATCTCCGGCGGGTAGGTGAATTCGTTCTGCATGGGGTCGGGATTGAGGAAGCAGCCGATGCGGATGCCCTGGAGCGGCTTCGGGGGATAGCCCGGGGGCAGGCCCATGACGATGGAGCGCTTGCCGTGGGTCGCGAGGTGATCCCAGATGGCCGGCGCGGTGATGGAGCGGGAGTCCACGAAGCCGAGGCCGCCGTAGGTGCGGTTGGCGCGGTTGCGGAAGCCGTAGACGCCGAGGGAGCCGGGGTCCTGGCTGGTGGCCATGCACATCCAGGCCGGAACGGTGATCGGGGGGATGACGCTTTCGAGGCGGCCCCAGGTGCCCAAGCCCATGAGTTTGCGCAGATTCTTCAGGCGCGGGTCGCCGAAGACGATCTCCGGCGCGGCGCAGTCGAGCCCCAGAACGCAGATTTTCGGATGCGCGGTGCTGGCCATGTGCTTTGTCCCCGTGGCACAGCCATTCCTGGCGGTGCGCCTTTCCCAACTTCTCCAGACAGAGCACAGGCAAGAATGCCTGTGCCACCAAAACGGACCCAGTCCTTGCGGACTGCCACACCGCGAGGTTCGTTGACCGCCTCGCGCCGCTGTATTATAAACGTAGGGTTGATATTTGCGACGAAGTTTGCGTGCGTGAGCGCACGCCGGCAGGAACGGAGCACGACCCCGACTTCATGATCCCCAATCGCCCGCACGGCGGCAGACTGATCAACCGCATAGCCGAAGGAAAAGCCCGCGAGGAGTGGCTGCGGCGCGCCGCCACGCTGCCGCGGGTGCGCCTGAATTCGCGGCAACTCTCCGACGCGGAGCTGATCGCGGTGGGGGCGTTTTCTCCGCTGGAAGGGTTCCTGGGGCGGGCGGATTACGAACGGGTCCTCGGCGAAGAGCGGCTGGCCGACGGCACGGTGTGGACCATTCCCGTGACGCTGGCGGTCAGCGAAGAGACGCAGCGGGCCGCCGACGGCGCGGAAGCCGTGGCGCTCACCGACGGCGAGGAGCGCGTCGTCGCAGTGATGGAGCTGCAGGAGATTTTCAAGTACGACCGCGAGCGCGAGGCCCAGAGCGTGCTGCGGACCACGGACAACGCGCATCCCGGCGTGCGCTACCTGCAAAGCGCCGGGGAATACTGCCTGGCGGGGCCCATCCATCTGCTGGAGCGGCGGCAGGACAAGCTAACCGAGAATTACCGGCTGGACCCCAAGGAGACGCGCTACCTCTTTGCGCAGCGCGGGTGGAAGACGATCGTCGCGTTTCAGACGCGGAATCCGGTGCACCGGGCGCACGAGTACATTTTGAAGTGCGCGCTGGAAACGGTGGACGGCCTGCTGCTGCACCCGCTGGTGGGGGACACGCGGGACGAGGACATTCCCGCCGACGTGCGCATCGAGTGCTACCTGGCGCTGCTGGGCAATACCCTGCCCGCGACGCGCACGGTGTTCAGCGTGTATCCCGCGGCGATGCGCTACGCCGGGCCGCGCGAGGCCATCTTCCACGCCATCGCCCGGAAAAATTACGGCTGCACGCACTTCATCGTGGGGCGCGATCACGCCGGAGTGGGCAACTTCTACGGGCCCTTCGACGCGCAGAAGAAATTCTTCGATTTCGCGCCGGAGGAGCTGGGCATCACGCCGTTCTGCTTCGACGCCACCTTCTACTGCAAGAAGTGCGGGCAGGTGGCTTCGGAAAAGACGTGCTCGCACGGGCCGGAGCACCGGCTGGTGCTGAGCGGGACGAAGGTGCGGGAGATGCTGCGCAACGGCGAGGGATTGCCGGTGGAGTTCACGCGGCCGGAAGTGGCCGCGATCCTGGAAAAGGCGTACCGCGAGAAATGAGCAGAGCAAGGAAGGGTTTCACGGTGTGGTTCACGGGGCTGCCCTCGGCGGGCAAATCCACGCTGGCGGAGCTGCTGGCGCCCGAGCTGCGGCGGCGCGGGCACGGCGTGGAAGTGCTGGACGGCGACGTGGTGCGCACGCACCTGTGCAAGGGCCTGGGCTTCAGCAAAGAGGATCGCGACGAAAACATCCGGCGCATCGGGTTCGTCTGCGCGATGGTCACGCGGCACGGCGGGGCGGCCATCGCGGCGGCGATTTCGCCGTACCGGGCCATCCGCGAGGAAGTGCGCGGCAAGGTCGGGAATTTCGTGGAAGTGTATGTGCAGACCGCGGTGGAAACCTGCATCCAGCGCGACGTCAAGGGCCTGTACAAGAAGGCGCTGGCCGGAGAGCTCAAGGGTTTTACCGGCGTGGACGACCCCTACGAGCCGCCCGGGAATCCCGAACTGATTATTGCGACCGAGACGGAGAGCCCGCAGGAGTCCACCGCGCGGATTCTGCGCAAACTCGAGGAGCTGGGCTACGTCGAGCCGCTGCCCGGCGCGGAGCACGCCCCCGAGGAAGAAGCGCGCATCCGCGAGCGCCTGGTGCGCCTCGGCTACCTCGCTTCCTGACGACCCTTCCTTACCTCCAGCCATTCGTCGTGAACAGAATGCCGGGACGCAGGCATTCTTCTCACTTCTTCTTGTCAGCGGCGCATGGGTTCCTTGAGTTGCGCCATGCAGTAGCCGCAGCGCGGGTCTTGCTGGCCGGGCCTGTGGAAGAGGGGGCTGTAACACTCGCGACAATAGAGAATCACCTTCGATTTGCATTTCGGACAGAGCAGCGAAGGAATTTTGAAATGGCTTTCCTTGTCTACTTGCATATCGAAGGTGTAGATACACGACTGGTTCGAGCAAATCGCAAAGGGCGGCATTGCGAGGCTCCCCTCCTGGATGGTTTACATGTGTGGACAGCAAAAAGTGTGACGGCGAAGCGGTCAACTTCATGCGTGACCGCGAAGCGGTCAACGATCTCTGTGACCGCGAAGCGGTCAACGATCTGGGTGACCGCAAAGCGGTCAACGCCCGCTCAGGAATGCGCCAGTTCCCGGGAATCGCCCGCGGACTTGATCATCTCCACCAGTTGATCGAGGACCTTGGTGAATTCGCGGGGTTGCAGCGCGGGGGCCCCCGGGCATTCCTGGCCGTGCAAGACCGCCGGCAGCCATAAGCAGCCGTTCTCGACGCGGTGCGAGCGGAACAGGCTTGCGGACGAGCCGAGGGTGGAAGCGACCAGGGGGCCGATGCCATCGCGGCTGTCGCAGCAGAGGATCAGATCGAAGGGCAGCTCACGAAAGAGCCGGGCGCCGTCCGAATTGGAGGTAGCGACCCGGCACTCGCACCCGCGTTTTTCCAGGCGCTGCGATAGAAACGAATACCCCGTGGGGTGCTCTCCCACCAAGAGAACCTTTACCGGCGCGGAATTCATGTGCTCCTCTTTCTGCGGACACTTGTCCACACAACCGCCTGAAGCCGGTGTTCCTTACGGGCTGACGAAACTCCGGAGCGCCGCGCGGCTGGGAATATTCAGGGTCGAGCCCTGCAAGGCGACCAGGTGGCGCGTCCGGAAATCGCTGAGGGTGCGCGTGACCGTCTCGCGAGTCGTGCCGATGAAGGCCGCGATCTCCTCGTGGGTCAGCGGCAGCTTGATGCGGGTGCCTTCGCGCGTTTCCTTGGCGCCCGCGGACCAATTCAGGAGCAGCTTGGCCAGCTTCTCCGGCGCGGACACGGAAAGTCCGAGAGTGCGCAATTGTTCGCAGGCCGCCTGATAGTAGGAGCCCAGTTCGCGCACCACGTTGTGATTGGCCTCGGGATGTTTTTCAATGAATCGCAGGAAGTCATCCCGAGGGACAAAGGCCACCTGGCAGGGATGCAAGGTTTCGGCGGTCACCTCGTGGGGGATGTTCGACAAAGCCGGCAGAAGACCGAGGATCTCGCCCGAGCGGGCGATTCTCAGAATGAGCGTTTTTCCCTCGCTGGAGCTGATGGAAAGCTTGGCCTGGCCACCGCAAAGAACGTAAATCCCGCGCGCTTCCTGCTTTTCGAGGAAGAGAACGGCGTCCTCGGGATACGCGGAGATGGATTTGAGGGCGTCAAAATCATCGAGAGCCGCGGCAGACAACTGGCAAAAAAACCCATGCCGCCGGAGCTTGCAGATTCGGCAGTGTTCATTCAGCTCCAAACCGTAAGGACAACGCATCTCAGTCCCCTTTCTGCCCGGCTTTGCAGGGCACCTGCATCGCTTCTTGGGCGAAATACTTGGTCAGCGGTGAATCCGCCAGAAACTCCGCATCCGTTTTCTCGTGAATCTCCCTGAGGAGTTGCATTCCGTCCGCATTCACATAGGTCACGCCGCTCAAGTCCAACGACAACTTCCGTACGCCCAGGGAAGGCGCCAAGGAGTGCCACGCCTGACTGACCTCGGACACCCAGGGACCGGCGATCCGACCCTCAAGCTTCATGGTCAGGGCCCTGGGATTTTCTTCAATCGAGATTCGCAACGTAAGGGTTGTCCTTTCTCCGTCGCCGAATGTAGTGAGCACGAACGCGGCCATTGCGGCGCGGGTGGAGGAAGACACGGGAAAGCCTGGGAAGGAAAGGGAATAACAAGAAAGGAGGAGGCAATGGGGAGGATTTTAGGGAGGCGGAGACGAAGGCCGGTGACGAGGTGTCGTCAGGGGAGACTAGATATAGTCTGCGCGCTGGATTCCCAGCTTTTTCAACTTCGAGTTCAGGGTTGTCCGCTTCATGTTCAGGCGGACCGCAGCGCCCTTGGGCCCGCCGATGAGGCCCTTGGTTTCCCGGAGAACGCGCAGGATATGCTCTCTTTCCGCGGCTTCGAGGGATAGATTCGCCGCAGGTTCCGGGCACGCAGGCAAGTCGATTTCGGCGAGCGGGACGCGCAGCACGGACCCCGTTGTGAGGATCACCGCACGCTCTATGAAGTTTTCCAATTCGCGCACGTTCCCCGGCCAGTCCCAGCGGGCCAGTACCTGCAGGGCCTCGGGCGGGATGGTATCGATATGCTTATCCATGCGGCGGGAATACTTATCCACGAAGTAGCGGACCAGCAGGGGGATGTCTTCGCGGCGTTCGCGCAGCGGGGGGGCCACGATGGGGAAGACCCTCAGGCGGTAGTACAGGTCGCTGCGGAACTGCCCGGCAGCGACCATCCTGGCGAGGTCGCGATTGGTGGCGGCCACCAGGCGGAAGTTGACGGGAATCGTGCGCGTGCTGCCGATCCTTTCGAACTCCCGCTCCTGCAAGGCGCGGAGGATTTTCGGCTGGAGCTCGAGGGGGAGGTCGCCAATTTCGTCCAGAAAGAGGGTTCCTTTATGAGCGAGTTCCAGGCGGCCGATCTTCTGGGCGATGGCGCCGGTGAAGGCGCCTTTCTCGTGGCCGAACAATTCACTTTCCAGAAGCCCGGCGGGGATGGCCGCGCAACTGAGCCTGACGAAGGCTTGCGCACTGCGGGAACTGAGCCGGTGGATGGCCCGGGCAATGAGCTCTTTGCCGGTCCCGGTTTCACCGAGGATAAGGACCGTGGCATCGGTCGGGGCCACGGTTTCAATCTGTTTGAGCACCCGTTTCAAGCCGGCACTCTCGCCGATGACGTCCTCAAAGCTGTTCTCGAGATCGAACTCGTCCTCGAGATACTGTTTGTGGTGGCTCAATTTGTCGGTTAACTCGGCGATCTGGCGGAAGGCGAGGACATTGTCCACGGCCAAGGCCACTTGGCCGGCAACCTGTTCGAGCATGTCGCAATCTTTCTGCGCAAATGCATTCTCGCGGCGGCTGCCGACCATCAGCGTGCCCAGCATGCGGTCGCGGCCGATGAGCGGGAGCCAGCATCCGGACTTGATGCCGGCGACGGCCAGATGCCGAAAAGTCCTGGCGTCAAAGCGCTCGGTATCCAAGCGGCTCAGGCAAAGGGGCTCGCGGGTGGTAAGCGCATGCCCGGAGGCCGAGCCTTCCAGGGGCAGAGTGGTTTCGGCCGGATGGGACTCCTCGCGGTTCCGGGCGTTGAGGAATTGCACGCGCAAGAGGTTGGTTTCCGGGTCCAAGAGGGCCAGGGTCGCGTAATCATGGGGCACGACTTGCTCGACGCTGGCGGAAATCGCAGCCAGCAACTGGTGAATATTCCGATTGGCGAGGAGGGCATTGCTGAGTTCCAGCAGGAGCGCTTCTTCCGCCTTTTTGTGTTCGGTGATGTCGCGGGAAACTCGGGCAAAGCCGAGGAGCTGGCCGCTCTCATCCCGGATCGCGGAAGTAATCGAATTGGCCCAGAAGCGCGAGCCGTCCTTCCGTATTCTCCACCCCTGGTCCTCGAATTGTCCCTGCGCGGCGGCCGCGCGCAAAACCTGCTCCGGTTTTCCCCGGGTCACGTCTTCGGGAATGTAAAAGCACGAAAGGTGCTTTCCAATGATCTCCGGCGCCGTGAATCCGGTGTGGCGCTCGGCCCCCGCGTTCCAACTGCCGACGAAACCTCCGGGATCCAGCATGTAAATGGCATAGTCCCTGGCGCTGTCCACGAGCAGACGAAAACGCTCCTCGCTGAGACGATAGGCTTCTTTCGCTTGCTTGCTTTCCGTGATGTCCTCGGCGATTCCGACGGCGCGCTGAACCTCTCCCGAAGGGCCTTTCACCGGGAAGGCGCGGTCGAAGATCCAGCGGAAGGTGCCATCCGGGCGGAGCACGCGGTACTCCACCTTGAGTTCCCCATCGAGCAGATACTTTTCCACCGCGGGCGCAAGCCGCTTGCGGTCGTCGGGGTGGATGGCTTCAAACCACGACATGGGCGACTCGTACAGGCTCTGGCACGAGCGTCCCCAGACGGTTTCGTAGGCCGGGCTGACGTAGAGCACCTTCCCGGACGGCATGTCCATGACAAAGAAGACCTCGTCGATATAGTCCGTGAGCTGCCGCAAGAGCGATTCGCTTTGCCGCAAGGCCACATCGATCTGCTTGCTCTCCGAGAGATCGCGGATGGCGGCCACGAGGAAGCGGCCCGCCGGGAAGTCCAGGGGGGCCAGTTGCACCTCGACCGGGAAGGAGCTTCCGTCTTTGCGGCGGCCGAGCACGTTGCCTTGCGCGCCCGTGGGAGGCATCGTGGGCGCGGCACTGGCGTCTTCGCGAAGCGCGGGGTGAATGGCAGGCGAGTCCTCGACAATCAGGAATTGCAGAGGCTGACCCAGTAATTCGCTCCGGGCATAGCCGAAAAGCCTCTCGGCCTGGGCATTGGCCTGACAGATGCGTCCCTCGGGGCCGGTGACCACAACGGCTCCGGGCAAGGCTGCAAAGAGGGCCTCAAAGGAAGGTTGAGAAGCGGGGGCTCCTGAGCTGGCAGCGGATGTACTGCTCATGGTCTTGCAATCCCCATACAAATGATATCCCAAGACAGCCTGCAAGCGCCAAATCCCTTTCCAAGGCCGGGGATAGGGAGTTGGCTTTACGGAGAAGGCGGTTTTGCCTCCTGGCGAGGGCCACCGGCGACCGATTCGCGAATGAGAAGCAAGGAACGCGGAAAGGAGAAATTTCCCGCCGCGTCATCAATGACGTTTACCTGACAGGTGTAGAGCCCCGGCTTGAACGACTGGAGCGGCAAATCGATCTGGAAAATGACTGCCTTGCGATCCGGGGCAGACAGCTCGCTGGCGACAACCGGTTTGGACTCGTATGCTTTCGTTGCCCCCTGCAAGAACTCAATACTGGTCAGAACACGCAGTTCGCCGCGGTTTGCTTTTGCCGGCGGACTGCTCGCATGCGCTGCCGCTTCGGCGTTCCTGGCCCGCGCGGGTTCGTAGACCTCATATTGCAGGTAGAGGTGCTGATCCTGACGGAAAACATGGGTCACATTGGGCAGCAGTTCGTACTGGTCTTGAACGAGCGGATTCGGAGCGCCTTTCTTCCCGGCGAAGGGAACCCTTTGACTGCCGAGGACGACGGAACTCATCTTCAACAGAGTCTTGCGGAGATCGGGAATCTGGACATCCGTCTCGAACGAGCCCATACGCCCCGTGCGATTCTCGCGAACAATGAACTTCAAGTGAAAGGAACCCGGCGGCAGAAGGAAGCCCGTGTTGTACTGCACGTTTTTGGAGCGCACCTGCCGCTCCTGGCCGACGGCCAGCTTTACCGTATCGCGAAGGTGTCCGACGGGGGTCTTTCCGGGCTCGCGCACTTCGCCAATGACGTCGATTGTGGCGCTGTCCTTATCCTTTTCGGAGACAAAGGGAATTTGCGAGCCGGGAATCACCAGGGAAACAGCGAGATAGTAATGCGCGCCATCTCGGCGGAAATAAGAGGCTCCGGCATAGACGACAACGCCGGTCTGGGGAAGATCCGACGCCAGTTCGGTCTCCAACTGCTCTTCACGGCTGGCGCGGTTCAGATGCTCGAAATCGCGGTCGGCGTAGTAGCCGAAGCGGTAGTCCAGCTTCACGCCGGGCCGGCTCACGTTCACGCGCAGACGGCGGAACCGACCATCGCGAGCCTTGTTGCCGCTGGTAAAACCGAGCACGTAATATGCGGAGCTGTCTTTCTGCGCCTGGGAAAAGACGGCGCTGAAATCGTTGGAATCGAAGAAGGCCTTGCCCCCGGTGTCGGCCGCGAGGGTAGAGAGGGTCTCCTGGGTCGCGGCGTTGGAGTCAAACTGATCGATCACCGACCTGCCCGAATAGGCCGACACGCCATGCAGGCTGGCCGACTGCGCTTCTCCACCCGGCGGCAGCGCTTCCAAGCCGCGGATGTCGAGCGGATAGATGGAGACGTTGGCCTTCACCGCAGCGGCCGTCGCGGCACGCAAGGCCGATTGGTTGTCAATATCCGAGCGGCTGATCCCGTTGCTGAAATAGATGATGGACTTCTTTTGCGGGATCCCGGTGAGAGCGGACATCAGCGATTGCAGGGCCAGCAGCTTGCGGTCCGTGTTGAACTGATTGAAATCCGTATCGTCCGCCGCAAAGGAACCGCCGGTTTCCGCGGAGCCTTCCGCGGAGCCGGTAGCGCCATACTCGAAGCCCTGACCCTGCCCGGAGGCGTACGCCGCGAGCACTCTCAGGATCCGGGTCTTGTCGCCGGTGAAGTCCAGATCCACACGGAGGGATGTGGCCAAGGAGACCAGCGCGACAAGATCCGCGGGGTGCAGACTGGTTTCCACAAACTGTTTCGCCGCGCGCACGGAGCGGTCCACCTGTTCGGGGTCCATCCCCGTGAAATCGAAGAACAACAGCAGGAGCCTGCGGTTGCGCGCGTCAAAGGCAGCGGGCTGCCCCGGCGCCGCGCGCAGCAATGCTTCCGGCGCAGCAGCGCCCGAAACCGCCGCTTGCGATTGCGCGGCCAGCGCAAGCTCCTCGACATTTTCGATATCGAAGCTTTGAATCCGCTGCGGCTGGCCGTCTTCGGAGAGCGTGAAATCTTCCTTTTTGAGCCCGCGCACCAGGTTGCCCTGCTTGTCGCGCACGATCACGTTTACCAGCACCAGATCGGAGGTGACACGAATACGATAGCCGGCGTCCGATGGATTCGAGACCTGTTGCGCACGATTGGGGCGGGGAAACAGAAGCAACACCGCCGCCGCAAGAACCCAAACTGTCTTTCGCATGCTTCCCATGCCTCTTCCTAGAAACGGAACCGCGCGATCAACGACAGGCGCCGCATATTTCCCGCGGCGGTCACCTGGCCGAAGGCCGGCGAGTTCACGACCGTATTGATGGCCGTAAATTGCACCACATTGAAGACATTGTTGGCCTGGAGGCGAAGCTCCAACGCGCGGAAATCTTTGATCGGGAATGTTTTGCCGAGGGCCATGTTCACTGTCACCTGCCCCGGCCCTTCCAGGATGTCGCGTCCGGCATTGCCAAACTGGCCCGCGGGCGGGGCGGCGAAAGCGGCGGTGTTGAACCATTCGAGGGTCGTGGGATTCGGCAGGTGTACCGGCGCGCCGGTGTAGTCCGCGCGGAGAGTTCCGTTCACGCCGGCGCTGACGTCCGTAAAGCTGCCGAGCACGCGGGGCGTAAAGGGGAGTCCCGAGGCAATGGTGAAGTCCCCGCTCCATTGCCAGCCGCTCAGAACGCGGGCCCAGCGGCCGTTTTGCACGAAGCGCTTGTTGGCGCCGAACGGCAGCTCGTAGATCCAATTGCCGGTGAATCTGTGGCGCTGATCAAAACTCGACAGCCCGCGTTCCGCCGCCAGATCCTGGTCATTCTGCGCGACGACGACCGCGCCGCCCCCGATGGATGAGGCATTGTCGATGGACTTCGCGAAGACGTATGTGCCGCCGATCGCCAGGCCGCCCTGCAGGCGCTTGCGGGCGCTGAGGGTAGCCGCATGAAGAACGGAATTCGCCGCGGAAGATTCGAAGAGGAAGGGCTGTACGCCGGGAATGCGGAGCGTGCCATCGGGATTGCGATTGGGGGCGCGCTGCAGATCGAGATGCGTTCCCTTGGCGCCGTTGTAGCCGATATTGAAGATGATGCCGCGGGGGAGTTCGCGCTGGATATTCAGATTCCACAATTGCACGTATCCCAAGCGGTAGTTCTTATCGACGGCGAAGTTGTTGGTGACCGAGCCCGGCGGCAGCGGAGGAAATCCATTGGCAAGGGTGAGCGGGTTGAAGAGATTGCTGCTATTCGTGGAAGAGACGGCAAAGGGGGGCTGAAAAGCGAAATTCTGGATGATGTTGGCGTACTGCGCGAGGTTGTAGTTGATCCCGTAGCCCGCGCGGACAACGGTCTGCTTCGCCGGCTTCCAGGCAATCCCGATGCGCGGCGCGAAGTTATTGCGATCCGGCTCGAGCAAAGCAGCCGGGAAGGCCCCCGTGAACGGGCCGTTCTGCCCCGGCAAAACCGGGGCGACGGCGGTAAAGTCCGGAGCGACATCGAGATTCGCAATTCGGCCGTGGGCCTCGGCGAACGGGCCGTTGTACTCATAGCGCAGGCCCAGATTCAGGGTCAGGCCGGGGAGGACGCGGAAATCGTCCTGCGCGTAGAGGTCCCAGGCGTTGGCGCGAAAATCGTAGGAGTTTGCGCCGGTCTGAAGAGCGGTGAGCTGCGGCAGGCCCAGCAGAAAATCGGCAAAATCGTAGCCCGTGCCGCGCACCGCGGCGCCGTTGACGTACTGGGCGGTGGCAAAACCGGTAAACGTGAAGCTGCCGTTGGCGTTGCGCGCCGCGTGGAAACTCTGCAAAATCCGCCGGAGGTCGCCGCCGAACCGGAAATTGTGCTTTCCGCGGTTCCAGGAAATAAAATCGGCGAGCGTGTAGGTCTGATCGAGACG
This sequence comes from Terriglobia bacterium, assembly GCA_020073585.1. Classification (GTDB taxonomy): domain Bacteria; phylum Acidobacteriota; class Terriglobia; order Acidiferrales; family UBA7541; genus Acidiferrum. The sequence goes on from JAIQEV010000022.1 coordinate 30,328, forward strand.
GCGTTGCGGAGCGGGATCGTTCAGGCCCGCAAGGTGCGAAAAGCTGAGCGCCGGAATTCCCCAAGCAAAGGGATCCGCGGACACCCCGCCGACGCCCGCATCGCCAGCCACATTCCGGACGAAGGAATAAAGATTCGACGACGAAGTGTGCAGATGGTTGTAATTGAAGCGCAGGCTGTTGGTGATTTTTCCCTTGCCGTAGGTATAGTTCGCGTTGGCGTTCAGCCCCTGGGTGTTGGAGCTTCCCGCCAGGGAGGGAAAGAGGCCCGCGCTGTTGCTGGAGTTCCGCGAGTAGTTCCCGCCGAAGCTGAGATTATTCTGCGCGCGGCGTGCGTTCCCGCCAGCTCCTCCCCCGCCGCCAAAGCGGCCAAACCCCGGTCCTCCTCCGGAGCCGAAATTGTGCACCAGGCGGAGAATAAAGGTATCCGCATTGCTGTCCACAGAAGTCACATAGCGAAAGTTTTGCGCATTTCCCGGCAGGTTCGGCAAGGGAACGAATTGGAGAAGCGACTGCGCCGGCAGACTGATGCTTCCAGCCGGAATCCGATTGCCGGCAAACGGCAAGCCCGTAGCCGGATCGAAAATCTGCACGGGCGCGCCATTGTTCAATTGCGTCGCCGAGAAATCGCCGGAGCGTTCGGCCGGGGTGGGAACGGTCGAGAGAGCATCATAGGGGTTGCGGCCGCGGCTGCCGGTCCAACCCAGAAAAAAGAAATTCTTTTTGCTGCCGTCGTAAATCTTCGGAATCTTCAAGGGGCCGCCGACAAAGGCGCCGAAGCGCATGGTGTCGTAGGCGGCCTTGGGCGTTTGGAGCCCCGTCAGCGAATACGGTCTGGCGTCGAAAAGCGAATTTCCGCCGCTGAAAAAGAGCGTGCCGTGTGGCTGGTTGCTGTCGAATCCCCGCGGCATGCGGGAGAGCACAAATGGGCCGCGCCCGCCGGGTCCGCCGGGCCCGCCGCCAAATCCGTCCCCGCCGGGCATCCCTCCTTCGCGCTGGGCGTGCTCGCGAAATTCGCGCACGCGGTCCTGGATCTCTTCTTCGCTTCCGGAACCAAAATCCTGCGTGCGGCCCATCGCGCCGGTAATGCTGACCGATTCCGCCGGGACTTCCGCCCCTCCGGCATTGAACGGCAACGCGGAGAGATCGCCCGGATTTTCCCCCGGCGCGTTCTGGCCGGCGCCGAGTCCTGGCGCGGCCCCCATGCCTCCGAGCGCAGCGAGCGTATTCTCGATGGGGACACTCTGAAATCCCCGGCTGGAACGGGGGGCCAGGGAGTTGCTCGCCGGCGATTGCTGTTCTTGCGGGATGCGCGAGGCGAGGAGCAATTCAACATCCAGCTTTGCCGCCGCGCTCTGCGGATTGACGAGGACTTCCTGGGTTTGCACGGCAAAGCCGACGAATTCCACTTTCACCACATAGCGTCCGCGGCCAAGGCCCGTGAAGGTGAAATCCCCGTTCAGTGCAGTAACCGTGATGAATTTCTTTCCGCTCAGTGTGTTTGAGGCGGTTACGGTGACACCGGGAAGAGGCGTCTTTCCCGCGCGGACTGTGCCGGAGATTTCATAGCCGGCCGGCGGAGGAGCGGGCTGCGCCTCCTGCGCGAGCGTGGAGGAGCCCCGCACGCCGGCGCACAGCAAAAGCGCGAGGAGAATCCGCCTCACCGGGGAAGCTCCTGGGGTTTTGGCGGAATCGCGGAGGCTGGCGGCGCCTGGCCGCGTCCCGGTCCGAATCCACCCATTTCCTGCATTCTCTTCCAGCGCTCCGGGCTCACCAGCATGAGCATTTTGGGGACAAAAACGTCCCCTTGCAGGGCCCCGCGCGCAACGAGGTGATCGCCGGCATGGAGGTCGGCAAACGTAATGCTCTCCTGCCCCTGGCGAAAAGAGGTTTCTTCATTGGGCTGGATCGGCTGCGAAACACCGTCGATGCGCAGAACATTGATTTTCGGCGCTTCCAGGCTCGTCACCTCGCCGGCCACAAAATCCCTGCCCAGGGTTCCCATCGGCGCGCCGGGAGCGCCCGGTCCGCCTGCTGCGCGGGCCCCGACCATCTGCGCGGTCCACGTGTGATCGGGATTTTCTTCACCGCGGACAAAGACGACATCGCCGGTTTTAAAATCGGCGGGCTTCGCGGTCTCGCGGTCCTTGCGGAATTGCGTCTGCGCGGTCAGCTTGACCGTCACGGTGCCGCCGTCCGGCCGGGTCAGCTCCAGGGAATCCGCATGGATCGCGGCGATCTTGCCAAACAGGGGTCTTCCCCTTTCCTCGGCAGCGTCTCGACGCGGCGGCGGGGCCGCTTCCCGTTCCGGCGCGGCTTGCTGCGCGTCCTGGGCAGATACCCCCACGGTCAGTATCAGCAAACTCCACAACGCCCAACCGATCGGTCGCTTCCACATCGCGCACTCCTTACACAACTTCCGTTCCGGTCCGGTTGACCGGCAATTCGAGGGTTATGACCAGACCCCCGTCCGGTGCATTGGCAGCCGTGACATTCCCTCCGTGCAGACGAAAAGTGCGCTGGGTGATGGCCAGGCCCAGACCGGCGCTGTCGGATCTTTGCTGGGCCGCATCGGGGACGCGGTGAAAGGGTTGAAACAGCTCGGCGAGAGCATCTTCCGGCACTCCCGCACCGTGATCGCGCACTTGGATGAGAGCCCGCGGACCGCTCTGCGAGCGCCGGGACACGAGGGTAATCTCGACGTTGGTGCCTTCCGCGGTGTAGCGCACGGCATTGCGGACAACGTTTTCGATCGCGCCGCGGAGCATTTCTCGCGCCCCCTCCACCTGGCACTCAAGAGCGGAATGAAACGTGACCGTGCAATTGCGGTCGCGCGCTTCGTAGTCGCCGTCCGCAGCAACTTCCTGCAGGAGAGTCCCCAAATCAAAAACCTCTTTTCGCTGCAGGTCGACGCCGCTATCCACACGCGCCAAGGCCAGCAATTGACCGATCAAGGTGTTGAGCCGGTCGGTCTCGCGCTCGATGCGGTTCAAGTGTTCCACCGCCTCCGGAGCGGCGCGGCGGCGCGCCAGCCCCAGGGCGAGGTTCAAGCGAGAGAGCGGCGAGCGCAGCTCGTGCGAGACGTCGGCCAGGAGATTGCGCTGCGCGGTGATCAGGGCTTCGATGCGCTCGGCCATGCGATTGAAATCCCGAGCGAGTTCGGCGAGTTCGTCCCGCCGATTGAGCACGTGGCCATCCACGCGCACACCCAGGTGTTCATTGGCGATCTCGCGCGTGGCTAGGCGAAGTTTGCCGATGGGACTGGCGATGTGCCTTGCCAGCCAGAAGCAGAAGATTCCAGCCACGAGCAGAACGGCAACCAGGCGCATGATTCCTTCCCGATCCAGGTCCGCAAACAGAAATCGGGAAAGGGAACGGGGCACCATCGCCCGCGGGGGAAAAGCCGTTACAAACAGATAGGGCCGCCCGCTGGGGCCCGCCGTCAATTCCGCAGCGACTCTCTCCTGCGTAAAGAAACGGGGCTGGCCGCCGGGAGATTGGCGCGCCTCGGCAAGAACGCGCAGAACCCGGTCGGGAGCCTGCCGGCCAAGAACTTCCCGGCCAGCTTCGTCGAAGAGATAGTCGCGGACGGAGTCTCTGCGCTCACGTTCGGGGGAGCTCAGATACTTCTCGAGAGCGGATGCTCCATCGCGGTCATAAAGCTCGGCGGTCCGCTGGGCGCGCAATTCCAGAATGGGCGCGTAGCGTTGCCGCCATCGTTCGTCTTCGGCTGAGCGCGAGTGCGTCAAGGCCGTGGAAGCAATCAACGTCGCGCTCACCAGAACCATTCCCAGCCAGAACCAGAGAAAGATTTTGTAAAAGAGACGGCGCATCTAGCTTCCATCCCCGCGCGAGTTGCAGGACATGGCATACAGATATCCGATGCCCCGAATGCCCTTGATGCGCTCGGAGCCATCCGGCCTCGCGCCCAGCTTCCGGCGAAGGTTGCTGACGTGCACATCGAGGCTGCGGTCAAACGGGGAAAATTCGCGGCCCAACACGGTCCGGACGATCTCCTCGCGCGGGAGAATGCGCCCTGCCGATTTCAGAAAAGCCTCGAGGAGATCGAACTCGACGGTGGTAAGCTCCACTTCCTGTTCGCCGCGCCGAACGATCCTGGCTCCTTTATCCAACTCGAGGTCTTCGACGATCAGGAGTTCGGCAGGACCCGGGCGCATTCCCGCCGGAGCGGGCCTGGAACGGCGGAGGATCGCTTCGATCCGCGCGGAGAGTTCTCTGGGATTGAAGGGCTTGGGCAAGTAGTCGTCCGCACCCATCTCCAAACCCAGGATGCGGTCCTGCTCATCGCCCCGGGCGGTCAGCATCAAAACCGGAACGGGAGACTGGGCGCGCACAAGGCGGAGAACTTCAAAGCCCTTCATGTCCGGGAGCATCACATCCAGCACCACGATGGCGTGTTCACCGGAGAGCGCGCGCTCCACCCCTTTCGCGCCGCTATGCACGGCATCAACCGCGAATCCATCCTGGGCTAGGTATTGAGAGATGAGGTGGCACAACTCCACGTCGTCGTCCACCAAGAGAACGCGAGGACCCGGCAGGCCGGCAGAATGTCTCATCTGGGCGCCCGATTCAATTTTCGTCTGACTGTTGACCGTATTCAAGTGACGCAGCGCAATTCTAGCCCGCGTTGCGTTCCCGCGACCGTCAAGAATTGTTAAGCTCCGCGGGCTTTGGCTGACGAATCTTTACCAAGCACTTACCAATTCCAGGCATCTGTTTTTTGCGTTTGTGTTCTAACTAGGGGGCGTGGAAGATGCGGCTGGCAGAAAGCGAGAAGGACCATCTACACATTCCTGACATTGCTGGTTGCGGAAAGCGGAGACCCGGGCGAGCTTCGGCTGGTAACCGACGTCTTCCTGATGGTGGTGCTCTGCGCCTGGATCTTGATTCTTACTGCGCCGTTCTGGGGCCTGGGTATCATCTATTGGGGCTTGCACAGAGGGTCGAAGCGGAGCCGGGAAAACCGTGAACAACCGGCGATTTGTTTTGAAAATGAATCCCAGAGCCGGAGGGTTTCCGATTCCTGCGCTGTTGACGGGCAGTTCTTGCCGGGGGAGTCCAGGCGGATGGGGCCGTTACCGCCCACCGGCACGCAAGCCGGGAAGCAGGAGAAGCAAACGCACAGCGAAATGACGCTGGAACCAGTCCTTCAGCGGCCGCGAGCCCGCGGGCAGAGTTGCGGCAAGTAACGCGTTCATGGCTTGCGGAAGAAAAGTTTTGACGGGATTACAATAATTTTTCCGGGCGCCGATCATCTCGTTTCAAGCCTGGGGTTCCGGCTGGTGAGCGCCGCGATATCGAGGAGAACGATCGGGCCTCAGATGGTCCGCGCGAGCCTGCACCACGACGATGAGGCGCGAGGGGCAGTTGCGCGCGGGCCGCAGCGTGGCCGCGTCGTACACCCCGCGGATGACGAATCCCGCATCGAGGAGCCAGCGTCCGATTTCGCGGGGCGCATAGGCGCGCTCGCGATGAACTTCGACCGCCGGCGGGGAATGCGCGGCCCACCGCTCCACGATCAGGATGGAGAGCAGGCGCCTGGGCGGATCCCAGTGGATGCGCTGTTGAAGTTCCCGCCCGCAATGGCGATACCGGCGCACCCAGGTTCGGCGTCCCGCGAGCGGCTGGCAAGGCGTGACGAAGTCAAAAATGAACCAGCCGCCCGGCCGGAGATTTTCCGCGACGCGGCAGAAGAGCCGGCGCACTTCGTCTCTGTGCACCAGGTGGTTCAACGTGTCGAAGTTAGCGGTGATGAGATCCACCGGCTGCGGCAAACGCAGACAACGGATGTCCTGTTCGAGGAACTGGACCGCGCTGCCGCAACAGTTTCCCCGGGCCACGCGCAGCATTTCGCGCGACCGGTCCACCGCAAAAACCGGCACGCGCCAGCAAGCGGCCAGGTAGCGGGCAAACAGGCCGGTGCCGCAACCCAGATCGGCGGCGGACCGAAAACGGATCGCGTACCGGCGGACGAGAAATCGAAAGGCGTGACGCGTGCGGAGAAAATTCGGAACGCCAAGCGCGGCGTCGTAGCTGCGCGCCAGACGACTGTAGGGCCGAAAAACCGGGAAAGTCTTCGACGTCATCCGCGATTCCTTCAGGCCCTCCCCGGCAGGCGGGAAGCCCGGAAACATCACTAGGGCGCAGAACCACAGCGGACCGCGCTTCTTCCGCAGAGCCGGAGAATATCGCCGAGGAATCGCTCGAAGTCCGCGGCGGATTCCGAGCCGGCAGCGGGGTCGGCGTTGGCGCGGCCGACGATGGCTTTGAGGACAATTTGGAGGTAGCGGCGCGAAGAGTCCTCGGCTTTTCTGGCTGCGCCTTTGCTTTTCGCATAGGCGATCTTGTCCCGCTCGTCGGAGGGGACGCGGTGTTCCTTGTCGGAGCCGACCAGGGGCAGGCCGCCGCGGCCGAAATTGCGAATGTACTCGATGCACCAGGCGGAATCGGAGCGGCGCTGGGTATGCGCGGGGGAGTAGGAGTCCTGGACGAGATGCAGCGCCTGGCCGATTTTCCGCATGCGTTCGAGCGGGTTGGCCTCGGCCAGGATGCCGCGATGCTGCGCGCGCAGCGAGCCGACGATATCGCAGAGGGCATCGGCAATGTTCTGCCCATAATTGCGGCGCAAGGAGTGCCGCCTCTGCTCTTCCTCCTTGAAAGCGAATGCGGTGCCGGTGCCGTACCAGCCGAGGTCCACACTGCGATTGCCGGCAATGATCGCGCCGATCTCCGGAGCGGAGAGTTTGACGGAGACAGGGCGTCCGCCCACGGGAAAGGAGATCGTCTTAGCCGGACCGATGGCGTTCATGGTGATCTGTTCGTGGCCCGCCGGAGTAACTTCCGGGCCGCTGGGGTACCCCGGCATGCGCACGGTCCAGCCGATATCGCCGAGGCGGGCGCTCCCGCGCGGCAGCGAGGCCAAAGAACCGTCCGCCAAGCGCTTCAAGTAGGCCATCTCTTGCTCCTTCCTTGCGCGAGGCCCGCGATTGCCGCCCGACATTCCGGGGACGAAAACCGCGCGGGCCCCCGGAGCGGCTGCGCCGAAACCGAATGAAGAATCGTTCGCCGGGAGATTGCCCCAGCCGCCGGCCGTCTGCCCCCTCTCAGGCTCCTCGCCTGTCCGCACGGGCGCCGGGGGCGGCTTGCGCTCGGGTGCAGGCTCGGGTTCGCCGTCTTCGTCGGGAACATAGCGCTCGCCGAAGCCGGCGAGGCGCTGGCGGCAGGGAGCACAAGAGCATCCGGGTCCGCAGCCGAACCGGCCAAGTCCATTCGATGGGCCGCTGATGCGAAGGTACGCCACGCGCTCCTCTTTTCCTTCCGAGCGGCACTAGCGCCGCCTCAGTAGTCCAGTTCGCCAGTGGACAGCCGCAGCACGATCACGGTCTTGAACTTCAGCGCCAGCGTGCGCCGAATGCTCTCGTAGATCCGCGCCTGGCCCGGGTCGGTCAGGCGGCAGCGGCCGAACCACCGCGCGGCGATGGCTCTGGCCGCAATCTTCATCGCGCTCTTGGCGATGTCCTTGAAGCTGCCGGGAATCTTCATGAAGAAGCGATTGTAGATGTCTTCGACGACGCCCATCGTGCAACTCGCATCAATGGCTTCCACCAGCAGGGCCTGCGCGAATTCGCGGTCCTTGTCGGTGAGGGCGCCCAGGCCGCTGAAATTAAGGTCCGGCCAGAAGAACCGATAGACCGCGAGCGTTTCTTCCGGTGAAAGCGTCAGCTCCGACGGCGCAAAATGCTTGAGACTTCCCGCCTCGCCCAGCGCGCCGGCGAGCGCAGGCGTGGCCGCCGGCCGTTGTGCGCCGTTCACTTCATACAGGTACATGGCTTCCCCCTGTGCGCGGTTGCGTCCTGCCGCTCTATTTTGCGGTTTTGCGGCCCGGCTTTTTCATCATGCCGACCAGCCGATTGCGCCACTTCTCCAGGCCTTCATATGCATGGCAGGCCACGCCGACCTGTTGCATTTGCACATCGAGCGCCTGGATGAGCTGGTTCCTCTTCGCTTGGTCCTTTTCGTAGGATTCGATCGTGTCTGCGAGCTGCTTGATCGCTGTGCTGAGACTGTTGTGTTGCTCATCGAAAGTCTGTTTCTTCTTGTCCAGGTCCTTGGCGCGGTTCACAAGGGACGGCAGGTTGAAGCTTTTGGCCACTTCCTTCGCCAGGTCAAAGGTCCATTGCTCCCTTGTTTTGTCGAACTCCGATTTGAGCTTCTTCCGCTCCTCCTCGAGCGTGCGCTGTGCGGCGATGACGTTTTGCAAGTCATCGAGCACGGGCGAGGGGGCTGATCCGGATATGGGGGTCACCTGCGGTGCCGGCTGGTTTGCCATCGACTTTCTCCTTTCGAAATTCGCATGAAATCGGTTTCAAGTGCCGCGGCGAAGCGCCGTTACTCACACGCCTTTCCGCCGCCAGTAAATCTCCCATTCGAGCAGCATGGCCGCCGCATCGTAGCCAGCAGCATCCAGAGTGCGCCGCGCCCAGTCGCGCACGGCGGGACCGGAAAGACTTTCACGAGGCGGACGGACAGCCCAGAGCTGGTCGTCGGCGTCTTTGCCGCAGAGCAGCGCCTGCCATTTGTGGAACTCCTCCCGGCCATGGAGCCACCGGCGCATCCTGCGAACAAGCGAGGCGCGCAGACCGCGGGAAGCAGCCATGTGAATGTCGTAGAGTGCTTCGTCGCGGCTGATTTGAAATTCCCAAGCCTTGAGGAAGCGGCTGGGGATCTCGCTCTTCGTAAAGCGGGCCGGGGGCGGCGCCAGCGGAGCGGCGGCAGCGGCCGGAGCCACCGGGGCAGGCTCCGCTTCCGCCTGCTCCTGCGCTTCCGCCTGGGCCTTGGGCGGGGTGGCAGAGGATGCGGGGCGGGACTCGGCGGTGGGATCGGTTCCCAGGGTCAGGCGGAAAAACCGGTCGCCGGAAAGTACCAAGCCCGGCTCACGGTTCGCTTGCCGCAGCGGGCGCGGGCGGCGCAACAGAAAACCGGCAAGTCCCAGCATCGCGACGACCTCATCCTGGAGGGGCTGAATAGGCGCTGTGGACTTCGCTCCGGCCTGGATCGCTTCGAAGAAAGAGTCAGCGCGCTGGTCGCGGGGGGACTCGAAGACCTGCACGTAGCACGGGAGGCGATGGACATCCCGGAGGCGCTCGCTGTGAGCGAGCTGCGGAGCCAGCATGGCCTTGAAGTCACCGAAGCGGACCAGGCGCGGAAGGCCAGGATCGGCAAAGATCCTGCGGCAAGCGGCGGCCGGCGGCAAGCCCTGCTCGGGCTTCACATCTGCGGCGCTCGCCGGATGCCCTTCTCTTTCATTCCGGTGCTGCTGCGGCTGATCCACGAACTCCGCATCGAAAACTTCTTCCGTGGAAGACGCGGGGGGCTGGGGCGCAGGGAGAAGCTCGAGGAACTCGCCGCGCGGGCCGCGGACGAGGCGCTCGAGCGGCCGCAGGCGCTGGCCCGCGGCTTCAAACAGGCGACCCGCGGCATCGCGGACGATCTCGCCGCGAACCGGCACGGCGATAAACTCGTCTCCACTCGGGGACATCACACGGGCATTGCCGGGCGGCAGGCTGTATGACGGCACTGCCCAACGATTCGGCGCGGGCGGGAGCGGTTCCGCATCGAGACCCGCGCCAGGCGGCATCGCCTCGTAGGCGTCCGCGGGCGCCGGAACGGGGGAGATGGCGCCGCGCATGGCGACGACAAAGACTCGCTTGCGGCCCAGCGAAGGAGTGATTTCGAAAGCGGCGATGCGGTCACAAAACGGATCGATGAACCCGGTACGCGTTACGCTGCGGTTCATGGAAGCCTCCTGACTGCCGAACGTTCACTTGGCCACATGAATGTGGTCGCGATGGGCGTCCAGCAAACCATCGCTGATGAATTTCCAGGGACCCTCGCGGCGAGTCCACGGGCCGAACAACTGAATCGGGTAACCGTAGGGTTGAGCCCAGCGGCCGTAGAGCTGCAGCGCTTTGTAGAGACGCCAGCCGAGATTGGCCATGCCTTCGTGCCGGGCACGGGAGCGGCAGGCGGCCGGATGCGGCGCCTTGCCGAGAGCAGCGTCCCAGCGGCGTTTCCATTCCTCGATGCCGATTCCACCCACAGCATAAATATCCGCCGCGCGACCCAACTGATGATGGCCCACCACGCCGGGCCGGAAGAAAATCCCGACGGGGTCTCCATCGCCGAATCCCGCTTCCCGCGCGAAGCGCTGCAGCACGCGGGCCAGTTCGCCGGCGAGTTCCCGCGTGACCAAAGAGTTCGCGTCCGGCGAGGCCACACGGTAGGCACGCCCCGACGGCACCGGCCGCAAACCGCGCCGAAGTTCAGGAGCGCCGCACCACATCGCCGAAGGCCGCGTTGTACCAATACCTCCCCACAATTCGCCCGCCGACGCGAACCGGCGCGGGCGTCGCGTCGGCCGCTACTTCCGGGTCGTCCATGCGGGGCGTGACGCCGCGCACCACGAATTCAACCGTGGCACTGTCCTCCAATCGCGCGGAAACTGGAAAGCTGCCGAAGCCCCAGGGGTTCACGATCCGATTGAGCTGCATGTACGGGTACAGCGGGCGCTTATTCGCCAGGATCGCCCACTCCAGCGAAGGGGTCCGGACACGCGTGTTGTCCCGGGCCCAGGCATCGGTGAATTGAGAAAAGTATTCCAGCACGCCGCAATATTGCGGCGGGAGCTCGAACCGGGCCAGCACCAGGACATGGCCGGCCGCCGGAGGGGGCTGCACGGACGACTCGTCGAAATACTTGGCGTCCAGCGGAATGCCGCACTGCGCGCACAGATTCGCGTTCAGCTCCGGCGCCGTGCCAGCCGCGATCGAGCCGCTGCGGTTCATCGAGTCCGGAACCTCCCTACCCGCCGCGGCGGACGCAACCGGCGTCCGGTCGGCGTGCCTTCGCCGCCCAACATCTTGTAGCCGTGCAGCACCACGTACAGCTCGCCCTTGAACTCGGTCTTCGGAATGATGTTCAGCCGGACCGTGGTGCGGGGGGAAAACGTGATCGGCACCGCAAAATAACGGAAGGGGCGCTCGCCGCCGCTCGAACCCAGCCCCGAAGTGTTCAGCAAAAAATCCGACTGGAACTCGCGGCCTGTACCTTCATCGCGCAGCGCATAAAGAAATTGCACGCGCTCCGGCGGGGGCTCGGTCGTTTCAAACAGCTTGCCGAGCCAGTCCGGCTCGAGGGGATCGCGCCCATCGGAAAGAAAAATGGCCGGCGCCAGCGCCGGGTTCAGGCGAATACCATTCGCGAGGGCCTGCGCCGCCTTGGGTCCGAGTTGTCCGCGAAGGGCGAACTCGCCCTCGCCGAGCGCGCGGCTTAGGGAGCTGAACACGTCGCCCAGTTGCAATTGCCGGGGCGGCATGGGCGGCACAAGCTCGCGCCGCAGAATTGGAGGCGCCTCTTTGAGGAACCGGCGGAGGTCGTCCGGTGTCGCCCCTTCGAGGAAATCCGTTTTCGGCGTCGAACGGTCGGCGAGGAAATTGCGGTACGTTTGGAGAATTTCCTGAGACTTCGTGGTCATGCTACTTGGCACCACAGGAGTTGGCGTGAAGGCCACGGGTGGCAGCGTCCCAGGCCCTCCCGCGGGTGGAGGGCCGGCGAAATCCTCGACTTGGCTGGGGCCAAAAAAGATTCTGCGCTGGCGCGGCAGCAGGCCATAGCCGATGGATACGGCGGTGAACGACGCCTCGATGCTGACGGTAACCGTCGCGCTCAGTAACCGGTTCACAAGGCTCTTCTCTGCTTTTTTGTTCTTCTCTCTTTCTCCTGCTTTTTCTTCTTCTTCGTCGAAGAGCTTGAAATAGAAGGAGTAGTCAAAAGGGATGGTTCGCCGCGAAAAGGGAGAAGCCGCGGGTGTGCGTGCTTCTGCAAATGCCGCGAGGCTCATGACGCCCCTCCGCACTCCGCCTGGAGCACTTTGTAACCCTGGAACGCCAGGTACAGCCAGCCGCGCCCGAAGTGTTCATTCACGGTCACGCGCAACGTCGAGCGCGGCCGGAAAACCATGGGGCGCGCCAGTCTCTTGAAGGGGCGCAGCCCGTTCGCTATGCCCAGACCGGCCACGTTGTTCAGCGGCATATTCTGCCAGCCCTGGCCGGTACCGCTGTCGTAGATGGTGTAGCGAAAGGAAACGTCTTCCGATTGGTTCACGCGCTCGAAGATCGCGTCGGCCAACTCGGGTGATAAGTCCTGGGAAAGCTGGCCGCCAGCTTGCAGGGCAATGCGCATGTATTCTTTCCGTATGCGAATGCCGTCCAGCAGCGCCAGCGGCGGAAAATTCCGCAGTGGAAGCTGAGCCAGGTTGACCACATTATTTCCTTGTGTTGGCGCCAGCTTCACCCCTTCCTCTTCCACCGCAAGCCCGTAGCCCAGAGCGGTGGCAACGAAGGCTCCCTCGGTGCTGATAGTGATTTCGTCCTCTTGAGACGTTCCTGGCCGGCCTTTCAGCTCGCATTTGGCTACGTAATCGAAGGGAATCACTGGCGCCCCTGGTTGCTGGGGCCAGCCGCGGCGAACCGCAGCCTCCTCCAGCGCTTGCGCCGCTGGTTCGGGACAGGCGGCGCCGGTCCAGATCTTGTAGCCGTAAAGCACGATGAACAGCTCTCCGGTAACGCCGGAGGTGCGTTCTTCCACTTGCACCCGGATCGTCGAACGCGGCAAAAACGAAAGCGGCTGCGCCAGCGGACGAAAAGGCCGCCTTCCCGAGGGCTCCCCGATGCCGGACCAGGACAGAACCGGTTCGTCCTGCATTTCCCGGCCGCTGCCGCTGTCCACCAGGCTGTAAAGGAACGAAATTTCGGCGGGCCGGCACACCCGCTGGAAAAGGTGATTGATGAGATCCCGCGAGATCTTCTGACTGTTGAAATTGCTTTCGCCGTGGCCGGAATCTTCGGAGAGTTGGAACATGAGGTTTTCGAAGCCCGGATCGACGCGGAATCCCTCGATGAGCGCCATGCGCGGCAGATCGCCAAGCGTCAAGTCACCCGGCGCTATAGGCGCGCCCGAGACTTGATCGCTCTTGAAGATTTCCAGCGGGAGAACACGATGCTGCTCGAATCCGTAGCCGATCGCGACGGCAACGAAGACGCTGTCCGGGCTGATGGCGATCACATCCTGGACGATGTTGCCGGGCTGCCCCGTGATCTTGAATTTCGCCGCATAGTCGTAGGGGATCAGGGTTCCGCCGGAGGCTGGGCTACGCGCAATGCCTCCGGCGGGACCCGTGGCCGCTCTGCGGCGCTCTCTGATGTGGCTCGCGAGCATAGACCTTCAACCTTCCGGCGTGAGCCGGACGCGCGGCGCGGAGACTACTGTACCCCGCGCGTCATATAACCATCGAGTACCACCCAGACGAAGAGCGGGCCGTAGATCCTTTGCAGCTCGTCGAGCACATCGGAGTCGGGGATTTCGATCTCCACGCGGAAATTTTGCTGTTTGTCGATGAAGATCGGCTCGGCAAAGCGGAACGTTGCCGTCGGATTGGGCTCCCCGTGCGTGGAGAACTTTCCGCTTTCAGCGTAGGGACCCGCGCCGGCGGGGAAGAACCATGTCGGCATCTCAATCATTACTTTTTCGCCCACATAGAAGGTCGTGACGGTGTTGTAGATGAATTTGCTCAGGATGGAGCCGGCACCATTGTTGGGCTCGATTTGCGCTTGCGGCGGGCCTTCCGGCATGTTGTCCAGCGCCGACTGCAGGTCATCGGTGGTCAGCTCCACCGTGCCGTCGTTGACCACACCGGTGGGCAGAGTCACGTCCTCGTCATTGGCGTCCACTTCGGTGGTGCCGTCATTCGAATCGAGCGCTTCGCGGAGCAGATCGACAGCCCGGCTGACCGTGATGGCCATGGCACCATCCTCGGAGAGCGTGACCGGAGGATCCGCGCTGCTCAACACCGTCAACCCATCGAGTTCCACGTCCTTATCCTTGTCCGGGAATTCGGGAGGGAGGTCGCTGATGACAACGCGCATGGCGCGCGCCTCGAAAGTATTATAGTGCGGCAACAGGGATGCACTTTGTAAATTGGTTAACAATTTGGTTTTGCCCTGGACGTCCACGAAGAACTTCAGGGTGCTGGATTTCTCCGTGTCTCGGAGCTGCTCAGTGGGCTCGATCTTGAGAGCGTCATAGATCGGGAGGTGTACTTTTTCCTTGATACCTTGCACGACAGCCATGTTCAATCCTCCTGCGTAGAAGAGTTCATTTCAGACTCGGAACTCACGGCCCCGCCAGGGGGCGAATTCACCAGATGGGCCGGAACGTATCCGGCACCGCGGTCGTACCGTCCGGCGGCGGGGAGAATTGCTCGCACGTCGGGCTGACGTTCCGCGGCTTGACGTAACCCTCGAACGGATATTCTCCGAAGCCGGCCACATTCGTGGGCATGGGACAACTGGGATTGAACGTGGGCGGCGTGTCGCGGACATAGCCGGCGAATTCGGGCTCGGCGTAATAGCCGTAGGGGTCCGCCTGGCCCCAGCCGACCAACTCCGGCGATTGCGCGTAACCGTAGCCGGCCACCGGATACTCCTCGGCGTAGTAGCCGACGGGTTCATACTCGGCGAATTCAGGTTCCGCGTAGGAGCCGTACGGATCAACCTCACCGCAGGCGCCCATGTCGGGCGGCTCGGCGTAATAGCCATAGGGATCCGTTTCCGCGAACTGGCCGTAGGGATCGGCTTCGGAATATCCCGCGACCGGCTCGTACTTGGCGAACTCGGGTTTCGCGTAGGAGCCGTACGGGCCGGCCGCACCCCAACCGGCCATGCCGGGCGGCTGGGTGTAGTAGCCATACGGAGCAGGTGCGGCGTATCCGCCAACGGGCTCGAACTCGGCGAATTCCTGCTCGCCCCATTCGCCCACTGGCTCGTATTCAGCGAATTCGGGGGATTCCGCATAGTGGAATTGCATTGACGTTTCTCCTTGGGCATCGCCCATGGCGGCCGGGTCGCAAGGGTTGACGATCATGACCTCATCGAACCCGGAATTACGTTTCATGGAGAGAATCCTTCCGCGCGCGCGAGGGCAGCAGGGCCGGGCGCAGGCCTAGCCGACGATGCCTTTCCGCGTCACCCGATAGTCGCCGCCGACCACAAAGAGCTGCTTGCCCAACGGATCGCAGGCCAGCATCGGAGGCGTCTCCATGAAGTGTATGAACGTCCGCGGTCTGCCGCACTGCCCGCGGTCGGAGGAGTAAATCAACGCGCGCAGGTCGCCGAGCCGAACCAGCACGCGCGGAATGACGCGTGAGCACGGACGCCGCAGGAACTCCTGCGCGGGAAAAGAATGGAAGCGGCGGAAGAGCGAGCGCGCGCTCGAGAGACAGCCGCAAGACCGGGCACAGCTTGAGCGGCCCTCGCAGCCTGGCGATCCGAGCAGATAACTCACTGGCGCAACTCCCGAGCATGGCGCGAATCTCCTGCCTCTTCTCACGCGGACTTAACGACGACGCCGGAAGCGCATGTGGCGCCGGCGCATTCCCCCTCCGGGCATCCCCGGAGCGCCCGGGCCTCCCGGGGCGCCGGGCATGCCGGGAGCACCCGGCCATTGTCCGGGGGCCACAGGGACGAGCCCCGCCGGCCCGGGCCACACGGAGCAGCGCATGTAGAGACGCCGGGGATGCGGGCCGGTATACGGCAGTGCGGGCGTGGTCCAACCCACGGGCGGGGCACAGCGCCGAATGGGTACGAACTGGCGAAAGAGTTGCGGCGCAGCCGAAGCAATGGCCGCGCTGGGGCTGGGAAATCCCGGCGGAACCGGCGGCGCACCGCCCCGGCCCCCGAACAGTCCTTTTATAGCGTTGAAAATTCCCGGGAACAGCCCCACGGGATTGCCGAAGCCGTCGTACGCGACTTGGCCGTAGCTGTCCGGCACTTCGTGAACGTAGCCGAGATTATCTTGCACGAGCATGACGTCGCCTCCTTTGGATCATCGGGAACTGCATGCCTGGCCAACCGTAGGGAGGCGCTGGCATGCCCGGTCGAAATCCCGGCCAGGGAGCCGGGCCGAACTGCGGGGGGAAAAACGGAAAACCCGGTGGCATCGGTGCATAGGGAGCGGGCGGGAACGGCGGAGCAGCGGGATAACTGGGCCCTGGCATCCACGCGGCTGCGGGTGGCGCAAACGCCGGAGGAGGAGGAGCCACAACCGGCGCTGGTGCGGGGGCTGGCGCTCCACCGCCGGTGATAGCGGAAACAGCCGGTCCGAGAATCTGCCCTACCGCAGGAAGGGCCTTGCTGACCAAGCCGCCGATGACGGGAAGCGCACTGCTGATCGCCCCACCGATGGCCGGCAAAGCGCTGCTGATCGCCGGCAGCAACGCCGCGAGTGCGGGAAACAATCCGAGCGGATTGCCGAGCCCGTCGTATACCATTTCACCGACGGGATTGCCGAGACCATCATAGACAGTTTCGCCGTAACCCGAGCAGCCCGCGTAATCTGCGGCCGGCACTTCGTGTACGTAACCGCTCAACATGTCTTGGACGAGCATTGGATCCCTTCCTTTCCTATCTCACACACGCGCTTCCAGATGGCCGGCGGCGCCCAGCCCATGGGCTTGTCGGTGGTGGCGTCGAGCGCCACCCAGCGCTTGCCGATGAGCACTTCGGGATAGATGTGGCTGTAGGAATGCGGTTTGTGCGG
Organism: Terriglobia bacterium; assembly: GCA_020073585.1. Lineage (GTDB taxonomy): Bacteria > Acidobacteriota > Terriglobia > Acidiferrales > UBA7541 > Acidiferrum. The sequence goes on from JAIQEV010000022.1 coordinate 47,000, forward strand.
ACGGAAGCCGGCGAGCACGAGGCGCACCGGATGGCCGGTGGAGACGAGCATGGCGCCGAGAAGAATCGTAAAATCATCGCAATCACCGGACTTCAATTCCAAGGTGCGGCGAGCCGAGTGCAGCAGCTCGACGCGAAAAATGTCCCTTGTATAGCGGGTCGTGCGGCGCACCCAATCGAAAATCGACCAGACTTCGCCGAAGCGGTCCTTGGGCCGAATGCGATAGGCGCGAAACACCTCGATGGCTTTCTGACGGACGTACAGATCCTTGGCTCCGTCGTTTATAAGCTGGGCCACGATGCGCGCGGTAACCAGCGTGCCGCGGGAACCCTTGGGCACTCGCAGGCTGATAATCCGAGGCTGCACAAAACGGCTGCATAGGCGAATCATTCACAGCGCACCCAAAACCCGCTTGACCGGAACAATCACGGGTTGATCGATGCCCTCCACCTCGACGACCAGGAAAGCGCCCGGCTGCATACCGCTGTCGCTCGTCTCGACGACCCGGCCCTGGAGCAGATCGCAGCCGTGCAGGGCGTCCAACAAGTTATGCGGCTCGGGAAGGTACACATCGCGAATCTGGAAATGGACCCAACGATTTTTCAAGTCCACGGGCGTTTCGCTTCGTCGTCATGTATCTGGTCGTGCTCGATCGCGCGACGAAGAGGGGCACGCCGGCTTCCAATCCGGAAGGGGAATTCGCAATCGCGAAGCTCAAGCGCCGCAACAGTTTGCGGAAAGCACTCCTGCGGGACGCGCGAACCGGGGCCGGCGAAACAGAAGAGCATTTCCGGTTGCAGGCCGCGCGTTCCGGAAACAATTTTCTGAACTGCCGCGCGAAACAGGCGAAGCGAATCAGCCGTGCAAGGACCGGCGCCGAAGCTTGTTGTACACGCTGCGCGGGGTGATGCCGAGCAGACGAGCGGTCTGAGACTGATTGCCGCGGGTGCGGTGCAAAGCGGCTTCGAGAAGCAGTTGCTCGCAGTGCGCGAGCGACCTCGGGAGATTCCAGTGGTGCTCTTCGAGCAGGCGGAGGAAATCGGCGGGCACCATGGATTCCAGGGGCGCCGGCGGGAACTCGCGAGCGATTGGCGGCTCGGGGCGCGGCGCCTCTCCCGCAGAGAGTTCCTTCCAGAGCTCGGCGGGCAGGTCGGCGAGACTCAGAGGCGCGTCGTCTTCCTTATGAGCAATGGCATGGCGGAGGAGATTTTCAAGCTGGCGAGCATTGCCGGGCAGGCCGGTGGCCTTGAGCGCTTCCACAAAATCGGCGCCGGGCACAATCGTACGCGCGGGATTGAGTGAGCGGTGCTTGGCGAGGAAATGGACGATGAGCGCGTCGACGTCTTCGAGGTGTTCGCGCAAGGGCGGCACATGAATGGCGACCACGTTCAGACGATGGAAGAGATCGGCGCGAAACAGCCCGCGCCCGACCCGGTCGCGAAGGTCCTGGTTGGAGGCGGCCAGCACGCGCGCGTTGATGGCCACCTCGCGGTCTTCGCCGACGGCCAGTACGCGGCTTTCTTGCAGGGCGCGGAGCAGCTTGGCCTGGAGATCGAGGTCCAGCTCGGCAATCTCGTCGAGAAAGAGGACGCCGCCGTCGGCCGCGCGGAACAGGCCCTTGCGGTCGTGATCGGCGCCGGTGAAAGCGCCGCGGCGGTGGCCGAACAATTCTGTTTCCGCGAGCGTGGGAGTGAGTGCGGCGCAATTCAATGCAACGAATGGCCCGCTGGAGCGCTTGGGATCGAGCCGGTGAATGGCCCGCGCCAGGAGTTCCTTGCCGGTGCCGGTTTCTCCAGTGAAAAGAACCGTGACGTCGCTCAAGCTGCTGACGCGCAGAACGAGGCGGAAGACAGCAGCCATTACCGGGCTTGCGCCGATGACTCCCTGGCGTTCCAGTGACTCCCGGATGTGCTCTTTCTCGGCGCGACGCTGAACTCCGGACTGGAGAGCAGCCAGAACGCGGCGGCGCAGGTCCGTGGGAAACTCCGCGCTGGAACTATCCAATAGAAGTTGTGCACCGTCGAGCAGCGCGCGGCAACGCGCGCCCAGCGGCCATGTGCCGGCGCTATCTTCGTAGCCGAGGACAAAATGCTGGCGCCCGCGAAAGCAGCGGATTACTTCGCCGGATAGAACCTGTGCGGGGGCCGATTGGCCGAGGGCCACCAGGGCCACTCCGGGCGGTGCGCTCGCGGCGGCTTCCGCGGCTAGTTCGAGCGAATCGAGGTGCCGAATGACGGCGCCGGTTCCAGCCAGGACCCGGCGGATTTGCGCGATTCTCGCTGGGGCGCGATCCCAAAGAAACAGCGGGGCGCCCAAGCCATCTGAGCTGGAGGAAAGCATGAGAACGAATCCCTTGCACGCTCGCGGAATCGAGGCGGTAAATTAGCGTCGCGCAACTTCCCCGGCAACCGTCCGAAGGACGGTGCGGTAGCTCGACTTTTAGTCGAGGCTGTGGATTTCTATTGACAACAGGTGGACCTGCACTAAACTAATAATCCCATTCTGTTGCGACCCTGCCCAACGGTGTTTCTATGGATCAGTTCAGTCGCAAGGACATTCTCCCTATCTGCGTGGTCGCCGAGAATCGCTTGGCCTGCGCTTATCTCCTGGGCATCTTGCGAAAAGACGCGGGACTCCAGCCCATCGTTCTGGAAGACCTGATTGCCGCCGGCCGGACTCCGCCCAAGCTGGTGGCGGTGGTGGACCGGAGCGGGCTGCGCATTCCACTCTGTGAATGTCTGAGCAGATTCCGGCGGTCCTTTCCTAACGCGCGGATTCTGGTCCTGGATCAGGACCATGTGAATGAGAAGGAAGAGGTTGTGCGGATGCTGCTTTTGGGCGCCCACGGCTTTCTGGAGCACGAACGCTCCGCCGAGCTGTTGGCCAAAGCGTTGCGGTTCGTCGCTGCCGGGCACTATTGGGTGGCGCCCGGTGTGCTGGAATTGTATCTGCGCGAAGTTTCCGACGTGCTGCGCAATGCCCACAAGCGGCCGGAAACGTTTACGCCGCGGGAGAACCAGGTGCTGGAGCTCGTGCGGAGCCGGCTGACGAACAGAGAAATCGCCGGGCTTCTAAAGATCCGCATCAGCACGGTGAAGTTCCACCTTTCGAACGTCCTTTCCAAATTGAATTTGACCAGCCGCCAGGATTTGGTCGTCCCGATGCGCTGGGACATTTGGAGCAAGCTGCTTCCGTAGCTCCACTCTCCGATGTGCCTATCGATGGCAGGCGGAACAATCCGCCGCAAGGTGATTCACCGCGAGAGTTTCGGAGTTTCGCCCTGCACCTCTCCGGGAATCAAGCGGTGCTTCCAGGCATTGCGGAGCAGCAGTGTCTCTCGACACCGCCTTCGCTCTTATCGAGGTCCACCCTGGTGCGCAAGCCGGATTCGACGATGGCGTCCGCGAGCAGGTCTTCGTTCTTGTGGCCCATCAGGTGCACGCCGGCCACGCCCTCGATTCCGCGTAAGGCCGCGATGGTCTCGAGCAGTATCTTTTTCCCCTCGAGCGCCTGGTCCCGGGCATGGGCGACGCGCTGAATGACCTTTTCCGGAACGTGAACGCCGGGAACATGCTGCGCCATCCAGCGGAGACCCTTGGCGCTGCGCAGCGCGCCGACGCCCACCAGAATCCGGCAGCGTTCGTGCAATCCGCGCGCGCGTACGGCACGCATGAAATTCTCGAGCAGCTCGAGGTCGAAACAGAACTGCGTCTGGATGAATTGCGCGCCGGCATTGATCTTTTGCTCGAGGTTGGTCACGCGCTCCGCGTAGGGAGGCACAAACGGGTTGGCCGCCGCGCCCAGGAACAGATTCGGCGCGGCCTCCAGCTTGCGGCCGGAGGCGAACCGCCCCGCATCCCGCAAGCCGCGCGCGATGCCCAGGAGGGAAACGGCGTCGAGATCGAAGACGGCCTTGGCCCCGGGGTGATCGCCGTTGCGGATGTCATCCCCGGTCAGGCACAGAAAGTTGCGCACCCCGAGCGCCGCGGCGCCCAGCAGGTCTCCCTGCAGCGCCAGCCGGTTGCGGTCCCGGCAGGCCATCTGGCACACCGCCGTGTGGCCGTTGGCTGTCAGCACCGCCGCGGCCGCTACGCTGGAAAGGTGGCAATGCGCTCCCGCGCCATCGGTGATGTTCAGCGCATCCACGAGGCCCCGGAACCGGGAGGCCCGCTGGAGAAGTTCGGTGCAATCGGAGGAATCCGGAGGGGCGATTTCGGCGGTGACCAGGAAGCGCCCGGACTCGCAAGCGCGCTCGAAGTCGTGCTTGGGGCGCTCCAGCGCGCGGAGCGCGGGGCGCTGCTCCAGGACTGGCAGAACATCTTCCCGGGCGGCGATCTGGAGCCAGGTGGAGCGCCCGCGATGCCGCTGATCCACCGGAGGGAGCAGGAGAGCCTCGGCGGGGGCCTGGCCCGCAATCCTCTTGCGGCCTTCGCCCGCTTCCAGCCATACGCAACGCATCTTGGGCTTCACTTCGCATCCCCCGTCCGGACGCACGCCGCCGCACGGACCGTTGCGCATCTCCTTGCCGCAATTCTCCGGGCAGGCCATCCCGGTGGAAGAGAGCACGCACTGCCCGCACATCCGGCAATCGAAAAGGAGCCCCTTGGCAGCGCGTTCCAGGGGCGCAAACAGTTTTTCCGAACGTTCCCGGCCCACCAGGCGCACCACCACGGCCAAAGATGGCGCGTACTTCCGGAAAACGTCATACACCCGCCGCAGTCCGCCGGCATGCCGAACCGACCAATGGCGTAGCGCTTTCACCGGGTACCTGCCTCTCTTCAGTGGCCGCCAAGCCGGGGCACTGAACGTGAGAATGCGAGCCTGATCTCGTCTAGTACCCTACTATACTCAAAGTCGTTGTCTTGTCAACTAACAGCTATTGGGCGATCTCCCCTCCGGAATAGATAGAGTCCCCGCTTGCGCATAGAACGTACGCTTTTCCCGGGTGGCGGAAGCGGGGTGAACGGATTTCCGGGCCGGGGGAGCCATCCCCAATGAATTGTCCGGTCTCCCCCAACTTGGTTGCCCGTGCCTGCGCGCACGGTTACAATCAAAAACCATTGTTTTGCGAAGAGATTCGCCGGCCGAGGACCACATGAAGCGCAGTACGAAGCGGCGTGCCACTCATCCACCGCGGGACCACCATGCCCGCATCTCCGGCCTGGCGATCGATTTCACCAAGTATGTTCCGGCGCATGTCACCTATCTCGCCAACAAGATATCGAGCGGGGCCACAGCCATCTATCTCCCGCGTTTCGGAGTGGGCATCACCGAATGGCGAATCATGGCTCTGCTGGGCCGGGAAGCATGGGTGACGCCCAAACGGGTCTCGGATGCCACAGGCCTCGACAAAGGCGCGGTCAGCCGCAGCATTCATTCCATGCGTGCGGCGGGAATCGTCGAAGTGCGGCCGGACCAATACGACCGGCGAAGCCAGATTCTGGCACTGACCGCCAAGGGCCTCCGTCTGCACGATCGCATGGTTAAGCTCGCGCACAAGAGGGAACAGATTCTGCTCGGCGGTTTCTCGAAGAAGGAACGTTCGCTGCTGGTGCAGTTTCTCGCCCGGATAGAATCACAGGTCCCCGCCGCCAATTCCGTGGCAGAGGACGAGGAAACCGACGACTGAGATCCCTTCACCCCGCTGCTGCTGCCCGGGCTTCGGGATTCTTCCGTCGGAGCCGCTCGCGCCACGCTCCGCACGCTGAAATCAACCCTCGATCCTATTTGATTCTCACTTGGGGAACTCTTCGGCGGGCTCCGGGGATCAGAAGGGGAGCGCCTGAGCGGAGCCCGTGGCGACCGCAAGAACGATGTAATCGCCGCGGGCATTTCCGGCGGGATCGAAAGCCACCGGAAACACCCCCTCGGGAAAAATAGCTCCGGAGGCGAGTTGGTCGCGGAGCCGCGCCCGGTTCGGTCCCGAGCCGCGCAATGCAGCGGCAATGGCGCGGACCGCATCGTAGATCTCTTCCGCCGCTGCGGCCGGGCGGATGCCGAATTTCGCGCTGTACCGCCGGTCAAAATCCTCCCGCGCGCTCATCCGCTCGCCGGAGCGAGAGTAAATGGACCAGATTCCGGGAGCGTTCCGGCTGTCTGGTGCAGAGGAAACGGAGGAGGAGGGCGCTGCGCCGAGGGCTGCCTTGCGGCACAAATAGATCGGGACGGAGGCATTCGCGCTCCGCATCTTCGGGAGCAGCCCCGCGACGGTTTGCGCGTCCGTCCATAGAACTACGGCCTCCGGCTGGTGCGAGCGGATTTGCGCCGTCACGCCTTCCCAATCCGCCTCCCCGGAAGCGACGGCGAGGCGGGCAGGTTGCGGCGCGGCCATGCGCCTCGCGGCCTTCTCGAACTCGTCGCCGCCGGCACGTCCGTCGTGATCTGCTTGGACAACCAGCAACACCCTTTGGAAGCGCCGCTCCTGGTAGATCCCCTCGGCGAAGGCGCGCGCTTGGTCCGCGTCGCTGGGGCCCATGCGGAAGATCCACGGGATGTTGGTTTCCGTCGTCGCCGAGTCGCTCGCCAGCGTCAGGATAGGCACGCCGACCTTGTTGGAGATCTGTTCGGCCTGGTGGGCGATGCTGCCGTTCGCGGAGGTCACCAGGGCAACCGCTTGCTCCTCGAAGACCAGGCGGACGATTTCGCTGCTGGCCTGGCCCCACGGCCCGCCTTCGTCGCCTGCGGCGAGCCGCAGGCGTAGCCCGCCGGGACGAGAGCCGGCGGCTTCGTCCTCGAGCGCCAGCCGCGCGGCCTGAAGCAGGCCCTGGCCTTCTGCTGCGTGGGTGCCGCGGAGCGGCAGCTGGGGTTGACTTGGGCTGCCACCATGCGAGCTGAGAGATCTTCAATGGTCGCATCATACCTCGCGGTGCAGGCTCTTCAGCCGGTTTTCTTGCGCACGAGAGCGTCTACGCTGAGAGGCCCCGCACCGGCAACGGACAAGTAAAGGTAGACAAAGC
>JAIQEV010000078.1 GCA_020073585.1 Terriglobia bacterium
ATAAAATTGACCTTGCCCCGTTTCCACCATCGCTCGTTTTGCACAAGCTTCGGCTACTTGCTGCTGACCAGCCCAGGCCGCATACATCGCTACCATACTCCATGTCAGTGGTGTACGACGGCATAGCCCAGGCGGCGGAAGAAGTTTTCGGTTTCGGCGCCGAGGGCCGCGCCGCCGCAGATGAAGGCCCAGAATTTCCAGCCCAGGCGGCGGTGAATCCGGCGGAAGCGCCAGACGCGGCGCAGAAACTTCTGGCCTGCCGCGGCGGCGAAGGCCCGGGCAAAGGCTTGCTGCTCCCCGCGCGCTTCGGCCTCGCGCTCGAGAGCGCCGCGCAGGGCATCGAGCATGCGCGGCACGGCAATGAGCGCGGTGGCGCGCTCGCGTTTTACGGTGCGCAGGATCTCCCCGGGATTGGCGGAGAGTTCGAAGACCACGGTCGCGCCCAGCAGCGGGGGCAGGAACAGGCCCATGACCTGGCCGAAGACGTGGCTCAGCGGCACCAGGGTCACGAAGCGCAAGGGGTGAAACCAGCGCTCGTACTTGCGGTAGGGGGCGAAGCCGCGCTCGATGGGCTCGAGGTTGGCCAGAAAATTTCCGTGCGTCAGGACCACGCCGCGCGGCTCGCCGGTGGTGCCGCTGGTGAAGAGAATTTCCGCCACGTGCTTGCGGGTCAGCGGCTCGTCCGCACATATCTGCGCAATGGATTGCTTTTGCTGCGGTTCTCCCGGCGTTCTTACACTGCCCACGCCGTACGGTCTGGAAATAGTGGAGACCAAATCCTCCAGTTCCAGCAACGAGGCAGCGGAGGAAATTTCGGGCTTTTCCTGCGCGGCGACGATGAGTTTGACCGCGGCATCGGCGGCCACGCGCGCGGCAAACTCCGGCGTGGCCGCGTCGTCCATGGGCACGGCCACGGCGCCGCGCAGGAGGCAGCCCCAGAACGCCGCCACCCACTCCGGGCCGTTGGGCCCCCAGAGCATCACGCGGTCGCCGGTGCGGATGCCGCGCTCGCGCAGTTCGAGGGCAAACTGGACAGCCCAGCGCGTCAGTTGCCTGTAGCTGGTCACTTCGCGGCGGTAGCCGCGGCGCGCCACGATAGCCGGCTCCCGCCCCCGGCGGGAGAATTCCTCAACGAGTTCGCTGAGTGATTGGCGAGACATGCGCGCTGGAGGGGGAGAACGCCGCGCTCCAGCCGGAGCGATTATATGTCCGCGCAAGGCAGAGCGGGGAGCGGTTTGGCGCCTGGAACGAGCTGACTTGTCGTCGAGGGGCGAGGGAAACTATGTCCGGCAGGAGACGGGACGGGCTTCACGAGCGGCAAAAGCTGGGGTCAGGCCGCAGTGGGGACATTGTGGATGTAGCTGATAATACAGAGCTTAGAAGAATGGCGCTAAAAGGTGGTCCGCCGCCTCTATTACTTTCAATAAGTCTTTATATTACAGTATGTTACAAGCATTTCCGTCCTGGAAAGGGTCTCCCGGACTCTGGACAAGACGACCTTTATGTTGTAATCTAGCTGTGCGTTTGTTGCTCTTGTTTTACCTTTTGACTCGTTCAAGGGGCCGCAAGGACAAACTTGCAGGCCCTTTTTTTGCGGGCTGGAGGCCGCCAAACGTCAGGCCTGCCTGGTGACCGGCACAAGAGAGGCAAATAGATTTCAAAAGAATGAGGAAACAAGCAGTGAAGGAACAAGGAACAGTTAAGTGGTTCAATGCTTCGAAGGGCTTTGGGTTCATCCAGCGCCAGACCGGGGAGGATGTCTTCGTGCATTTCTCCGCGATTCAGATGGACGGCTACAAGTCCCTGAACGAGGGTCAGGCGGTGGAGTTCGAAGTGAAGAAAGGCCCCAAGGGCCTTCAGGCCGAGAACGTCACAAGCCTCTAAGCCTGTATTCGGGCGTCCCGGCGAAAACCGGGGCGCCCACCCCAAGTTTTATGCCAGCCTCGGCGAGTGGACCTGAAGCGAGTGCGAAGGTCAAAGGAGGACATTGTGCAAGTATTGCAAGAAGGGCAAACCATCAAGCATGAAGTTTACGGTCTCGGCGTGGTGCTGACCTCGGATAGCGAGCGCACCGCGGTGGAGTTCGATGACCACGGCTCGAAACTTTTTGTCACCAGCATGATGAGCGCCGAACTGATCGGCGAAGCACCGGAGCATCCGGTGAAACCCAAGCGGCGCCGGAAGTCTTCCACAGCCGCCAAGACAGCCAAGAAGGCAGCCGCCGCCGCCCGCTAGCCCGTTTTTTCCGAAAACATCGGCAGATCCCCGCGCCAGAACGGCGCCGGGGTGTGCATGGCCATCGCGCCGGGCGTCCTTGATCGGGGCGCCAACCGGGCGGTAGGTCGCAACCGCGGAACTGTGATAAGGTCAGGCGCATTCGGAGGTGCGCATGCGCAAAGGGTTGGTCATTCTCGGTGTGGTCCTGCTCCTGCTCGGTCTGGCGGCGCTCCTCCATCCCAACATCACCTACAGCAAACGGGACGAAGTGATGAAGGTCGGCCCCATTCAGGCCACGGTCGAAAAACAGGAAAGCGTGCAAGTGCCTGTGGGCGTGGCGGCGCTGCTGCTGATCGCGGGAATCGGGCTGGTGGTGATCGGGGCGCAGGTGAAGCGTTGACGGCCGGGACTAGAAAAAAGAAATTTGTGACCGGCTTCCGATGATGGAAGGTCCATCCGGGGCTTCACGCGGGCGTCAAGCCTGGTTCTGGCTGCGCCGCATGCTTCTGTGCGGATTCGCAGCGGCAATTGTGGCGACACTGGCTGGTGCGGCGTACGAGGCTTATGCGCGGCATCAGGATGAGCGCCGCTTCCATCCGCAGGGCCTTCTGGTGGACGTTGGCGGCTACCGCTTGAACATCCTCTGCGCGGGCAACTTCGCCCCGGGGACACCCACGGTTATTCTGGAGAGCGGTCTCGGCGGACCGGTAATCGGGTGGAGATTCGTCCGGCCGGAGATCGCGAAGTTCGCGCGCGTCTGTTCGTATTACCGAGCAGGCTATGGCTGGAGCGATCCGGGCCCAATGCCCCGCACCGCTCTGCAAATCGCAAAAGAACTCCATCTCCTCCTGCAGAACGCCCACATAGACCCACCGTATATTCCGGTGGGGTACTCCTTCGGAGGCTACGCAGTTCGTGTGTTCAATGGCTTGTATCCCAGGAAGTTGCCGGGGCCGTTCTGGTGAACTCACCTCAGGAAGACCAAAATCGCTATTTGCCGGCGGCCATCCGGAGGAACGCGGAGCAGGAGACGAGGCGGTGGCGGCGGCAGCAAGCTTTCGTGCCGGTGCTCGCGCGCCTTGGGATCGAGCGCTGGCTGCTCAAGCGCTCGTCGTTGCTCAAGCTGATGCCAGAGGAACAGCGAGAAGAAGCCATTTACCTGGGCCTGAAACCGGCGTTCCTGGAAACAAGCGTGGCGGAATACCGTTCGTTCGAAGAGAGCGGAGAACAAGCCCGCGCCTCAGGAACGTTTGGCGACAAGCCGCTGATCGTGCTCACCTCCAGAAAAACCATCGAGGCAGGGGATGTGCCGCGCGGTGTTTCGAGGGAGGAGTTCCAAGAGGCGCACGATTTCTGGGTGCATGAAATGCAGATGCGCCTGGTGCGGCTGTCCTCCCGCGGGAAACAGATCATCATTCCAAACGGCAGGCACATGCTTGCCTTAACATGGCCGCAGCCGGTGATCAGCGCCATCCGCGAAGTGACACTCGCGGCCGAATTATCGCCCGACAAGAAGACCGATGGCGGTGCAAGGGCCGCTGCGGCGGACCCCCAGAACTAACCCGCACAAATTCCTGCGGTACGAAGCCTGCGGCAGGACGACGCCGGTGACTCCGCCCATCCTGCACGAATACAAGAAACAGACAGGAATTCTTCCCATGCGCTCCAGACAGATGCCTACCCTACCGGCGCGCGGATTCGGTCTGCTCGAAGGCGTGGTAGGAGGAGCGGACGAGGGGGCCGGCTTCGACGTGCTTGAAGCCCATGGCTTCGCCGAGGATCTTGAATTCGGCGAATTCGGCAGGGTGCAGGTAGCGGACGACGGGCAGATGCTCGCGCGTGGGCTGCAGATACTGGCCGAGAGTGAGGATGTCGGTGCCCTGCGCGGCAAGCTCCTGCAGGGTGTCCAGGACTTCCTGCTTTTCTTCGCCGAGGCCGAGCATCAGGCCGGTCTTGGTGGGGATCTCCGGGTGCGATTGCTTGGAGCGGCGCAGCAGCTCGAGGGAGCGCTCGTAGAGGGCGCCCTTGCGCACCTGGCGATAGAGGCGCGGCACGGTCTCGGTATTGTGATTGAGCACGTCGGGGCGCGCGGCGAGGACGATCTCGAGGGCATCCCAGTCGCCGCGAAAATCGGGGATCAGCAGCTCGATCCTGCAGGCCGGAACGCGGCGGCGAATCTCCTGGATGGTGCGGGCGAAGATGCGCGCGCCGCCATCGGGCTGGTCGTCGCGGTTCACCGAAGTGACCACGGCGTAGCGCAGGCCCATGCGCGCGGCGGCTTCGGCCACGCGGTTGGGCTCGTCTTCATCGGGCGGCCCGGCGGGCCTGCCGGAGGGCACGGCGCAGAAGCCGCAGGCGCGCGTGCAGATGTCGCCGAGAATCATGAAGGTGGCGGTGCGGTGTTCCCAGCACTCGCCCATGTTGGGGCAGCGCGCGCTTTCGCACACGGTGTTCAGCCCCAGGGTGCGCATGATGCCCTTGAGTTCCTGGTAGTTCTCCCCGCCCAGGAACTTCACGCGCAGCCAGTCCGGGCGCGGATGGGCTTCCGGGGAAGGAACGCCGGAGGCGGGCGAGTTGACGATGTTGAAGGGCGAGGCCATAGAACAAGGTCGAAGATTTCATTTTACGCGCTTCGAGCGAGAGGTACAAACGGGCGTGCCCGGGAATATGGCCATTTCCGGCCAGGGCGCCAGCGGCATCGCAACACGGGTCCCTGGAAGGGTGGTCACTTGGTGCGCGGTTCTTCCACGGGCGCGGTTCCCTTGTCCTGCTTTTTCATGCGGTATAAAGCGCCGTCGGCAGTGCTAAGAAGTTTTTCGATAGTGTCACCATCTTGCGGGTAGACGGCGAAACCCGCACTGATGGAAATCGCGGGAGTTTCCTCGTCATGGGCCGCGTGGTCGCAAATGCGGAGGGCCACTTCTGCGGCGCCTTGCGCGCCGGTCTCGGGCAAAACGAGGGCGAACTCGTCTCCGCCATGGCGCGCGCCCGTGTCGATCGCGCGGGAATGAGCGCGAAGGACCGCGGCCACGCGGCACAGGGCCCGAGTCCCGGTCAGGTGCCCGAACTGATCGTTGATCTTCTTCAGGCCGTCCACGTCGAAGAGCACCAGAGCAAAGTTTCTTCCGGTTCGCTTGGCTCGCTCGATCTCGGCCTCCAGCACTTCCACCAAGCGCCTGTAGTTGGCGAGGCCCGTCAAGGAATCGCTTACGGCCAACAGGCGGACCTTTTCGAACAGCCGGATGTCGTCGAGCAAGGTGCCCCCCAACATCACCGCGTAACTGCCGAACTGCAGCATTCCCGCAACGGCGGATGTGCCGTCGAGGGGACGTTCGGACTGACTGGCGGCCAGGGAACACCACAAATTGAGCGAGGCGGCAAAGTAGAGGGAAAGATCGAACGGAGAAGATACATGTCTCAGGCGGCGGTGATATCCGATTGTGGCCAGCAGAAAGAGTGCCGCGGGAAGGAGATTTCCGGGCCGCGGAAAAGCCCGGCCGGGATGAACCACCAGGCCGGCCGGCAAGCGCGCATGGGCGACGCTAAGGAGAGAGGCCGAGAGAACCACCAAAATAAGCGCCGCGACAATCTCGCGACCGGGGTTGCGCGCTCTCGGCAGGCGGCGTTCCACCACTAAGGCGGAAACGAGAAGCAATCCCAGCAAAGTCCGGTCCATTACCCAGGTCACCGGGTCTCTCAAGAGCAAACGGGAATCCGAAAGACGAAAAGAAAAAAAGCTGGAACTCGCCAGTGTAAGACCGGTGATGACGAACCCGCAGGCCAGGATCAGCGGGAGACGTTCGCGAGTTCCCCGAAACCTCACCAAGGCCGCGGCGGCAAAGGTGATCGCGAGTATGCCACTCGTGAATTGCAGCTGCCTGAAAAACAGCGGATCAAAAGCCGCGGAGAAAGTCCGCAGCCACCAGCTCAGGGCGAAGATGCCACCGCCCATTGCAAAGGACAACCAGAGCCCGGCGGATCCCGCGAACAAATTCCGCGTGCTCTGAGCTTTGTCCATTCCAGCTTCCGTAACGGCTACGCAGATAGAGTTTACCTCCAAAAGCCGGTCCGGCCGGCTTGGAGCGGAACTATCCGCGGGCAGCATATGCGGCGGGTTGCCTTCCGCGCGCCGGCCCTGCGCAGCGCGGTTGCGCACTGCACCCTTCCGCAGGCATTGGCCGTTGTGCGTTGGCGGAAAGCCACTAAACTGGAGCGCGGGGCACGCTTCCCCGATGGTCACCGCGATTCCCGGACAAGCGAGACCCCGGACAGCCCTGCAGGAGCGTCCGCGCCCGCAACGCGGATAAGAAAGCGGGCCGAGCCGTCGCTTGTTCGGGGCGTTTCGTTCGGGGCGCTTCTTCGGGGATAGGAACCCTCCCCAGCACATTCCCAGGACGGTACGGGACTTACCGGGGCTGGCGGGAGACCAGGAGGAAATCGCGCAGCGCGGAGACGTTGGGGCCGTAGGCGCCGATGCGGCCGGCGTCCACGGGAAGGCCCAGGCGCTCGGCCAGATCCAGGTTGATCCCGGCGTCGTCCAGCTCGGAGAGGCTGAAGCCCGCGGCGGGCTGCACGCGGTGAATGCCCACGGGATAGACGGGCCGCGGGGGGCGCATGCGCTTGCCGGGGCGGCGCACCGCTTCGTAGAAGAGACGCCAGTCGCGTTTTTGCCAGGTGGTCATGGCCGGTTGCTCGGTACTGCCTTCCCCCCATTCGATGCGCGAAGCGTCCGGAAGGTTCGCTGCAAGTTTCGCGTCGTTTTGCGGACGGATCGGCATAGCGCGTACTCCATATACTGCAGAATCGGCCGGACAACAAGTATTCTTCGGATGATGTAGCAAAGGCGTAACGAGGCGGGAGGCCCGGGGCGGCTGCGGGGGACGCTGCGGGAGCGGGGCAAAACGGGGGCCGAGGGCGCGCGGCTGGTATACTGCAAGGGAAAGGGATTTTTGCCGAACAGACGTTCATGGCTGCCGCGCACATCGTCGTCCATTACCACGAGCTGTGGCTCAAAGGGGGGAACCGCGACTTCTTCCTGAGCAAGCTGCGGCTGGCGATGCGCCGCGCGCTGGACGGGCTGCGCATCGCGCGCATCACCGAGCCGGGGGACCGCTACGTCATCGAACTGCTGGACGACGCCGAGCTGGGGGAAACGCTGGAGCGGCTGGGGCGCGTTTCGGGGATCGCCAACCTGGGGGTGGCGCGGACGGCGGAACGCGACCCGGAAAATCCGCTGGGGCCGCTGTGCGCCGCGGCGTGGGAAGAGGTGCGCAAGGAAACCTTCGCCAGCTTCGCGGTGCGCGCCAAGCGCAGCGACAAGCGCTTTCCGCTCAACGCCCTGAGCATCGAGCGGGAAGTGGGCGGCTACCTGCACGACCAGTTGCAGGCCTCCGGACACAGCTTCCGCGTGGACCTGCGCAATCCCGAACTCACCTGCCGCATCGAAATCACGCCGGGGCCGGTGCTGGTCTATGCGCGGCGCATCCCCGGAGCGGGGGGCCTGCCGGCGAACACCGCGGGGCGGCTGACCTGCCTGCTCTCGGGGGGCTTCGATTCCTCGGTGGCGGCGTGGAAAATGATGAGGCGCGGGGCGCACGTGAACTTCGTGCATTTCTGGGGCGGCGGCGCGAAACCGGGGGAATCCTCGGTGCACGTGGCGCGCGAGCTGGTGAAGCGGCTGGTGCCGTGGCAGTTCACCGCCAAACTGTACCTGGTGCCCTTCGAGCCGCTGCAACGCGAGATCATGCGGCAGGCGCCGGAGCAGTACCGCATCCTGCTCTATCGCCGGCTGATGCTGCGCATCGCCGAGCGCGTGGCCCGCGGCGGGCGCTCGCTGGGCCTGGTGACCGGAGACAGCCTGGCCCAGGTGGCGTCGCAAACGCTGCAAAACATGGCCGCCGTGGGCGCCGTCACGCACATGCCGCTCTACCGCCCGCTGGTGGGCGACGACAAGCTGGAGATTCTGGAAATCGCCAAGAAGATCGGCACGCACGACATTTCCGCGGAGCCCTTCCACGACTGCTGCCCGGTGTTCCTGCCGAAGGCGCCGGCGCTGTTCGCCACGGCGCAGGAACTGGACGCGGCCGAGGCCGGGCTGAATCCGGAGGAGATGGTGCGCAGCGGGCTGCAGACGCTGAGCGTGGAACGCTACCGCTACACGCAAGGGCGGGTGATCCAGGTGGAATCGCTGCGAGAGGCTACTGCGTAGGGGGGCGGAGCACACGCCGCCCCCGATGCTGAAGGGCCAGAACGAAAAGAGCCGAGAAGGGCTTTACCAGCGGTTTCCGCGATCCCCGCGGTCGCCGCGATCCCCGCCGCGCCCGCGTCCGCCGCCACCACCGCCATGCCCGCGCCCGCCGCCACCGCCGCCGAAGCCGCGCCCGCCGCCGCCACCGCCGCGCTCGGTTTGCGGGCGGGCTTCGTTGACCACGAGGTTACGCCCGCCGAAGTTCTGACCGTTGAGGGACTGCACGGCGCGATCGGCTTCTTCATCGTTGGCGATTTCCACAAACGCGAAGCCGCGCGACTGTCCCGTGAAACGGTCGCGGATGAGATTGATGGCCGAAGGATTGCAACCGGCCTGCGTGAACCACTCTTGAAGCTGTTCCTCCGTTGCGGTAAACGGAAGATTTCCGATATAGAGCTTCTTCACCTGCTTACTCCTTCCGCCTGGAACCCAATTGCGAGCCGAGGCACACTGAAGAGTTGGAGTTCGGTCACGGGCAGTCCGGAAAAGGCCAGGCCACCGCGGGCGCGAGACTGCACTTCAGCAAACACTTGAATACTCTCGAAAAATTACCCACTTTGCAAGGGAAAGAACCTAGAACCCCCGGCGCGAACGCGGCGCCCGGGGCGCGGCCGTAGGCGCAGCCACCCGAGTGGTGATAGGATGCGCGGCACGCCAGCAGTTCGGGGGTTGCCATGCGCGGCACGATGATGGATTTTCCGCTGACGCTGCCGGTGCTCCTGGAGCGCGCCGGAAAGCTCTTCCCGCGGGTCGAGGTGGTCTCGCGGCGGCCGGACAAAAGCGTGCTGCGCACGTGCTATGGAGAAGTCTACCGGCGCGCGCGGCGCCTGGCCGCGGCCCTCACGCGGCTGGGCCTGCGCCCCGGGGAGCGCGTCGCCAGCATGATGTGGAATCACTCCGGACACCTGGAGGCGTTCTTCGGGGTGCCTTGCGCCGGAGGCATCCTGCATACCCTCAACCTGCGCCTGCACCCGCAGGAGATCGCCGCCATCGCGCGGCACGCCGGCGACCGCTTCCTGATCATTGACGACGTGCTGCTGCCGACGCTGGAGAAGTTCCGCGAAGAGGCGCCATTCGAGCGCGTCATTGTGGCGCCCTACGGCAGCGGGAGCGCCAGCGTGCCGGAAGGCTTTCTGAACTACGAGGAGCTGCTGGCCGAGGGGGGCGACGACTTCCGCTACCCGGCGATCGAGGAAAACGACGGCGCGTCCATGTGCTACACCTCGGGCACCACCGGGAATTCCAAGGGGGTCATCTATTCGCACCGCGCACTGGTCCTGCACTCCTTCGCCACGGGGCTCGAGGAGTCGTTCGCGTTGAGCTTCCGGGAAACCATGATGCCGCTTTCGCCGATGTTTCACGCCAACGCCTGGGGCATGCCCTTCGGCTGCGCCATGCTGGGCACGCGCCTGGTGCTCCCCGGGCCCCACATGGACGCGGAGAGCGTGCTGGACCTGATGGCGGGCGAGGGCGTCAGCAGATCCTGCGGGGTGCCCACGGTGTGGATCGGGATTCTCGACGCGCTGGAGAAAAATCCCGGTCGCTGGAAGCTGAATGCGCCGGTGCAGGTGGTGTGCGGAGGCACAGCGCCGCCCATCGAGCTGATGCGCAAGCTGGACCGCTTCGGCATCCACATCAAGCACCTGTGGGGCATGACCGAAACCACGCCGATCGGCACCTGCGGCGGCCTGCGGCCACACATGCAGGAGTGGCCGGAAGAGAAGCAGTACGAAGTGCGCGCCAAGCAGGGCTGGGCGGCGCCGTTTGTGGAAGTGCGCATCATGCGCGGAGAGGGCGAGGCCCCGTGGGACGGCCAGACCCCCGGCGAGCTGGAAGTGCGCGGGCCGTGGGTGGCCGGGCAGTACTACGATGCGCCGGACCAGGCGCAACGCTGGAGCGCGGACGGGTGGTTCAAGACCGGCGACGTGGCCACCATCGATGGCGAAGGCTACGTGAAGCTCGTGGACCGCGCCAAGGACCTGGTGAAATCCGGCGGGGAATGGATCAGCTCGGTGGACCTGGAAAACACGCTGATGGACCATCCGGCGGTGAAGGAAGCGGCGGTGATCGGTGTGCCGCATCCGAAATGGCAGGAGCGGCCGCTGGCCGCGGTGGTGCTGAAGGAGGGCGCACAGGCCACGGAGCAGGAACTGCGCGCGTACCTCGCGCAGTCCTTCGCGAAGTGGCAACTGCCGGACGCGATCGTGTTTGTGGAAGCGATCCCCCGAACCTCGGTGGGCAAATTCAGGAAGACGGAGTTGCGCGAGCAGTTCGCCGCTTGGAAGTGGGAGTCTTAGGCGCTTACCCGGACTTGCTTGCTGGCGGAGAAGACCCGGGGCCAAGAAGCAGGCGTGGCGTCACCCCCACAGCATCTTTCGGACCCGCTAAAACCTGGCGGTGCAAGGGTTGCGCAGGTTCGCTGCGCGCCATTGCACTGCGCTACCGCGCCCGCGCATGCGCGGCAAAACCAAAGTACTGATTTTTCTGGTACGCCTGTTCTAGTGCCAGCGTACGTCTTTCTTCAAGAGAATAGGACCCTCGTAATGCGCTGCGAAAGAGGCGTCCTCAATGAAGAAACTTTTCCTGCTTGCCGCCTTCCTCACGATAACCGCTACCGCAAATGCCCAGAGCTATACCATCGGCGCGTCGGGAAATCTGCAAGTCCTGGCCAAGGCCGGCGACACAGTGAGCGTCACGGCGTCGCTGACGACCCGGGACCCGGATGAAAACGGGGAAGGGGAAGCGCTGGTGATTCGCCTGGACCAGGGACCCTTTGTCGTGGACCGCTTTTTTTCGATCCAGACGACGCAATTCGTGGCCGCGCAGGACAATCCGGTGGTCTCCGCATCCATCAGCGGGTTCGACGCCGACGAGACCGCGCAAGTGACCTTCGCGGTGCTGAAGAACCGGTTTACGGCGGAACAGAAAAAGCATTTCTCGGATCTGGGCAACAAGTACGGGCAGTTGAGCCTGGGACTGGTCACGGTGAGCGGGGGGTGCGCGCTGAGCCCAGAGCCGCTGATCACCAAGATCTGCGCGCTGGGCGGGCTGACGGGAGGAGCGCTGACCGGGGGCGCGTCGCTGGTCTATCAGAAGCTGGCGAGCGATCCCTTTGACGCGGAGTATGCGGTGGTCGCCCTGCCGGCGGTTCCGGCGCTGCCGGCACTGCAAGTGCAACCGGGAGTTACGCAGGGGGAAGCGGACGCCTTCAATGCGTGGCAAGCGAACCAGGCGCAGCAGTATGCCTATGCGACAGCCATCTACGTTGCCATGAACCGGGCGAATTCCGCCGCGACGATGAACGATGCCGCTTCCGAACAGAAGCAGCTCCTGGCGGCGGGCAATTACGCCATTACGCTGTCCAGCCTGCTGAGCCAGGAGGCGGCGCTGCGCGCGACCTGGCAGGCCGCGATCCAGGAGGCGGGTTTCCCCACGCAAACCTTCAGCGTGTACTACACGTTCTACACGGAACTCCTGACCACGTATTACGGCCTGCCGGGCGCCGCCCAGCAGCTTCTGACCGCCGAAGGATTCACGCCCGCCGACATCAGCTACATCACCGGGGTGGTGTACGTCCAGGATCCCTGGACGGTTGCGCCGCTGAGTTTCCCCGGCGTGCTGACGAATGCCGCGCTGAACACGGCGCAAGCCACGGCCGCGCAGGACCTAATCGTGTTCGCCGTCAGCGTCGGCGCCGGCCAGCCGCTTGGGCCGGGACAGATGGTGCAGGCCGAAGGCTTCCTGAATCTGGCCGCGGGGAATTCGGTGACGTTTGAGGCGGAAGCGCATGTCCGGAAGACCGGCGTGCTGCAGGGCGAGTTCACACTGCACGATCACGATTCGGGCTTTTCCATCAACGATGGCGCGGTGCAGAAGGCCGTTCTTCTCGGCGACAGCGGGTTTGCGCTCACCGGAACCTTCCTGGCCGCGGACGGCTCGGCGCAGTCCTTCTTCCTGCTGGCCAATGCGGCCAGCCAGTCGGTGGTCATCAGCACGTCCACCGGCTATAGCGCGTCGGGAGTTCTGGGCGGCGGCAACGTGAAGATGAAGATACAGCAAGAGGGCAGCGAGCACTGAGGAGCGGCGAATGACCCTGCAGGGGGAAAAGCGCAGCATGGGAGAAGAGCCCCAGCCGGCCTCCGCGACGCTGCTGAGGAATGCCGGGGTGATTCTGCCCCTGCTGGCGATAGGGTTGTGGGTGTTCGGGGATTTCCGGCTGGACACCGGCAAGCCGTTTCCCGTGGCGCCGGGCACGGTGGTCCTGGGGCCTCTGGCGGTGAGCCGCTTCCTGCTGATGCACATCCTGGTGTGCCTGACGATCGTTTCGCAGGCCGGGCGGTTTTTCTGGTTTTCGCGGCAGCGGAGTCTCGGCGGGCTGTTTTTCGCCGCCGGGGCGCTCTACAGTTTCCTGATCGTCTGGGCGCACCTGCGCTAAGGCAAACTTCTCTCCGATAACAGGCTGCAAAAGACCGGCCTGCAAAGCGTCCCCACTTTCCTGACGAGCGGTCAGGTGCGGTAGCTGGCGTTGATGCGCACGTATTCCGCGGTGAAGTCGCAGGTCCAGTAGCGGGCGACGGCCGCGCCCGCGTGCAGATCCACGACGATGTGCACGTGCTTGCCGAGCAGACGCTTGCTGGCGGCGCGCTCGTTGAAATCGAGGGGCTGGCCGCGGCGCAGGACGGGAATGCCGGCCATGGCGATATCCACGAGAGCGGGGTCGAAGCGCACGCCGGAGCGGCCGGCGGCGGCAAAGATGCGGCCCCAGTTGGGATCGCCGCCGGCAAAGGCGGTTTTCACCAGGGGGGAGGTGGCGATGGTCTCGGCGATGCGCCGCGCGGCTGCTTCCCTCTTCGCGTGGCGCACTTCGATCTCGATCACGCGCTGCGCGCCCTCGCCGTCGGCCACGATCTGAAGCGCCAGGGAGCGGCAGACCTCCTCGAGCGCCGCGGTGAAGGCGTGGTGTGCGGCGCTGCCGGCGCGGATCGCGGGCGCGCCCGATGCGCCATTGGCCAGGACCAGCAGGGTGTCGTTGGTGG
>JAIQEV010000079.1 GCA_020073585.1 Terriglobia bacterium
GGAACGCTCGCCTATCTGCAATTCACCGCGCGCGGCGCCGATCAGGTGGCCGTCGTCGAGGCCTACTGCAAGGAGCAGGGCCTGTTCCGCACCGATGACACGCCCGACCCGGCCTTCTGCGACACCCTGGAGCTGGACCTGGCCAGCGTCGAGCCGACGATTGCCGGACCGAAGCGCCCGCAAGACCGCGTCGCACTGAGCAAGGCCAAGGCCTCGTTCCAGAAAGTGGCCGAAGGCGCCGGGGCTAAGCAGGTCGCGGTGCAGAGCGACGGCGAAAAGTTCGAGCTGACCAGCGGCGCGGTGGTCATCGCCGCGATCACCAGTTGCACCAACACCTCCAACCCCTCGCTGATGCTCGGCGCGGGCCTGCTAGCCAAGAAGGCTGTCGAGCGCGGCATGCAGACCAAGCCCTGGGTGAAGACCAGCCTGGCGCCGGGCTCCAAAGTGGTCACCGACTACCTGAACGCGGCGGGCCTGACGCCGTATCTGGACAAGCTGCGCTTCAACCTGGTGGGCTACGGCTGCACCACCTGCATCGGCAACAGCGGACCGCTGCCGGACGCGATCGGCGCGGCCATCAAGGAAAACAACCTGGTCGCGGTGGCCGTGCTAAGCGGCAACCGCAACTTCGAAGGGCGCATTCATCCGCTGGTGCGCGCCAATTATTTGGCCTCGCCCGCGCTGGTGGTCGCCTACGCGCTCGCCGGGCGCATGGATCTGGACCTGACGACCGAGCCGCTGGGCACGGACGGCACGGGCAAACCCGTCTATCTGCGCGACATCTGGCCGGCGCCGCAGGAGATCGAAGCGGCGGTGCGCAGCGCGGTCACCACGGAGATGTTCCGCAAGGAATACAGCGAAGTCTTCGAAGGCGACGCGCACTGGAAGTCCATGCCCACCCCCGAAGGCGATCTCTACCAGTGGGACGCCAAGTCCACGTACATCAAGATGCCGCCGTATTTCGACAACATGCCCAAGACGCCCCCGCCGCTGGCCGATTTGCGCGGCGCGCGCGTCCTGGCCATGCTCGGCGACAGCGTCACCACCGACCACATCTCCCCCGCCGGCTCAATCCCCGCGGATTCTCCGGCCGGGAAATACCTGATCGCCAACGGCGTGAAGCCGCAGGACTTCAACTCCTACGGCGCGCGCCGCGGCAATCATGAGGTGATGATGCGCGGCACGTTCGCCAACATCCGCCTGCGCAACCAGCTGGCCCCCGGCACCGAGGGCGGCTGGACGCTGCACCTCCCCGCCGGCGAAAAAATGTCCATCTACGATGCCTCCGTGAAATACCGCGAAGCCGGAGTGCCGTTGCTGGTGCTGGCCGGGAAGGAATACGGCTCCGGTTCCTCGCGCGACTGGGCGGCCAAAGGCACGCTGCTGCTCGGCGTGCGCGCGGCCATCGCCGAGAGCTACGAGCGTATCCACCGCAGCAACCTGATCGGCATGGGCGTGCTGCCGCTGGAGTTCGCCCCCGGAGAGAACCGCGAATCGCTGGGCCTGACCGGCCACGAAGTCTTCGAAATTGCCGGCATCGCTTCGCTGACCCCGCGCAAAACCCTCACGGTGAAGGCCCGCTCCGCCGACGGGAAGGAAAAGCTCTTCTCGGTAATCGCGCGCGCCGACACCCCGGAAGAGGTCGCCTACTATCAAAACGGCGGCATTCTGCAGTACGTGTTGCGGCAGATGCTGTAAGGCTGTTTCCTTGCGCGGGTTTTCCGCTTGCCTCGGAGAGTCCGCCTTTCCATCACCTGGAAATCTGAGAGGAGCATCGCATGAGCAAGAGCAGAATCGGCCGGTCCTTGCTGCTGGGCCTGGCCCTGACGGCGCTGTTGACCCTGCCCGCGGCAGCGCAGCAATCGGAAAAGCCGGCCGCGCCGCAGATCACGGCCATCAAGGCCGGCAAGCTGGTGGACCCGGAGACCGGGAAGACGGCGGCAAATCAGATCATCCTGGTCGAAGGCCGGACGATCAAGGCCATCGGCGAAAAAGTGGCCATTCCGGCGGGCGCGAAGGTCGTGGACCTCTCGAAGTCCACGGTGCTGCCGGGCCTCTTCGACGCCCACACGCACCTGTGCATGTCGGTGCAGCCCAAGCGCGACGCCAACAACTACTACATCACCACCCTGCTGGACACCACGGCCTATCGCGCCATCGAGGGCGTCGCCAACGGCCAGGCTATGCTGGCCTCCGGCTTCACCACGGTGCGCGACATCGGCAACGCCGGCAACTACGCGGACACCGACCTGCGGCGCGCCATCGAAGCCGGCGTGGTGCAGGGGCCCACGGTCGTCAACTCGGGCATCATCATCGCGCCCTATGGCGGGCAGTTTCACCTGCAGCCGGAAAAGAAGGATTTGGCCACGCCGGAATATCTCTTCGCCGATACGCGCGACGAGATGCGCAAGGCCGTCCGCCAGAACATCCACTTCGGCGCGAAGTTCATCAAGATCGTAGTGGACGATCAGGACTACATCTACTCCGTGGACGACATCCGCTACCTCGTCGGTGAGGCGCACGCCTCCGGCCTGAAGCTCGCCGCGCACTGCTGGACCCACGCCGGGGCGCACAACGCCGCGGAAGCGGGCGTGGACTCGATCGAGCACGGCTTCCAGATGACCGACGACGACCTGCAACTGGCGAAGAAGAACAACGTGACGCTGGTGGGCACGGAATTCAGTGAAAAGATGACGCGGGCCCTGGGCAATCCCTGGGACCACAAGACCTGGGTGGACCGGCTGCGCCGCGCCTACAAGATCGGCGTCAACATGGCCTTCGGCACGGACGTGGACGCGGAGATGCCCGGGGAAACCCGCGGAACGCTGGCCATTGATTACATCAACAGTTGGGTCGAGGCGGGCGTTCCGGCCGCGGACACCCTGCGCGCGATGACCATCAATGCCGCGCGGCTGCTCGGCGTGGACAAGGAACGCGGAGCGCTGAAGCCGGGGATGGCGGCGGACATCATCGCCACGCCGGAAAATCCCCTGGATGACATCCAGACGCTGCGCAAGGTTGCCTTCGTGATGAAGGACGGCGCCATCGTCAAGCAGTGATGCGGTTGCACGCAGGAGCTCATCCAGGGCGCCTGGCTATGCTTCGGCGAGCGGGCGGATGGGCTGAAATCTGTGCGCCCGGAAGAGCTGCTGGAAGTCGACGAGCATCACGAGCTGCTTGCGGTGACGTATCACTCCCACGATGTAGCCGCCGTCGTTGTCCGCGGCAAAAGGAGCCGGACTGATCTCGGATTGAAGGACACGCAATACTTCGTACGCGCTCTCCACAACCAACCCAAACATCTGCCCGCCGATCTCCGCGACGAGGATGCGGTTCTTCTTGCTGCTCACGATCTCGCGCTGTCCGAAAAGCTTGCGCAAGTCCACTACCGGGATGATCCTTCCCCGCAGATCGATCACGCCCTCCACGCCGGCAGGCGCGTCGGGGATTGCGGTAATCTCCATGAGTCTCACGACCTCATGCACGGCATTGATGGAAACGCCGTAGGTTTCACCGCTGACGCGGAAGCGGACGATTTGCAGATTCTTGGCCACGTTGCTCGCTTAGCCACGCACCGGCGCCGTATATTCGGGGTTCTGCCTGTCGAATCGTGAAGTTTTCGCGGGCTCCGGTCTTCCGCCGCTGGTGAACCGGCTCTTCGGGCGCTTTCTTTCGGACTGCGCGCTTTCCCTGTTCCGGGGCTCTGTCTCGAGCGTGAATCGATTCATGGACTCCAGCGTCGCTCCGGCCATCTTGGCCATCTGGTCGGCCGCGGCGGAGAGTTCCGTTGCGTTGGAACTCCCTTGTTGCACGATCGATTGCATGCCGTCCATGGACTTCACGACGGCTTGCGTTCCCCCGGCCAGCTCTTCGACCGCCGACCGGATCTCCTGCGTAAGCTCGTTCAGGCGCGTCGTCGCCTGCGAGATCTGCATCGAGCCGCTGGACTGCTCCGCCGTGGCCGCGCCGATCTCCTGCGAGAATTTGACGAGCTCGGTCACCACCTGCGCGATTTTCAAAAGCGCGTCGTTCAGGCTCGAGCCCAGAACCATTCCTTCATTGACGATCGACCGGTTCTGCTCCATATCCTCGACGGCCTTGCGCGCTTCTTCCTGGATGTTCTTGATGAGCTCGCCGATCTCTTTCGTGGACTGCGCTGATTTTTCCGCGAGCTTTCGGACTTCGTCCGCGACCACCGCGAATCCCAGCCCGTGTTCTCCCGCGCGCGCCGCCTCGATCGCGGCGTTGAGCGCCAGAAGATTCGTCTGCTCGGAGATGTCGTCGATCACTTCTATGATCGAGCCGATGTCGTCGGCGCGCTGGCCCAGGACGGCAATCGATTCCGCCGAGGACAGGATCGAGGTGTTGATCCTTTCCAAGCCCTGGTTCGCCCGTTTCATCGTCGCCATGCCGGATTCCACTTCCTGGCCGGAACGCCCGCAAATATCGAGCAATTTCTTCACATTCTCGGCCACGCGCTGGATGCCCTTGATCATCTGGTCGATCGCCGCCGAAGTCTCGCTGACACTGCCGGCCTGCGCCTGCATGTTCCGGAGCACGGCCTGCACGTTGGCGCTCATTTCGTGCATGGTGCTGCTGACATCGTTGATGGACGTCGCGCCCCGCACGCTCATTTTCGCCGACTCCGCGCTCGCCTGCGCCACTTGTCCCGCGCCGGATGCGACTTGCGAGGCGGCGTCGCGCACCGAGGTCACCATGCTCCGGAGATCTTCCGTCATATCCGCGAATGCCCGGCTCAGAACGTCATCCTTCGAGCGCGGCTGAACTTCGACCGTCAGGTCCCCATCGGCGATGGCGGCGCTGATCCCCGCCATTTCCTTCATGTAATCCGCCATCTTTACAAAACTGCGGCTCAGCACCCCGAGTTCGTCCTTCCGGCCGGTCCCCTCGATCCGAGCCGAAAGGTTCCCGTTGCTGATCTCCTCCGCCATGTCCACCACGTGCCGGATCGGCTTGGTGATGCTGCGCGTGAAAAACACCGTGAAGGGAATGGTGCCGAACAGGGCCAGGAGCGGAAGAGCCACGATCACTCCCGTGGTTCTGTCCACCAGGGAATCGATCACCGGAATCTCCTGCGCCATCTGGCTCTCGTAATTCTCGTTCGCCTTGCCCGCGAAATATTCCAGCTCATGGATGCTGGATTTATACCGGTTGATCTTCTGATTGCATTCCTGCGGTGTCTTCAGACTGCCGTCCTGGATCTGGCTCAGGACCAGTTCGTAGCCTTGTTCATAGCTGCTGAAATCTTCGTGCATCTTTACGAACAGCTGCTTCTCCTCTTCGGAGGTTAGCAGCACGGAGATTTCGTTGAGTTTCTCGTGCATCTTGTCGCGCTGCGTCTTCCACTTTGCCACGTACTCCGCGCGGACCGTTGGCTCATCGATATTCAAATACGTGTCTTTTTCGAATCGTCGCATTTCCAGCGTCGTGGATTTGATCTGCGCCGCGAGTGCCGCCAGCCGGCCGCTCTCTTTCACGGCGTGGGTTGCCTCTCGGGACACCGAGCGCACTCCCAGGTAGCCGGTGATCCCCGTCAGCAGGAGCAGAAAAATCCAGATTGCCGCTCCGTAGCCGAGCCGCTTGCCGATCGAAATGTCCTCGATCATTTAAGAAAGTCCTTTCCAGCAGGTCGCAGCCTCGGAACGCCATTCGGATCACAGCCGCAGCCGGCGCCCGGGCACTTTCATCGCACAGGCCTTCCGAAACGCGGCTGTTCTGAACCGCTTTCGCTCCCATCGGGAAGTGGCCCCTTCGGACTCTACGCGGGACAGCTCTTGTGTTCGGACTGCTTGAGCAACCGTTCCGTTTACAGATGCAAGTATTGTGCCATTTTAGGAATACGCGGTCTGGAATTCCCGCCCAGAGTCTTGACGAGACTGGAGGGCTTATCCAAGGGGTTGCAAGCAGCTTTTCACCGCTTTGATTTCGCAACGCGGCCTCGCACCGTACGTCTGCAGCAGAACGGGAAATCGAGCATAAGTTGCAGTGCGCACAAGACTTATTTTCGTGCCACACAAAGCAAAACTCAGTGAGAAACCCGGGTTAAACGTAAAGCGATAGACGAGAAAAATATGCAGTGAAAATAGAAATAGTCAAAACGTATCGGGCAAACGTAGCGGCCGTGCGGCGCCGGCATTTCCTGAATCTCACTCTCCGCAACAGTTATCACAATGAGACAGATTCGTCTCCCCGTGAGAAATTCAGCCTTGAAATCCTGCAAGATTCCAAGGGAAGGCAGCCGCTGGTTTTATCGGGGCGGAGAGGAAATGCGGCAATAACCGCGGATAAAGAAGACCGGGCTGCCGATGGACAGGCTTGGGTCGGGGCGCGGTCCGAAGACCCCGCACAGCCGGTAATTCTGCGCAATCCATGAGCCCAGGCGCTGGTTGTAGTCCACGCCGAAAATGGTCTGGGCGTACTCACGCGTCGGGCGGTTTGCGATGAGCACCAGCGGCACGCGCTGGCTGCGCAGCCGCTCGATGGCCCGCTCTTCGCCCGCCGCGTCCACATAGCCGGGCACGATGATCTCCTCGCGCAACGGGTTGCGCCGCTCGCTGAGGAAGTTGAGCGAGGAGCCTTCCGGCAGAACGGCGACGGCATCTCCGCGCGCCGTGTTCTTCTCGATGAACTGCAGCGTCTGATCCATCGCGAGACCCAGTTCCGGATACGTGAGCCAGGTTCCGCGGGGCGTCACGATCGCATAGCTGAACTTGCGCCGGTAGCGCACGCCCAGCGTGCCCGCCGTTACCAGCAGCGCCACCACCAGGACGCAAGAAGCCAGCTTCCCGGCCAGCCGGCGGCTCTCCGCCTCGGGGAGAAACAAAGGGAAGATCACCACCCAGGCGTAGATGAAAAACAGCACCGCGCCCGGCAGAAGGAACGAGCTTAGCGCTCCTCCCGTGGACACGCGAAGAATGATTCGCGCCAGGCTGCCGAACGAGAAAACCGCCAGGATCACCAGCGTGCCAGCATGGCTCTGTGCTTCCCAGTCGCCCTCGCGCGCGCGCTGCACAAAGGCGGCGAGCCCGGCGGCGATGAACGCCAGCAGGACAAAGGGCATAGCCATGAAGGGTCCCAGGTCCGCCAGGCCGATGCTGGTCACCGCCATCCCCGCCAGGGAAACCGCGAGGAGCTTCAGCGCCCCGCCCGGCTTCCCGTCCGCGGGAGCGCTCGCGCCTTGCGCGCCCCTGCGGCGCTTTTCCAGCAATAGAGTGACGGAAGCTAGCAGGCCGGCGAAGGCGATCAGCCGCGCGAGCGTGGCGATCATCAGCCCCAGCGAATGCCAGGGGCGGTCCAAACCGAAACGCCATTTATTGAAATACATGATTTGCCACGGCACATGGCTGAAGAAGAGATAGCTTTCGTTCGCGAGCGTGTGCCACCCCACACGCGCGGCGAGCCATGTGTAGACCACCGCCGGTAGGCCCAGCGCGGGCAGCAGAAAGATCCCCAGCCACGCCGCGATCCTGCGCACCTGCGGGTAGCCGGCGAGGGCGGTAGCCACAAATCCTGTGCCCACCGCAGTGATGCCCATCTCCGTCTTGGTCACCACCGCCAGCGCTGCCAGTACACCCGCGGCGAATAGCCAGCCCAGCCTCTTCCGGCGCAGGAAGATAATCAGCAGCGCCGTGGTTGCCAGGGTGAAGATGTTGCCGTCGAGCCCCGCATAGGCGTAGGGCATGATGTAGTTCCCCTGGGATTTCAAGGCGCAGACCCAGGTGACCGCTAGGCAGGTAAGCGTCGCGGGGAAGCGGCCGGTCACTTGGCGTGCCAGCCAGTAGACCAGCCCCAGAATGACGAGGGTCGAGACGATGCCGCGTCCCCAGAGCACCCACAGCGAGGGCTGGAAGATCCGGTAGAGCGCGGCGTCCACGTAGGGCGAGAACGGGCCGTAGTGGTAGCGCACATCGGAATAGAGCATCTCCCCGCGCAGCAGACGCAGCGGCGCATTCAATTCGCGCCCGCTATCCACCAGCGGGTTCCCCCAGCGCTGCCAGGTGGCCGCGAGCCCCGCGGCAAAGGAAGCCAGGATTAACAGCAGGCCCGGGACGTCTCCCCGGCCGATGGCTTGCTGCGGAGCGTTGGAAAGGGCGTCGAGAACGGCGCGCCACACGCGCCTGGCGTACGAGAGATTCTGCTGGCCTGCTTTTGCCTGGCTGGCCATTGAGCGGCGGCCCTACGAATTCCCGGAAACGCCGGAAGCGTCTTTCCGCACACTGCGAAGGCGCCACAGCAGCAGCGCGCCGCAGAGCATGGAGAACAGGCTGGCCGCCTGAGCGTTCGAAAGGCCGAAGAACGAGCGCGGGTTGATGCGCAGAAATTCCACCAGGAAGCGCGCCAGCCCCGTGAGCAGCAGGTAGTAGCAGAAGATCTCGCCGCGGACCTTCCGGCCGCTCAGGGCTTTGCCGCCCAGGCGCCAGAGAAAAGCCGCGATGGCGCACCACACCAGGAATTCGTAGATCGGCGTGGGATGCACGCGCTCCGTGGTAGGGACGATGCCGTTCGGGAAACTCATCCCCCAGGGCAGCGAGGTCGGCGTGCCGTAATCGCCGTCGCCGGAGAGCAGGCAGCCGATGCGCCCGATGGCGTAGCCCACCGCCCCGGCGGGCGAGCAGGCGTCCAGAAATTCCAGCAGCGGCAGATTTTCCCTCCGCGCCAGCAGCAGCAGCGCCGCGAAGCCGCCGAGCAAGCCGCCAAACCAGGCGAACCCGAAGCGGCTGAAAAGCAGCGGCCAGGGATCGGCAAAGAACTGCCCCGGGTTCTCCAGCACGTGATAGAGCCGCGCGCCCGCAATCCCCGCCAGGCCGGCGATGCCGATGATCATAAAAGCGTCGGCGCGCAGCCGCCGGCGCCGGAAATCGGCGTCGAGAATGTAGGCCGCGGCGAGCAGGCCGGTCGCGACCATCAGCCCAAACGTCGGAATGGTCAGCGGACCTAGATGGAGAAATGGAAGCATGGAGAAACGTCGCAATTCTGCCGGAAGCAGTATACACGAGCGCGGCAATGCCTTACGCGGCTTTGCGCGCAAACCCGCGCAGGAAAAAGCCCAGCGCCAGCCATAGCCCCAGGGAGACCCATTCCCACCGCGTGAAGTGGCCCGGGACGACCGGCAGAAACTTCATGAGCACCATCGCCAGCGAGGCCAGCGCACCCGCCCCGGCGACGAGCCGCAACCGCATGCGCGGCTCGATCAGAAAGAAGGAGGCGCAGGCCGCCAGCCAGCCCAGCGCCGACGCCGCCGAGCCAACCTCGGTGACCGGCACCAGGATGGCGTCGCCGAGGATCAGCCCGGCCAGCGTCCCCGCGCCAATCGCCAGCACGGCCACGCCCGGCGTCTGAAACCGTGGATGAATCTGGGCAAAGCGCGCGCTGACCGTATTGCGGCGGCCATAGGCAAACAGCAGCCGGCTGGAGGCCACAAAATTTCCGTTGAATACCTCGAACAGCGCGAACAGCGCCATGGTCAGGATCAACTGCACGGGCCAGCGCGCCCCCATGGCGTGTTCGAACGCGACGGCCGTCGCGAAGCGCGTGCCCAGCAGGCTCGGCCACGGCGTGATGTAAGCCACCGCAGCAATCGTCAGAGCGTAGAAAAACACGCCGACCAGCAGCGCCAGCGCGATGGCGTGCAGAAAGCTCTTCTGCCGGAACTCCGGATGGGCCTCCTCGGCGGATTTGGCCACGGATTCGAAGCCGGTCAGGAAGTACGGCACGATCTGCAGCGTCAACAGGATGGAAAGCGCCGGCGCCGCATGAAACAGCGGGTGGAAGTTGGCCGGCGCTCCGTGCCGGGCGCTGATGCCCAGCACGAACACGAAGAGAAACAGGACCGTGCCGGTGCTCCAATTCTGAAAATTGGCACTGAACCGGATGCCCCGATAGTTTAGCAGGGTGAGGAACACGGTCAGCCCGATGCCCAGCAGCAGCCGCGGCAGGAACACGGGATGACCGCCGATGCGGTACAGCTCCAGCGAATCGAGCGCAGGAAAGATGTACGCCGCGATCTTGCCGAAAGCCACCGCCTCCCACGGGCATACGATGAAGTAAGCCAGCAGCATCAGCCAGCCCGTGACGAAGCTGACCACCGGCGGAAAAACCTGCGCCGTGTACGCCGCTTCCCCGGCGGCGTCCGGCAGCCGCTGCACCCACTGGCCATAGATATAGCCGACCGGCAACAGCAGCAGCGCGCCCAGCAGAAAGCCCAGAATGGCCCCCAGCGGCCCGCCGCGGCCCAGCCAGTCGTCCATCAGCACCAGCCAGCCGACGCCGATCATGGTGCCGAAGCCCAGCGTGAAGTAATCGCCAAGTCGCAGTTTGCGCGCGAGTGTCGTCATTGCACCCCGCCCGGCGGAGGTCTATTCCGCTCCTCCGGGAACTGGATTCTTATCACATCTGGCCTCCTTGCAGCAGGCGATTGCGCCTCGCGCTTCTCCACGGGGCGCGGCCCGCAATTCGCTGCGGGCTTTCCCATAGACAGCCTCGCGCTGGACAGTTAAACTTTTTGGTTGCGGTCTTGCACGATTCGCCGCACATACCCAGGGAGACGAGGAACCCAAGAATGAAATTGGTCACTTTTAATGCCGGCAGCCGCGAGGACCGCATCGGCGCGGTCGCCGCCGACGGGCAGATCGTCGATTTGAACGCCGCCTACGCGCTCTACCTCCGGAACGTCCAGCAGGAAGGCGCCTTCTACGCCCTGGCCGACGCCCGCGTGCCCGCCGACATGCGCGGCCTCTTTGCCAACGGCGACCGCGGCCTGGACGCCGCCCGCACCGCTCTCGAATATGCGTGCAAGGAGGGTCCGGCGATCCGCGGCGCATCCGGCGAGGCCGTCTTCTTCCGCCGCGACGCGGTGCATATCAAGGCTCCCATCCAGCCCAAGAAATTCTTCCACACCGCGGGCAATTTCCGCGAACACCATGAAGAGGCCCAGAAGTCCGGCTTCTCGCACCCCGTGCTCCCGTGGATCGTCTTCTTCCAGAACGTGGACGCCATCATCGGCCCCGACGCCCCCATCATCTATCCCGAGCACCTCACCCAGGAGCTCGATTACGAGCTGGAGCTGGCCCTGGTGATGAAAAAGAGCGGCAAGCATTTCGGCGAGGCCGAGGCCAAGGACTACATCGGCGGCTACGTCATCTTCAACGACATCACCGCGCGCGACATCCAGCGCCAGGAGATGAAGTCCGGCGTCTTCAGCTTCTGCAAGGCCATCGACACCTTCTGCCCGCTCGGGCCGCACATCGTCACCGCCGACGAAATCCCCCAGCCCAACAACCTCTCGATGGAGCTGCGCGTCAACGGCAAGATGCGCCAGAAATCGCACACCAGCAAGATGAGCGTGACCGTGCCGGAGATCATCGCGCACTACTCCTCGATGGGCTACACCGCCGGCGACGTGCTTTCCACCGGAACCGTTTCCGGCGTGGCCGCCTTCAGCGCGGACCCCAAGTCCCTCTACCTGAAGCCCGGCGACGTGGTCGAGTGCGAAATCGAGAAGATCGGCGTGCTGCGCAACCCGGTGATCTCCTGGAAGCAGGGATACCCGGAGAAAGCCAAGGCCTAAGCGGGAAACCATGGGCGCAAACGCACCGGACAAGGGCATCTGGATCAGCGAGCTGAACGAGCGGCCGGAGATTCGCGCACCTTTCGCGAAAACCAAAACCGTGCGCTTCTACGACACCACGCTGCGCGACGGCGAACAAACCGTCGGCGTGGTGCTCACCCCCGAGCAGAAGCTCGAAATCGCGCAGGGGCTGGACGCCCTGGGCGTCGAGCGCATCGAGGCGGGCTTCCCGCGCGTCTCCGCAGACGACGCCGAGGCCTTCCAGCGCATCGCCAATGCCGGGCTGAAGGCCGAAATCTGGGGTTTCGCCCGCGCCGTGCGCGCCGACGTGGACGAACTGCTGCGCCTCGGCTCGCGCGCCGCGGTCATCGAGACGCCCACCAGCGCCCTCAAGCTCAAGGCCTACGGCCTCTCCCCCGACGAGGCTAAACGCCGCGCCGCCGGCGCCATCAGCCATGCCGTGAAAAACGGCGTGAAGGTGGCCTTCTTCACCGTGGACGGCACGCGCACCGAACTGGAATCGCTGCGCAGCTTCTACCAGAACGCCCTGGATGCCGGCGCCAGCGAGCTGGTCGTCGTGGACACCATCGGCGTCTGCGGCCCCGAGGCCGTCGAGTTCCTGATGCGCCAGGTGCGCGCGTGGGTGGGCCCCAGCGTGCCCCTGCATTTTCACGGGCACGATGACTTCGGCCTGGCCACGGCCTGCGCCATTGCCGCCGTGCGCGGCGGCGCGGAGTGGATCCAGGGCACGATCAACGGCATGGGCGAACGCGCCGGCAACGCCGACCTCGGCGAGATCGCCATGGCCCTCTACGGCCTCTACAACCTTCCGGTGGCGCTCAACCTGAAGAAAATCCGCGAGGTCTCCGCACTGGTGCGCCGCGCCGCCGGCTATGCCATGGAACCGTGGAAGCCGGTCGTCGGCGAAAACCTCTTCATGCGCGAAAGCGGCGCCGTGGCCAGCCAGTTCCACATCCCCGAAGCCATCGAGCCGTTTTCCGCCGACCTGGTGAACGCCGAGCGCCGCATCGTCCTCGGCAAGAAGAGCGGCATCGACAGCATCGCCATCAAGTGCCAGGAGCTGGGGCTGGACCTGAGCGTGGAGCAGCAGCAGGCGGCGCTGGCCGCCGTGAAGCGCTTGGGCACGGAGCAGCGCCGCTTGGTCACCGACGACGAGCTGCGCGCCATCGCCACCCGCGTCAAGCAGCCCGCCTGACGCGCCCGCATCTCAACGTAACCCGCGCCCACAAAAAACGAATCACGCGCCCATAAGTAAGAACGAATCACGCGCCCACAAAAAAGTAGGGGCACGGCATGCCGTGCCCCTCTTCTCTTTCCGGTTTAATTGCAACCTAGCGCTTTTTCTTGCGGAAGTGCGGCAGCACTTTCTTGCCGAAGAGCTTGGCCTGGCCCGGGCGGTCCTTGCCCCACAGCTCGAGCATCATCTGCGTGCAGCCCGCCGCGCGGTACTCTTCCAGCTTCTCGATG
The DNA here is from genome assembly GCA_020073585.1 of Terriglobia bacterium. Classification (GTDB taxonomy): domain Bacteria; phylum Acidobacteriota; class Terriglobia; order Acidiferrales; family UBA7541; genus Acidiferrum. Next base: position 13,076 of record JAIQEV010000079.1, read on the forward strand.
CACTGCGCGGGTGTGCCGGCCACCGGGCAGACCTTGTCGAGAATCGTGTCGCTCACCGCCTTCGCAGCGGCTTTGCGCCCGCCCTTCTCCATGGCTTCGGCGATCGGAGCGATCTCCTCCATGCTTAGCCCGGCGCACTCGAGCAGCGTGTCCGCCGAGCCGCGGATGTTCTGCACCTTGTTGGCCAGGTACATGGCGGCCATCTCGCGCGCGCCTTCGCGCGCCGT
>JAIQEV010000023.1 GCA_020073585.1 Terriglobia bacterium
GCGACACCAGACAGCGAATGGACGAATGATTCTTGCCGAACGCGCGCCCGATCTCATGCAACGACTGTCCCGCCTTCCAACGGCACCACATGTCGCTCTTCTGCACCGCAGAAAGCCCCGCCCGTTTCCCTTGGGCCATAAACACCACCCTTGAAAGCAGCTTTATATCAGATGGTGTTGCGTTGACCCGTTGAGCCCGCACCCTTATCGGACAGTTGGCAGGCGTAACCATTGGCGGCCGCAATAAATGAGACGGCGGTGAATGTATCGAAGAGCCTGATCTCCGGATTCTGAAGATTTGCGTTAATGTCGTCGCCGATTATCAGGAGGGAACCTGGGCAAGCGTAGGCGAGCGCTTGTTGTGACACGCGGATGTCGTGGGTACCCGAAGGTTGGGGCGGAACTACGAGATTCTCCGCTATGTGAGGGATGGTTGGTACCGCTCGGCTGCGGGCGATGACTTCCGCAACCCATCGGTGTTTAGTGGCACTCAGTTTGGAGAAACCGTTGGGTCTCGGGCTTCGAATTGCGCCCACGGACCTATCCCCCAGGAATGGGTATATTTCCGGGTGGTTTGGCGAATCGATGCAGTAGGGGATAAGTGCAGCAGTTGGCTCTGTCACTACGTCTATCGGTGCAACCGCATTAAGTCTTTCACCATTCAATCCATAGGCGGTATGTATTTTTAGAACCTCAAATATTTCCAAGATGCGCTCAGTTCCCATGGATAGACTGCATACCTTGACTCCAGTACCACGGCGAACACTGTGCGGCGCAGCGTATAGTACAGAGAAAACGCAAGACCTTAGCGGAGTGTCCCTCTTTGATTGAAGCGCATCTATCCAGGGCGAAGGTAGCCAAGCTGCCCGATGACCGATACGAGGCAGACAATATGACAAACAAAAATCGCTAATGGAATCGCCAAGGACAAGAGCGAAACGATTGGCGAAATCTCGGGGCGAGAGAGGGGAGCCATATAGTCCGATGCAAGACATCGAAATATCGAACGGAGTTGGTCGCGCTTGGTCTGGTGGCGTAAACCCGGGTTTGCCGCCAAGAATTTCGTTGATTTTCAGGGACGCGGGGGCGAGTGGACCACCTACAATCCAGCTAGCAAAGCCACCCAACTCTTCCGCCGATACGCGAATCGTCTCCTCATTCAGGGACAGGCTGCGGAGTTGCTCAGAGAGCGCTTTGGGGTACACACCCGTGTGAGCTGTCCACCATACTGCATCGATTTCCGGAGGCACCTCGAAAGATACAAAGGATTGGGGATGATCGACACAGGGAAGAACGTCGAGGATACTGGTCAGTGGGTGGGGCACGTAGCTGTTGCTGCTTGCTGGCTCGAAATGCTTCTGGAAATGGAAAGGAACGAGCCGATCTGCAATCTGGGAGCAAAGATCGGTGCCGAGATGAAAGCTATCAGCCCAGGCTTCCTGTAGTTCGCTATCGATTCGTTCTCTTTCGACCTCAAGTGTGGGGAATCCACTCTCATAACGCCCAATTTGTTGTTGGAGTCGCGCTGCATATTCTTCGGTATGAGAAGCTTTAATGTCAGCCCCGGTCTTCTTATAAAAATAGACGTAGTCTGGTGAAAACCTCTCAAGGATCGCCCAGAAGACCGAATCAATCGTTGAACCGTCGGTTGGGACAATGATGCTGTGCTTGCCGCCCCAGATGGAACTCAGGAATTCGATAATTCGCAGCGCTGTATGATGCCAGTCGATATCCGAGGAATCTATCAGAACGGCGACTCGTGCCGGTCGCGCTCGACTCTCGAGTGTCTCGTAATGCAATTGCGGATCGCCGGTGTGCATAACACCACATGGTACATCCGAGGCATGAATCTGTCCTCTGCGGACCGAAGAGTTGACGACTGGCGGGCAGTGGAAGTTCCTGTCTTCCGTTCAATTGGACGTATAGTCGGCTATTCCTAGATCTACTTCGAAATTGATCATGTCGGAATTCCGTCCAGATGACGGCGCACTCGAAAGTAATCCAGTTGTCTGTATGACGCGCGCATCGGGAACTGACCCGCTACTCGGGAACACGGTTTCCGGCGGGCGGCAGCGCGGCGCGCCGGGCGGGGCTGCGGGGCGGGCGAGAGGAGGGGGAGAGGCGATTTTTTGCGGCGGCGGGACGATGATGCGGCGCAGGCGCTGCGGCTTTGTGCGGCGGGGGCGGCGCTGGGATAGTATGAAAGAGGGCAGGATTCGGGCGCGCTTATGCACAAGGAAATTCTGGAACGGGTGGAAGCGGGCGGGCATCTCGCGCGCGCGGAAGCCGCAGGGGCGATGGAGGAGCTGCTGGCCGGACGGGCCGGGCACGCGGAGATCGTGCGGCTGCTGGGAGCGCTGCGCGCGCGGCCGTACTGCGTGGAAGAGCTGACGGGGTTCGCCACGGCCATGCGGCGGCAGGCGCAGCCGGTCTTCGCGCCGGGGGAAGCGCGGCCGGAACACCTGGTGGACACTTGCGGGACGGGCGGGGACGGAGCGGGCACGTTCAACATCTCGACGGCGGCGGCGATGGTGGCCGCGGCGGCGGGCGCGCGGGTGGCCAAGCACGGCAACCGCAGTTCGGCGGGCAACAAGGGCAGCGGCTCGGCGGACGTGCTGGAGGCGCTGGGGGTGCGGCTGGATTTGCCGCTGGCGCGCGTGGGCGCGGCCATCCGGGAGATCGGCATCGGATTCATCTTCGCCCAGGCGGCGCATACCGCCATGCGCCATGCGGTGGCGGCGCGGCGGGAGCTGGGCGGGCGCACGGTGTTCAACCTGCTAGGGCCGCTGACGAATCCCGCGGGAGCGCCGGCGCAGGTTCTGGGAGTGTTCTCGGCGGAGGTGCTGGAGCTGATGGCGGGGACGCTGGTGGAGCTGGGAGTGGAGCGGGCGTTCGTGGTGCACGGGGCCGGAGGGCTGGACGAAATCGCGCTGGCGGGCGAGACGCAGGTCGCCGAAGTGCGGCACGGGAGCGTGCGGCGCTACACGGTGACCCCGGAAGAGTTCGGGGTGGCGCGGGCGGGGCAGGAAGCGATCCGCGGCGGGGATGCGGCGGAAAACGCCGCGCTGATCCGGCGCATCCTCGCAGGCGAAGCGGGCGCGCCGCGGGACATCGTGGTGAGCAACGCCGCGGCGGCGCTGGTGGCCGCGGGGGTTAGCGAGAATTTCCGCGCGGGGGCGCGGCGGGCGGAGCAAGCGATCGATAGCGGGGCGGCAGGGGAGAAGCTGCGGGAGTTGGTGGAGTACCGCTGAAAGAATTGGCGAAGAAGGTGAGCGGCGGAAGAATTAGCCAGGATTTCTAGCGAGGTCGGGTGCGGGATGGAAAGAGAGAGAATAACGCAGAGACGCAGAGGACGCAGAGGAGCGCAGGGGCGGTGGGGCAGGGGATGGGCGTTTCTGACGCCAGAAGCGTGGCATAAAGGCGAAGAGAGATTCCTCACTCCGCGGACTCCGTTCGGAATGACGGCGTGTGGTTAGGCATCCGGTTAGCATTGAAAGCAGGATGCCGGGCCGGATGCCGGGCTCCCGACAGGGCCGGGATAAATTCCGCCCGGCATCTACATAATCGGGAGAAAAAAAGTTTTTCGGCAGCGGGCGGAGCAAGCTCCGCCCCTACGGGGTGACTGATGCGGGTTAGGGGCGGTTGGGGCTTTCGAAAACTTCGTGGATGGCCCACCCGGTGGCCCAGGCGACGGGGATGAGAATGTAGAGTTTGTACTTGGCGCGGCTGCGCCCGGCGGCGCGCACCGGCAAGGGAGCCTGGTCGGCGGAAGGCAGGCCGGGAGCCGGATCGAGCACGGCGCGATACGTGGCGCCTTCCGGGATCACTTCGCTTTCGCCGTTGTAGCTGAGTTCCAGCGCGCCGCGGCGCACGACGACGTAAAACTCCTTGGGCCCCAGGACGCTGACCTGCGCGACGGCCGGACGGCTGTCCACGGTGCGCAGCAGGGCGCCGTTGACAGCGATTTCGATTGCAGGCGTGGCCGCGGAGCGGTCAGTTGCAGGTGTGACCGCAGAGCGGTCAACTGCAGGTGTGACCGCAGAGCGGTCAACAGCAGGCGAGGCCGCAGGCGGCGCGGAGGAAACGCTCAGGGTGCCGCCAAGCAGAGTGGCCTGCAAGCCCTGTTCCGCGCGGCGCAGAGTGACCACGCTGTCCCCGCCGAGGTGAACCTGCGCGGCGCCGATGCGCAGACGCAAAGCGCCATCGGCATTGGTGCGGAACTGGTCGCCGTCGAAGACGGTGGCCCCGGCCGAGACTCCGCCGGAACCCAACTGGGCCCCCGTGGCCTGAAGGACCACACCCATAGCGGCCGGGCGCGCCCTGAGGACCGGCGCACCCGCCAGCATGGCGGACAAGAGCAAGGACACGAGAGCCCTATTCATAACCTTTGTTGGGCTCCGACGGGAAGCCCCCGCAGGAAAGAGTAGTCCGGGCCGGGAGGTTCGGAAGGCACTTCGTTAGCGCGATGTGCTCAATTTGTACCTTCTGTACCTGGAGACAGGGAGAGCTGCGGCGGGGGATTCCGGCGGCGGGAAGGAGTTTCCGGATGCGCCCGATTCGCCGCCTGGGGGTGAAAGGAATCCGCTAGAATCTCCGGGCACGGCATTGCCGAAGGGATCACGCCGCGGGCGAAGCGGGAAGCGGAATTGCGAGCCGGCTCCGGGAGGAACGATGAAACGCAGAACTTTGTTAAGCGTGACCGCGAAGCGGTCGACTGTATTGGTGATCGCGAAGCGGTCAACATTGTTGCTGGCGGCTCTCTTGCCATTGCCCGCGCTGGGGCAGAAGGCGGTGGCGGTGGCGCCGGGGCAGGTGGCGCAGGAGGTGCGCGACTACCGCAAGAGCAACGAAGAGCGGATCGTGCGGGAGTTGCGGGAGTTTCTGGCGATCCCCAACACCGCCACGGACACGCCGAACATCCAGAAAAACGCGGCGCGGCTGATGGAAATGCTGGAGGCGCGGGGGATTGAGACGCATCCGCTGTCCATTGCGGGGCGCGGGCCGGTGATCTTCGGGAAGCTGACGACGCCGGAAGCGACGCGCACGGTGATCTTCTACGCGCACTACGACGGGCAGCCGGTGGATGCGGCGGCGTGGACGGACGGGAAGCCGTTCGAGCCGGCGCTGCGGACCAAGGCTATCGAGGCGGGCGGGAAGCGGATTCCCTTCCCGGAGGGCGCGGGGCCGGGAGCGGCGCACTACAACGACGAGTGGCGGATCTATGCGCGGTCGGCGTCGGACGACAAGGCGCCGATCGTGGCGCTGCTGGCGGCGCTGGATGCGCTGCGGGCGAAGAGGATCGCGCTGGGCGTGAACCTGAAGGTGGTGCTGGACGGCGAGGAGGAAGCGGGATCGCCGAACCTGGAGCGGACGCTGCAAGCGCATCGCAACCTGCTGGGGGGCGACGTGCTGCTGGTGGCCGACGGGCCGGTGGACGCGTCGGGGCTGCCGCTGATCGATTTCGGGAACCGCGGGGTGGTGGATGTGCAGGTGACGGTGTACGGGCCGGCGCGGGCGCTGCACAGCGGGCACTACGGGAACTGGGCGCCGAATCCGGCGTTGCAGATGGCGCGGCTGCTGGCGTCCATGAAGGACGAGGACGGGCGGGTGCGGGTGGAGGGCTTCTACGACGACGTGACGCCGCTGAGCGCGACGGAGAAGAAGGCCATCGAGGAGATGCCGGCGAACGACGCGGAGCTGATGAAGGAACTGGAGTTCGCGGTGCCGGAGGGCGGCGGGAAGAAGCTCATGGAGCTGATCAGCGAGCCGTCGCTGAACATCCGCGGGCTGCGCAGCGCGTATGTGGGGGCGGAATCGCAGAACGTGGTGCCGGAGAAGGCCGAGGCGTCGCTGGACCTGCGGCTGGTGAAGAATATCGAGCCGAAGGTTCAGTACGAGCGGCTGCTGGCGCACATCCGCAAGCAGGGGTACTACGTGACGGATCGCGAGCCGACGAAAGAGGAGCGGCTGAAGTATCCGCGGGTGGCAATGGTGACGAGCAGCGGGGGCTATGCGGCGACGCGCACGCCGATGGACACGGCGGTGGCGCGGAAGCTGACGGAGGTGGTGGAGGGCGCGGCGGGAAAAACGGTGAAGATGCCGACGTCGGGCGGGAGCGTACCGATGTACATCTTCGAGGAGCTGGGGCTGCCGGTGATCGGAGTGCCGATCGTGAACCACGACAACCGGCAGCACACGGCGGACGAGAATTTGCGGCTGGGGAATTTGTGGAGAGGGATGGAGATTTACGGGGCGGTGCTGGCGGGGCTGACGTGGTGATTCGTGACTGGTGACTCGTGATTCGTGACTCGTGATTCGTGACTCGTGACTGGTGACTCGTGACTGGTGGAAGAACTCGCGTTGAGCGGGTGGCTGTGTTCCGGGCATCAGGCATCAGTAATCAATTATCTGTTATCAGTCACTGACCACTGGGGGGAACGGTTGAACAGTGAACTGTTCTGCCGTTTTTTTTGTGCTGATGGACGGGCACGGCGATGGCGTGGCGCGGCGAAGAAGGGGTACGGCGGCAAGTTACAACGAGAGGAAATTTTTCAGGAGCTGCTTGCCGGATTCGGTGAGGACGGATTCGGGGTGGAACTGAACGCCCTCGATGGGGAATTTGCGGTGGCGGAGGCCCATGATGATGCCGTCCCGGGTTTCGGCGGAGATGTGCAGGACGCGGGGGAGGGATTTGCGCTCGACGATGAGGGAATGGTAGCGGGTGGCGGTGAAGGGGCTGGGGAGATGGCGGAAGACGCCCTTGCCGTCGTGAAAGATCTCGCTGGTTTTGCCGTGGAAGAGCGCGGGGGCGCGGACGATCTTCGCGCCAAAAGCCGCGCCGATGGCCTGATGGCCCAGGCAGACGCCGAGAATGGGCAGCTTGCCGGCCAGGCGCTGGATCAAGGGGATGGAGATGCCGGCCTGCTGCGGGGTGCAAGGGCCGGGGGAGATGACCACGCGCTCGGGGTTGAGGCGCTCGACTTGGTCGACGGTGATCTTGTCGTTGCGGCGGACGGCGACGTCGCAACCGAGCTCGCCGAGGTACTGGGCGAGGTTGTAGGTGAAGGAATCGTAGTTGTCGAGCAGCAGGATCATGGGCGTTGCTTTCCGTGCTTCTTTGTTGCGCGCTTCCCCGCCCCGGCTTTCTTCTTCGGGAAATTTTTCTTGCGCAGTTTTTCGGACCGCAGCGGAGCGCGCCGGTGCGCGGCTTCGAGAGCGGCGACCAGGGCGCGCGCTTTGTTGACCGTTTCCTGATACTCGCCGGCGGGAGTGGAATCGGCGACGATGCCGCCGCCGGCCTGGATGCAGGCCGTGCCGCCCTTCATGACCATAGTGCGCAGGGCGATGCAGGAATCGAGATTGCCGGCGAAGTCGAGATAGAGAATGCCGCCGGCGTAAATGCCGCGGCGGGTCTTTTCCATCTCCTCGATGATTTCCATGGCGCGGACCTTGGGAGCGCCGGAAACGGTGCCGGCGGGAAAGCAGGCCATGAGGGCGTCGAAGCAGTCCACGTCGGGGCGGAGACGGCCGCGCAGGCTGGAGACGAGATGCATGACGTGGGAATAGCGCTCGACGCTGAGGAGTTTTTCGGGGCGCACGGTGCCGTATTCGCAGACGCGGCCGAGGTCGTTGCGGCCGAGGTCCACGAGCATGATGTGCTCGGCGCGCTCTTTTTCGCTGGCGAGGAGATCTGCTTCGAGGCGCAGGTCTTCCTTTTCGTCGCGGCCGCGCGGGCGGGTGCCGGCGATGGGGCGGTAGAAGACGTCGCGGCCCTGGACCTTGACGAGCATCTCGGGAGAGCTGCCGATGACGCTGACGTCGTTGAGACGCAGGTAGAAGAGATAGGGCGAGGGGTTGAGGGCGCGCAGCTCGCGGTAGACCTGGAAAGGGTCGGCGTGGGTCTGAGCGGAGAAGCGCTGGCTGAGGACGACCTGAAAGATATCTCCGGCGCGGATGTATTGCTTGGCGCGGCGGACGGCGGCGAGATATTCGCGGCGCTGGAAATTGGAAGTGACGCGGAGGGGGGCGCGTTTGGCGGAGGGCTGCGGCGCGGGAGGCAGCTCGGCGGGCGCGGGCCGCTCGAGGGTCTTGCGGGTGGCGGCGATTTCGCGGACGGCGGCGTCGTATTTGGAGCGCAGGCTGCCGGGGCCGTCAGTGAAGACGTTGCGGATGATCCACAGTTGGTGCTGGACGTGATCGAAGGCGACGAGGCCGAAGTAGAACATGAGCATGGCGTCGCAGAGGCCGATGTCGTCGCGGAGGCGGCGAGGCAAGCGCTCGATGAGGCGCACCATGTCGTAGGAAAAATAGCCGATGGCGCCGCCGACGAGCGGGGGCAGACCCGGTACGCGCACGGGGCGGAAGCGGCGCATGCGCTCGCGGAGAAAAGCCACGGGATCGCGCTCCTCCCAGACGAGGCGGTCGCGGCTTTCGAGAACGCAGGCGCCGGCGACGTAACGAAAGGTCTCTTCGGGGTGGGCGCCGACGAAGGTGTAGCGGGCGATCTTCTCGCCGCCCTCGACGCTTTCCAGGAGGAAGGAGTAGCGCGCGCCCTGCGCCAGACGCATGTGGGCGGCGACGGGAGTGAGCAGGTCGGCGGAGAGCGTTTCGTAGACCGGGACGAGATTGCCGTGTCTGGCGAGGAGCTGGAATTCGGCGAAGCTCGGCTGGATCATGAACGGCTCCGCGAAGCGGTCAACGAAGCACTTTCTTCGGCGCGCAGGGCGCGCAGGACGGCGCGGCGCATGGCGGCTTCGGGGGCGGGGCGGCGGGTCCAGATCTCCCACTGGGCGATGCCCTGGGCGAGAAACATGTCCACGCCGGAGACGACGGCGCAGCCGCGGCGCTCGGCCAGCTTCAGCAAGTGCGTCTTCCCGGGACGGTAGATGAGGTCCATGACAATCCGACAGTGTAACTCGGCGGGGGAAAGAGGGGAAATGCCGGCGCGGGGATACATGCCGACGGGAGTGGAATTGAGGATGGCGTCGAAGAATTCGCTGCGCAGGGCGCGGCGCGGAAGGGCCTCGCCGCCGACGGCGCGGGCCAGTTCGCGGGCCTGCTTTTCGCGGCGGGCGCAGACGGCGACGACGGCGCCGGCGCGGGCGAGGGCGAAGGCCGCGGCGCGCGCGGAGCCGCCGGCGCCGAAGACGAGGACGCGGCTGCCGGCCAGTCGCAGGCGGGATTCGAGGGCGCGCAGCACGCCGACGTAATCGGTGTTGCAGCCGTAGAGGGAACCGCCGGGGCGGACGACCACGGTGTTCACGGCGCCGATTTCGGCGGCCAGGGGATCGCACTCCGCGAGGTGGCGGAGGATGGTTTGCTTGTGGGGCAGGGTGACGCTGAAGCCGCGAATGGCGAAGTCCGGGAGGGCGCGGAGGAAATCGCGGAGATCCTTGACCAGGAAGGGGAGATAGACGGCGTCGAGCTGGCGCTCGACGAAGCCAGTGTTGTGCAGAAGCGGGGAGAGCGAGTGGCCGATGGGGTCGCCGATGACGCCGTAGACGCGCGAGCGGGGGGTGAGGGCGTGGGCGCGGTAGAGGTGGCGCAGGTCGTGGAGGGAGACCTGGCCGGGGGCGGTGGCCGCGGCGACGGGGGCGTAGGCGAGAGCGCTGCCGGCGCGCAGGGCGAGGATGCGCGCGGGGAGGCCGACTTCGCCCATGGGCACGGCCACGACGTCGCGGCGGGCGGCGGCGAGGCGCAGGACGCGCAGGCTGTCGGCCAGGGAATGGGACTGGGCGGCGATCTTGACGCCGTCGGCGGCGAAGCGGCGGGCGAGGGCGAAGAGCGGGGCGAAGGACCTGGGGGTGGCGCGGAAGTCGTGAAAGGAGAGGAGAATTTTTGCGGGCGCCAGAGCGCGCTGCAGGGTCTGCGGGGAGAGTCCGCGCGCGGTTTCGATTTCGACGTCGCACCAGGAGCAGCCGCTGCGCACGGCGGCGGACAGCACGGCCAGTTCGGCGGCGGGTGAACCCGTGAAGCGCCCGCCGCCGGCGGTGCGGCGGCAGGTGGCCAGGAGAGTGGCGCGAATGCGGGCGGTGCGCAGGCGCGCGAGGAAGGCGGCGCGCTGGGCGGCGCTGCGCAGCCAGTCCAGGCGCAGCTCGATGGTGCAGGTGTGGCGCAGGGCGGCGCGCAACTGGCGCAGCATCTCGCGCGCGGTGGGGGCCGCGACGACCGCGCAGATGCGGTCCGCGCCGGTGGGCAAAAGAGTACTTCCCTGTGGTTTGCGGGGCACGGTGGGCAAGATACGGCTTGTACCATGCGGTATCCAACCTGTAAAGCCACCCCCGGCATTTTCTTGACGCTCCCCGGGAGCTTTGTTAGCGTGCGAGAGAAGAGTCCCCGCACGGCGATATGGCGCGACCGCAAAGCGGCCGGCTCGTGCGGCTTGTTTTTCCGAAGGAGTGTTTCGATGCGCATGAACGCTGCTGGATTGTGTCTCGCGATTTTAGCCGGAGCCGGCCTCTGTGCCGCCCAAACGGCGCCCGCCCCTGCACCGGCAGCAGCGGCGCCGGAGGTTCACCACCCGGACTATTCGACGGTGTATTGCGCGGGATTTGTGACGGACCAGGCTGTCCCCGAAGAGATGCACGTCATCTCCGGGGAGCAAGCGACGTACAAGGCCACGTTCGCCTCCGGCGACTATGTGTATATCAACCGGGGAGCGAGCCAGGGAGTGAAGGCCGGGGACGAGTTCCTGGTGCTGCGCCGCAACCCGGACCCCTCGCCCGTGGTGTGGTTCAAGTGGCAGAAGAAGCTGATGCGCGCGATGGGCACGCCGTATCAGGACCAAGGGCGGATCCAGGTGGTGCAGGTGCAGGAGAAGGTTTCTATCGCCAAGGTGGTCTTCGCCTGCGGCATGATGCAGCGCGGCGACATCATCCGGCCCTTCGAGGCCCGGCCGGCGCCGGCGTTCAAGGAAGCCGCGGCGTTCGATCATTTCGCGCCGAAGAGCGGCAAGGAAGTGGCCATGGTGGTGACGACGTCCATGTTGCAGTCGGCCGCCGGGCGGAACGACGTGGTGTATGTGAACCTGGGCGGCAACCAGGGCGTGAAAGTGGGCGACTATTTCCGCGTGTTCCGCTACCAGGGCACACGCGCGGAAACGGTTCCGCAGACGGAAAATTACCATTTCAAACTCTACGGATTTGGCGGGACACGCGAAGAATATGGCCCGGAGGATCTGCCCCGGGAGGTGCTGGGGGAAGGAATCGTCCTGAATGTGACGCGGAACTCCTCGGTGGTGCTGATCACCGTGGCGTCGAGTGAAATCTTCAGCGGGGACTACGTGGAAATCGAATAGCCGCCGCAGAACCGGAAGGATGGAAGCAGGCCCGGACCCGCAGGGGTCCGGGCCTTTTGCTTTTCCGGGAAGAGTTGCGGGAGCGCGGGCAGGCGGGTCTCAGGGCCGCGGCGGGCCTTCCCGGAGTTCCGCGATGATTTCGCAGGTAAAGGCATAGAGCCGGGTTTCGGGATCCAGCCAGGCGCCGGGGGACAGGCCGGCCTTGCGGCAGGTCTCCTCGAGGAAACGCTCGCGGGTGAACCCGTACTCCGTGGCCACCTGCGGAAGGAGCAGGCCGCGGTGTACGGCGCGGCGCAGGAAGAGGCCGTGGCGGCCGAGCTCGATCTCCTGGGACCGAATGGGCTGAAGGCGCGAAAGAAGAGAGATCTCGATGTGCAGATCGAGGAGCGCTTCCGCGCGGAGGGCCGGAAAACGCGGGTCGTTGAGGGCGGCGCCTACGGCGCAGCGCACGAGGCTGTCGCCGAGAGGTTCCACGGGCTCGACGACACCGATGCAGCCCTGGAGGCGGCCGCGGCAGCGCAGGGTGACGAAAATGCCGCGGGGCTCGGCGAGAATGCCGGACCAGGGAGGGGCGTCGAGCAATGGCGCGTCGCGTACGGCGGCCGCGATCGTCCGGCGCGCCAGGGCCAGCAGCGCTAGTTTCTCGGAATCAGAGAGTGGGGACATCCTGCGGATTTTTGTGGCGCTCGAGCAGACTGAGGCTGCGGCGCTGCTTGATGCGGTCGTCGAGCTGGCTCCAGAAGCGGAGGAAGTACTGCGCGGCAGAAACCAGGGCGCTGATGACCACCAGCCAGAGCAGAACGACGCCGAGGGGCTTGAGAAAGAGATGGCGCGCGCCGAGGATGAGGGTAGCGCAGGCCAGGACCTGCAGGACCATCTTGGTCTTGCCGAGCAGCGAGGGGAGGATGGTGAAACCCTCGGCGGTGGCGATGTTGCGCAGGCCCAGAACGGTCAGCTCGCGGCCGATGATGATGACCACCATCCAGGCCTGCACGAGATGCATGTCCACGAGAGAGACAAAAGCGGCGCAGATAAGCAGCTTGTCCGCGACGGGGTCGAGGAGAATGCCCAGGGTGGTGACCTGGAGACGGCGGCGCGCGAAATAGCCGTCGGCCCAGTCGGTAGCCGCGGCCAGGAGCAGGATGAGCACGCCCCAGACTTCAAAATGGACCTGGAGGCCCCACAGGACGAGGTTGGGGCTGCGCGTCAGCAGGACAACAATCAGCAGCGGAACGAAGAAGATCCGCAAAAGTGTCAGCGAATTCGGAAGATTCATGAGTGCGCGGCCGGCGGAGACGCCGCCCTGTGGACTCCACCAACTCGCGCCTCACTATAGACTTCGCGGAGGCCCGCGTCAACGCCCCGGAGGACCGGAAAGGAGTGCGAAAACGGGTACTAGAACAGCAACAAGAAGAACGCGCGGGCAAATTGCTGATACCTGTACTGATTCGTAACATTGAGATGCAAAGCTGTGCAAATTGGCGGATGTCAATGGACGGTTAAAGAGCGGGAAAAGGGTACGGGGAGAGGCGCGCCAAAATGTTAAGTGGTTGACAAAAAAGAGGTTACGAGCTTCAAAGGGAGATGAAGAAAGGGAGCGCGGCGGCCGCAGGCAAATCCGCAAGCGCGGCCATTTTGATTTCCACAAGGTTTTCCACACCAGGGGCCCGCGGCGAACCTCGAAAAAGGCCTTATTTCTCCATGTGTTGCGGGGCACAGCGGAGGCGAAAACGACAAGTTTACCCGGAAGGCACCCCTGCGGCGCCTCAGACCGCGCGCGGCCCGCGCAAGAGACGCACCGGCAGGAACAAAATGGCGTGCAGCAAGGCGAAAACGCCGTGCACGGCAATGCCGAGGAGCCGGAGCGGGAGGGTCAGCAGCCAGACGATGGGATAGAGGACCAGAGCCAGCAAGGCCAGAGGCCAGCACAGCACGAACAGGATGCACCACAGAAGAAAAGCTATCATCGCACCCTCCTGCAGGCGTGACCGCTAAGCGGTCAACTTCAAGTGTGACCGCTAAGCGGTCAACTCTCTCTGTTCTTACGCAGAGGAAGCGCCGGAAGTTCCGGAATTGAGGAAAGTGGAAAGGCGCAGGCGGCGCGCCACGGAGACCGGCACTTCGGCGCGCAGGTTCATATGCGAATCTTCGACTTGCGAATGGAGCACCTTGCCCAGAGCGTGGATCAGGGCCAAGGTGCGGCCTTCGGACATGGGCAGGCGCAGCGTCAGGGTCACCACGGGATCCACGGGCAGGGAGACGTCCATGCGGCGCAGCAGATCGTCGAGGCCCTGGCCGGTCTTCGCGGAGACCAGGACCGGACCGCCTTCGTGAATTCCCGCGTAGGGATACTTGAAGGGAGCGATCTGCTCGGGAGTGAGCAGGTCGATCTTGTTGAAGACGCGCAAGCGCGGGCGGTCGGCCACGCCGAGCTCCTGGAGCACCTTGTCCACTTCATCGTCCAACTCGGCATGGCGGGGATTGGAAGCGTCGCTGACCTGAATAATGAGCGCGGCTTCCTGAACCTCTTCGAGAGTGGCGCGGAAGGCGTTGAGCAGGCCCTTGGGAAGATCGCGAATGAAACCGACGGTGTCGGAGACCAGGACGCGGCGGTTGGAAGGCAGGCGGATGGCGCGAATGGTGGGGTCCAGGGTGGCGAACATGCGCGAGGAGACGAGGACCTCGGCGCGGCTGAGGGCGTTGAAGAGGGTGGACTTGCCGGCGTTGGTGTAACCGACCAGGGCGATGGTGCCGAGGGGCACGGCCTGGCGGGCTTCGCGGCGCAGGGTGCGCTGCTTGCGAATCTGGTCAATGCCCTTCTGAATTTTCTGGACGCGTTCGCGGATGCGGCGGCGGTCGGTCTCCAGCTTTTTTTCGCCGGGCCCGCGGACGCCGATGCGGCCGGCGGCGCCGCCGCCCTTGCCGCCGAGACGGGACATGGAAGCGCCGCGGCCGGTGAGCCGGGGGAGCATGTAGTTGAGCTGGGCCAGCTCGACCTGCAACTGGCCTTCGCGGCTGCGCGCATGACGGGCAAAGATGTCCAGGATGAGCTGGGTGCGGTCGATGACGCGGCACTCGGTGGCGCTCTCGATGTTGCGCTGCTGGATGGGGGAAAGATTGCGGTCGAAAATGATCAGCGGGACATCGCGGGCCACGGCTTCCGCGCGGATCTCCTCGAGTTTGCCTTTGCCGACCAGGGTGGCGGGGTCGGCGGAATCGCGCATCTGGAAGATGGTGCCGGCGATTTCGGCGCCGGCGCTGCGCGCCAGCTCGACGAGCTCGGCGAGGGATTCGCGCTCGGGCTCGCCCGCAGGCATGCCCGGAAAGCGCGGGGAGCGCTTCCAGCCGACGCCGATCAGCAAGGCGCGTTCGGAGCTCATCGTATCGTGGTGCGTTTTCATAGTTGCGGAAGCCGTGCCGTCATCGTGCGCGTGCGGATGCCCGAGGCGGAGGAACCTTGGTCACGAATATTATACTCCTCATGCCGTTTCGCTAGTAAGCAGACAGACGGCGGGTATTGGGGCAGTGGGCCATTCAGAGGAGCATATCGGCATGAACTTTCAACTGAACATAAACAGGGTGTTCCAATGTCTCCAGATAGATTCTCAAACCTTCCTTACGGGCAAGTTTCATCGCAGGGACAAAATCGGAGTCTCCGGTCACCAACACAACCGCGTCCACAATCCTTTTCGTGGCTAGCCAGGCGATATCCAATCCAATTCGCATATCAACACCTTTTTGCTTGAGGTCAGGCACCAGATCGTTTGCCAGTATGGGCCGGGGAGTTGCCGTTATGGACCTAAGAGCTGCGTCTCCAAGTTTCCATCCCTGAAAGGAGACGACCCCTCGCCGTACGGCGAAATTGGGCTGAAGCTCCAAGTCTTGAAGCAATTTCTCATTTTGAACGGTTCTTGCCGTGTCCGCAAAATTCGTAATTGCACCGTCAAGTGGATTCGTTACCCTGCCTTGATAGGGTGGAGCATCATAAAAATAGATTCGGAAAAGTTGCGCGTTCGCCAGCGGCGGTTTTCCCATCACACTTGCGCAGAATCCAGAGATATCCTGCACCGTTGGGAACCTATTATGCCGCCGCTTGAGCTTGAATTTGAGAAAAGCACCATCAATCATCAGCGCCGTTTTTTCAGGCACGTGGCACCTCTTTTTTCTTGACAGCTTCGTCCCTGGAGTCTAAATTTCTTACTAGAGATTGCCCTCTGCTACGCCGCTGATCCAAGTGGGCTTCGGCCCCGCGTAGTGGAGGGCGTTTTGATTTAGAAACCTCCCCCGCCTTCCAATCCTCTTAAAACTTATAAGTATACAAGTGTCATTTCATACAAAGTGTAGCGCAATTATGCCTTGAGAATTGGGCAGTTCCCCCAAATTCCTCGGCGGGACCGGAATGATTTCTAATCGTTCGATGGCTTGGAATGCGGTATACCGTGCGAGCTCGATTGGACGGAGATGCCGCGGGCGGCGAGGAGGCGGAGGGATTCTTCCTGCACGCGGGGATCGTCGCCAAAGCCCTCGAGCCAGGCGATCTCGGGGTCCCTGCGGAACCAGGTCATCTGGCGCTTGGCGTAGCGGCGGGTGGCCTGGGCGATGGCGGCTTGGGCCTCGGCGAGGGACAACTGGCCGCGCAGGTGGGCGCGCAGCTCGCGATAACCGATGAAGTCGAAGGGCTTGGCGTCCTCGGGGAGGCCGGCGGCGAGGAGATGGCGAACTTCGTCGAGCCAGCCGGCCGCGAGCATGGATGCGAGGCGCGCCTGGATGCGGGCATAGAGCGCCTCGCGGGGCGGAGCGAGGCCGATCTTCACGGCGCGCCAGCCGAGAAGCGGTGCGCGCCCGGCACGATGCACTTCGGAGAGGGGGCGGCGAGCAAGCAGGCAGATCTCCAGGGCGCGGATGATTTTCTGGACGTCGGTGGGGGCAATGCGCGGGGCTCCCGCGGGGTCGAGGCGCCGCAGAAGGCGATGGAGATGGCCCGGGGGATGGGCCGCGGCGCTTTCGCGCAGGCGCGCGCGCAGCTCTTCGGAGCGCTGCGGAACATCGGCGAGTCCTTCGAGGAGGGCGCGCAGGTAGAGGCCGGTGCCGACGGTGAAGATGGGCAGGCGGGAGCGGCGGCGCAGATCGTCGAGGACGGCGAGGGCGCGCTGGCGGTAGTCTCCGGCGCTGGCGGTTTCGTGGGGATCGAGTATGCCCAGGAGGTGATGGGGAACGCCGCGGCGCTCGGCGAGCGAGGGCTTGGCGGTGCCGATGTCGAAGCCGCGGTAGAGCTGCGTGGAATCGCAAGCCACGACTTCGCCGCGGAGGCGTTCGGCGAGCCATACGGCCAGAGCCGACTTGCCCGAGGCGGTGGGGCCGAGGAGGACGACCAGCGGCGCGCCAGAGGGCGCAACAAGTGGCGCGATTGGCGGCGAGGAGGCGTCTGGCGCGGTCATGACCCCGGCTTCAACGGAAGAGCAGATGGCGCGAGCGCACGAGCAGAAGAATAAGCACAAGAACGCCGATGAGAAGAGTGCCGAGAATCTGCTGGCGCTGGAATTTCACTGGGCGTAATCCAAGGGCAGATTGTACAGGAAGATGAAGCGCAACTCGATGTAGGGCCCGCTGAAAGCCGGAGGCAGGGGCTCGAAGGGGCTGGAGGTGCGAATGGCGGAGATGGCCGCGCGGTCGAGCGGCTCCTTGCCGGAGGTGTCCACCATGGCGGGCTCGCCGGGGGGCACGGCGCCCTCGCGCAGGATCTTGAATTGCAGAATGACGCGGCCGCGGTCGCCCATCTGCGCGGACGCCGGAATCACCGCGTACCAATTGCGGCGAACGCTGGCGAGAACGCGGGCGAGGTAGTTGCTGAAGTCCACGCCTTCGGTGGGGGTCAGCATCTCGATACCGTTGCTCATCAGGCCCTGGCTGGGGCCACCGCCGCCGGGAGCGCCATGGCTGCCGGGCAAGGGCCCGCTGATGGCTGCGCGGCGGCCGGAGGTGCGCGCGGCTTCCTTGGCGGATTCCTCGATGGCCCGGCCGGGGGAGAGCTTGGGCAGCACCAGGCCGCGGGATGGCTGCGGCTGGTCGGGCGTCTCCAGTTTGAGCGGAGGCCGCGGCTGATCGGATTTCGGCGGCGCGGGCTGCGGGGGGGCGACGCTGGGCTGCGGCGCGGGCGCGTTGGGCAAATCCTTGACGACGCGCTCCGGCTCGGGCGGGCCGGGCAGGGGCTGCGGCTCGGGCGGAGCGATGCGGCGGAGGATGCGCGGGTCGATGTGCAGCTTATCGCTGCGCGGTTCATCGGGGTGCGTCACCCGGGGAGGATTGCGCAAGCCCGGGGGCAGAAAAACGTAACTGAGCTGGCGGCGGGCAATCTCCGACTCTTCCTGGGAGCGGTCGCGGCGCGATAGTTCCGGGAAGTAGATCAAGGCCAGGATGATCAGGGCGTGAACCAGGCCCGAGGAGATGCGCACGAGGAGTTCCGACCTGGCGGATTTCTCCTTCTGCTCGCCGGCCATCAACTGGATTTCGCCGGTGGTCAGAATGTCGGGGTCGACGAGATCGAGAGGAACATGCTCGAGGGGCTGCAATATCTGGGGAGGCTGGGCGTCGGAGGGGACGGCGACGCGCTCGTCCATGTCGGTGGGAATGAGCGGAGCGGAGGATTCCACCGCGGATTTGAAGAGCTCCCAGTTGACGTCGCGAGGCACCAGGACGCGCGCGGCGATGGATTCGAGCGGCAGCGAAGCCGGAATATTGGTGCGGCTGTCGAGGGCCACGATGGGCAGGGCGGGGGGAATCAGGGCGCGCTCGTCCAGGGAAGAGGGACGGCGGCGGGCGGCCTCCGTCGCGGGATTGGCGGCGGGGGGACGGGCATCAAGGGGAACGAGGACGCGGGGGATCATCGGGTGGTGTGCATGTCCGGGGGCATGCCTGGAGGCATTCCAGGAAGCCCACGTAGTTGGACGCGCGCGGCGTGCTCCTGGATGCTTGCCATGACGCGGACGGCGAGTTCCAGCGCGGCGCGGCCGGCGGCGCCGCTGACGCGCGGAGCGCGGCGCGTGCGCACGGCCTCGAGGAAGTCGAGGAGTTCGGCGCGCAGGGGCTCGAGGGGTTCGGCGGGCAGTTTTTCGAAAGCAAATTCGGGCTGCGGGCCGGGGCGGGCCACGCGGACGCGCAGGGCGTCGCGGCGGGAGTAATCGAGGGAAACGTATTCGTGCTGCTGGAAGAAGCGCATCTTGCGCACGCGCTCGGTGGAGACGCGGCTGGCGGTGACATTGGCCACGGCGCCGCCGGCAAATTCGATGCGGGCGTGGGCGATGTCCACCTTGTCGGTGAGCACGGGGATGCCCACAGCTTTGACCTCGGCGACCGGCTCGCCGACCAGGGCAAGGAGGATGTCCAGGTCGTGGATCATGACGTCGTAGATGACGTCGACGTCGAGGCTGCGCGGGGTGAAGACGCCGAGGCGGTGCACTTCGAAAAAGAGGGGGCGGTTGAGAATGGGCAGGACGGCGGTGACGGCGGGGTTGAAGCGCTCGAGGTGGCCCACCTGGAGGATGCGCGCGCCGCGCTGGGCGGCGGCGAGCAGCGCGTCGGCTTCGGAGAGCGAGGCGGCCATGGGCTTTTCGACGAGGAGGTCGAGGCCCATGCCGAGGAGGCGCACGCCGACGGCGGAATGGTCCACGGTCGGGATGGCCAGGCTGACGGCGTCCACGCGGCCGGGCAGGTCGTCCACGCTGGCGAGCGCGACGCCGCCGAACTCCGCGGCGGCCTGCGCGGCGCGCGCGGGGTCGCGGTCGACGATGGCGGCCAGCTCGGCTTCGTCCAGCTCGCGGTAGACACGGGCGTGGTGGCGGCCGAATTCTCCGGCGCCCACCACCGCCACACGAATCTTTTTCTCGGTCATTAACGAGCTTCGCCCATCTTCGTACTTGCCCCGGAAGCCGGTTTAAGTTCCCCGGAGGCGGCCGGGGGAACCGCCTGGATGGCAAGGCCCGCGGCGTCGGCCGCGGCGATCAATTGGGAGCGGTCAAAGAGAAGCGTTTTGTGCGCATCCACGGCCAGCGCGGTGGCCCCGGACTGGCGCATCTGTTGGATGGTGGGCAGGCCGATCACGGGTACATCGAAGCGCATGTCCTGGCCAGGCTTGCTGACTTTGACGACGACCAAGGGCTTGCCGGAGGCGAGACGCGCGGCGCGGGCGATGGTTTCGTCGGTGCCTTCCATGGCTTCGACGGCGACGCAGGCGCAGTCGGCGACGACGACGGTCTGGCCGATGTCCATGGCGGCGATCTGGCGGGCGACGCTCAGGCCGTAGGCGATGTCCGCGGCTTCGCGCGCATCGGGGGCGCGGCGGGTGAGCACGCCGGGCTCGGGCACGAGGGGCTTGAGGAAGGCGGTGGAGTCCACGAGGCGGATGCCTTCGTCTTCGAGGACGCGGGCGACGGCGCCGATGAGGGCGTCGGTGTTCTTGCGCGGGAGGGAGAAGAGCAGCTTGGCCAGGCGCCAGTCGGGGCGGATGGCGCTGAAAATTTTGTTGTGCTTGACCTGGCCGGCCATGACCGCCTGCTTGACGCCTTCCTGGTGCAGCAACTCGATGGCTTTGCTGAGCTCGCCGAGGCTGACCCAGTGCAGGCGCCTGGCGACAGTGGCGAGTTCCGGCGAGGCCTCTTCCTTGATGGCGATGACGGCCATCTCGATGCCCTGGCTGCGCGCGCCCTCGAGGACCAGGAAGGGAAAGCGGCCGTTCCCGGCGATCAGGCCCCAGCCGGAGGCGGCGGAGGCAACGGGGTTGGAAGGAGAGGTCATGGCGGAGGCGCGGCTATTTCACGATGCCGCGCTCGGCGGCTTCGATGAAGCGGACCAGCTCGTCCACGTCGGGAGAGCCGGCGAAGGTGGAGCGCATTTCGGCGACGGCTTGCGAGGTGTTGAGCTTGGAGCGCAAGAGGAGGCGGAAGGCGCGCTGGAGGGCGGCGATGCGCGGGGCGTCGAAGCCCTTGCGCTCGAGGCCGATGGCGTTGACGCCGTAGGATTTGGTTTCGCGCTCGGTGACCACGCGGGAGAAAGGCGGCACGTCCTGGGTGATGACGGTGCAGGCGCCGATGTAGGCGTAGCGGCCGATGCGGCAGAACTGGTGCACGGGAGAGAAGGCGCCGAGGGTGGCGAAATCTTCGACGGTCACATGTCCGGCGAGCGTGGCGCCGTTGACGAAGAGGGTATGGTCGCCGACGCGGCAATCGTGGCCGACGTGCGCGTAGGCCAGGAAGAAGTTTCCGCTGCCGATAGTGGTGATGCCGCCGCCCTTTTTGGTGCCGCGGCTGACGGTGACGTACTCGCGGAAGATGTTGCCATCCCCAACGACGAGCTCGGTGCGTTCGCCATGAAAGGTAATGTCCTGGGGGTCGCCGCCGACCGAGCAGAAGGGATGAAAGACGTTGTCCTTGCCGAAGCGCGCGGGGCCCTGCACGACGGCGTGCGAGTGCAGAACGCAGCCGGGGCCGAGCTCGACGTGCTCGCCAACGACGGCGAAGGCGGCGACGCGCACGTCCGGGGCGAGGCGGGCGCTGGCGGCGACGACGGCGTGCGGATGGATGCCGGTGCTGCTCATTTGGAGGGGGCTTCCGCCGCGGGGGACAAATCGCGGTCCACGGTTTTGCACATGAGGATGGCTTCGGCGGCCAGTTCGCCGCCGACGGTGGATTGGGCCTCGAGCTTGCAGAAATTGCCGCGCCAGGAGAGCACTTTCACTTCCATGCGCAATTGGTCGCCGGGAACCACGGGGCGGCGGAAGCGCGCGCCGTCCACGGCGACGAAGTAGATCAGCTTCTTCTCGCGGTCGGGGACCTCCTGGAGAAGAAGGAAGCCGCCGGTCTGGGCCATGGCCTCGAGGATGAGCACGCCGGGCATGATGGGCTTGCCGGGAAAATGGCCGGTGAAGTGGGGCTCGTTGAAGGTGACGTTCTTGATGCCGACAATGCGCTTGAGGCGCTCCATTTCGAGGATGGCGTCCACCAGCAAGAATGGATAGCGGTGCGGCAGTACCTTCTGGATGTCGTTGATGTCGAAAAGCATTGCGGCTCCCTGGCGCTTTGCAGCGGCCCGCCCCGCGCCCTCGAGCGGCGTGCCACCCTACCCCGGTGCAAAACGTACATTATATGCGACGCCTGCCCCGGCGGGAAACGAGGATCGCGGCCGGGAAGGCGTTTGCGGGGGTTTGCCAGGCGCGCGGAGGATTGCTAGCATACGCGGGAAATGAGCGAAACGGCACTGGCGAAAGGACTGTTGCAGGGGCTGCGGGCGCGCCTGCCGGCGATGACCGAGACGCTGCGGCGGCTGGTGCTGGCCGAATCGCCCAGCCTGGAAAAAAAGCCCGCGGACCGCTGCTGCCGGCTGCTGGCCGGAGAATGGCGGCGGCGCGGGGCGCGCGTGGAGATTCTGCGGGAGAAGCAGCGCGGGGATCATCTGCGCGTCACCTGGCAGGCCGCGCGGGGCGGCCAGCCGCGCGGGCAACTCCTGGTGCTGGGGCATTACGACACGGTGTATGCCTCGGGAACGCTGCGGACGATGCCCTTCCGGGTGCGCGGGGGCAAAGCGTACGGGCCGGGGACGTTCGACATGAAGGGCGGGATCGTGCAGGCGCTGTATGCGCTGGAGGCGCTGCAGGAGGCGCAGGCGGAGCTGCGCAAGCGCATCGTGTTCCTGTGGACCTCGGACGAGGAGATCGGCAGCGAGAGCTCGCGGAAGACGATCGAGGAGGAGGCGCGGAGGAGCGACGCGGTGCTGGTGCTGGAGCCGTCGTTCGGTCCGCGGGGCCTGCTGAAGACGGCGCGCAAGGGAGTGGGCGAGGCGGAACTGATCGTGCACGGGCGGGCGTCGCACGCGGGGCTGGCGCCGCAGGAGGGCGTGAACGCGGTGCACGAGCTGGCGCGGCAGATCGCGCGCATCGAGCGGTGGAACGATCTGCGGCGGGGGATCACGGTGAACGCGGACATGGTGGAAGGCGGGACGCGGGTGAATGTGATCGCCGAGCGGGCGCGCGCGGTGCTGGACCTGCGGGCACTGACGATCGCGGACATGCACAAGGTGGAGCGGCGGCTGCACGCGCTGCGGCCGGAGCTGCCGGGGGCGCGGATCGAGGTGCGCGGGGGATTCAATCGCGCGCCGCTGGAGCGCACGGTGAGCGCGGGATTGTACGCGCAGGCGCGGAAGCTGGCGCGGGAGATGGGCCTGGCGCTGGGAGAATGCACGGCGGGAGGCGGCTCGGACGGGAACCTCACCGGGGCGCTGGGGGTGCCCACGCTGGACGGGCTGGGCGCGGTGGGCGACGGAGCGCACAGCGCGCACGAGCACGTGGTGCTGCGGCGGATGCCGGAGCGCGCGGCGCTGCTGGCGGCGCTGCTGGCGGCGGCATAGAAGCGCAGGGCGCGCGCAGAATTCCAAAAAAAATAAAGATGGCGGGCTCCCGGCCAAGCCGGGATAAATTCCGCGCGCCGCCACAGGATCGGAAAAAATCAGCGGATGTAGGTCGTGCGGAGATAGGCGACGGTGGATTCCATGAGGTCGCCGTAATCGCCGCGGATAACTTCGCGGAGGGCGGGCGAGACGGGGCTGCCGGCGGCGATGCGCTCGAGGATGCGGGTAACGTCGCCCATGCCGTCGGTTTGCACGAGGTATTCGACGTTGGCGAGCGCCCAGGCGTAGGCATACTGCGCGGCATCGCCTTTCAGGCGCATCCAAGGACCTTCGAGCGCGCTGAGCTGCGCGAACTGCTGGGCGTCATAGATGCGCACGAGTTCCGGGGCATTTTCCGCGCTGCGCAAACCCTCCATCCACTGCGCCAAGCCTTCATTCAGCCAGGTGGGGCAGCGGTGATCCGTCTTCTGATCCAGGAAGCTGTGGGTCAACTCGTGCTTGAGCACGCGGGAGAGCTCCGGGGAGACGCTGGTAAGGCCCTGCACGGGGACGCGGATGCGGCCATCGTTGAGGGCGCCGGCCCAGCCGGGAGCGCGGGTGATGTCGGCGAAGGCCTCCTGGGTGTAGAGGACGACGCCGATGGACTCGGGGGGCGAGAAATCGAGCGCGGAGGAGATGGCGGAAAAGTGGGCTTCGAGAGTGCGGAGGACCTCGCGGGCGAGGGCGGGCTCGGCGACACCGCTGTAGCGCAGAGTGAAGTGCGCGCTTTCGTTTTCCTTGTAGGTCTCTTCCTCGGCCTTGTCGCGCAGGGCCTTGTCGAGCGCGGCCCGCACCTCGGGATCGCGGCGCAGGGCGAGAGAGCGCTGCCACTCGGCGACGGCCTCGTCCAGCTTGTTCAAGCCATACCAGGCCCAGCCGGCAAGCTTGGGGACTTCGGGAGAATCGGGGGCCACGCGGCGGGCGCGCCGCAGGTATTCGAGGGACTGGCGGTACTCGCTGCGGCGGAGGTGCAGATTGGCGACGTTGAGCAACAAGCCGAGCTGTTCGGGGGCAAAGGAAAGCGCGGTGCGCTCATCGGCGAGGGCGCGTTCGAGATCGCCGCGACCGAGCGCGAACTGCGCGGCCACGTGATGGGCCAGGGCCGCGTGCTCGGCGGCTTCGGGGCGGCCGTGGCGGGCCTCGGCCACGAGCTTGGCGATGAATTCGCGGTCCACCGCACCGTCATGCACGGTGGAGCGGGTGATTTCCCCGGCGAGATCGGGGTTCCCGAGGATGACGGGCGGCGGGGAAATGCCCAGCGGCAGCATGGGGGCCGGCCCGGAGGCGCCACGGTCGATGTGGTCCACGATGGAGAGCGGAAGGCTCAGGCGGCCGGCGGAGGTTTCATAGCTGACCTTGCCGTTTTCTTCGACGACGACGCCGGCGGAGATGCGGCGGCCGTTTTTCAGGACGATGGTGTCGGCGCGGAGAGGCGCGGCGGCCAGCAGCGCGGCGGCGAGAAGGGCAAGTCCAAAGCGATGTGCGGCACAATGCATCAACTTATTTTACCGCCACGGGGGGCGGCGCGCTTGCCGGACAAGGACGAAAGTTGCTAGAGTCGCGACTATGAAGGCCCGAGCGTTGGGGATGGGCCTTGCCGCCCTCTTTGTTCTTGGTGCGCCCGCCGGGGCGCAAACTTCGCCGAGTTCTCCGCGGGAGATCTACGAAGCGCTGAACCGCGTGCGCGTGGATGAGCAAGCGGTCTATCCGGTGCAGCAACTGGAGCTGCGCCGCGGCGACGTGCGCCTGGCCTTCGACGAAGGCACGCTGGCCTTCCTGACCCCTTGCAACGGACGGATTACCGGCGCGGTCTTCTCCGGGCGCGGCCATGCGCTGGCCGCGCCGCGGGACCCGGTGGAGAAGCAGCAACTGGCGCGGTTTGTGGGAGCGCCGGTGCTGGACCAGGAGTTCCGCACGGCCTACCTGCGCTTCACCGACGACACGGCGGGAGAGTTGCAGAAACAACTGCGCGCGACGCAGGCCGCGGCGGGGGAAAACCGCGAGTACGCGGCGCGGTGGAACACCATCGCCGTCCCGATGAACCCGGCGCACGCACTGCGCATCCTGGCGGACTGGATAGCGGAGGAGCCGCGGCCGTACTTCTACGCGGCGCTGGAAGGGCTGCGCACGGGAACCTTCGAGGTGGTGCTGGATGCGCGCCGCGAGGAAGCGCTGAGCATCGGCCAGATGCATGCGGCGGACGGCGCAAGCGTGTACGACGTGTGGGCGGCGTACCGGCCGGGTGGCGACGCGCCGCCCGCCCCGGCCTTTCGCGCGCTGCGCTATGCCATCGAGACCACGGTCCTGGCGGATCGCGCGCTGGAGGGAACGTCGACGATCGCGGTGCGCGCGGAGCGCGGCGGGGAGCGCCTGCTGGCCTTCGAGCTTTCCCGGGAGCTGGCGGCGGAATCGGTGCGCGGCGGGGGCGGCGAGGAGCTGGCCTTTTTCCAGAACGAGGGGCTGAACAAGCAGGAGCGCAGCCGGCGGGGCAACGACGTGCTGTACGTGGCGCTGCCGCGGGCGGCGCGGCGCGGGGAGGAGTTCACGCTGCGAGTGCGCTACCGCGGGCGGGTCATCAGCGACGCGGGCAACGGGGTGCTGTTTGTGGGAGAGCGCGGAAGCTGGTATCCGCACCTGGGCGCGGCGGACAGCTTCGCGGAGTACGAATTGACGCTGCGCTGGCCGCGGCGGCTGCGCCTGGTGGCCACGGGGACGAAGCTCGAGGAACACGAAGAGGGGGAATTCCGGGCGGGCCGCTGGCGCACGGAAAAGCCCGTTACCGTGGCGGGTTTCAATCTGGGGGAGTATGCCTCGACGTCGCTGGACAGCGGCGCGTATACCGTGAAGGTGTACGCGAACCAGCAGCTCGAAGAGGCACTGCGCCAGCGGCTGACGCCGCCGGCCAGCGCGCCGCCGGACGCCCGGCAGGTGGAGGCGCGGCCTTTCGGCATTCCGGCGATCGGACGAATGGAGCTGCCGGCGGCCGCGCCGAGTCCCGCGGACAGGCTGCAGCAACTGAGCAAGGAGATCAGCGCGTCCATCCGCTTCTACGAGGTCTACAGCGGGGCGTTTCCCTACCGGCAACTGCAGGTTTCGCAGATTCCCGGGACGTTCGGGCAGGGCTGGCCGGGGCTGCTGTACCTTTCGACGTTTTCGTATTTGCCCGCGGAAGCGCAGCAGCGCGCGGGGCTGAGCACCGCCGGGCAGGAGCATTTCACGGAGCTGGTGCCGTTCCACGAAGTGGCGCACCAGTGGTGGGGCAACGTGGTGGGCTGGCAGAGCTACCGGGACCAGTGGGTGAACGAGGCCATCGCCAGTTATCTGGCGCTGCTCTTCGCCGACAGCCAGAAGAAACCGGAGCGCACGCTGCGCGACTGGCTGGAGCGCTACCGCAAGCAACTGCTCACGAAAAGCGAGGGCGCGGATGTGGCGTCGGCGGAGATCGGCCCGCTGACGCTGGGCAACCGGCTCAGTTCGTCGAAATCGCCGGAGGGATTCGAGCAGGTGGTGTACGGCAAAGGGGCGTGGGTGATGCACATGCTGCGCATGCAGTTGCGGCAGCCGGGAAGCCGCAATCCGGATGCGCGATTCGTGGCGCTGCTGCGCACGCTGGCGGCGAAGTACGCCTACCGGGCGCTGTCCACGGGGGATTTGCAGCGCGAAGTGGAGGCGGTGATGACGCCGGGGATGGCCGTGGAGGGCGGGCGGTCGATGGACTGGTTCTTCGAGGAGTGG
The DNA here is from genome assembly GCA_020073585.1 of Terriglobia bacterium. Classification (GTDB taxonomy): domain Bacteria; phylum Acidobacteriota; class Terriglobia; order Acidiferrales; family UBA7541; genus Acidiferrum. The sequence goes on from JAIQEV010000023.1 coordinate 26,465, forward strand.
GTGCGCGGGGTGGGGATTCCGCACTACCGGGTGGAGTACGGCGTGAAGCGCGGAGAAAACGGGGGCTACGTGGTGCGCGGGAAGCTGCGGCAGACGGGCGTGCCGCGGGGATTCGTGGCGCCGGTGCCGCTCTCCGCCAGTTTGGGCGGGGGACGCAGCGTGGCGCTGGGGACGGTGGTGGCCTCGGGAGAAGAGACCAGCTTCCGGTTCACGACGGCGAGCGCGCCGCGGAAGATCGTGATCGATCCGCAGATGACGCTGCTGTGCGTGGCGGAGTGACGGGACGCCATCTCCGTGTGACCCCCGGCAGATTTCAAACGGCCGCGAAGCGGCTTTCCCTTTGCGCACTTGCGGAGATCCGGCAAGAACCTCAAGTATTGGTCGAGGATTATGGGCGGTCCCCCTACTCCCACCCCCGTTGTTTTTCGCAAAGAGTGCGGTAGTAATTGAATCCGAAAGAGTTAGCAGATACTGCGCAATTGAAGAGTACGCAAGAGTATCAAACAAAAGAGTTTTAAGCGGCGTAGATTGATATTGATGCGAAAGAGTGTGTAAGTGCTGATTCTGCGGGCGTTGCGGGAGAGTCTGTGGGGCAGGAAAGTTTCTACAGCGATTGCCAAAGAGGGGGATCTGCCAGCGGGCGGGTTGCACGGACAAGAGAGTGGACTTCCCTTCTCCTCCGCGCTAAAACAAAATAAGTATACTGGCAGGGTACCGTAGAGTCAATTTCATTTTGCGGTATTCGAATGGGTTGTGGAAAACAACACGATTTCGCTCGCGACCCGAGGAGGCACCTGAGCGAACTCCGGCGGACGGACTATCCCGGGGGCCAATGGAAGGGGCGGCCGCCGAGCAGGTGCAGGTGGAGGTGGAAGACGGACTGGCCGGCGAGGGCGCCGGTGTTGAAGACGGTGCGATAGCCGGGCTGGAGATGGCGCTCGCGGGCGAGCTGCGCGGCGACGAGGAGCAGCTTGCCGATGAGGGCCTGATCGGCGGGCTGGGCCGCGTCGAGCGAGGCGAAATGCTTGCGCGGGCAGACGAGAATGTGGGTGGGGGCCTGGGGGTGGATGTCCTCGAAGGCGAAGAGATCGGGGTCCTCGAAGACGAGCTTCGCGGGGATCTGCTTGGCCGCGATCTTGCAGAACAGGCAATTCTCGCTCACGGGTTTCCTCCTGCGGCGGCGGATTCATCCAGACGAATGACGAACGGCGTGAAACCTTCCCGGGCGCGCAGCGCTTCGCCGAGCTGGCGGGCGGCTTCTTCGTCCTTGCTGCGGCCGACGCGCACGCGGTAGAAGACACCGTCGGGGGAATCATAAGACTGGATGAAGACGGGGGAATAGGCGGCATTCAGGCGGTCGCGAAGGCGCTCGGCGTTGGCGCGCTCGCGGAAGGCTCCGACCTGCACGGTGAAGAAGCCGAGGGAAGGATCGGGGCCGGAAAGAACCTCGAGGCGCACGGGGACGACGCCGGCGCCGACCATGTCCAGCGCGCGGGCGGCGGCGAGGGAGAGATCGATGATGCGGTTCTCGACGAAGGGCCCGCGGTCGGTGACGCGCACGGTGGCGGTGCGGCCGTTGCCGAGATTGGTGACGCGCAGCATGGTCTCGAAAGGCAGAGTGCGGTGCGCGGCGGTCATGCGGTTCATGTCGTAGATTTCGCCGTTGGAGGCGCGGCGGCCGTCGAAGGGCACGCCGTACCAGGAGGCATTGCCTTCTTCGACGTGACCGGCGGGGGCCGGGGCGGCGGGCACCCGCGCGGACCGCTTGGCCGCGGGCGCGGCGTTTTCCGGCGGCGCGGGCGCGGGAGCCAACGGAGGAGGCGGGCGGCGATCCACGACGGGGCGGCGCGAGCCGCAGCCGGAGAAAAGAGAAACACAGAGAGCGCAGAGGACACCGAGAAGAGAAAGAGCGGAGAACGAACCGCGCGGGCGGAGGAGTTGCGCCGCGCGGAAAGACCCGGGATGCGGCTGGTGAAACCGCCGGAAGGGCCGGGCGGTCAGTGGGCGTGCGGATTCAAGAGCGCGGGCGGCGCGAGGCCACATGGGACTCCAGTTTGCTCGCGGCGGCGTTGAGCGATTGCGAAAGTTCGCGGAGAAATTCCGCGGTGCGGCGCTCGGCTTCGGGGGCGAGCCGGTCTTCGAGGAACCGGCGCAGATGGAGCAGCTCCTGGTCGAGGCGCTGGCCGATCTGGGCAAATTTGTCCATGAGCGAGACGCACCGCGGACGCGCGGGGCGATTCCGGTATTATAGGAATGCGCAGGACGCGCCGCAAGGAGGACGATTGGCACTTCCCTATCGCTGGCAATGGCGGATCGAACGCTGGAAGAGGGCGCTGCGCGGATTATTGGGCGGCGGCGAAGAGCAGCCGCGGCCGAAAGTGTGCCCGGCGTGCGGGGCGCTGGTGGGCATATCGGCGACGCGCTGCCACGAATGCGGCAGCGGGATCAATTTTTCGATGGCCGCGGCGAGCCGCAAGCTTTCCAGCTTCTTCGGGGGCCGCGCGCCGGTCACCTCGGTGCTGCTGATGGTGAATGTCCTGCTCTACGGCATCAGCCTGGCGATGACGGCGCAGGCGGGCGGGAGCTTCAGCCTGTTCGGGGGGATCAGCGGGCATGCGCTGAATACGCTGGGGGCCAGCCGGATCGACTTGATCCTGGCGGGGCAGTGGTTCCGGCTGGTGACGGCGATGTTTCTGCACGGGAGCCTGATCCACATCGGCTCCAACATGATGGTGCTGCTGGACATCGGGCCGACGCTGGAGGAGTTGTACGGCTCGCCGCGCTACTTGTTCCTGTACGTGATCACGGGAATGTTCAGTTTCGTGGTGAGCGCGCTGTTCGGGCATCTGGCGGTGGGAGCGAGCGGGGCGCTGATGGGGCTGATCGGGCTGCTGCTGGCGATCACCACGAAACGCGGCGGAGTGCATATGAAGGTGATGCGGTCGCGCCTGCTGACCTGGGTGGTTATCATCTTCCTGATCGGCTTCTCGCTGCCGGGGGTGGACAACGCGGCGCACTTCGGGGGGCTGGCGGCGGGGTTCGTGCTGGGGAAGGTGTTCGCGGACCGCGAGCCGCTGGCCGGAGCGGAACGGCAGCGGGCTCAGGCGCTGGGATGGCTCGCGGGACTGGTGGTGGTGGCCAGCTTCGCGATGATGCTGAAACAGTTTGTGAAGATCTAAGAGACGGCAGAAAAAGTCCTGGTGGCCGCGATGCGGAGCGCGCCAACGCGGATGGGGCGGGCGGATGGCTCAGGCGGCGTGCAGGCGGCGGGCGATCACGAAGCTGTAGTGGAAGCCGGAGAGCACGGTGAAGCCGGTGACGACGTAGATGAGCAGGTGATTGACGGCGGCCAGCCAGGGGGCGTGGAAGGCCGCGGCGGCGACCACGGTGAAGACCAGCAGGATCTGAAACGTGGTGGTGAGCTTGCCGTAGATGCTGGGCGGAAACGGGCGGTAGCCGGAGATGAGCAGGATGACCGCGGCGACCATGAGCATGAGGACGTCGCGGCTGAGGATGAGAATGGTCAGCCACCAGGCAATCTTGTGTTTGAAGGCCAGGATGATGAAGGAAGAGGAAAGCATCAGCTTGTCGGCGATGGGATCGAGATAGGCGCCGAGCTCCGATTTCTGATTGAGGCGCCGCGCCAGCAGACCGTCAATGCCGTCGGAAAGACCCGCCAGAAGAAGCACACCCAGGGCCCAGCCGTAGCGCTCATAAAAAATGAGAATGAGGAAGCCCGGCAGGAAGCCGAGGCGCAACAGCGTAATCTGATTGGGAACGGTCCATATCCGGCCAGACATTTACGGAAATTGTAACGCAGTTCAGGCGAACTGGGCGAGATAATCGGCCAGGGTGCGGCCGGCTTTGCGCGCAAAGAGCTCGGCCATGGATGGGATAGCGCCGGAGGGCTCGTCGAGGGCGATGCGCTCGACGCGGTTCATGGGGAAGAAGAGAGTGGGCAGGCCGGTGCGCTCGCCGTCGGGATCGCTGGTCTGGCGGACGAAATGGTCGAAGGAGTTGAGGTCGATGCCGCGGATGGTGATGCCGGAAGGCTGAATGGAGAGCAGCTCGCCCCAGATCTTCTCCTTGGGGTTGTGGAGGCTGACGACGACGATGGAAGGGGTGTCCATGGGCGGCCTGGTGTGCTCCTGGTTTCGAGAGTAGCGCAGAATCGCCGGTTTGCGGCGTGCGGGTGAAGAAAGAGTGAATAGCGGGGCGGGGCGGAACGCGGGAGGCGCGGCCTCAGACGGGCATGGGCTGGGGGCCGCCGGGGGGCAGGAGCAGCGTGGGCTCGGTGAGCGACTGGACCTGGGCGAGAGTGGCGTCGGGGGCCAACTCGCGGAGGAGCAGGCCGTCCGGGGTGACGTCGATCAGAGCCAACTCGGTGACGATGTGGTCGACGACCTCCACGCCGGTGAGCGGGAGGGTGCAGCGCTTGAGGATTTTGGGCTGGTTGTCGCGGGTGGCGTGCTCCATGGCGATGAAGACGCGCTTGGCGCCGGCGACGAGATCCATGGCCCCGCCCATGCCCTTGAGCATCTTGCCGGGGATGGCCCAGTTGGCGAGGGTGCCCTTCTCGTCCACCTGCAGGGCGCCGAGGACGGTGAGGTCCACATGGCCGCCGCGGATCATGGCGAAGGAGTCGGCGCTGGAGAAATAGGAGGAGCCGGGAATCTCCGAGACGGTCTCCTTGCCGGCGTTGATGAGATCGGGGTCCACTTCGGCGTCGAGCGGGTAGGGGCCGACGCCGAGCATGCCGTTTTCGGATTGCAGGACGACGTCCATGCCTTTGGGGATGTAGTTGGCGACGAGGGTGGGCATGCCGATGCCGAGATTGACGTAGTAGCCGTCGCGGAGCTCGATGGCGATGCGGCGGGCGATGCGTTCGCGTTTTTGGTCTTCGGTGAGGGGCATGGGGATTACTCCGAGTTGTCAGTTGTCAGTTTACAGTTCACAGTGAAGAACAAGGGCCCTAAGAACATGCTAGAGAATTCAGTTCTTTCTTGGACTCTGGATATCGTTCACGTTTCGATCAAGGTGGAACATGTCATTCATCGACTCGTACCGGCAGTCCAGAGCAATCTCTGCTAGCTGAAGCCAAAAGTCTCCTGGTTTACGACGCGAACCGTGAACAGCGTCAATTGTCCTCTCGGCCGTTCGATAGGTCACCCGCGTGAACACACTGGCCTCGGCAATCGCCAATCTGCGGCCGAGCTCTTCCAGTAGTTCTTGCGGGTATTTGGATTTCTTCATTTCGCCCTCCCCACGTTTGTTCCAGATCCGCAAATGACACAGGGTGTTTTCTCACATTTTGCGAATGGTGCGGCGCTCGATGCGCTTTTCGTAGCGCGGGCCCTGGAAAATGGCGTCCACGAAAATGCCGGGGGTGTGGACCTGGTCGGGGTCGAGCTGGCCGGTGTCCACGAGGTGCTCGACTTCGGCGATGACGTAGTCCGCGGCGGTGGCCATCATGGGATTGAAGTTGCGCGCGGTCTTGCGATAGATGAGATTGCCCCAGCGGTCGCCCTTCCAGGCCTTGACGAAAGCAAAATTGCCGCGCAGGGCGCGCTCGAGGATGTATTTGCGGCCGTCGAATTCGCGCACTTCCTTGCCTTCGGCGACCATGGTGCCGTAGCCGGTGGGCGTGTAGAAGCCGGGGATGCCCGCGCCGCCAGCGCGCAGGCGCTCGGCCAGCGTTCCCTGGGGATTCAGCTCCACCTGCAGCTCGCCGCTCAGGACCAGTTGCTCGAAGAGTTTGTTCTCGCCGACGTAGGTGGAGATCATCTTCTTGACCTGGCGGGTCTGCAGGAGCAGGCCGATGCCGAAATCGTCCACGCCGGCGTTGTTGGAGACGATGGTGAGGTCTTTGGCGCCTTTGCGGCGGACGGCGGCGATGAGATTTTCGGGGATGCCGCAGAGGCCGAAGCCGCCCATGAGGATGGTGGCGCCGTCGTGGAGTTTTGCGATAGCGGCGTCGGCGGAGGCTACGCGTTTGTCCATGGAATCTCCCGCACCGGGAACGTGCAGGACGCAGTTTACTTCAAATCGCGGAGGAGTTTGTAGAGATCGTTGGCGGCGTCGAAATCGGCTTCGAGTTCGCGGGAGGAGAGTTTTTCGCGCAGGTCCTCGATGTGGCGGGCATAGACGGCCAGGGCGGCGGAGAGAAACTCGCGGTTGGTGAGGAGGATGTCGCGCCAGGTGGAGTAGGGACTGCCGGCCAGGCGCAGGGAGTCGCGCAGGCCGGAGCCCGCGAGGGTGATGGGCAGGCCGGTTTCATCGATCTGCCCGTGGAGAAACGATCCCAGGGCCACGGCGGCGAGTTGCGGCAGGTGCGAGACCATGCCCACGGCCCAATCGTGCTTCTGCGCGCCGATCCACAGGGGGCGCGCGCCGAGGCGCGCGAGCAGGGCGGCGAAGGCCCGCGCGCGGGGCGCGTCGCGCAATTCCCCTTCGCCGATCAACGCGTAGGTGGCCTCGTGAAAGAGGTCCGCGTCCGCGTGGGCCACGCCGGAGAGCTCCTTGCCGGCCATGGGATGCCCGGGAAGCAGCAGGAGGCCGTCGCCGGGATTGGCAGCGAAGACTTCGGTGGCGCGCTGGCAGATGCGCATCTTGGTGCTGCAGGCGTCGGTGAGCAGAGCGCCCGGGGAAGCGTGGCGCACGATCTCCGGGAGGAGGTCGAGGGTGACGCCGATGGGCAGGGCGATGTAGATGAGATCGGAGCCAGCCAGAGCGGGAGCCAGCTCGCCGGAAAAGGCTTGCTGCACCGCGCCGCGCGCCAGGGCCGCGCGCACGGCCGCTTCGCGGTCCCACCCGGCGACGCGGATTTCCGGGGCGTATTTGCGCAGGGCCAGGCCGAAAGAGCCGCCGATGAGACCGGTGCCGAGGATGGTGGCGCTTCGGAAAGTGGCGGCAGGAGGCATGGGTCAGGGCTCCCGATCAGAGATGGGCGCAATCCACATTTTCCTGCCAAGACGCACGGGCAGAAGAGAGATTCCTCGACTGCGGGCCGGCAAAAAACGCCGGCCCTTCGCTCGGAATGACAGGCAAATTTGAAAGGTGCGTCGCATGGGTCAGGCCATCCGGCGGCCGATGGCCGGGGCAATGATGCGGAGTTCGCCCATGAGCTGGGCGAACTGCTCGGGAAAGAGGGACTGCGCGCCGTCGGAGAGGGCGTGGTCGGGATCGTTGTGGACTTCGATGAGCAGGCCGTCGGCGCCGGCGGCCACGGCGGCGCGGGCCATGGGGGCGACCTTGTCGCGGCGGCCGGTGCCGTGCGAGGGGTCAGCCATCATGGGAAGGTGCGACAGTTTTTTGATGACCGGAATGGCGGCGATATCGAAGGTGTTGCGGGTGTAGGTTTCGAAGGTGCGGATGCCGCGCTCGCAGAGGACGACATTGTAGTTTCCGCCGGCAAGGATGTACTCGGCGCTGAGCAGCAGCTCTTCCATGGTGGCGGACATGCCGCGCTTGAGGAGCACGGGTTTCTGGAGTTCGCCGAGGGCGCGGAGGAGATGGTAGTTCTGCATGTTGCGCGCGCCGACCTGGAACATGTCCACGTAGCCGAGCATCATCCGGATCTGCGAGGGGTCCATCACTTCGCTGACGGTGCACAGGCCGAACTTGTCGGCGGCTTCGCGCATGAGCTGCAAGCCCTTTTCGCCGAGGCCCTGGAAGGCGTAGGGCGAGGTGCGGGGCTTGAAGGCTCCGGCGCGGAGAATCTTGGCGCCGGCTTTGGCGACGCTTTCGGCGACGGCGTGGATTTGCTCGCGGGATTCGACCGAGCAGGGCCCGGCGGCCACGACGACATCGTTGCCGCCGATGCGCACACCGCGGCCGAGGTCCACGACGGTGCCTTCGGGGCGGAACTGGCGGCTGGCCAGCTTGAAGGGCTGGGTGATGCGCATGACTTCGCGCACGCCATCGAGAAGCTCGAAGTCGCGGTGATCGAAGTCGCGGTGCACGCCGACGGCGCCGAGAACCGTGTGGGATTCTCCGGTGGAGCGATGGACGTTGAAACCGGCGGCGACGAGCCGGTCGATGACGTTCTGAATCTGGGCGTCGGTCGCGCCCTCGTGCATGACGATGACCATGAACTTTCCCTGTTCTCCTGTCTCAATGCCCGGCAGGCCGGGTGGGATCGGAATCTTTTTCCAGAGCGCTTTCCGGATGCATCGCGGCGCGCTCGGCGGAGCGGGCTTCGTCAATGATGCGCTCGAAGAGGCGGCGGATGGCCTGGTTCGAGAGCGGGCCGGAATTGGCGTGTTCCGCGGCGGCCAGCACTTCCCTTTCGCGGTCGGGCTGGTAGAGCGGGAGGTTTTCCCGCTGCTTCTGGCGGCCGATCTCGATGGCGCAGCGCGAGCGCTCGTTCAGCAGGGCGACGAGCTGGCGGTCGATCTCATCGATTCTGCGGCGCCAGTCTTCGATGCTCATGATGCGTTTTCCCTGCGGCTCAAGCCGCGGCGCGCGGCGTCTTTCAGGGCGCGCATGCGCGCGGCCAGCGCCGCGGCTGCGGCTTCCGGCGTGGCGGCCTTCGCGATCTCCGAGACCAGCGCCGAGCCGACCACGGCGGCGTCCGCGAGGCCGCCGAGAATGGAGACGTGGCCGGGCAGCGAGATCCCGAAGCCGATGGCGATGGGCAGCGGGGAGACCGCGCGCAGGCGGCGCACCAGCGCCGGGAGATCTTCCGGGAGGGCCTCCTGCGCTCCGGTGACGCCGGTGCGCGAAATCAGGTAGAGGAAGCCGGAGGAGCACGCGGCGATCTTGGCCAGGCGTTCGTCGGTGGAAGTGGGCGCGGCGAGAAAGATGGTGTCCAGGCCGCGTGCGGCGAGGATGCGGCGGTAATCGGCGGACTCTTCCGGGGTGAGGTCGGTGACCAGGACGCCGTCGGCGCCGGCGGCGGCTGCGGCTGCGGCAAATTTTTCGAGGCCCATCTGCAGGATGGGGTTGTAGTAGCTGAAGAGCACCAGAGGGATTTCGCAGGTCTGGCGGATGCGGCGGACGAGATCGAGGACGCCGGCGAGGGTCGCGCCACTTTTCAGGGCGCGTTCGCTGGCGCGCTGGATGGTGGGGCCGTCGGCGACGGGATCGCTGAAGGGCACGCCGAGTTCGATAACGTCGGCGCCGGCTTCGGCCAGGGCCAGGACGTAGCGGAGGGTGGCGTCGAGCGAAGGATCGCCGGCGGTGATGTAGGCGACGATGCCCATTTCGCCGCGGGCGCGGAGCTCGGCGAAGCGTTTTGCGATGCGAGTCGTTTTGGCGTTGGCAGTGATCATCGGGATGCGCCGCCGGCTAGAGCAGCCGGGCGTAGGTGTCCATGTCCTTGTCACCGCGGCCGGAGATATTCACGATGACCAGATCGTCCTTGGAAAATTGGGGGAGGCGCTCGATCAGGCCGGCGAGGGCGTGGGCGCTTTCGAGCGCAGGGATGATGCCCTCGAGGCGCGCGAGGAGCTTGGCGGCGGCGAGGGCCTGAGTGTCGCTGACGGCGCTGTATTCGGCGCGCTTCTCGTCGGCGAGCCAGGCGTGCTCGGGGCCGATGGCCGGATAGTCGAGGCCGGCGGAAACGGAATGGGTCGCGGCGATCTGGCCGTCGGCGGTCTGCAGGACGTAGGTGTAAGTGCCCTGGAGCACACCGGGGCGCGCGCCGGAGTAGCCCTGCGCGGCGGCCAGCCGCGCGGCATGCTCGCCGAGATGGGTGCCGCGGCCGCCGGCTTCGATGCCGACCAGTTTGATGGCGCGGTCAGCGAGAAATTCGTGGAAGAGGCCGATGGCGTTGGAGCCGCCGCCAACGCAGGCGTAGAGATGCGTGGGCAGGCGCTTTTCCGCGGCCAGGATCTGCTGCTTGGCCTCGCGGCCGATGATCGAGTGGAAATCGCGCACCATGGTGGGATAGGGATGCGCGCCGAGGACCGAGCCGAGAAGATAGTGGGTGGTGCGGACGTTGGTGACCCAGTCGCGCATGGCTTCGTTGATGGCGTCCTTCAGCGTGCGGCTGCCGGATTCCACGCCGATGACTTCCGCGCCGAGCATGCGCATGCGCGCGACGTTGAGCGCCTGGCGGGCCATGTCCTCCGTGCCCATGTAGACGGTGCACTGCAGGCCGAGCTTGGCGGCGACGGTGGCGGAAGCGACGCCGTGCTGGCCCGCTCCGGTCTCCGCGACGATGCGCGGCTTGCCCATGCGCACGGCGAGCAGGCCCTGGCCGATGGCGTTGTTGATCTTGTGCGCGCCGGTGTGCAGCAGGTCTTCGCGCTTGAGATAGATCTTGGGACCGGCGAGGTGCGCGGAGAGGCGCCCGGCGTGCTGCAGCGGGGTGGGACGCCCGGCAAAATTCTTGAGCAGGGATTCGAACTCGGCGCGGAAGACCGGATCGGCTTTCGCGGCTTCGTAGGCGCGCTCCAGCTCTTCGAGCGGGGCCATGAGCGTTTCGGGGACGTAGCGTCCACCGTAGGGACCGAAGCGTCCGGGGACAGCGGCAGCGGGCTGGGTCAAAGAGCTCATCGGGTTTAGCGCTTCTCCGTTTTCGCGGCGAGTTCGCGGCTGGCGCGCTGCACTTCCGCAAAGAAGGCGCGCAGCTTGCCGGGGTCTTTCCTGCCGGGGCGCGATTCGACGCCGCTCGCGACGTCCACGGCATAGGGGCGGACGCGGCGAATGGCCTCGGCGACGTTTTCCGGCGTCAAGCCGCCTGCCAAAATGATACGGCGTGAGCGCGCCGCCTGGCCAGCCAGCGCCCAGTCGGTGGTCTGCCCCGTACCGCCATATTGGCCTGCCCGAGCGGCGTCGAGGAGAAAGGCCGCGGCGGCCGGATAGCGGCGCAGGGCGGCGAGGGAGAAGCCGGGAGCCACGCGGAAGGCTTTGATGACGCGGCGGCGGCGCGCGCAGGCGGCTACGTCACGCGGGGTCTCCTCGCCGTGCAACTGCACGGAGGTGAGCTGCAGGGCGTCGGCGAGCGAGAGCACGGCACCGGGTGTCCAGTTGACGAAGACGCCGACCGGCTCGACGAAGGCCGGGAGGCGGCGCAGGATTTTCCAGGCCGCGGCGGGAGAGACGGCGCGGGGGCTGGGCGCGTAGAAATTGAAGCCCAGGGCGGCGGCGCCGGCGTCGCAGGCGGCGCGGGCGTCGGGCCAGGTGGTGATGCCGCAGATCTTGACGCGCACCATGGCGAAGCTCACGGAGCGCCTGCCGGGCCGAGCAAGGCGGCCAGAGCGGCGCCGGGATCGGCGGCCTGCATGAGGGATTCGCCGATGAGGAAAGCGTCGAAGCCGGCGGCGCGGAGGCGGCAAAGATCGTCGTGGGAGCGCAGGCCGGATTCGCTGATGGCGATGCAGTCGCCGGGAATCTTGGCGACCAGCTCGAAGGAGGTTTCCGGACGCACTTGCAGGGTCTTGAGGTCGCGGTTGTTCACGCCGAGGATGCGCGCGCCGGCCGCGAGGGCGCGCTGCAGCTCCTCCGCGGTGTGCACCTCGACGAGCGGCTCCATGGCCAGCTCGCGGCCGAGGGCCAGCAGTTCGCGCAACTGGGCGTCGCCGAGCGCGGCCACAATCAGCAGGAAGCTGTCGGCATCGTTGGCGCGGGTCTCCCACACCTGCCAGGGGTCGAAGATGAAATCCTTGCGCAGCACGGGGAGCGCGGTGCTCTTGCGGGCCGCGCGGAGATTCTGGAGCGAGCCGCGGAAGAACTCCTCTTCGGTGAGGACGGAGAGAGCGGCGGCGCCGGCGGCTTCGAGAGCGCGGGCCAGGACCACGGGGTCGAAATTTTCGCGGATCACGCCGCGCGAGGGCGAGGCGGGCTTGAGCTCGGCGATGACGTTGAGGCCGGGACGCGTGAGCGCCGCCGGGAAGTCGCGGACGGCGAGGCCATGCTTGACGCCGTACTTCAGGGCGGCCTCGGGCAGCACCTTCTTGCGGTGCTCGACGGCTGCGCGCCGCGCGTCGAGGATGCGGTCCAGCACCGTGCCTGTGTTCGCAGGAGTCATTGGGAGCGTGAACAGTTATGCTAGGAGGAGCGCAGGAAGCTGTCAAATAGAGAACGCGGAAAGGGCGGCCGAAGCGAGGCCGCCGCAAAGGAGAGGCGATGGGCTACCGGGAAGAATACGGCGCGCTGCTGGAGACGATTGCCGGGGACGCGGAACGCGTGGCCATGCTGTACTTCCGCAGCGCGGCCATGCGCATCGAGCGCAAAGGGGACGGCTCGGTGGTGACGCAGGCGGACCGCGCCATCGAGGAGATGGCCCGGGCGGAAGTGGCGACGAGAGGGATTCCCCTGGACGTGCTGGGAGAAGAGATGGGCGGGGAAGCCAACGCGCTAGGGGAGACTGGGCGGCCGCGGCTGATCATTGACCCAATCGACGGCACCGAGGAGTTCTCGCGCGGCATACCGACGTTCGGGACGCTGCTGGCGATCGAACACGACGGGGAGATCGTGGCGAGCATGGCGTGCGCGCCGGCGCTGGGCGCGCGGTGGTGCGCGTATCGCGGACAGGGAGCGTGGCGCGACGGGCGGCCGCTGCGGGTCTCGAAGGTGGAGAAACTCAGCGAGGCCATGATCTTTACCGCGGGGACCGGGCCCGGAAACGATTTCGGGCGGCGGGGAAATATGCGGCGGGTGCAGGACGCGGCGCGGCGCAGCCGGAGCGTGGGCGGATTCTGGCAGCATATGCTGGTGGCGGAGGGGTCGGTGGAAGCGGCCATGGACCTGAAGTCCAAGCCGTGGGACCTGGCGGCGTCGATTTTGATCGTGGAAGAGGCGGGCGGGCGGTCGACGAACCTGCTGGGGGAACGCACCATCTATCAGGGAACGTTCTGCAGTTCGAACGGGCTGGTGCACGAGGAGATCTTGAGCTATTTCCGGTAAGCGGATGCCCGGACAAAGCCGAGGAAATTGGAAGCGATGAAGATCCGGAGGCCCCGATGAAAGAGATCAGCATCGCCGGATGACAGAATTAGCTAAGGTGCGTTTCGCGTGAAAAAGGCCGAAGAGTTGCGCGTGCTGGGGGAAGAGATTGTGGCGTGCCGGAAGTGCGCGCGGCTGGTGGCGTACCGGGAGAAAGTGGCGCGGGAGAAGCGGCGGGCGTATCGCGAGTGGGAGTACTGGGGCAAGCCCGTGCCGGGGTTCGGGGATGCAAAGGCGGAGCTGCTGATTCTGGGGCTGGCGCCGGGAGCGCACGGCGCCAACCGCACGGGGCGGATGTTTACCGGGGACCGCTCGGGGGATTTTCTCTACAGGGCGCTGCACAAGGCGGGATTCGCGAACCAGCCCACTTCCCTGCACCGGGACGACGGGCTGCGGCTGCAGAATGCCTACATCACGGCGACGATCCGCTGCGCGCCGCCGGGGAACAAGCCGCTGCCGGGGGAGATCGCGCAGTGCCGCGGCTACCTGGAGCGCGAACTGGAGCTGCTGCGCCCGCGCGCGGTGCTGGCGCTGGGCGGAATTGCCTGGAACGGCTATCTCGAGATTCTCAAGCAGCTCGGAAAGATCGCTTCGCGGGCCGCGTTTCCCTTCGCGCACGGCAGCGAGGCGGAATTGCCGGGGGATTTGCCGCGGCTTTTCGGGGCCTATCATCCCAGCCAGCAGAACACGCAGACCGGGCGATTGACGCCGGCGATGTACGCGCAGGTGTTGCGGCACATCCAACGCTACCTACGCGCGCGTTAGAACCGGACACAAGCTGCCGCCCACGGACTTCCGGCCGGGCCAGCGCTTGCCGAGCTTTTTCCACCAGGCCGCAGTATGAGACTCTCAGGAGCGGCAGCACGCTGATGCTGCCCGAAGGCCTCCGATGAACGATTCCTCCGCAGACCGGTGGCTGGCCCTCGGACTCACCGGCGAAGAAGCCGCGTGGCGCCTTGCGCGCGAGGGCCCGAACGAACTGCCATCCGCGAAACCCCGCTCCCCGCTGGCGATCGCCGCCAGCGTGCTGCGCGAGCCGATGTTTCTGCTGCTGGGCACGATCTCGGGCATCTACTTCGTCGTCGGCGATCTCCGCGAAGCGTTCGCGCTGTCGATCGCGGTCGTGGTGATCATCATCATCACCGTGGTCCAGGAGGAGAGAAGCGAGCACGCGCTGCAGGCGCTCAAGGAGCTCTCGAGCCCGCGCGCGCTGGTGCTCCGCGACGGTGAAGCGCGGCGCATTGCGGCACGCGAGGCCGTGCGCGGGGACATCGTGCTTCTTTCCGAGGGCGACCGCGTACCCGCTGACGGCGCGGTGATCTCCGCGCACAGCCTCGAGACGAATGAGTCGCTGCTTACCGGGGAGTCCGCGCCGGTGCGCAAGTCCGCCTCCGCGGACGCGGCGGAAATGCAACGGCCCGGCGGCGACGACCTGCCCTTTGTCTATTCCGGGACGCTGGTCACCGCGGGGCGCGGGGTGGTGCGGATTCTGGCGACCGGACCGGGCACCGAACTGGGGAAGATCGGCAAAATCTTGCAGGAGCTGAAGCCGGAACGCACACGGCTGCAGAAGGAATCCGCGCGCGTCGTGCGGATCTTCGCACTGCTCGGCATGTCACTCTGCGTGGTGGTGGCGGTGGTGCACACGCTAACGCGCGGAAACCTGTTGCGGGGAATCATGGCCGGGCTGACACTGGCCATTTCCATGGTGCCGGAAGAACTGGCCGTGGTGCTGACGGTCTTTCTGGCCATCGGGGCCTGGCGGATTTCCCGCAAACGCGTGCTGACGCGGCACATGCCGGCGATTGAAACCCTCGGCGCGGCGACGGTTTTCTGCGTGGACAAGACGGGAACGCTGACCATGAACCGCATGAGCGTCACGCGGCTGTTCGCGCAGGGAAAACTCTACCGGGCAAACCCGGAAGCGGACGAGCCGCTCCCCGGCACCTTTCGCGAACTCGTCCGCTGCGGATTCCTGGCCAGTCCCGAGGAGACGTTCGACCCGATGGACCGGGCCTTTCTGGAGTTCGCGAAACGCTATTTTCCGGAGGAGCCTCCCGGCAAGGGTTACCGCATCGTTCGTGAATACCCGTTTTCGCGGGACATTCTGGCCATGGGGCGGGTGTGGAAACGGGAGGAGGGAGATTCGCTCATTGTCGCCGCGAAGGGAGCGCCGGAGGCCATCGCCGAGCTTTGCCAGCTAAATAGCGAGGAGCGCGCCCGCCTGGCGGAAGTGGTGGGGCAGCTGGCCTCCGAGGGACTGCGAGTGCTGGGGGTGGCGCGGAGCACATGGACGGGCGGTGAGCCGCTGGAGTCCCTGCGGGGCTACCCTTTCGAATTCCTGGGGCTTGCCGGTCTAAGCGATCCCGTGCGCCGCGGCGTCCCGGAAGCCGTGGCGCAATGCCACGACGCGGGAATCCGGATCATCATGATCACGGGCGACTATCCGGTGACGGCGGCGACCATCGCGCGCCAGATCGGCCTCGAACACCCGGACAACATCATCACCGGCGACGAATTGAGAGCCATGAGCGGCGCGGAGCTGGGCGAACGCATCCGGTCCGCACAGATTTTTGCGCGGATTTTGCCGGAGCAAAAGCTGCGCATTGTCGAAGCCCTCAAGGACAGTGGCGAGATCGTGGCCATGACGGGCGACGGCGTCAACGATGCGCCGGCGCTCAAGGCGGCGCACATCGGGATCGCCATGGGAGCCCGCGGATGCGACGTGGCGCGCGAAGCGGCATCGCTTATCCTCTTGGACGACGAGTTCCCCTCGATCGTGGAGGCGATCCGGCTGGGCCGGCGCATCTACGACAACATGCGCAAGGCGGTGAGCTATATCTTCGCGATCCACGTTCCCATCGCGGGGATCTCCCTGCTGCCGGTGATGTTCCGGTGGCCGCTGATCCTGATGCCCGTACACATCGTCTTTCTGGAGCTGATCATTGATCCGGCATGCTCGACGGCGTTCGAGGCAGAGCCGGCGGAGGAGAACGTGATGCGGCGGCCGCCGCGAGATCCAGGGGAATCGCTGTTCCACTGGCGCCTGATCCGTTATGGACTCCTGCAGGGGCTGGGGGCGCTCCTAGTGAGCCTGGCTGTGTTTGGCGTCGCGCTGGTCCGAGGCCAGGGCGAGATGGACGCCCGCGCGCTGGGGTTTACAACGCTCGTGATTACGAATCTGTTGCTGATCTGGGGAAACCGGTCGTCGAAGGCGCTGCACTGGTCCGCGCTGGCGGCGCCGAACCGCGCGTTGTGGTGGGTCACATCGGGCGCTCTCGTTTTTCTGGCCATCGTTCTGCGAGTGCCGTCGTTGCGGGGCTTGTTCCAATTCTCCTTTCTGCATCCGGCAGACATCGCCATCTGCCTCGCAGCGGGCTTTGTCTTTGTGCTGTGGCTCGAAGGACTGAAGTGCCTCGCGCGGCGTTCCGCCTGAGCCGAGCGAAACCGCCGCGCCGGAAACGCCATGCGGCAGGCCAGCCGTACAGGTTCGTTCCCCGCAATCCGGGCACAACTCCTGTGCCGGACGCCACCGGCCATCTACGCGGACGGCTTGGCTTTCCCCGGCGCACTTGCTAGAGTCAAATACACAGCAGAATTCATGAGGCTGAGGCATGGTTGAAGAGAACAAGAGCGCGGTGCGCGCGGCCGAAGGCGCGGAGCACCGGGAACGCGTGCTCATCGTCGAGGACGAGGAGAACGCGCGCAAGGGCTACGAGACCCTGCTGGAGAGATGGGGGTACAGCGTTTTGGGAGTGGGCAGCGCGGAAGAGGCCCTGGCGGAATTTTCCAAGTTCCACCCGCACGCCATGATTGCGGACGTGGAGTTGCCGGGGATGAACGGACTGAACCTGCTGAAGCAACTGGGACCGGAGCTGCGGGACGTTCCCGCCATCGTCGTCACGGGCAAGGGCAGCGACGAACGCAACGTGGAAGCGATCGAAGCCGGAGCTTTCTGGTACATCGAAAAACCGCTGAAGAAGGCGGTATTGCAGGCGTTGCTGGAGCGCGCCCTGGAATCGGCGCGCAATGCGCGGGAACGCGAATCGCTGCGCCGGCAGTTGCGCGAGAAAGGGCGGCTGGGCGAGCTGGTGGGGGAATCGAAGCCGATGCAGGAGGTGATGCGCATCGTGGAGATGGCCGCGCCGAGTTCGGCCTCGGTGCTGATCACGGGCGAGACGGGGACGGGGAAAGAGATCGTGGCGCGCACGATCCACAAGCTGTCGCCGCGCGCGGAGCGGCCGTTCGTGGCCATCAACTGCTCGGCGATCCCCGAATCACTGATGGAAAGCGAAATTTTCGGGCACGAGCGCGGCGCCTTCACCGGAGCGGCCGAGCGGCGCGTCGGGTGCTTCGAGCTGGCCGACGGGGGGACGCTGCTGCTGGACGAAATCGGAGAGATGCCGGCGCCGACGCAGGCCAAGCTGCTGCGGGTGCTGGAGGAGCGCAAGGTGCGGCGGCTGGGGAGCAAGTCGGAGACGCCGGTGGACGTGCGGGTGCTGGCGGCCACCAACAAGGACCCGGAACAGGCGGTGGCCAGCGGGGGCCTGCGCCAGGACCTCTATTTCCGGCTGAACGTCTTTCACATTCACTTGCCGCCGCTGCGCGAGCACAAGGAAGACATCGCGCTGCTCGCGGAACACATGCTGCGGGAGATCAACGCCAAGCACGGCAAGCACGTGCGGGGAATCGGCGCGGAAGTGCTGGACATATTCCAGAGCCACACCTGGCCGGGGAACATCCGCGAGCTGCGCAACGTGCTGGAGCGCGCGACGATCATGTGCGACCGGGAGCTGATCGGGCGGGCGCATCTTCCCGGGGAGTTCGGCAAGGCGGCGGTGAAAGGTTCGGGGGATCTTTCCAGCATGCGCTTCCCGGTGGGCACGACAGTGGACGCGGTGGAGCGCGCACTGATCCTGCAGACGCTGCAGGCCACGGGGAACAACAAGACGCGCGCCGCGGAGCTGCTGGGCATCAGCCTGAAGACGCTACACAACAAGCTCAAGGAATACGGCGGAGAGCGCGGGGAAACGGAATAAGCGGGAGCGGGGGCCGGGCAAAGGCATGCAGCTGCGGCTGCGAACCAAACTGACGCTGGTGATGACGGGGCTGGTGCTGCTCGTGGTGGCGGTGCTGTGCACGCTGTTCCTCGCGCGGCTGACGGAGCAAGTGCTGCGGCAGGCGAACGAACGGGCGCGGGCGGTGGCGCTGCAGACCTTTTTGCAGGCGCAGCATGCCCTGGCCGACGCCGCGGCGCAGGGACTGCGTCCGGCCACCGGCAGCGCCGAGGATATCCACGACTACGTGCGCCACGCTTTCGAAGCGCACTCCGGGCTGCGCACGCAGATCGGGGCGGCGCTGGCCTCTTCCTCCGACGTGGACGAAGTCACCATTGCCGACGTCAACGGCGCGGTCTTCGTCTCCAGCGACGCCAATCTGCCCGGGAGAATTGTTGCGCGCCGGGCGCCCTTCACGCAGCTCCTGAACCAGAATTTCATCTCGAAGCTGCGCGCCATCTACGGCCCGCAACGGCAGTACGAAGTGGATTACGCGTTTACCAAGAGCGGGCAGCCGTTCGGCGATGTGCGCGTGCGCATCACCACGGCCTTGCTGCACAACGAGATGACCAAGGATCTGCGGCCCGCCGCGGGGATCGTGCTGGCGGCGCTGGTGCTGTCGGCGATGCTGGCGGCGCTGGTCAGCGGCGCGTCGCTGCGCCCGCTGGCGCAGATCTCCGCGCAACTGGACCGCATCTCGGCGGGGCAGTTCGACGCGCCGGGGCAGAATCCGCGCGGGCTGCCGGGAGGCAGCGACGAACTGGGGCAGGTCAGCCGGAAGATCACGCAGGTCGGCCAGCAACTGCGCGGGGTGCACGAAATCTTCAGCACCCTGCGGGAAAACCTCAACCAGGTGATGGCCGGCCTGGAGGACGGGCTGCTGCTGTTCACGCGCGACGCGCGCGCGGTGATGATCAGCCCGGCCGCGGAGAAGTTCCTGGCGGCGCCGGCCAGCGATCTGCTGGGGCGGCGCGCCGGAGAGATTTTTCCGCCGGAGCACCCGCTGCGCAAGGCGCTGCGCCTGGAGGGCGACGAGCTGAACGCGGTGACCACGGAAACGCAGCTGGAAACGAGCGAGGGGCCGAAGCGAGTGGGAGTGAGCGTGCAGGAGATCGAGGAGAACGGCGAGCGCATGGGCGCGCTGGTGACGCTGCGGGATCTCGATTCGCTGGAAAGCATCAACACGCAACTGCAGGTGAGCGAGCGCCTGGCGGCGCTCGGGCGGATCACCGCCGGCGTGGCCCACGAAGTAAAGAACCCGCTCAATTCGATGCGGCTATGGCTGGAAAACCTGAAGGAAGCGCTGCCCCACGAGCCGGAGGCCGCGCAGCAGGCGGTGCAGGTCCTGGACAAGGAGATCGACCGCCTGGACACGGTGGTGAAGCGCTTTCTGGATTTTACGCGGCCCACCGAAGTGCACCTGGAGCTGACGCAGCTCGCCACCCTGCTCCAGGAAGTGCTGGAGGTGGCCAAGCCGCAACTGCAGAAGGCCAATGTGCGGCTGGCGCAACTCCTGCCCATCGACGTGCCGGACGTGTACGTGGATCGCGCGCTGCTGAAACAGGCGGTGCTGAACCTGGTGCTGAACGGCGTGGAGGCGATGCCGGAGGGTGGGCAACTGCGGCTGGTGCTGAGCCGGCGCGGCGACATGGCCGAGATTTCCGTGAGCGATACGGGCGCCGGCATCGCTCCGGGCGACCGGCAGAAGATCTTTCAGCTGTTTTTCACGACGCGGCCCGGGGGTAGCGGAATCGGACTGGCGAGCACCTTCCGCATTGTGCAGCTTCTCAACGGTTCGATAGACTTTACTTCCGAGGTCGGGCGGGGCACGACGTTCCACATCGATCTGCCGCTGGCCTCCTGAACATGATGCGCACTTTCCCACCGGCGAAGGCCGGCCGCCAAGAGCAGCTTCGCCGCCGTGCGCTGCTGGGCGCGGCGGGCGTGATTCTCCTGCTGCCGAGCGGCTGCGCGGGAGTTCGCCAGCATCGCCACACACCGGCGATTCCCTGGGAAGCCGCCGCGCGGAACCGCCCGCGCCTACCGGAGAAGAGCTCCGCAGCCGCGGCCGCAGAGAGCGTGCCGGATCTGCAGCCGTTGATTCCGCCGCCCGGCGCGCTGTTCAACACGCTGCGCAGCGCGCCGCCGCGCCCGCGCATGCCCGCGGCGCCCGCGGCGGAGACGGATGCCGCGGGGCCGGTCGAAGCGCCCGTGATCGCGCCGCAACTCAGCGCGGCGGAGGCGTCCGCCGCGCAGGAACAGACCCGCCAGAGCCTAGGCCTCGCCGAGCAGAACCTGGCCCGCGCGCGCGGGCGTTCCTTCACCAGCATGCAGGCGGACCTGGCGGAAAAAGTGCGCGGGTTCATTGACCAGGCCCGCGAAGCCGGGCGCGAAACGGACTGGGTGCGCGCGCGCAACCTCGCCGAAAAGGCGCAACTGCTCTCCGAAGAACTCGTCCGCTCCCTGTAAGAACTCTCCACAAAGGCCGCCCGCGGGTCCCTGCCGGCAAAGAATGCGCTAAGATGTGGGCGTGAAAACGTACGATGCGGTGATTGCCGGCGGCGGTCTGATTGGCGGAGCCATCGCCTGGGAGCTGGCGCGGGCCGGCTTGCGGGTGGCTATTTACGACCGCCAGGAGCCGGGGCACGAGGCGTCGTGGGCCAGCGCTGGAATCATTTCCCCTGCTCCCGAGCATCCGGGAATGATTCCGCTGGTGCCGCTGGGCAAGGCCAGCGCCGGACTGTATCCGCGCTTCATCGCGCAGATCGAAGAGCGCAGCGGGCAGCGCACCGGGTACCGCGCGCAAGGCACGCTGCAGGCGCTGTTTGCCCGCGAGGCGCGGGAGGAGCTGAGCACGCTGGTGGCGCTGCATCACGGGCTGGGCCTGGCCTGCGACCCGCTGCATGTGGAAGAGGCGCGGGAGATGGAGCCGGCGCTGAGCGAAGAGCTGCAGGCCGCCGCGCTGCGTCCGAACGAAGCCTGCGTGGACAACCGGCTGCTGACGCGCGCGGTGCTGGAAGCGGCGCGGCGCAGCGGCGTGGAGATTTTTGCGGGAACGGGCGTCGAAGCGGTGTGGCAGGAAAACGGCCGCTGCGCCGGGGTGATCACCTCCGCCGGAAAGACCGCGGCGGGAAACACGGTCATTGCCGCGGGCTGCTATTCCGCGGGGATCGGCGGCGCGGGAAGCTACGCGCCGGTGCGGCCGGCGCGCGGGCAGATGCTGGCGCTGCGCTCTCCGGCGCTGCAGATCGAGCGCGTGCTGTGGTCCGAGCGCATCTATTTCGTGCCGCGCGAGGACGGGCGGGTGGCCGCCGGGGCGACCGTGGAGTATGCCGGCTTCGAGAAGAAGCTCACGCCCGCGGGAATTCTGTCCCTGCTGGAAGCGGCCATGGAGCTGGCGCCGGCGGCGCGCGATGCGGAGATCGTGGAGACGTGGTGCGGGCTGCGGCCGGATTCCCCGGACCATCTGCCCATCCTGGGCCCCACCGACGTCGAGGGCTTGCTGATGGCCACGGGGCATTTCCGCAGCGGGATACTGCTCGCGCCGGTCACCGCGCAACTGGTGCGCGAGTGGATCGTGGACCAGCGCGTCTCGCTGGACGTCGAGCGGCTGAGCCCGCTGCGTTTCCGCGACGCGCCGAATCCGGCGAGCTGAAGGGCTTCCTCGAACAGCCGGACTACCGACTACTGCTGCCGCGGGCGGCGCGCGGGCGCGGGCATGTGCGACATCCGCCCGGGAGTGTCGAAGAGCAGCTTGTCCACGTCCAGGGTGAGACTGCGCTCGAGCACGATATCCAGCGTGGAGCCGCGCGGCAGATGCACATCCGGGCCGCGCGTCAGGAGCACGGCGGCGAGTCCCGCGATGCCGCCGACGCCGGCGCCAATGCCGGCGCCCTTGGCGCTGCGGTCGACAATCGCGCCGATCGTCGCACCGGTTGCCGTCGTGCGGGCAATGGTCGCGGCGTCACCGCCTTTGTTGCCGCCACCCTCGATCTTTCCCTCGGAATCCACTTTTTCCTTGCCGCCGGTGTCCGCGCCGGTGGGAGCCGCGTTGAGATTGATGGTGTAGCCGTTGGGCAGGATGAGGGTGTCGAGGCGCAGACGGATTTCGCCGCGTCCCTTGACGCGGCCGGGGCGCTTGGCTTCGATGACTTCGCCGCGCACGTAGGAGCCGACGGGAATGATGATGCGGTTGTCCTGGGTGACGGGAAAGGCGGTCTGGAAATAGACGGAGTCGCCGGGTTTGGCGCTTTGCGTGGAGATGCCATTCTCGAGAACGACCGGCAGGCGGGTGCCGGCGGGGACGGTTACGGTATCGCCGGTGGCCCTGGGCGCAGCCGGCGCGGGACGCGGCGCGGAGGCGACGGCAGGCGGCGGCGCGGTCTGCGGCCCGGGTGGCTCCTGCGCCGCGGCAGGCAACACCAGCAGGAGAAAGCCCGCCATCCAAACAAAAATCCTACGGTGAGTCAGGTCTGTCGAAAACATAGCCATCGGCCTCCGCTCAGTACCGTGCGATGCGCGTCCCCGAAAACCGGATGCCTGAGTTTCGCACAGGGATTTGACGATGGGAAGCGGGGGCACGTAGGCTGGACGGCAGACCGAAAGAAGGAGCGAAGCAATGGCCAAGCTGGCGCTGGTTTACGGGATGCGGCTGTTTCCCTCGGAGGAATTAGGCGAGGTGAAGGAGGCCACGGTGGTATTGAAGAACGGGAAGACGGTGCGTGTGGCCATGCACCTCATCGAAGGCAGCAAAGAGGAGATCGAAGCGGCGTTCCAACAATCCGCGGAAGCCTTCTTCGACATGTACCCGGAAATCTAGCCCGCGGCAGCGCGCGGGGGCCGGCGCGAAAACGAGAATTCCCGCTCCGCGGCCTCCGCGTTTTTCCCTAGCGGTTGCCGAAGTTTTCGGGGTCGGCGTTGGGGTCGCCCAGGGCGTCGGAGATAAGCACCGTGGATTGGCCGGTCAGCTCGAAGCGCTTGCGGCACTTGTAGCACGCGGCCAGGTCGTCCAAGCGGACCATGTAGGAAGTGGCGTTGGCAAAGCGCCTGCGGTCCTCTTCGCCAGCGCCGCGCGGCAGCTCTTTCTTCTTGGTGCAGACCTTCCAGCGCACGGGAAATTCAAACTCTTTCTTGCAGTGCGGGCAGCGCAGGGTCTGCTTCTTGGTCTCTTCGCGTTCGGTATAAAAGGCGCGTTCGTCCATGATTAGCGCGGGCCTTCTCCCGCTATGGAAGGGATTGTAACAAATTCGAGGCCCAGGTCGCGCCAGCGTGGCAGCCAGTATTCGAGCGCAGCAAGGGTGTGGCGGCGGTCGCCGCCGGGACGCCGGTGGTCCCCGTCATGCAGGCAGAGAATGTCGCCGCCGGAGCGCGGCGGTGCGCCCTGCGGTGCGCGTTGCGCGCGGCGCGCCACCGGCTGCAGGCGGCGGATGAGGGGCGCGGCGGGCTGCGGGTACCAGTCGTGTGGGAGGAGCGACCACATCACCACGCTGCGAATCCCGGCCGCGCGCGCCGCGGCGTCGAGGAAGGGGCTGCGGAAGCCGTAGGGAGGGCGCAACAGCAGCGGGGGCGCGCCGAGCACCACGGCGATGGCCTCCTGGCAGCCGCCGAGCTCCGCGCGCAGCCGCGCCGGGCCGCACCAGAAGAGATTCGCGTGGGTTTCCGTGTGATTGCCGATGGCGT
Organism: Terriglobia bacterium; assembly: GCA_020073585.1. Classification (GTDB taxonomy): domain Bacteria; phylum Acidobacteriota; class Terriglobia; order Acidiferrales; family UBA7541; genus Acidiferrum. The sequence continues at coordinate 50,092 of JAIQEV010000023.1, forward strand.
GGCCGCGCGCGGCGATCTCGCGCACCAACTCCGGCGACTGCCGGACGTAGCGCCCGATCAGGAAGAAGGTGGCGCGGGCGTCATAACGGGCCAGCAGGTCGAGAAGCTGCGGAGTGACGGCGGGATTGGGGCCGTCGTCGAAGGTGATGGCCAACTGCCGGGGCGAGGCCGTGCGGCACAGGGTGGGCCCGAAGAGCTGGGCGCGCGGATAGGCCGCGCCGTAGGCCACGAGGCCCGCAGCACCGGTGAGCGCGATGGGGAGCGCGGCGATCAGGGGATGCATCACTGGAAACTTTACCCGGAAACAGCCGGAATGGCGACGGCTCAGCATAGCGCAAGTGCCGGGCGCGTCCCAGGCACGAAGAGGAGGGCCGGGCCGCAGGACCTGCACTCCCGGCTGTTTACTAGAATGCACGCCAGTACGTGATCCTCCAATCGAGGGGATTTCTTGTTGTTAGAGTAGCTGTAGCAGTGCGCTACGGATCGACCCGCAAGGGGAGCAGAGCCAGAGCGGCCACGGGCTAATCGTACTTGGGGGCGCCGTGGGCATCAGGTTCCCGGCCAGCGCGCACGAGTGCCGTACTCCCGCGCACCGGCAGGCATTCCTCCACGGGCGGACGCGATCCGGAAATTTTGCGGAGCAGCGCACGGCGGCGGTTCCCCCCTTCGCATAGGCTGCGCCCCAGAACTGTCCGCCATAGGCAAGCAGATCCGATTAGCCGTAAACTCGCGCGCAGCTGAATCCTGGAAGCAGGCATGGACAGCGCTTTGCACACATTTATCAGCCGGAACCGGCGAGAAGATCTGCTGGCCGTCCTGCAGTCCGGATCTCTGGCTCTGCAGGGAAGCGCTGCGCAAGAGCTGGCCACCGCCGAAACCGCGGCCTCGCTATGACTTCCTTTCTGAATCTCGCCAACCACGCCCTGTTTTACTACTACCTGCTCTGCAATCTGGTGTACCTGACGATGCTGCTCATCGCGCTGAAGACCAGCGCGGCGCACCAGCACACGCTGGAAAGCCACCGCCTGGAGTGGATCAAGGAGTCGCGGCTCGCGCCGCCCATCACCCTGCTGGTGCCCGCGCATAACGAGGAAAAATCGGTGCGCGGATCGGTGCGCAATCTGCTGCGCCTGGATTATCCGGAGATCGAGGTGATCGTCGTCAATGACGGCTCGACGGACCGGACGCTCCAGGAATTGCGGGAAGAGTTCCGGCTGCGGCCGGTGCACGTGGTGTACGTGGCGCAGGTGCAGAGCGCGGAGGTATGCGGCCTGTACCGCAGCGATGCGGACCCGCGGCTGCTGGTGCTGGACAAGAAGCCCGGAGGGAGCAAGGCGGATGCGGTGAATGCCGGGCTGAACGCCGCGACCTCGCCGTACGTGTGCATCGTGGATGCCGATTCCGTGCTGGAACGCGATGCGCTTCTGCGCATCATGCTTCCGGTGCTGAACGACCCCAAGCGCGTCGTCGGGGCGGGGGGAATCGTGCGGGTGGTGAACGGCTGCGAACTCGAAGGAGGGCGGATTCGGCAAATCCGCCTGCCGCGCGGAAGCATCGAGGTGATTCAAGTAGTGGAATACCTGCGCGCGTTTCTGATCGGCCGGGAGGCCTGGGCGCAGGGCAACATGCTGATGATCATTTCCGGAGCGTTCGGCGTGTTTCGAACGGACCTGGTGCGCGAGCTGGGCGGCTACCGGACCAGCTCGATCGGGGAAGACTTAGACGTGGTGACGCGCATGCACCGGCACCTGCTGGAGAAAAAGGCCGATTACCAAATTCAGTTCGTGCCGGACCCGGTGTGCTGGACCGAAGTGCCATCGGATCTGCGCTCGCTGGGACGGCAGCGCAGCCGCTGGCAGAAGGGCCTGCTGGATGTGCTGTGGAAGAACCGCGACATGCTCTTCCGGCCGCGCTACGGGCGGATCGGATGCTTTGCGCTGCCCTACCTGTGGGTCTTCGAACTCCTGGCGCCGGTGATGATCGGTGCTGCAGGAAGAGCTGACGTACAAGCGCTACAGCGATTGGAAAGACGTGGCGCGGCTGGTGAGCTTCTGCTTCTTCGAGCATTTTCCCTACCGGCAACTGCATATGTTCTGGCGGCTGCAGGGCATCTGGCAATACCTGCGTGGAGACAAGAGCTGGAAATCGCCGCAGCGGCTGGGGCTGGAACCCGCGGCAAAGCGCGGATGGCCGGGGCTGCGGCGCGCGCCGGCGCGCAAAGGCTGAAGCGCCTAATCCGATTTGCGGAGGGTCTGCAGGTCGATGCCGAGCTGCTGGCATTTCTTGTAGAGGTGGCTGCGCTCGAGGCCCAGGGCGCGCGCGACGTTGGTCATGTGGAAATTGTGGCGGCGCAGCTCGGCGAACAGGACCTCGCGTTCGAAGGCTTCCACGCGCTCCGCCAGCGTTCCGCCGGCGCCGGCCGGAGAAGCCGCAACACCCGCGGCGGCGTTTGCCGGGGCGCCGGCGGCCAGCGCCGGCAGAGCCAGGCGCACGTCCGCGGGCGTGACAACATCCTCCGCCGCGAGCAGCACCAGGCGCTCGACCACGTTGCGCAGCTCGCGCACGTTGCCGGGCCAGGAGTAGCGCCGCAGCTCGGCGATAGCCTCCGCAGAGAATTCCTTTTCCCTCCAGCCGTTCTGCGCGGCCACCTGGCGCGCGAAATGCGCGGTCAGTTCCGGAAAATCCTCGAGGCGCTCGCGCAGGGGCGGCAGGAGCAGCGGAAAGACGTAGACGCGGTGAAAGAGGTCGCTGCGGAAGCCGTTGTGGCGCACCAGCTCTTCCAGGTTGCGGTGCGTGGCCACGAGAACGCGCACATTGACGCGTACCGGCTGGCCGCCGCCGACGCGCTCGACCTCGCCCTCCTCGAGGACGCGCAGCAGCTTGGCCTGCATGGCCAGGGGCATGTCGCCGATCTCGTCGAGAAAGAGGGTGCCGCCGCCGGCCTGTTCGAATTTTCCGGTATGGCGCGCGGCCGCGCCGGTGAAGGCGCCCTTTTCGTGGCCGAAAAGCTCGGATTCGATGAGCTCGGCGGGAACCGCGGCGCAATTGAGGGTAATGAAAGGGGCGTCGCGGCGCGCGCTCTTTTCGTGGATGGCGCGGGCCACCAGCTCCTTGCCGGTGCCCGTTTCGCCCAGGATGCACACGCGGGTTTCGCTGGGGGCGACGCGGTTGATTTGCGCCAGGAGCTTGCGCATGGCCGGGCCGCTGCCCACCAATTCGTGGCGGCCGAGGCGGCGGCGCAGCTCGCGGTTTTCTTCCTCGAGGCGCGTCAGGCGCAGGGCGTTTTCCACGGTGACCAGGAGCTTGTCGGTGGAGAGCGGCTTTTCCAGAAAATCCAGCGCCCCCAGCTTCACCGCGCGCACGGCCATCTCCACGCTGGCCTGCCCGGAAATGAGGATCACCGGGGTCTGCACGCCCGCAGCCTTCAGCTCCTCGAGCAGAGCCAGGCCGTCCTTCCCGGGCATGACCACGTCGGAAAAGATCAGGTCGAAGGATTCCGCGCGCAGCAACTCGGCGGCGCGCGCGGCGTTGTCGCACACCGTGGCTTCGTGGCCGGCCATGCGGAAGGCGCGGGCGAGCGACGCCAGGGTGCTGGGATCGTCGTCCACCAGGAGGAGATGAGCTTTTCGGGGCACGTCGCCTTCCTTTCGCCGAACTCAGGCCGGCAGGCCGGACGGCGGCGCGGAGCCGCCGGTTAGCGCCGCAGCCGGAGTCTTTGGGGGCCGCAGGGGCAGCTCGATGCGGAAGGTGGTGCCGCTGCCGGGGTCGCTCGCGACGCTGATCGTGCCGCCATGATCGCTGACGACGGATTGCACGATGGCCAGGCCAAGACCCGTGCCGTGCTGCTTGCTGGTGTAGTAGGGGGTGAACAGCCGCGAACATTCCTCGGGGGTGAGCCCCTGCCCGGAATCGCTGACTTCCAGGAGCACACCGCCGTCGCGGGCGCTGGTGCGCAGCGTGAGCGTTCCGCCGGCGGGCATGGCGTCCAGGGCGTTGAGCACCAGATTCTGCAGGGCGCGATGCAGCAGGTCGGGGTCCGCGTCGATTTCCGGCAGGGCCTCGTCCAGACGGAGGTCCGGGGTGATGGCCGGCTTGCCTACGGCGCTGAACTGGGCTTCGAAGAGGCGCACCGCATTGCGCACGGCATCGTTCACGTTGACGCGGCGGAGCTGCGGCGCGGGCATCTTCGAAAAATCGCTGAAGCGGCCGACGATGACGTTCAGGTTGGAGAGCTCGGCCTTGAGCGTCGCGGTGGACTCCTGGAAGATCTCGTGGAACTGCTCGGGCGGCAGGGTCCGCGCGCGCTGCAGATTCTCGAGGGTGATCTGCAGGGGGAAGAGCGGGTTGCGCAGCTCGTGCGCCAGGCGCCGGGCCAGCTCGCGCCAGGCGGCCACGCGTTCGGCCTGCACCAGGCGCTCGCGCTGCGCCGCGAGCGTGCCGGTCATGTCATTGAAGGCCGCGGCCAGCTGGCCGATTTCGCCGCCCGCGCCGGTCTCCATGCGCGTGTCCCAGTGGCCGGCGGCCACGGCCCGGGCGCCTTCCGCAAGCTCCACCACCGGACGGGTGATGCGCGCGGAAACCCACCAGGTGAGCAGCAGCCCAATCAGCAGGGCGCCCGCGCCGACTCCCGCGGCAATCGATTGGATGCGCCGCAACAGCAGCACCAACTCCCGGCGCGGGCTGCCGACCAGCAGCACGCCGAGAAGCTCGTTGTTGCGCCCCAGGAGCGGCATGGCATGAAAGGTTTCCGCCGCCGCGGCATCCGCGGACCAGTTCACCGTTTCCACCATCGGGCGCGGCTGTTTCTGCATCTGCTGGATGAGCGGGGCGAGCTGCTCGCTCTGCGCCACTTCCCCGGAGGCATCGGTGAGCGCCGAGGGCACGAAGCCCTGCTCCAGATTGCGGTACAGCAGCGCGCGCATCCCGGAAGGGAGCACGAGCGAAGCCAGAAAGTTCTGGTCCAGGCGGCGGCCGCCGATCACGTAGAAAATCTTTTCCCCGACGGGCAGCGTGCGCACCGCGGTCAGCGAGAGCGCGACACCGTCGGGAGACTCTTCCCGCTTCAGGAAGGCGGGCGAAGAACGCCAGTCCTTGGCCGCCGTGACCCAGTCGTTCTTGTAACCCACGCGCGCGGGATACTGCGCCGAGGAGATCAGGGTTCCGTCGGAATTGACGAACTCCAGGTAATCGAGGTTTTGCTCCTGGGCCGCGCCGTTGGCATCGTGCACGTAAGCGGAAGGGTCGGCATTGGGCTGGGCCAGTTCCAGCGCGGTCTTGATGGTCACTTCGGCGTTGGTGATGTTTTCGACGCGATGCGCCACATCCTCGGCGCGCTGCGCGAACTCCTTGTGGAACTGGGCCACCAGCGCTTCGGTGCGCTGCGTATCCAGCTCCTCGAAGGCCTTGCGCGTGTAGCGCGTCACGCCCCAGGCCACCAGGGTCACCGAAGCCAGCACAGTGAGGAGAAATACCAGAAAGAGTTTGATGCGAAAGTTCATGGCTTCTCTCCGGAGGATTTCGCGGGCGCGGGGGAATCCGCGCCGTCCAGCCAGACGCCGGCGAGATGCCAGTCGCCCCAGGGCGCGGGCAGCCAGTCGCGCACGCGCGCGCCCACGCCGGCGAATTCCGGGAGGAGCACGAGCGGCAGGACGCGGCGCTCGGCAAGAATGCGCTGCTCGCGCGCGTGGAGCTGCGCGGGATCGGCGCCCGCAGCGGCCGGCGATCCGGCGCTCTCCGCAGGTTCCGCCAGGTCCAGCGCGGCGGCGAAGGCATCCAGCTCGGCGCGCGGGGAGAGCGAGCGAAACCGCCAGGACACCAGGCGCATGCCCGGCGCGGGCTCGCGCGAGGGCGGCGCAGCGGCTGCGGCGGCGCGCGCACCCATGCGGTTCACCACCTGGACGATCAGCAGAGCCTGCCGAGCATTCACCGCAATGCGGTCCCCGAGCAGCCTGGCCAGGTCGCCCGGGGCATCCACGCGCAGGCGCAGCGGCTCCCCCGCGGTCGCCAGCGTGGCCGGCAAGGCCGCGCGCATCTCCCTCGCGCGATCCACGTTCGTCTCCACGGTGAAGAGGAAAGCATACCCGGAGAGCCACGCCGGCAAAAGAGCGGCGGCGGGTTCGGCTTGCTTCTGGAGCAACACGCCGGCCATCGTGGCGCGGTCGAGGGAGAGGGCCAGGGCTTCGCGGAGACGGGCGTCCTGCACGGCGGGCAGGGCGTCATCGAAGCGCAGCGCGTAGAGCGTCACGGGCGCGGAAGCCCAGGTGCGCAGGCCGGCCTGCGCCGCGCGGCGCACCAGATCCGGGGAGAGCTCGATCAGGTCGGCGCGGCTAAGTTGCAGATCGTAGAGCTGGCGCAGCGGCGGCACGCCCAGCGTCACTTCGACGGCGTCCACGAACGGGCGGCCGGACCAGGCTTCCGCGTTGGCGCGAAACGTAAGATGCGCCTCGCTGCGCGCGGGTACCGCGCCGGACGGCGGGGCGGCGGCGAGAACAAACGGACCGGTGCCCAGAAGGACGCCGGCGGAGGGCGCGCGATAGATGAAATAGCGGCCGGAGGCGAGCTCCTCGAGAAGATCGGGCATCGGCGCGGCAGACTGGAACACGACGGCGTTGCCGGAAGCGCTTACCTGCCGGGCAGCGGGCAGCAGCGGCGCGAGCGCGGCGGCCACATCGGCGGCGGTGAGCGGCGCGCCATCGGAAAACTTCACCTCGGCCCGCAGCGTGAACTGCCAGCGGTGGAAGGAGGCATCATGCGACCATTCCGCCGCAAGCTGCGGCAGGAAGTGGCCGTAGTTGTCCAGGGCCACGAGGCGGTCGAAAAGCAGCGTGGCAAGTTTTGCGCCGCTGGCGGCCTCTTCCGAGCCCGCGCGCCATTCGCGCGGATCGAGGGAGACCGCGGCGGCGCGCAGCTCGACGCGCAGCGTTCCGCCGTAGCGCGGGCGCTCCGCGGCGCCCAGCGACGCGCTCAGCGCCGCGCACGCCGCCAGCAGGCTAATTCCCGCACGCCAATGTGATGCGATAGACCTCATAGTTCCCCGAAGCGAGATTCCAGACCACGGCCCAGGCCGAACGGTTCTCCGGCGCGGGAGAAAGCGACAGCACCGGCCCGGGCAGATCCAGCGGCCTGGCCGCGGCCGCGCCCGAACTCTTTCCGTGCTCGCTCTCCAGACGGATATGGTCGGCCACCGACCAATCGCCGGATCCTGTGGCGAGCTGCCAGAGCGCCACGTCGCAGGGCGAGCGCAGCGGCGCTTTCGCGCGCCAAGGCTCGCTGCCGACGCGGCAGTCCAGCGAAATTTTTCTCTCGAAACTCGCGTCGCAGATCCGGCCGGGAAGAATAATCTGGGCGCGCGGCCCTTCGAGGCGAATCTCTCCGCGCAAATCCCGGGCCGGCGCGGCAGCCGGAAGCAACGGCGCGGAATCCTGCAGCGCCCAGCCGTCCTTCTCGGAGTGCAACAGGGCCAGCGATTCCCGGCCGAGGAGCAGAAGCAGACCCGGCCGGGCCGCATCGCCGGGAAGCTCCGCGGCGTCCAGGAGCGGCTCGCGCTGCCGCCAGAGCAGCTCCTTCTGCAGGCGCAGGATGGAAGGCGGGTGTTCGGCCACGGAGATTCCGGCACGCGGCACCTGCACCATGCGCACCTCGGGGGAGTCTCCCGCGCCGGAGAGAGCGGCGACGAAGAGCAGATGCGCGGGGGTCTCGCGCAGGGAGACGCGCAGTTCGGGCGCGGCGGCCTCCCCGGTAAGCGCGGCGCGGCGGCTCGTCAGCTCCGCGACGAAGACCCGCCGCAGGTCTTCGCTTTCCGCCTCGGGAAGCGACGAGGCATTGCTCCACGCCAGGCGCAGCGGAGCGCGCGCTTCCGCGAGGGACGCGATCTGCCGCGCCAGGCCGCGCGCGGCCTCTTCGAGGGAGCCGGCGCGGGAGACGGACGCCAAGCCCAGCAAGGCGAACCAGCACAGGACGCGGAGGAAAAGACGGCCTCGCGGGCGAGGCGCAGGAAGATGTCGCGTGGCATTCACGGGGACGCGCGGCGATGATAGCACGGCGGCGAAGCGCCGTGCCGCGCGATCGGTGACCCGTGCGGAAGAGAAACGGCAAGCACATCCCGGGAAAAACCTCTTTCGAAAAAGTCTGGTGCACGGAATGCT
>JAIQEV010000080.1 GCA_020073585.1 Terriglobia bacterium
GTAGCGCGAGTGCGTCCAGCGAAGTACGGCTTGCGGGGCCCGAGTTTCCGCCGGCAGGGACGAAGTACTTTTCGGTGCAATTGCTTGTGATTTCCCCAGTCCGGGGGAAGCCCGCGGCGTGCTAAAATGAACTTTCTTGCCGGGCCATGTTTCGAAAAATTCTCATCGCCAATCGGGGGGAGATCGCGGTGCGCATCCTGCGCGCCTGCCGCGAGCTGGGCATACGATCCGTGGCGGTATTCAGCGACGCGGACCGCGCCTCGCTGCACGTGCGGCTTGCCGATGAGGCCTATCCCATCGGCCCCGCGCCTTCCCGGGAGAGCTATCTGTGCATCGACAAGCTGATGGACGTGGCGCGCCGCGCCGGCTGTGACGCCCTGCATCCCGGCTACGGTTTCCTCGCGGAAAATGCCGCGCTGGCCCGCGCTTGCGCCGGTGCCGGCGTCACCTTCATCGGCCCGTCCCCCGAGACCATGGAGTCGTTGGGCTCGAAGACCGAGGGCCGCCAACTGGCCCGGCGCTGCGACGTGCCCACGGTTCCTGGCGCGGTGGACCCGATCGAGAAGCCCGAAGACGGGCAACTCCTGGCGCAGAGCATGGGCTACCCCGTGCTGCTCAAGGCCGTGGCCGGAGGCGGCGGGAAGGGCATGCGCCTGGTTTCGAACGACGCGGAGTTCGCCGCGGGCTGGCGCGACGCCAGCTCCGAAGCGCTCAATGCCTTCGGTGACGGGCGCCTATATCTCGAGAAATACCTGGTGCAGCCGCGGCACATCGAGATACAGATCCTGGCCGATGCGCATGGCCGCGTGGTCTCGCTGGGCGAGCGCGAATGCTCGGTGCAGCGCCGCCATCAGAAGGTCGTCGAGGAAGCCCCTTCGCCGATCATGACCCCGGAGCTGCGCCGCAAGATGGGCGAAGCCGCGGTGCGTCTGGCGCGCGCCGGCGGCTACGTCAACGCCGGCACCGTGGAATTCCTCGTGGATGCCGGGCACAACTTCTACTTCCTGGAGGTCAATACCCGCCTGCAGGTCGAGCATCCCGTCACCGAGCAGGTCACCGGCCTGGATCTGGTGAAGCTGCAGATCGCCATTGCCGCCGGGCACCGCCTGCCCTTTGCCTGGGAATCGATCACTCCGCGCGGCCACGCCATGGAAGTGCGGCTCTATGCCGAGGACCCCGACAACAATTTTTTTCCCTCGCCGGGAAAGATTCTTTCACGCCGCATGCCCACCGGCCCGGGCATCCGCCTCGACGACGGCGTCTACCCGGGCTGGACGGTGCCCACCGACTACGACCCGCTGCTGGGCAAGCTCATCGCCTGGGGCAACAGCCGCGAGGAGACCATCGCCCGGCTGCGCCGGGCCCTGGAGGAATTCGCCGTTACCGGCATCAAGACCAACGCCGGCCTCTTCCGGCGCATCCTCAGCGAGCCCGCTTTTCTGCGCGGGGAGATGCACACCCGCTGGCTCGACGAGCTTCTGCAGATACGAGTGGCGGCGAGCGACGACGACCCCGGCGCGGTCCAAGCAGCGCTCATCGCCGCGGCCCTCTGGCAGTTCGCCCAGGAGGGGGCCCACGCGAATTCCAACGCGGCCGCATCGCCGGACGACTCCTCCGCGCGCTGGAAGCTCGAAGGCCGCCGCCAGCTGCTGGACCGCATGCCATGAACTGCGCCACGCTCATCCTCTGTGGTTCGCACACCCCCCGGCGCGTTTGCGCCGAGCGGAAAGTGTGCGCCCGCCGCAAGGTCTGTGCCCGCTGGCGAGTGTGCGCCGCTTCCCCGGACGGTGTGCTGGTCCTTCCGAGTGGAGGTCCGGCGCAGCCGTTCCGGCCGGAAGAGATCTCCCTTCTTACGCTGCCCGCCGGGGAATCCCAGCGCGTACCGGAGCCCGGCGCATGAAATACGAAGTGCACATGGAAGGGAAGACGCGCGTGGTGGAGCTGGAACACCACGGCGCGGCCTGGCGCATCTCCCTCGACGGCCAGAGTGTCGCCGCCGACGCCATCGAGATCTCCCCCGGCGTCTACTCCATCCTGCTCGACAACCGCTCCCATGAGGTCCGCGTCATGACCGCGCCGGACGGCTCGCTCAAGGTGCAGAGCGGTTTGTACGAATTTGCCGCCAAGGTCGTGGACCCGCGCTCCTGGCGCGGCCGCCGCCACGGGGTCCTGGAGGCCGAAGGCCGCCAGCAGATCCTGGCCCCCATGCCCGGCAAGGTCGTGCGCCTTCTGGTCAAGGCAGGGGACAAGGTCGAAGCGGGGCAGGGGCTGCTGGTGGTGGAAGCCATGAAGATGCAGAATGAAATCCGCTCGCCGAAGAGCGGCGTAGTGGAGCGCCTCCAGGCCAAAGAAGGCCAGCCCGTCAACGCCGGCGAAGTTCTTGCCTGGGTCGAATAGCGGCGCGCGCACGCCAGTCCGCAGGCAGGAGTCCTCCAGCGCTCGGCACTCTCCGCTTCATTCTGGATTGTTTAGGGAATCTGCTTGACCGGCATGTTGGACTTCGCCGCGTCCGGGAGCTTGCCCGCCGCTTCGATGACCTGCTGGGCCAGGTAATTGGACACGTGCGCTTCATCACGCGCGATGGCCAGGTAGGCGGCGCGCAACAGCTGTTCCTTGCGATTGCGCAGGGTGTCGCGGATGGTCTGCTGCACATTCGGATCGGTGAGCCCGCGCTGCCCGGGAGCCTCGCGCGCCACCAGCTTCAAGATGTAGTAGGCGTCCTTGGCCGCGATCACCGGGCTGACCTGCCCCGGCTTCATCGACACCACGGCCTTCTTCAGCGCCGGGTCGGAGCGACTCAGGGAGGATTCTGGCACGTAGCCGAGGTCGCCGCCGGTCGTCGCGGAGGCCGGATCCTCGGAATAGTCCATGGCCAGCTGCGTGAAATCGCCGCTGGCATTCAGGCGGTCGAGAATCATCTGGATCTTGCGGCGCGCTTCGGTCTCGTTGGTGGCGTCGTCGTTCTTGCGGTTGCGCACCTGCTGCTCTTTGCGCGGGGTGACCACGATCTGCGCGATGCGGTACTGCGGCTCGGCCACGTTGAACTGCATCTTGTTGGTGTTATAGAAGTCCGCGACGTCCTGGTCGGTGATGGAGATCTTGGCCACCACCTCGCGGTTCAGCAGTTTCTGGATGGAGAGCTGGCGGCGCAGGTCGCGCTTCAGGTCCTCCACGCCGACCCCGCGCTCCTTCAACTGCCGCTGGAATTCGTCTTCCGTGTAGGGGCTCTTCAGCTCGGTGAACTTGTCTTCCACCTCGCCGTCGCTGGCTTCCAGGTTCAGCTTCTTGGCCCGCTCGAGCAGGATCTCGTTATTGATCAGCTCGTCCAGCACGTTCAGCTTCAGCGACAGGGCCTCTTCCTGCGAGGGCTCCTGGCCTTCCGGGTTCACCCGCGTCCGGTAATACTTGTCCACTTCCTCGCGCTTGATCTCCTTGCCGTTTACCGACGCCCACACGTCGGGAGAATGCTGCGCCTGTTTGCCGCAGCCGGCCACGGCCACGAGGAGCACGGCGGCCAGAGGGGCCATGGCCGCGGCTTGCGCGGCCTGTTTCCACACGGGAATGCGGCGCGGAGTAGTCAAGGCGGGGCTCAGGCGGCTTTCGTGACGCGGCCGGCGCGGATGCAGGCCGTGCACACCTTGAGATGCTTGCGCACCCCGCCCACCAGGGCGTGCACGCGCCGCAGGTTGGGATTCCAGCGCCGCCGCCGGGTGTTGTTGGCGTGGCTGATTACGTTGCCGAAGGACGGCTCTTTGTCGCACAGTTCACACTTCATTGCCATAACTCACCAGCTCTTCCTGTTCAGGATTTCGTCCGAATGTCCGGGTCCCTGCGCACGCCGGTACCCGGCTGCAAAGTCCCGAGTTTACCAGAGTTTTCCCCGATTTTGTAGGGGTAAACCTAGTTTCGCCCGCTCTTGGGGGCTGGCTGTGCCCGCTCGCGGTTGTTGCCGCGGAGCGCGGAGCACTGACTCAGGCCGGGCGCTTGCGGATGCTCTCCGGCGCGGCCCTATTGCTCGAGCTTCTTGGCGATCCCATGGCGCCGTCGGGAATCTCCTGGCCCATGGGGTTGTCGTAGGTGGCGGTGACTTCCAGCTTGTCGCCGCTCTTCAACGGGTAGCCGCCGGTCTGGTAGAAGGTCACGATGGGCGTGGAGAGCAGGTGGCCCTGTTCGTCCAGCTTGGCGTCCAGTTTGGCGATCTCCTTGCCGGTCACGGCGTCGCGCAGGAGCAGTTGCCGGCCGAAGTCGTGCAGGTGCCCGCCCACGCCGAGCAGCGCGCCGCTGTAGCGCAGGGTAATCACGCCGGTCTTGGTGCTCTGGCCTTCCAGCAGGGTATAGCCGGAATCGCCGCACTCCTGCACGTCGATCCAGGCGGGATAGACGTTGCGCACGGCAGCGGCCTTCTCGCCGGCAGCGGGCAAGGGCAAAAACTGGATGGCCACTTCCAGCCACACGCCGGGATAGTCCTTCGCCGTGGGGTTGTAAACCATGGTTTCGATGCGGATCTGGTCGCCCTTCTGCACGCGGTAGCCGTAGCCGGGAACGGCCGGCCAGACGTTCAGCTCGCTGCCCGCGCCGTAGATGTGCTCCTCTTTGTTCTTGCAGAGAAAATCGGAACGGTTCACGTTCCAGAACGCGGTGTGATGCAGCAGCGTTCCGGGCAGGGCCGCGCCCGCGGCGTCCACGAGGCGCGGGGTGTAGCCCAGGAGCCAGCCGTCGAAGGGCACCGTCCAGGTCTGATCGGGGGGCTGCGCGGCCTGGTGGTGGCCGGTGTGCGCGGGAAGATTCATCGGACCCTCGCGCAGGGTGATGACGTGCGCGGTCTGGTCGATCTTCTCCTCGAGCTTCACGCCTTTCTGCAGTTCGTGCGACATCCCGTGATGCATGAAGCCCTCGTGCGCGCCCCCTTCTGCGGAATGCTCCGCCGCATGCTCGTGGTGCATCTTGGCGCAGTGCTCCGGGCACTCCTGCATGTCCTTCCTGTCCGCCATGTGGCACTGCATCCCGTCCATCATGGGCGCGTCGTGCGTGCCCTGCTCGGCGCCGTGCGCGTGGTGCATCTTGGCGCAGTGTTCCGGGCAGTTCCCCTCGTGCTTCTTGTCGCACTGCATCGTGCCCATGTCGTGTTCCGCCGGCTGCTCCTGCGCCAGCAGAGGGCCGCGCGTCCCAGCGACGAGTACGGCAAGCAACAGCAGCATTTTGCGCATGGCCAACCTCATTCCGCGGCTCTTCCCGAGCCGCCTGCCCATCATACCGCCATCCGTTTTGGCGCGGCAGGGGCAAAGCGCGGTTGTTGCGGCGCGGCGGAGATCAGCGCCACAGGAGAGTTGTCAGCGAATCCGCGGGCAGCGAAAGATCGGCGACGCTGCCGGCCGACTGCACGCGCACCGTTCTTTCCCGGCCCGGGTTGGTAACGACCAGCACCCTCTGACCATCGGGATTCTCGAACGCCGCATGGTGCAGATCGGCGGCAGAGCTATGGGAGGCAAAGCGGCGGGCGCCGCGGCGGATCACCCGGGAGTAGTGCGCGAACGCCCAGTACTGTCCGCTGCGCGTGATCTCCTTGCTCTGGGAGTCAATGGTGAGCAGTCCGCCGCAGGGAAAGGGCCCGATGTTGGGGCGCCCTTTTTCGTCCAGGGCCAGATTCCAGCCGATGATGCAGCGGCACCAGTTGCGCAGGATGGCGGTGAAGTCTCTGCTCCAGGCGCACCAATCGCTGCGGTAGTTGGGATCGGTGTAGTCCGGACCGCCTTCGGTCCAGAACATTTCCACGCCGGGATAGGCGTCGTGGACGCGGCTCATCATTTCCGGTTCCCCGACGTAGCCATGCCAGGCGATGGCGTTGGCGTACTTGCGCATGTCCGGAATTTCCAGTTCATCCAGGGCGCGCCCCCAGAGGTTGTAATTGTGGTCCAGGAGCCAGATCTTGGTTTTCATGGCGTTGCGTTCGAGCAGCGGCCCGAAGTGCAGACGCACGAAGTCCGCTTCATATTCCTGGGGCCAGATGCAGGCCGGCATTCTGCCGTCCTGGTCCGTGTCCACTTCGTTCTGGGTGGTGATGGCCTGGACCGGGACGCCTTCGGCCTCGTAGGCCTGCAGAAATTTCAGGAGGTAGTGCGCGTAGACGGGCAGGTATTTGCGGCGCATCGAGCCGCCAAGCATGGAGCCGCCGGTTTTCATCCATCCCGGCGGGCTCCACGGGGAGGCGAGCAGAAAGAGGCCGGGGTTCACCTGGCGCGCCAGGCGCAGCATGGGCAGGATGTATTCGCGGTCGTGGGCGATGGAGAAGTTGCGCAGCTCCGGGTCCGGCTCATCGGCATAGCTGTAAACCTTGGTTGCGTAGTCGCTGGAGCCGATGCAGGTGCGGCCGACACTCAGCCCCATTTCGCCGGGATAGAAGAGTTCGTGAAAGAGCTGTTCGCGGGCCGGAGCGGCAAGCTGGTTGAACATGTAGCAGGCGGCGTCGGTAAAGGCCGCGCCGAAGCCAAGAATCTCCTGAAACTTCGTTTGCGGGTCGAGGAGGATGGCATCGGCCGCCGGCGCACCCGTCGCGGGCCGCCAGGCAACCGGCGGCGCTGGCGCGAAGCGTTTGTCCGCATGCGTCACCCAAAGCGCAAGGCTCTCCGGGGGCGCCGCTTTCGCCGGCGTGCTCCCGGCGAACGCGGGCAAGGCGTCTGCCGCCACGGAGGCGGCTACCCCCAGCGTGGATAGTTTTAGAAAATGACGCCGCGTACGATCCTGGTCCATGCGTTTCTCCTGTCCTTATCTGATCTTTTGCACCGTGGTGCCGCCGTCTTTTTGCTGCGGATTCTCTCCACGCGCTCTGCTAGAGTACGGAGCCGTCCGATGTGCGCGCCGGATTCCCGCAAGCGAGAGGAGGTTTTATGAAACTCACGTGGCAGCCCTTCCTGGCGATGCCTGTCCTGGCCGCGCTTCTCCTGCATTCCGCGGAGAGCCGCGGACGGCAAAGTTCCGCCGCCCCTGCGGAGGGCCAGAGTGCCTGGGTCCTGGTGTGGAGCGACGAATTCAACGGCGCGAACGGCTCCCGCGTGGACCCCGCGAAGTGGGTTTTCGATACGGGCGGAGGCGGCTGGGGTAACGCGGAACTCGAATATTACACGAGCCGCCCGGAAAACGCTTTTGTGCAGGATGGCCATTTGGTGATCCGGGCGCGGCGGGAAAAATACACGGGGCCGGATGGCGTGACCCGCGACTATACCTCCGCGCGGCTGAAAACTCTGGGCAGGTTCGAAACCACCTACGGGCGCATCGAAGCGCGCATCCAGCTTCCCGCCGGGCAGGGGATGTGGCCGGCCTTCTGGATGCTGGGCACGGACATCGAGAAAGCCGGCTGGCCGGCCTGCGGCGAGGCCGACATCATGGAGAACATCGGCAGAGAGCCCTCTGTGAACCATGGTTCGCTCCATGGCCCCGGCTACTCGGGCTCGAACAGCTTCGAGGCGCATTACACGCTGCCAGCGGGGCAACGCTTCGCGGATGAGTTCCACGTTTTTGCCATGGAGTGGGAGCCGGGCGCGATCCGCTTCTATGTGGACGGGCAACTCTACGTGACGCGGACCCCCGCGGACTTGCACGCCGGCCAGAAGTGGGTTTTCGACCATCCCTTCTTTCTGCTGCTGAATGTCGCCGTAGGCGGCGACTGGCCGGGCAGTCCGGACGAAACGACCGTCTTTCCGCAAACCATGCTGGTGGACTACGTTCGCGTGTACCGGCACTCGGCGCACTAGGGCCTATCCTCCGCTTGCGTGACGGCGAAGCGGTCAACTGCGCTCAAGCTGCGGACTTCTTCCCGGGCCGCTTCGCGCCGCGCCAAGCGGCTGACGACGCCTCCCGCGGGGCGAAGGTGGATTCGCGGACGATGAGTTCCGGCTCGGCGGCGATTTCGTCCGGGAGGGGATGGCCCGTGGAGATGCGCTGCAATAAGTGCATGGCCGCGAGTTCGCCCATCTGCCGCAGTGGCTGCCGCACGGTGGTGAGCCGCGGGATGAGGTACGCGGCGGCCTGAATATCGTCGAAGCCCACCACGGAGACGTCTTCGGGAACGCGCAGCCCGGCGTCCCGGAAAGCGCGAATGGCGCCAATCGCGGAAATATCGTTGAAGGCAAAGAGTGCGGTGAAGCGTTTCTTGCTGGCCAGCAGGCGCTGCGCATAGGCGTAGCCCTCTTCCGGCACGGAAGGTTCCGGGTGGGGCGCGTGGCTCTGCAACTGCAGGGTGATATCCGCGCGAACCTCGATCCCAAGTTCCGCCGCGGCCCGGAGAACGCCGTTCCAGCGCGCATCGGTATCCGCGCTGCCCGGATGGCCCTTGAAGAAGGCGATATGTTTGTGGCCCAGGCGGGCCAGGTGTTCCAGAGCCAGCCGGGTGGCCCGCGCGTTGTTCAAGACGATGTTGGTGACGCCCTTGACCTTCTGGTGCCCGGAGACCGCGACGGCGGGCACGGAGAAGGGGCGCGTGACGGGGGTATTCACCAGGATCAGCCCTTCCACGGCACGCTCGATCAACATCTGCGGATATTCATGGATGAGGTCCGGCTTGCCGCGATGGCTGGCGACGAAATAAAAATAGCCCTCGCGCAGCAGGTGGTCTTCTATGCCGCTCATCGTCAGCGCGGCGTAGCCTTCGCTGATCTCCGGCACCAGCACGCCGATGGTGAAGCCGCGCTTCAAGCTCAGCGAGCGGGCCAGGAAGTTGGGCCGGTACTGGAAGCGGCGGGCAGCCGCGAAGATGCGGTCTTTGGTTTTCTGGGGGATGGCTTTTGCGGCCGGCGAGTCGTTGATCACCACCGAGACGGTGGCCGGCGATAATTCCAGATGCTCCGCCAGGGCGCGCAGGCTGACCGGCGGGCGAAGCCCCCCGTCGTCCTTGCCGGCTGGTGTGTGTTGCTTTCTTTTGTTGGTCATAGCCGTCCTCAGGGGCGCTTCCCGCTCTGCGCCCGGCACCCGGCGCCGGGACGGCCGCCAGGAAACCTAAAGATATCCCTTGACAGCCGCGCGCCGCGAGTGTTATTTGGCTATAACATACTAAACCGGTTTTGTGAATCTACTAAATCGGTTATTTAGATTCAGGGAAGGCGTGATCAACAACACGCCGCGGGGCTCGCCGCGCAATCTTCCGGATCGCAGGACAGGGAAGGACGTTTGGCAAAAAGCTTGGCTAGCTGGGATTTTCCCAGAAGGGGTGAAGGACATGTTTAGCTCGCACCGATTCGTTTCCGTAACCAGGGAGCTGGGCCGCGCCGCCGGCGTGATGCTGGCGCTCGCGCTGCTCTGCTGCAGCGGTCTCCACGCGCAAGTGACTTCCGGCACCATTTTTGGCGCCGTCAAGGACCAGAGCGGGGCCTACATCCCCAACGCCACGGTCACCGTCCAGAATGCGGCGGTCGGGATTACCCGCACGGTCTCCACGAACGAGAACGGCGGCTTCGTCGCGCCCAACCTGCTTCCGGGCACGTATGCGATCACCATCGAGGTGAAAGGTTTCAAGAAACTGGAGAAGACCGGCATCGTCCTGAGCGCGGCGGACCGCCTCAACGCCGGTGAATTTGTCCTGGAGGTAGGCGTGGCCACGGAAGAGGTGACGGTCACCGCCGAAACGGCCCAGATGCAACTGCAGTTCGACTCCGGCGAGCGCTCCGACCTGATCACCAGCAAGCAGCTCAATGATGTGGCCATGAACGGCCGCAACGTCCTGGATTACATGAAGCTGATTCCCGGAGTTATCAGCAGCTTTGACGGCCACGCCTCGGGCACCGGCGGGCTGGATGCGATGAACATCAACGGCACCCGTGCCAACCAGCACGAGTTTACGATTGACGGAGCTTCCAACGTGGATACCGGCAATAATGGGGGCACTCACGTCACCATCAACCCGGATGCCATCGAGGAAGTGAAGATTCTGACCTCGAATTACCAGGCCGAGTACGGCAAGGCCGCCGGCGGACAGATCGCCATCGTGACCAAGGGCGGCACCAACGAGTGGCACGGGAATGTCCGGTTCTTTCACCGCAACGAGGGGTTGAATGCCAACAACTTTTTCGCCAATCAGAACAATCCGGTCACGCCGCGTCCGCTCTATCGCTACAACTACATCGGGTATCAGGTTGGCGGCCCGGTCCTGAAGAACAAGCTTTTCGTTTTTTGGAATGAGGAGTTTTATCGGCAACTGATTCCCGTCAGCGGGCTGACGACGTTTTACACGCCCACAGCTTTGGAGCGGACCGGGGACTTTTCGCAGTCGGTGGACCAGAACGGCAATCCGATTGTGATTTCCGGGCCGGGGGTTGCGCCCGGGTCGAACATCATTGACCGCAATCTGCTGACCCCGGCGCAGCAGGGGGTTTTTGATCAGATGAAGAAACTGCTGAGCCTGTTTCCGCTGCCCAACGTCACGGGATACGGCAGCAACGGGAAGAATTACAATTATGCGGTCAACCCTTCGTACAGCAATCCCCGAAGGGAAGACATTCTGCGCGTGGATTACCAACTCCGAGCGAATCACCGCATTTTCGTTCGTTGGATCAACAATAGCGATCACCAGGAGGCGGGAATTCTGCCGTGGCCCGGTCTCGGCTATGGTGCCTGCACCGGCGATTACAGCTTTGCAGGCACGTGCTCATCGAACCATCCCGGCTGGAATTTTTCGCTGAACCTGGTCAGCACGCTGCGGCCGGATCTGCTGAACGAGTTCTCCGTGGGCCCCAGCGTAACGAAGAGCCGGGCGGGCGCCAATAGCGATTTCCTCTCGCGGGGCGCCAACGGGATCACCACGCCGCTTCTCTATCCGGTCACGGCGGCGGCCGCCATTCCGGACCTGCAATGGTGGGACGACAAAAACAGCCAGTGGAACTGGACCTATCTGGGGGCTACTCCCTGGTTCCAGTCCAATACCACCATCAACGTCAATGACAACCTGTCCTGGGTGCGGAATACGCACACCTTTAAATTCGGCTTTTTCTACCAGCGCAGCCGCAAGGACCAGATCGCCTGGGGCAACGTAAACGGCGAATTTCAATTCAGCAATACTCCCACGCAGCCTGCAAGCTGCCCCACGGCCAACCCCTGCTCCCTGGGCGATGTGTTTGCCTCCATGCTGGAGGGGAGCTTTCAGAATTTCAAGCAGTCCACGTCGCGGCCCACAGGATATTTCCGCTACAACCAGCTGGAGTTTTATGCGCAAGACACGTGGAAGGTGACTCCGCGGTTGACGCTCGATTACGGCATGCGGTTCGCCTGGATTCCGCCGCAGACCGATGCGAGAAACCAGATCGCGCTCTTTGACCCAACAACCTATAACCCCGCCAACGCAGTGACGATCCTGCCCTACGGCGCGATTGACCCCACGATGGGCGGGAATCCGCTCAACGGAATGCAGTTCACGCGGAACGGCAACATGCCGGCGGGCGGGTGGCGCGACAACGGCATCCTGCCGGAACCGCGGCTGGGTTTTGCCTATGATATGTTCGGCAACCACAAGACCGTGCTGCGCGGCGGATTCGGCATGATGCACGATCGCACGCAGGGCAACCTGATCTTCAACACGGTATTCAACAATCCCGTCCTGGTGCAGACGCCGACCGTGTATTCCGACAACGTCTCCAATCTGCCAAACCTGGCGGCGCAGGCTGCGGCAGGCTTGGCGACACAGCCGCTCGACGGTCTCGTCGGCGCCTCGCGGGATGGCAAGGTTCCGACGGTGTTCAGCTTCAGCCTGGGCGTGCAGCGGGAAATCGCCAAGGGCATCACGCTCGACGTGGCCTACGTCGGGACGATGGGACGCCACCTAGTGACCTCTCGCGACATCAACGCCATACCCTATGGATATGCGTTTACGAGAGCTGCACAAGACCCGGCCAACTTCACGGCTTACTGCGCGAGCCCGGCGCCGGGCGATCCCTGCACGAACGGGATTCCCGCGGTGGAACCGGGGCTTCCGGCGGTCTACGCGGCGGCGGGATACAATTTCAGCGGGGCTTATGCCTTGGGAAGACAGGCGTACTCGAACGCGCCGCTGGTGCCCTACAAAGGGTACGGACAGATCGCGTATCTCCAGTTTGACGGGACGTCGAATTACAATTCGCTGCAAGTTTCGTTGCAGCGGCGGTTCAGCAAGGGACTGACTCTTGGAGCGGTCTATACCTGGTCGAAGGCGCTGACCACGGCGAACGCGGATCAGGACACGCAGGACGCCTTCTATCCGCGCATGCTCGATTACCGCGCAGCAAGCTGGGATCGGCCGCATGTGTTTGCCCTCAATTACGTCTATGACCTGCCAAAATTCTCCAAGCATCTTGGCGGCGCAAAGTGGGTCTCTTATCTCACGGACGGTTTCCAGTTGAGCGGCGTGACGCAGGTGATGAGCGGAACGCCGATTGATCTGAACAATGGGTGGTCATTCGAGTCGGGAGCGCTGGACGGCTCGAACATGTGGGGAGCGATCCCATACTACTACGCGCTAGATAAGAGCGGGAACCCGGTTGTGCCGAACGTCGGTGTTCCTTCGCGAGGCACGCGGGATATTCTCCGCACCGGCGGACTGCAAGACTGGGATATCTCCCTCTTCAAGAACATCAAGCTGGGCACAAACGAACGCTATTCGCTGCAGCTTCGTCTCGAGGCGTACAATGCCTTCAACCATCCAAACTTTAACGACAAGTACACGGGCATTTCTGTGAACGGTCCGTGGCAGTGGGCGTACGGCGGGCAGGCGGGGAGCGGGCCGGCCTCATGGTCGCCGAACTCTTTCTCCATATCGAAGGCCTCGAACTTCGGCAAGTACTCCGACACATACACGGGCATTGGCGGGCCGCGCGTCGTTCAACTCGGGGCCAAAATCTACTTCTAGCCCGAAAATCTCCACAAAGCCCGCGGCTTCGGCCGCGGGCTTTTTTTCTGTTAGGCTTTTTCGGAAAAAGGGGACGCTATGAAAGCGCTGCGCACGGTGCTGTCGATTTTTGTGGTCCTCGCGGTCGCCGTGGCCGCCGCCGGCGCCGCCGATCCGCCGAGTCTCCGCAAAGTCGATCTGAGCGGGGAATGGCGCTATCTCCCCTATGACGGCCTGACCCCACTGGGGGACCCCGCGCTGGACGACAGCGCCTGGCCGGTGATGGACTTGCCGAGCAACTGGTTCCTGATGGGCTCCAAAGAGTATCCCGCGAAGCTGAAGGCGGCGCGCCCGCCGCTCGTTCTCCCCGACCCGGAAAAATTCACCGCCCCGGACAAGGATCTGGGATTGGACTACGCGGGAACCATGTGGTTCCGCCGCAGCTTCGATTGGGCGGGAGCCTCCGGCCGTCCGGTGATCCTGGATTTGGACATGGTCGATTACTACGCCGAGGTCTTCATCAATGGCGTCTCCGCGGCAAAACACGAAGGCTACTTCCAGCGCTGGTCGGTGGACATTACCCCGTATCTGCGGGCCGGAAAGAATGCCATCGCGCTCAAGGTTTCCGCGCCACGCCTCATCGTGGACCCTGGCGAGCAGTTTCCCATCAGCTGGCCCAAGCACCAGGATGAAGTGAAGGGCATTTTCCTTTCGCACGACACGCGCCCCGGCGCCACCACCTTTCGCGGCCAGGAGCGATCCACGGGCGGCGTGATCCGCGGCATCGCCCTGCGCGAATCCGCCGGGCTCGACTTGGTGCAGGTGAACGTATTTCCCCTCGACGTGACCGAGAAGTCCGCCCGACTGGTGATCGAAGCTACGGTCCGCAACTGGACCTCCGCTCCCATTCGTGCGGTGGTGCAGGGCGAGATCACGCCGAAGAATTTTTCCGGCGACACGCGCCTCCCGGTTAAGTTCACCTTGACCGCCGCGCCGGGCGAATCGCAAGCCCGCGCCGAGGTCCAGATCAGCCAGCCTGCGCTGTGGTGGTCCTGGGACTACGGCAAGCCCAATCTCTATCAACTGGCCGCCACGCTGGCGGGCTCCGGCGGGGAACCGCTCGACCAGCGCAGCGTGCCCTTCGGCATCCGTTCCATTTCCCATGACGAACATTGGGTCTGGCGCCTGAACGGCCAGCGCATCTACCTGCGCGGCTCCAACTACATCTCGACGCAGTGGCTTTCCC
Source organism: Terriglobia bacterium (assembly GCA_020073585.1). Lineage (GTDB taxonomy): Bacteria > Acidobacteriota > Terriglobia > Acidiferrales > UBA7541 > Acidiferrum. Next base: position 14,088 of record JAIQEV010000080.1, read on the forward strand.
AGGCCGACCGCGCCTGGTACGAGCGCGACGTCAAGCTGATGGTGGGCGCCAACCTCAACGCCATGCGCATTCACGCCCACCTGGAGCGCCCGGAGTTCTACGAAGCCACCGACGAAGCCGGCATCCTGGTCTGGCAGGATTTCCCGCTGCAGTGGGGCTACACCGACGATCCCGCGTTCCACCGCGAGGCCGTCAAGCAGGCCGGGGACATGGTGGCGCGCTACGGCAGCCATCCTTCGATCATCGTTTGGTGCATGCAGAACGAGGCGCCGCACGCCATGGACTGGATGAAGAAGAAAGTGCAGGACCAGAACCTGGCGCTGGATGAAAAGCTCTTTGCCCGCGTGCACCAGCTCGATCCTTCGCGCGTCACCCATCGCGACTCGGGCACCGGCGACGCGCACCCCTATCCCGGCTGGTATGGCGGCACGGTCGCGGACTTCGCCAGCTACAAGGGCCAGCCGCTGATCACCGAATATGGCGCGCAGGCCCTCCCCGGGCTGGAAACGCTGCGCGCCACGTTTGACGAAAAGATGCTCTGGCCGCAGAGCGAGATGGACTGGGAGGCGTGGCGCTTTGCCAACTTCCAGCCCGAATCGAATTTTGGGGACGCGCAGATCGAGAAAGGGAAGAGCCTCGAGGAATTCATCGAGCATTCCCAGCGCTACCAGGCGAATCTCGTGCGCTTCGCCACGGAATGCTTCCGCCGCGGCAAGTGGACCACCACCACCGGCATCTATCAGTTCATGTTCAGCGAAGACTGGCCCTCCATCACCTGGGCCGTGGTGGATTACTACCGCCGCCCGAAGGCCGGCTACGCGGCTTTGCGCGACTCCATGCAGCCGCTGCTGCCCAGCATTGCCTATGCGGTTAGCGACCCGGCCCAGCCGCTGAGCCTGTATGTGATCAACGACTATCTGCGCCCATTTGCCAAGACACGCTTGAAGTGGCGCGTGGTGGATGCCAGCGGGCGCCCGGGACCGGAGGAGTCGCGGACCCTGGACATTGCCGCCGACAGCGTGATGAAGGTCGTGGAGTTAGGCACGCTTCCCGAAGTCACGGCCGGCAAAGCGCAGCTCACGGTGTGGCTGGAGGGCGCCAGCGGCCAGGTTTTGGGACGCAACCATCTGGATGCCACAGACTTTGTGCTGCGACGCGCAGCGCCGCAGCCACATCCATAACCCGCACAGCTAGGGCCCTCGCACCGCCGCCGATGGTGTTGGCTCGGCGCAGCCTATCCTCGTAACAGGCGTTTTGTAGCAGTTTGGTCCAAAATGCGCAGGCCGGATTTTGGAATGGCGGGAAATGCTTTACAATTAGGGCAGTTCTACTGTGGGCGTGTAGCTCAGCTGGGAGAGCACCTGCTTTGCAAGCCGCCGAGACAACTCCAAACTTTCTACCGCTTCCTTCCATTTTCGTTTGTTTACAATAACTTGGGGCATCTGCTTTTCGCTCAAAAGCTAACCCCAGCGGCCAAAACAGATAGGATTTTGACACAGTTTTGACACAGCTCATGGCACCTGCTTTTTTGCACATCGCAGTAGCACGAGGGCGACAAACTGGCCCACACTGGGGAGTACGTGGAAAATAGTGACTGGAACCGGAAGCAGGCCTGTCAGGGACTTCCTGGCGGTGCATCAGCGAACCTTGGCAGATCACGTTGATGACACTTGTTCACCATCGCCAGTGGCCGGTCTCAGGAATCGAAACACTGGCTGCGCCTGACAGCTCTGGCGGGGATCGTTTTTACGGTGCACACCTCCTCTGCCTATAAGAGAATACGGTATGACATCACCTACTCGCGCGCCTCTGAGCGCTTGCCGTTCAGCCCTCATCGGTAGCTTTCTCAAGTCAGCTCTCCAACCTGGCCTGGATGAAAAGGGCTACGTCAGCGAAGCGGGCCAGAACCTGATTGAGGGGGTGCGCCTCGACGACTTCGAGTCCGATCTCCGTCAGGGGGATGGCAATGAGTTGGAAGGAAAGTTTCGCGCCGCCCACTCGTCTTCTGCGCTGGCGGTCAACACCTTTGCTCCGTTCAAGGCCAACGCGACTGCACTGCGATTTCCGGGAATTGGTGGCTTCGCCAGCGTGCATTTTGAGCGAAAGTGCCCGCACGGGCTTGTGGGGCGGCGCTCACCAAACCTGGACGTCCTTGCCGATGGTCCGAACGGTGTAGTCGCAGTCGAGTCCAAATGCTTGGAAATCTTGACCCCTCACAAAGCCAAGTTTGCGCCAGCCTATGAAGACGAAATTAAGGACGAACGGCGGCGAACAGCATGGTTTCGGGAAATGACGCGGCTTGTCGAAAAACCACACACATATCGCTGGCTAGATGCAGCGCAGCTTGTGAAGCACGCATTCGGTCTCGCTTACGGTGAGTTCGTGAATCGACGCGTCACATTGCTCTACCTCTATTGGGAACCGTCCAATCCAGAAGCATATCCAACTTTTGCGGAACACCGGGCCGAGGTGACCCGTTTTGCGGCATCGATAATCGGGGGTGGACCGGAGTTCGTCGCCATGTCCTACCCGGAACTCTGGAGATGGTGGGAGGCACACCCTGAGCCCGAATGGCTCCCGACCCATGTTGGTCGTCTGAGGGCGCGTTACGGAGTAGCGGCATAACCTAGGTGAAAACG
>JAIQEV010000081.1 GCA_020073585.1 Terriglobia bacterium
GGAGGCCACCCGGGTTATTCCCGGCTATCCCCCCGAGTACAGCTACGAAAAGTTCGCGCACGTCCGCCTGGCGCGGCTGCCTCTCGATGGCTTCGGCCTGCGCCGGTTGCTCAACGCGGTCTATCCCGGCTGGGATGAGGCGGTGGACTTGACCTTGCTCGTGGAACGCGAATCCACGGCCTTATTGGCGGCCTCCAGTACGCTGGTGGTTGCCCTGCTGCTCCTGCGCATCCTCTTGCTGTGGCGCGCCAAGCACCGGTGGAGCTTGACTCTCTGCCAGCAGTACCTGCGTTTATTTCGCATCAGCCCTAATCCCTTTGCCCAATCCGCGCTAAACTAAGCGGATGTGCGGCATCTGCGGGATTGTCCTGACGGCAAATCCGGCGACAGCGGAAGCGCGCGTGCGGGCCATGAGCGCGGCGCTGCGGCATCGCGGGCCGGACGACGAGGGCTTTCTCGCCGGGGATTCGCGGGCCGCGGGCGTGGCGCTGGGCATGCGCCGGCTCAGCATCATTGACCTGCAGGGCGGCCACCAGCCCATCTGGAACGAGGCGCACAACGTCGCCGTGGTCCTCAACGGCGAGATCTACAATTACCGCGAGCTGCGCGAGCGCCTCACCCGCGCCGGCCATCAGTTCTCCACGCACTCCGACACCGAAGTGCTGGTGCACGGGTGGGAAGAGTGGGGCGAGGATTGCCTGCACGAGCTACGCGGCATGTACGCCTTCGCGCTGCTCGACCTGCGCGGCCAGGTCCTGACGCCGCAGCTCTTCCTGGCGCGCGACCCCCTGGGCATCAAGCCGCTGTACTACACGCAGACCCGCGAAGGCCTGTTCTTCGCCTCCGAGGTGCGGGCCCTGCTGGCCGGGGGAGTGGCCAAAGAGCTTTCTCCCGACGCGCTGACCTCCTATCTGCTTTTCGGCTCCGTCAGCGAGCCGGTGACGCTGATCGAGAACGTCTTCTCCGTGCCCCCGGGCCACTCCATTCTGCTGCTGGTGCCGGACCGCCGGCAGTTGCCGCGGCCGCGTCCCTGGTGGGACGTGCGGCGCAGCCCCGCGGCGCGCGATCCCAAGCGCCCGCGGGAGTTCGCGGGAGCGGTGCGGGCGCTGCGCCCGCTGCTCGAGGATGCGGTGCGCGCGCACCTGATCGCCGACGTGCCCGTGGGGCTGTTTCTCTCGAGCGGGCTGGACTCCAGCGCCATCGCCGCACTGGCGGCGCGCGAACAGCGCGGCATCCGCAGCTTCACGCTGACGTTTCCGGGAACTCCCTACGACGAAGCCCCGCTGGCCCGCAGCGTGGCCCGGCACTGCGGCACGGAACACACCGAAGTGCCCCTGGGCGGCGCGGAAATGCTGGGGCATCTGGAAAACGCGCTGGGCGCGCTGGACCAGCCGACCATGGACGGCATGAACACCTATCTGGTCGCCTGGGCCGCGCGGCAGGTAGGGCTGAAAGTGGCGCTCTCGGGTCTCGGGGGAGATGAGCTGTTCGCCGGCTACCGCACCTTCCGCGATGTGCCGCGCCTGCGCGGCCTCGCGCAACTGGCGCGGCTCTTCCCCGCCGCCCTGCGGCACATGACCGCGCCGCTGGCCGAGCGCATCGCCGCACTGGCCGCCGCTCCCGACGCGGCGCGCAAGGCCGCTGCGCTGTGGCGCGACCCGGAGCCCCTGCCCGACGCCTACTTCTTCGCCCGCGCGCTTTTCCCCCCGGGGGAGCTGGAGCGCATCGCCACGCCACGCTACCGCAGCAGCGCCATCGGCGGGGACGGCACGGCGCTGCTGCCCACCTGGCTGGGGTGGATGGAGCATGTCGCGGGCGATGCGCGCAACCTGGAGCGCGTCGCGGGCATTTCCTGGCTGGAGCTGCGCACCTACATGGTCAGCACGCTGCTGCGCGACACCGACTCCGTGAGCATGGACCGCTCGCTGGAAGTGCGCGTGCCGCTGCTGGATACGCCGCTGGTGGAATTTCTGGCCACCCTGCCGGACGCGGCGCGGCGCCGCCCGGGCGTGCAGAAGGCCCTGCTCGTCGAAGCGCTGCGGGATGTGCTGCCGGGGGAGATCGTGACGCAGGCGAAGCGCACGTTTACCTTGCCGTGGGAAGAGTGGCTGCGTGGGCCGCTGCGCGAGCGCATCGAAACAAGCCTGGCGGAACCGGCCGCGGCGCTGGCGCCGCACCTGCACTTGGCGGGAGTGCGCGGAGTCTGGGAGGCGTTTCAGGCGGGGCGCACGTCGTGGTCGCGGGTGTGGTCGCTGTACGTGCTGAACGAGTGGTGCCACCGCAATCTGTAGCGGAGGGCGGCGCCTGTGCCGACCTGGCCGGGATAAATGGCGCCCGGAGCGGTACTGCAACACATCTCACAAATACAAGAAATCGAAGAGAGATTTCTCGCTCCGCAAACCCATCCGGAGCGCAAAAACCGCGCTTCGCTCGAAATGACAGTGTTGGTTAGGCATTGCGCTATTTGTGAGACAGCTTCTAGTCGTTGACGATTTCGTAGCGATGGGTGAGCGCCGCGGTCTTCTTCAGCATGGCCGCCACCGAGCAGTACTTCTCCTGGCTCAAGCCGATGGCCCGCTGCACCGCCGCCTCCTCGAGCTGCCCGCGCAAACGAAATAAGATTTCGATTTTCGTCCACACCGCGGGGGGCGCGGCGGCGCGCTCGCCGGAAACAAGCACCTCGAGGGATTCCAGCTTCTGGCGCTTTTTCTCGAGGACCAGAACCACGTCGGTGGCGGTGCAGGTGCCCAGGGCCATAATCAGCAGCTCCATCGGCCCCGGGGCCTGGTTGGAGTCGCGGTCGCAATCCAGATCCAGGGCGTGTCCCGAAGGGCTGGTGGCCACGAATTTCTGCGCGCCAATCCACTTCACCGCTGCCGTCTGCATGGAGCCTCCTGAGATGAAACCGAGAATAACACTACTTGGAAATTCGCCGGGGGTATGCGGGCCGTGAGAAGCAAGGGTCAGGAGTTACGCGAGGAGATGACGGAAGCGACTTCGATGACGGGGTTGGGGAGCTGGCGCATGGTCTGGACGAAGAGGGCCACGATCTTGGCGTCGAACTGCGCGCTGGCGCAGCGCTCCAGTTCGGCCAGGGCGTCCACGGCGCTGCGGCCCTTCTTGTAGGTGCGGTCGCTGGTGATGGTGTCGTAGGCATCGGCGATGGCGATGATGCGCGCGCCCAGGGGAATGGCATCCCCGGTGAGGGCGTCGGGATAGCCGGAGCCGTCGAAATATTCGTGGTGGTGGCGCACCATCTCGCGGATGCGCCCGAGGGGGGTAAGGGGCTCGAGGATCTTGGCGCCAAAAGTCACGTGGGCCTTCATGGTCTCCCACTCGCCGGGATCGAGCGGGCCATTCTTGTTGAGAATGGCTTCGGGAATGGCCACCTTGCCGATGTCATGGAGGACGCCGGCGAGGCGGATCTCCTCGACCTCCACGTCATTCATGCCCAGGGCTTCGGCAATGAGCGCGGCATAAGCGGAGACCTTCTGGGAATGGCCCTGGGTGTAGTGATCCTTGGCGTCAATGGCAAAGGCGAGGGACGTCACGGTGTCCAGCACCGCCTGCGGGAGAGAGGCCGGGCCGGCGCCGTTGGGCGGCGCAGCTTCCGGCACGGCAACGTCCGGAGAGAGCGATTCGGTGAATTGCTTAAGGCGCTGATAGATCTCCTCAAAAGCCTCGGGGCCCGTGGAAAACAGCCTCTTCAGTGTAACACCAAGATAGGCCTCGAGGACATCGCGCTTCCACTTCCGGGCCTCGCCGGGGTCGAAATGGTCGGCGGTGGAAACCGCGTTGCCGCCCTGATGCTTGGAGAGGTACATGGAAGCGTCGGCCACCTGGATCAATTCCTGGGGCGAAGAACCGTGCAGGGGGAAGCAAGCGATGCCGAAGCTCGCGGTGATGTTCTTCTCGCGCAGCAGGGGATCGGCGCAGACCCAGCCGCGCAGCTTGAGGGCCAACTGGCGGGCGTGCTCCATGGTCGTTTCCGGCATGAGGATGACGAACTCGTCGCCGCCGTAGCGGGCCACGGCGTCGGAGCGGCGGCAGTTGGTCTCCAGAATGTGCCCGACGCGCTGGAGGACGAGGTCGCCTTCGAGATGCCCGTAGAAATCGTTGACGAACTTGAAGCGGTCCAGGTCCATGAGCACCAGGGAGAAGGAGCGGCCGGCGCGGGTCGCGCGCTTCCATTCCGCAGAAAGGGCTTCCATGAAGAAGCGGTGGGTCTTGACGCCGGTGAGTCCGTCGGTGATGGCTTGTTCCTGGGCCTTCTGGAAAGTCAGGGCATTGTGCAGCGCGCCGGCGATGAGGTCGGCCAGGGTGCGCAGCAGAAGAACCTCTTCCTCGTTGAAGTCCACGAGTTGCGTGGAGCCCACGTAGAGCACGCCGTGCAGTTGATCGGCATAGAAGACGGGCAGGGCCATGGCCGCGACGCACTCCGGGAGCAGCGGCTTGAGCGCCGGATCGGGGGCATTCCCCGTGCCGCAGGAAGCCATCTGCCCGGTGCGGGCGACGTGGCCGACGAGCCCGGCGCCCAGGGGAATGCGCCAGCCAAGCGCGCCGCGCAGCTCCCCGGCTTCCGACTGGATGACCACTTCGCGGGTGGAGTAGTCCAGCACGCCGATGCCGACGTGATCGATGCTCAGCCCCTGGCCAAGCTGCTGGGTGATCTCGGCGAGCATCTCATGGGGATTGAGGGTGGCGATGGCGTTGCGGGAAACGGCGTTGAGCAGGGAGAGGTGGCGGGCCTTGGTGCGCTCTTCCTGGAACAGCCGGGCGTTTTCGATGGCGATGCTGGCTTCGCTGGCCAGCACGCGGAGCAGCTCGAGATGCCCCTCGTCGAACTGCCGGTCGTTATCGGCGAAGACGGCCAGGGCCCCGATGGCATGGTCGTAGGCCACCAGGGGAACGCCGCAGAAGCAGCCGCGGGGGCGGATGGGCTCGACGCCCAGGGCGCGCACCGAAGCGACGAAATTTTCGCGGATGAGCACGGGCTGGCGGGTGCGGATGATGTATTCGGTGAGGAAGTTGCCGACGGGCCGGCTGCGCTTGGGCAGGCGCGCGCCGTCGATGATTTCCAGGTCGAAGTCCAGTTCGTCGCCGAGGGGATTGAGGGAGGCGATGTAGAAATTTTCGGTGTCGAAAAGGCGGCGCAGCTCCTCGCCCACCTTGCGCAGCAGATCTTCCTTGTTCAGCGTGGAGCTGAGGGCGCGGCCGATTTCGTTGAGCACGTGCAGCTCTTCGGAGCGGCGCGAGGTCTGCTGGATGAGATAGCTGTTCTCGACGGCCATACCGATCTGATGGCCCAGGGCCAGGAGGAGACGCAGCTCCGCGGAGGTGAAGCGGCGGCTGTCCGGCGTGCCCAGGAGGAGCACGCCGAAACCCCGCTCCTTGGCTTGCAGGCTGATGGCCACCACGGTACGCAACCCCTGATTGATGGCCAACTGCCGGAAGCGCCGGAAGCTCTCTTCCTTCTCGAGCGAGGTCCAGGCCGAATCGCGCAGCAGATCGCGGAAGACGACCAGGCCGCCGAGCTGCGACACCAGGTTGACCAGGTGGTCGTCGAGCCCCTCATGCTGCGCGGTGCCGGCGAAATCCTCGCGCAGGCCGGCGGCCACCACCGAGGTGGGTCCCTGGGGATCGCCATGGTGCAGGAACAGGGCTCCGGAGGGAATGCGCACCACACCCAGCACGCGGTCCAGCGCCAGGGACAGCATGCGCTGGATCTCCCCGCCCACGAAACTGGAGGTCGCCAGGTTGAGGTTGGACAGCGCGAGCATGTTGCGCTCGACACGGCGCTTCTCCTCCTCGTACAGGGCCATGACCATGACGATGCCGACGAAGGCGGCCGGCATGGCGGCCAGGGACCACACGCCGGTCTCCTGAATCTGCTGATTCTGGTGGGCCAGGATCAGCCCCAGTTGCAGGACCGCCCAGATGCCGAAGGTTACCGCGAGCAGGCGTTCGCTGAGGGTCTCCTGGCGGTTGCTCTCCCGGAAAAAGACCAGGGAGGCGGCGAGGAAGATCAGCGCGGTAGCGATGCCGGGCGGAATGGAATGCCAACCCAGATGGAAGGTCAGGGTCCAGAGAAACGCCGCGGCGGCGGCCAAGCCCGCGGGCACGAACCACGGGCGGCGCTGCGCGTAGATCTGCGCGCCCAGGAAAAAGGAAAGGCCGGCGAGCGAGAAACTGCACTGCCCCAGGGCCGCCGGCAGCGAAATGCTGCCGGCGCCGGAGGCGAGAGCCCACGCCAGATAGTACAGCGCGTACAGGCACCAGCCCACGGCCCAGAACAACTGGTAGGTCTGGCGCTTCAGGCTGTAGATATAGGCGAAGAACCCCGCAACTAGCGAGGTGGCGATCAGCAGCCCGAAGGCCACGAGATTGGCATGCGCTACGGCCATGGTTCGTGCGATGAACAACTCAGTTGCGACCGCCGAGCGGTCAAATTCCAGTGTGACCGCGAAGCGGTCAACATCCCAGTGTGACTGCAAAGCAGTCAATATTCCAGTGTGACCGCGAAACAGTCAACTTCTTGCGTGACCGCAAAGCGGTCAGCTTCCTGTGTGACCGCAAAGCGGTCAACCCCCGAAAGCGCCGGACACGGCTGCCGGAGACGATGCTGCGGACAAGCGAACGGAGCCTCCGGGCATCACCCAGCGTGCCGGGCGGGGATTGTTGCACTTCCACGGTCAGGCACGGAAAAGAAAGCACTTACAGTTTATAAGAGCGGTGAGTACTGGAACGAGGAAACCTGCCCGCTGTTGCGAAAAAGATAGCAGGACGGATGGGCGGCAGGGCGCAGGGCCTTCCGGCAGCACGACCCGGGCAGAGCCACCCCAGGACGGCGCTCTGCGGCCCGCGGGGAATGCAACGGTTGAACGCCGCGCACCGCTTCGGCTAGACTGAATGATTCACGGCAACTGAAAAGAGCACACGGAGAATGACTTCCACAATGGATTCGAAGACCGGCGCGGCAGGAGGAGCAAAATCGGGGCCGCGCGTCCGCTTTGCCCCTTCCCCGACGGGCTATCTGCACGTGGGCGGCGCACGCACCGCGCTGTTCAACTGGTTTTTCGCGCGCCACGAGGGCGGCACGATGATCCTGCGCATCGAGGACACCGACGCCGAGCGCAACAAGCCGGAACTGGTGGAGGGCATCCTCGAGGGGCTGCGCTGGCTGGGCATCGAGTGGGATGAGGGCCCCTACCACCAGTCGGAGCGCACCGAACTGTACCGCGCGGCCGCGCAGAAGTGCCTGGACAACGGCAGCGCCTACCTGTGCTACTGCGCGGCGGAGCGTTATGCCGGAGGAGACCACGCCGAGGAAGAGGGGGCGGGCGGGAAGGTGCGCCGCGTGGTGCGCTGCGCCTGCCGGGACGGCAAGCCGACTTCCGCGGAGGGCCAGCCGGGCGTGCGCTTCAAGGTGCCGCTGGGCGGCACGACGCGCTTTCAGGACGCGGTGTTCGGCGCGCGCGAATTTTCCAACGAAGAGATCGAGGATTTCGTGCTGCTGCGCTCGCCGCGCGGCGAGGAGACCGCGGGACAGCCGACCTACCAACTGGCCGCGGTGGTGGACGACATCGCCATGCGCATCACGCACGTCATTCGCGGCGCCGATCATATCTCCAACACCCCGAAGCAGGTGCTGCTGTATGGCGCGCTGGGAGCGGAGCCGCCGGTCTTCGCGCATCTCCCGCTGATTCTCGGCGCGGACCGCACGCGGCTTTCCAAGCGCCACGGGGCCACCAGCGTGACCTCCTACCGCGACGAGGGTTTCCTGCCCGAGGCCTTCCGCAATTTCCTGGCACTGCTGGGCTGGTCCGCGGGCGGCGATCAGGAATTTCTGCGCACGTCCGAGCTGATCGGCAAGTTTTCGCTGGAGCACGTGCTGCGCACCAACGGGGTCTTCGACCGCGCCAAGCTGGAGTGGTTCAATACCCAGTATCTGCAGAAGCTGCCCATCGAGGAACTGCTTCCGGAGGTCGAGGCGGAACTGAAGCGCAGCAAGCTGTGGAAGGAAGAGTGGGCGAGCGGAGCGGGCCATGAGTGGTTCGCGAAGACCGTGGACCTGCTGCGGCCGCGCGTGCGGCTGCTGCCGGATTTTTCCTCGTGGTCGCGGGCGTTTTTCAGCGACGAATTCAGTTACAACGAGGCGGCGCGGGAAAAGTTCTGGAAGAAAGAGCCGCGCCTGCCGGAATTCCTGGGGCAGCTCGCCGGGGCGCTCGAAGCGCTTGCGGAGTGGAATCACGACGCCTGCGAACACGCCCTGCGCGGGGTGGCGGAGGCTGCCGGCGTGAAGGCCGGGGTGCTGATCAACGCGACGCGCGTGGCCATCGTCGGGGAAGCCGTGGCGCCGCCGCTATTCGAGAGCATGCTGGCGCTGGGGCGCGAGCGGGTGACCGGGCGGCTGCGCGCGGCGCTGCCGGCGGTGCAGGAATCCTGCAAGGCCTAGCGGCCTCTGGTCAACTTCAGGTGTGACCGCAAAGCGGTCAACGTTTAGCGTGACCGCGAAGCGGTCAACTTCCAAAAACAATCAGGGCAGGAAGAGCTCGGAGTGGACGGGCTTGGCGGCGGCGCCGGCGGCGGCGACGTGCAGCTCAGCGTCGAGGGCTACGGTGACCGGGGGCAGGCAGATTTCGTCGCTGCAGGCCTGATAGCGCAGCTTGAGCGGAATGCGCTGCGCGCCGAGCGGGGCGCTGGGCAGGGCGCTCAGCGAGATGCGCAGCACCGCGGTGCCTTGGTAAACATTGAGAGGCTTTTCGGGAGAGAAGGAAAATTTGCGCAGCGCGCCTTTGGGATAGGTCACGGCGCCGGCGTGGAATCCCGCGGGCACGGCGGCCTGAAGATCGGTGGGGATGAGGTAGTCCATGGAGGCTTCGCGGGCGTTGATGTGGAAGCCCGGGCGGATCTTGAGGACGACGGCGAGCTGGAATGCGCGGCCGCGCGGCACCGGCTGCAGCGAGACGTAGGCGGCCGGGGCGACCACCTCCCGCGCCGAGGGAAGCTGAGCCGCGCCGCGCGGCGGGCAGAGCAATCCGAGCAGCGCCAGCAGCGCCGCCAGGGCGAGACGCAAAACGCCGCGGCGGGGGATCATAGGGCCACCTGCGCGCCAAGCTGTTGGGAGACGACGCGGCTCATCACCTGGAAGAGATCCTCGCCGGTTTTTTCCAGGACGAAGGCTCCCTTGGCGGCGGACCAGCCGAGCTTGAAGCTGGTGGAAAGCGCGGAGATCCAGATCTCGCGCACGGGAGTATTCGGAGAGATCACGAATTTGGCCGGCTCCGGCTCTTCGAAGAGGAGTTCAAGCTTGCCGGAGCCCGCTTCCACGTCGAAGCCGTGCAGGTCGCACAAGGGCAGCAGTCTGCGGCGGAGCTCCTCGAAGGCCGCATCGCATTTTTTCTGAAACTCTTTTTCCTCGAGCATAAGTTTAGCGTACACGAAGAAAGCGGGCAGTGGGAAGTGGGTAGTGGGCAGCAGTAAGCCCGGGACACCCATCCGCTCGACACCGAACGAGTGCACCCAACGTCAGGCGCTGCGGGACGCCGAAGAAGCTGGCGTTTCCGGCTATGACCTGTCGCGTTACGGGAGCAACGCCGCGGGCCAGCCCGGCTCAGTGCTGGCCGGTGCGCCAGCCTGCCGCGTAGGACTTACGGGCGACTTCGGAGTATGGGACCGGGCTGACGATCGCCCGGATTTCGATTTGCTTGTGGCGCTCGACCGTGGTTTTCCGCGAACCGCCGCCTTCTTCGCCCCAGACGAGAGTGACCTCGTTGCCGATCTCGATGTCCGGATCCACCACCCCCAGGGAGAGCATGGAGCGCTCGTTGTAGCTGTAGCCGCTGAACATGGAGATGCCGACCATCTTTCCGGCGTTCAGAACCTTGTCGTAGGAGGCCGAAGCGTAATTCGACAGCGGCAGGTCGATGTATTTGTAGTTTTCCGCGCCCGGATTGAGCAGGGAGCGGAAGGCCTTGCTGACATCCTCGGCGTTCCAGGCGAAGGTCACTTTCCTGCGTTGCGGTTTGCCGGCGATTTTCTCGAGGGCTTCTCTGCCGATGAAGTCATGGTCGAATTTGACGAATGGCCCGTAGCCCAGTTCGTAGGGCGTCAGGTAGTAGTCTTCGATGTTATTGGAATAGAAGCTGCCGCCCAGAGAGCCGGTACCCTCATAACTCGCGGCCGGCAACCACTGCCTGTAGGCTTTCATCTTTTCGCCGGTATAGACGGCGGGAAGGGGCGAAGGAATCCATCCCGATTCGAGTGTGTTGGTTGCGTACGCTCGGCTGCCGACCTGGCGAAGGCCAAAGTCCTTGCCGGCTTCCACGATCGCCGCGCGGATTTCCTCATATTCCGCGTAGGGACCCCAAATTTCCAGACCGGGAGCGCCGGCCATGCCATGACGCAGGGCGCGCACCTTGCGTCCCGCGATGTTGATGACATCCATGCTGAAAAACTTGATGTCCGGAAACGGCCCGCCATTCAGCTTTTCGATCACCTGCTGGGCCTTGGGACCTTGAATCTGGAAGCGGTAATTGTTGCGAATGACGGGCTTGCCGCCCGGGCGGGAGGGCGAGCGGTCGTCCTTGGAAGTGGTGACATTGTATCCGCCAGTCTCGGCATGGAATTGAATCCAGCTAGCCGTGGGGGCGCGCCCGACGAAACTGAGTTTATTCTCTGCCAAGTGAAAGAGAATTCCGTCGCCAATCACATAGCCATCGTAGCTGCAGGGAGCGAATTGCTTGGCTTTGTTGACGGGGAACTTCGCAAAGCTGTTGGTGGCGAGATGCTCGAACAATTTCAGGGCGTCGGGGCCCTCGACATACTGTTCCACCATGTGGTGCGACTGGTCGAAAAGAACGCAGGTCTCGCGCCATCCGCGCTGTTCGTCGCGCCAGTTGGTGTATTCGGAAGGGACCACGGGATAGACATAGGCTCCGATCTGCGAATTGCGGAGCAGGTGCACCGGGTTCCCGGCGATGCGCAGCAGATCTTCCAGGCTTTGGCGGCTCATGGTTCTGGCGGCCCCTTTCTCAAACCTCTTGTCGTTGTGTACACAACTAATCTTAGCACGAATGGTGCAGCGGCAGTCCAGGGGTGATTGAGGGGGTGCCTCTCGCCAGGGCGCCGGGGAGAGTGTCAGAGCACAGCCAAGATTGGCTGTGCCACAGAAGAGGGCAGGCAGGAGGATGCAGGAAGATGAAGAGCACAGCCAGGATTCATCGCTTGCTAAATGCGCAAGCGATGGGGCGGAGGTTGGCTGTGCCACAAAGACTAGAGCAGGGACTTGATGGCCTGGTCGATGTCCTCTTCGCTGAGCTGGCCGGTGATGCGCTTGATCTGGACGCCGTCGCGGGAGACCAGGACGCTGGTGGGAAAGCCGATCAGGCCGCCGAATTTCTCGGCGACCGCGTCGGTGCCGATGAGGATGGGATAGTTCATCGGGCGGGGCGTCCCGGCCACGGAGAAACGCTCCTTTTCAAAATAGGGCGCGACGGCCTGCTGGCCTTCGTCGTCCATGGCCACGCCCAGGACGGTGAAGCCCTGCGGGCCGTACTTATCCTGGAGGGCGATGAGCAGGGGAATCTCCTCGCGGCAGGGCGCGCACCAGGTGGCCCAGAAGTTGACCAGGACGACCTTGCCCTTGTACTGGCTGAGGGAGACGTTCTGGTCCTGGAGATTCTTGACGGTGAAATCGGGCGCGGGGAGGCCCACGCTGATGGAATCGGGCGCCGCGGCGCGCGGCGCGGGGTGCCGGCGCGTGGCGCGGTCGGCGAGAACCACGGCCACAAGGAGCGCGGCCACGGTGGCCAGAACAGTGAGAGTCTTTTTCATCCTGCGGTTCCCTTCCCTCTTAGAACACTCATATGCGTGACCACTTCGCGGTCACACGGATTCGCGGCCTGCTACATCACAAAACGGTTCAAGAACGCCAGCTTGCCGGAAAGCCAGGTGAGCTTGTTGAGAAAGATCAGGCCGCCGACGAACAAGAGCAGCGCGCCGCTGAAAAGTTCCACGGCGTGCAGGTACTTGCGGAAGCGCTGGTAAAAGCGCAGGAACTGGCTGATGCCGAGAGCGGTGAGCAGGAAGGGTACGGCCAGGCCCGCGGAATAGACGGCGAGGAGCAGGATGCCGCGGGCGATGGTATCGCTGGCGGCGGCGAGAGCCAGAACGGTAGCGAGGATGGGACCGATGCAGGGCGTCCAGCCAAAGGCGAAGGCGAAGCCCATCAGAAAACCGGAGGCGATGCCGGGTTGCGAGCCGTCCGGACGGAGGTGGACGTCACGGTTGAGCCAGCGGGCCAGGAGCGGGCCGAGAAAGCCGATCAGGGCCAGGGAGAAAAAATGGATGGCGTGGAGCCCGGCGAAGAGCGGGCCCGCGCGGCGCATGGCCAAGATGCCGGCAAGAACAAGGACCATGCCCAGCGCGATGCCCACGCGCGCGGTGAGCTTCGCCAGCCAGCCAAGCAGGTGCAGGCCGAAGAGCAGAATGAGCGCGCCGGCGACGGGAGCGAGCAGCGCGCGATTCTTGCTGAGAAACTGGCCGACGGCGCTGGCCGAAGCGCCGAAAGAA
>JAIQEV010000082.1 GCA_020073585.1 Terriglobia bacterium
GATTACAGGAACATCGAGAAAACGCTTCAGCAAACATTGATGCAGGCGCAGGAAGCAAGCGGCAAGTCAATCGAAAATTCGCGCAAAGAAGCGAGCCTCATCGTACAAGAGGGGCGAAGGCGAATACTTCGTAGCCAGCGACATTCCCGCGCTCCTCCAGCACACCCGCGAAATCTTCTTCCTGGCCGACGGCGACATCGCCGTGCTCACCGCGCAGGGCGTGCGCGTGATGGACCACGCGGGCAACGCCCTCAGCCGCCCCACTCAGCACGTCGCCTGGGACCCCATCATGGCCGAAAAGGGCGGCTACAAGCATTTCATGCAGAAGGAGATCTTCGAGCAGCCCCGCGCCGTCCGCGACACTATGCTCGGCCGCATCTCCCAGGACACCGGCAAGATCTACCTCGAGGAGATGCAGATCACCGAGCAGCAATTCCGCGAATTCCAGCAGGTGCGCATCGTGGCCTGCGGCACCAGCTGGCACGCCGCGCTCGCCGGAAAGTTCATGATCGAACGCCTGGCGCGCCTGCCCGCGGAGGTGGATTACGGCAGCGAGTTCCGCTACCGCGACCCCATCCTCGACTCCCGCACCCTCACCGTGTGCATCAGCCAGTCCGGCGAAACCGCGGACACCCTGGCCGCCCAGCGCGAAGCCAAGCACAAGGGCTCGCCCACCCTGGCCATCTGCAACGTCATGGGCTCGATGATCACCCGCGAAGCCGCGGGCACCATCCTCACCCACGCCGGCCCGGAAATCGGCGTCGCTTCCACCAAGGCCTTCACCTCGCAGCTCGCCGCGCTGGTGCTCCTGGCCATGCACCTCGGCCAGGCCCGCGGCACGCTCTCCCCCGAGACCGCCAAGGCCCTGCTGCAGGAGTTCACCCGCATCCCCCACAAAATCGAAACCATCCTGCAGGGCGATGAGGCCGGAATCTACGAATCCCTCGCGCGGCTCTTCTTCCGCCACACCGATTTTCTCTACCTCGGCCGCGGCATCCACTATCCCATCGCCCTCGAAGGCGCCCTCAAGCTCAAGGAAATCTCCTACATCCACGCCGAAGGCTACCCCGCGGGCGAGATGAAGCACGGCCCCAACGCCCTGATCGACGAGAATCTTCCCGTGGTGGTGCTGGCCACCCGCGATGAGACCGACCGCGAATCCATGACCCTCTATGAAAAGAGCGTCTCCAACATCCAGGAAGTGAAGGCCCGCGACGGCATTGTCATCTCCATCGTCACCGCCGGCGATCATCTCGCGCGCTCCGCCTCCGACCACCTCATCGAAATTCCTTCCGCGCCGGAGCTGCTCTCCCCCATTCTCGAGATCATCCCCCTGCAGCTGCTGGCCTATCACATCGCCGTGCGCCTTGGTTGCGACGTGGACCAGCCGCGCAATCTCGCCAAATCCGTCACCGTGGAATAATCCGCCGCTCCCGGCCGCTTCCCGCGCCGCCGGGAGCCCCCGCTCCCGGCAAAGAAAAATATCTCGCTTCCCCCGCAACTTTCGTAGAATCGAGGTCACCATGCTCCGCGGCGCTCGCATCTCGCTCCCGCTGTGCGGCCTGCTGCTTCTGGCGGCCGTCCCGCTGCGCGCCGCCCATCCCCAGCAAGCCGCCAAGGCCACCCTCTCGAATATCACCCTCACCGGACTCAAGACCCTGTCCGCCGAGCAGCTTCTCCCCGAAACCGGTTTGAAGATCGGGGACCTCGCCGGGCGCGACGACCTGCAGGCCGCCGCCAACCGCCTCCTGCAGCTCGGCCTGTTCACCAAAGTCAGCTACGAATTCCGCACTCTTCCCGAGGGCCTCACCGTCAATTTCCGCGCCGAAGAAGCCCCGCGCGTCCCCGTCTTCTTCGACAACGTGCCGTGGTTCGCCGATAGCGAGCTCACCGAGGCCATCCGCAAGGCCCTCCCCTTCTACGACGGCACCGCGCCGGAGGACGGCGGCGTGGTCGAGCGCATCGCCGCCGCGCTAAGCCAGTTCCTCGAGGCCCACCAGCTGCATGTCGCCGTCGAGCACCAGTTGCTCGCCAACCCTCTCGGCGACGGCATGGTGCAGCTTCTGCGCATCAGCGGAACAGCGCTGAAGATCGCGCGCCTCGACTTCTCCGACCCCGAAGCCGCCGCCTCCCACAATCTGCAGCTGCGCATCTCCGATCTTCTCGGCAAGCCCTACTCGCGTCTGGCCATCGAGCTCTTCCTCGCCGAGCAGGTGCGCCCGGCCTACCTGCGCAAGGGTTTCCTGCGCGTAAAGCTGGGCCCGCCGGAGATTCGCCTGAGCGGGCCGCCGGGCCAGGCCCTGCCCGAATCCCTCCCCGTGTACGTCCCGGTGACGCCCGGCCCGGTCTACCGCTGGCAGGGCGCGCAATGGTCGGGCATTACCGCGCTGTCCCCGGCGGCCCTGCACGACCGCCTCGGGCTCGAGCCCAACGACGTTGCCGACGCGCTGGCCATCGAGGCCGCCTGGGACCGCGTCCGCGAAGAGTACGGCCACCGCGGCTATCTGGACGTGCGTCTCGATCCCCAGCCGCTCTTCGACGACCAGGCCCACACGCTCTCCTACCGCGTCGCGCTCACCGAAGGCCCGCAATACCGCTGCGGCAAGCTGGTCATCACCGGCGTGTCGCTGGCCGCGGAAAAGCGCATCCGCGCCGCCTGGCCCGTCCCCGAGCGCGAGATTTTCGACAAGCTCAAGTTCGAAGAGTTTCTCGGCAAGCTGCAGCGCCATCGCGAAGAGATCTTCGGCGACCTCCCGCTGCACTACGGCGAGGTGGGCCACTGGCTGCGCACCGACCCGGAAACCCGCGTCGTGGACATTCTCCTGGATTTCAAGTAGCCCCGGCGACAGCTTGAAATTCTCTCTCCCGCGGCATACCCCGGCAAAACCAGTGCGCTATACTAACCGCCGATGAGCGCCTACGTGCAGATCCGGGCCAACGCCGCGCCCGGCGCCCCGGCCGAAGAAAAAGAGCGCCGCCTGCTCGAGCAGCTCGCCGGAACCTCCTCGCTGCTGCTGGCCCTTTCCGGCGGCGCCGATTCCGCCTACCTCGCCTGGGCCGCGCAGCGCGCCCTGGGGCCCCGTGCGCTGGCCATTACCGCGCTCTCCGCGAGCTATTCTTCGTACGACCGCCAGCGTGTCGAGGAGTTCCTCCGCGCCGTGCCCATCGCCCACGAATTCATCCACACCCGCGAACTTGAAAACCCCGCCTACCTGGCCAACCACCCCGACCGCTGCTACTACTGCAAGGACGAACTTTTCTCGGCCATGGACGCTCTGGCCTCCGCGCGCGCCTTCGCCGCCGTCGCCTATGGCGTCAACGCCGACGACACCCTCGATTTCCGCCCCGGGCACCGCGCCGCCGCCGAGCACCGCGTCCTGGCCCCGCTGCTCGACGCCGGCCTGCGCAAGGCCGAGATCCGCCTCCTCTCGCAACGCGCCGGCCTGCCCACCTGGGACCGCCCGGCTTCGGCTTGCCTGGCATCCCGCCTGCCCTACGGCACGCCAGTGACCCCCGAAAGGCTCGCCCTGGTGGAACAGGGCGAAGCGGTGCTGCGCGAGCTGGGCTTCCGGCAGTTTCGCGTGCGCCTCCACGAGCGCATGGCCCGCGTGGAAATCGCTCTGGACGAGCTGCCGCGGGCTCTCGCCCCGGAAATGGCCGCTCTGCTTGCCGCGCGCCTGAAGGCCCTGGGTTTCTCCTACGTTACCCTCGACCTCGAGGGCTACCGCCAGGGCTCGCTCAACGAGTCGCTGCCGGACGCCCCGCAGTAGGAGTCACCGCGCCCAGGCCCAGGGAACCTGGCAACGCGGATTTGCGTATCTCCCTGTGTAGGAAGCCCGCGATAGCTCCGTGCTGGCCGCCGAGGAGGAAGCATGCCGCCGCTTCGAAATATCTGCCTGAGTGCTGCCCTGCTCGCCATGCCGCTGCTTCTCGCGGGATGCGCAACCTCCGCGTTGGAGCAGGGGACTTTCGAGCGCACCCTGACCGTCAGCGGGCCCGTGCACCTCGAACTGGCCAATGGCGCCGGCTCCGTCGAGTTCCGCGGCGGAGAGCCCGGCAAGGTCTACATCCACGCGGAAGTGCGGGCCGGCGGCTTCCCCTTCGGCAACCCCCGCAAGCGCTTGGACGAAATCCTCTCCCGTCCCCCCATCGAACAGAGCGGCGACACCATCCGCATCGGCAAAGACTCCCGCACCTTGCGCAACATCACGATTCGTTATGTGATCGA
This sequence comes from Terriglobia bacterium, assembly GCA_020073585.1. GTDB lineage: Bacteria > Acidobacteriota > Terriglobia > Acidiferrales > UBA7541 > Acidiferrum. The sequence continues at coordinate 4,229 of JAIQEV010000082.1, forward strand.
GACGCCGGCGGAGAGCGAAATCCAATCCCGTGTCGGCTCGGGCGCGCAGGAGGTCCGCAATATCCGCGGCCCGGTCGAGCTGGTGACAGGTTCCGGCGCGATTCGCGCCAGCCGCATCGCCCGTGAAGCGCAGTTCGCCACCGGCAGCGGCAGCATCGAAGCCAGCGACCTCGGCGACGCCGTGCGCGCCACCACCGGCTCCGGTTCGATCACTCTCGCCGGCGTGAAAGGCGAGGTCCGCGCCAAGACCGGCTCCGGTTCCATCACCCTCTCCGCGGTGGAAGGCCGCGCGCAGTTGCACGCCGCCAGCGGCAACGTCACCGTGCGCGACGCTGCCGCTGACCTCGAGGTGCACACCGCCTCCGGCGGCATTTCCATCGCGGGCAACCCCGCTCCAAACTCCAACTGGGAATTGCACGCGGTCTCCAGCTCCGTGGAACTCAGCGTGCCCCCCGACGCCAGCTTCCAGTTCTCCGCCCGTTCCGTCTCCGGCGGCATCCAGACGGACATTCCCATCGTCATCGAGGAGCAGTCGAAGCATGAACTGCGCGCGCGCCTCGGAAGCGGAGCCGCGCGCGTCGAAGTGCACACGGTTTCCGGCAGTATCCGCGTCCGTGCCAAGCCCTAGCCTTCTTTTTTCGCAAGCCTGACCTTGTGGGGGCGGGGCTTGCCCCGCCCGCCGCAGCACGAGCACCATTGCCTGTTCCGACGCTCCCAACGCAAGCCGCTTCACATCCCACCGGGAAAAATCCCTCCAACCGCTCTCCGTAACGGGTACAATGGGCGCCCATGCAGCGGCTTTCCACCCCGGCTGTACTCGCTTTCCTCGCCGCCCTTTGCCTGCTTCCCGCACGCACTGCCGGACAGGCTCCGCCGCAGCCCGCGCCGGTACAGGAGCCCCATCCTCCCGCGAACAAGCCGCGCACGCCTCCCCCGGCGCAAACCCCCGAGGAAGAGCTGCAGCGCGCCATTGATGAAGCGGGCAACGACCGCGCCGCCCTCGTCCGCAATCTCGAAGCCTACCTGAAAAAATATCCCGATAGCCCCCGCAAGGCGGACATTTACCGCGCCCTGGTCGAAACCAGCCTGCAGCTCCGCGACACGGCCCGGGCGGCGGACTATGCCGAGCGCCTTGTCGCCCTTTCGCCGGACGACACCTCCATGACCCTGGTCGCCATCCAGCTCCTGGAACGTGTCGGCGAACCGGAAGGACTGAAGCGCGCCACGCACTATGCCACGCGCATTCTCGACTCCATGCGGCGCGAAACTCCCGCCGCGAAGTCTCCGCGCCTCTCCCTGCAGGAATGGGAGGCCGAACGCCAGCGCCTGCGCATGACGGTCCTGCTGCTGCGCGGCCGGCTCTATTTGAAGCAAGGCGCCCGCGCGGATGCCCGCCGCGATCTCGAGGAGAGCTACGCGCTGCAACCCAATGCCGCCGCCGCGGAAAAGCTGGGGGAGATCGCCGAGCTCGAGAAGGACCTGAATCGCGCCGTCACCCAGTACGCGCAGGCCTTCGTTCTCGCGGATGCGGCGGACGGCGGAGCAAACCGCCAGGCGATTCGCCGGAAACTGGGAAATACCTGGCGCCTGGCGCACGGCTCCGAAGACGGCTTGGGCGAATACCTGCTGCGCACCTATGACGCTCTGTCTGCGGCGGCCGGCGGCGCGCCCGTGCCGCGCAATCCCCAGGCGCGCGACCCCTATGACTTCACGCTGCGCCGCATTCCGGACGGCGCGCCGCTGGCGCTCGCCGCCGCGCGCGGCAAGGTCCTGGTGCTCGATTTCTGGACCACCTGGTGCGGCCCCTGCCGGGCCCTCGAGCCGCACTTTGAGCGCGTGGCCGCGGAGTTCCGCGCCACCGATGGCGTTCTCTTCCTCTTCGCGAATTGCGACGACGACGAAACCCTCGTTCCGCCCTACCTCGCCGCGGAAAAATTGCAGTCCACCGCCGTCTTCGCCGACGGCCTCAACCGCTTCTTTGCCGTGAATGCCTATCCGACCGTCCTCGTCCTGGACCGTTCCGGAAAAATCGCCTATCGCTCCGAAGGTTATGGCGAAGAAGAGTTCGAGAAGTCCCTTGCCGCCGCCATCCGCGGCGCTCTGGCAGCCCCGCCCCCCGCCCACTGACTCCCGGCGGTGCCTCCGGAAGCGCTGTGCACGCCCCAGTTTCTCCCAAAGTAATGAGGGATAAGCGGGAAGTCAGCAGTTTCCCGCGGCGGAAGCGGGAGGAAACGCCGCGGCCACGTCGCGCGCCGCGAGAATGGTGTTCACGTGGATGCGCACGGTATCTTCCACGCGGCGCGCATAGCCCCCGGCCAGTACGCTGGCCACGGCCACACCGCGCCGACGGGCCTCTTCGAAAACCATGCGGTCGCGCTCCCGCAGCCCTTCCCGGGTCAGCGCCAGGCCGCCCAACTGATCCTCGCAGAACGGGTCGGCGCCTCCCACGTAAAAAACGAGCTGCGGCTGGAAGCCCTCCAGCGCCTTGCGCACCGCGGGCAGCAGCGTCTCCAGATACTCGTCATCGCCAACGCCGTCGGCCAGGTGCAGGTCCACGCAGGAGGCCGGTTTGTGCGCCGGGTAGTTGTTGAGCTGGTGGATGGACAGCGTGAACACGCTCGGATCGTCACGGAAGATCGCCGCCGTGCCGTTGCCGTGGTGCACGTCGGTGTCCACCACCATGGCCTTGCGGATGCGCCCCTCGGCTTGCAGCCGCCGGATGGCCACGGCCACGTCGTGAATGGGGCAGAAGCCCTCGCCGTGATCCGCATACGCGTGATGGAACCCCCCGCCCAGGTTCGCCGCAAACCCGTCACGCAGCGCGCGCTCGCCGGCCAGCATCGAGCCTCCCGCCGCCAGCCACGCCGCTTCCACCATCTCCGGAGAATAGGGAATCTCCAGCCGCATCTCTTCGGAACGCGTGAGCGTGCCCTCCTTCAGCTTCCACACCCAGTCCGGGCTGTGCACCCGCAGCACGTCCTCATCGCGCGCCGCTTCCGGCTGCAGAAAATCGTCCTGCGCGGCCAGTTTGTCGTGGAGAAGAAACTCGGCAATCAGACGGAATTTCTGCGAGGGAAAAACGTGCGCGCCGAGATTCAGGTCGTAGCGCGGATGATAGATCAGCTTGAACGGGAGCATGGCACCCCGCCGGGTCAGGCCTTCTTAATTCTCGCGTTCCAGGATGAAATCCGGAACGGCCAGCAGCGCCCGCCCGTATTCGCCCTGCCCGCCCCCGTTGAGGCAGGCTTTCGCCCGGTGCGCATACTCGTGGGCCAGCTTGCGCGCGCGGTCCAGCGCCCCGGAATCCCGCACCAGCGCCACCAGCGTCTCCGGCCGCACGCTCTGGAACTCTTTTTCGGCCAGCACCCGCGCGACCATCTCCCGCGCTTCTCCCTGCCCGCTTTCCATCGCGTAGATCAGCGGCAGCGTCACCTTGCCCTCTTTCAGGTCGCTCAGCACCGGCTTGCCCAGTTGCTTCGCCGAAGCCGTGAAGTCCAGCAGATCGTCCACCAGTTGGAACGCCAGCCCGGCGCAGCGCCCGTACTCCGCGAGCTTCTCTTCCTCCGCCTCGCTCACCCCGCCCAGCACCGCGCCCAGCCGCGCGCACCCGCTGAACAGGCACGCCGTCTTGTACGCGGCCAGCTCCAGCGCATCCTGCTCGGTCACGTCCATCCGCCCGATCTTGGCCAGTTGCAGCAGCTCGCCCTCGACCATCTTCTGCGTCAGGTCGATCAGAATATCCAGGATGCGGAAGTTGCGCTCCCCCACCGCCATCTGAAACGCCTGCATGTACAGCCAGTCCCCGGCCAGCACGCTGCGGTGATTGCCCCAGCGCGAATTCGCCGAGGGCCGCCCGCGCCGCGTGTCCGCGCTGTCAATCACGTCGTCGTGAATCAGCGTCGCGGTGTGGATCAGCTCGACCACCGCGGCCAGCCGGATCACGCCCCGTCCCCGGTAGCCCGCGTGCCCCGCGGCCAGCAGCATCAGCGCCGGACGCAGCCGCTTCCCGCCCCCGCCCAGCAGGTACCCGCTGATCTCCGAGACCGGCTCGAACGCCGCCGCGCTCTCCTGCGCAAGCTCCTGCTCCACGAGCGCCAGGTCGTCCCGCACCAGATCGAAAATCTCTTTTGCCGCAAGCAGCCTGATGGCCGCCTCCTCGTTCTCCGCTCTGCTCTATTGCCCGCCGGCCGCCGGCGCATCCCTCCGCGGCTGAGCCCCCTCCAAGCGAAACAACCGCCGGAAGTTCTCCGCCGTGGCCGCGGCCACCGTTTCAACTGGCAAGTTTCTCACACTCGCGAGCGTGCGCGCCACCTCCGCCACGTACGCCGGCTCGTTGCGCTTCCCGCGCCAAGGCTGCGGCGCCAGGTACGGCGCGTCCGTCTCGATCAGCAGGTGCTCCAGCGGCAGCGCGCCGGCCACCTCGCGCAGCCCCGGCGCCTTCGGATACGTCACGTTCCCCGCAAACGAGACGTAGAAGCCCATGTCCAGCCCGCGCCGCGCCTCTTCCACCGTCCCCGTGAAGCAATGGAAGATTCCGCCGATTCCCGCCGGGCGCCACTCCTCCTCGAGCACCCTTAGGCAATCCGGCCAGGCTTCGCGGCAATGGATGATGATCGGCAGCTTGGCCTGCCGCGCCAGCGCCAGTTGCTCGCGGAAGACGCGCTGCTGCGTCTCGCGCGGCGAATGGTCGTAGTGGTAGTCGAGCCCGATCTCGCCCCAGGCGATGACCTTGCGGTGCCGCGCCAGCGCCGCCAGCCGCTCCAGATGCTCCGCCGTGACCTCTTTGGCCTCGTGCGGGTGAATGCCCACGCTCGTGTAGATCCAGTCGTGCTCTTCGGCGTAGGGCAGCGCCGCGTCCAGCTTCTGCGGCCCCGGTCCGGTGCCGATCGCCAGCAGCGTGCTGATTCCCGCCGCGCGCGCGCGCTCCAGCATCGCCGCGCGGTCCTCGTCGAACTGCGGAAAATCGATGTGCGCGTGTGAGTCGATCAGTTCCATGGAACGTGCCCGGTGAATGCTGACCGGATTCCCCGGTCACACCAAGCCGGCCTCGCTTCTCTTTAGCGCAGCCGCGCCCCCACTTCCACATCCTCGAGGAAGCCCGCCAGCACCGGCCGCCCTTCCGGCCCCACCGCCGCGGCCACGATCATCCCGTTGGACTCCACTCCGCGCAGCTTCCGCGGCGCCAGGTTCACCACCACCGCGACCTTGCGCCCCACCAGCGCCTCCGGCTCGTAGTACTGCGCGATGCCCGCGCAGATCTGCCGGATCTCCGTCCCGATGTCCACCGTGAGCTTCAGCAGCTTGTCCGCCCCCGCGATGCGCTCCGCGGTCTTGATCTGCCCCACGCGCATCTCCACCTTCGTGAAATCCTCGATGGCGATCTTCTCGCTCACCGCCGGCGCCGCGGCCGCGCCGGGTGCCGCCGCTGGAGCGGCCGCCGCTGCGGGCGCCGCCGGCTTCTGCAGTTCGTTTTCCATGGCTTCGATCCTCTCTATCGCTTCGGTTTTATCGACGCGCGGAAAGAGCGCTTCGGTCTTGCCCAGGCGCGTGCCCGGCGCCAGTTGGCCCCAGCGCAACGCGTCCCAATCCTGATTCCCCGGCGTGCCGCTCTGCCCCAGCGTGGCCCACACCTTGTTCGTGCTCGCCGGCAAGACCGGGTGCGCCAGCAGGCACACGATGCGCAGCGCCTCCGCCGAGGTCCACAGTATCGTGCCCCGGCGCTTCTGCTCGTCCGGCGAACCGCCCAGCGCCCAGGGCTGCTCCGAGGTCAGGTACTTGTCCGCGGCGGCGATCAGCGCCCAGATGGCCTCCAGCGCGCGCGAAAACGCGAACGCCTCGTAGTGCTTCTGCGCCTCCGCCATCGCCGTCTGCGCTTCCCCGGCCAGGGCTTTCTCCGCGGGCGTCTCCTCGCCCGGCTTGGGCACGCGCCCTTCGAAGTTCTTCTCGATCATGGTCAGCGTGCGGCTGGCCAGGTTGCCCAGCCCGTTGGCCAGATCGCTGTTGTAGCGCGCCACCAGCGCTTCGCGGCTGAAATTGCCGTCCTGCCCGAAGACGATCTCCCGCAGCAGGAAATAGCGCAGCGCATCCGCGCCCAAAACCCGCGCGATGGGCTGCGCCGACTGGATGTTCCCGCGCGACTTGGACATCTTCTCTTCCTGAAACAGCAGGTGCCCGTGCGCGAAGATTTTCTTCGGCAGCGGCAGCCCCGCGGCCATCAGGAATGCCGGCCAGTACACCGCGTGGAAGCGGATGATCTCTTTCCCCACCAGGTGCACGTCCGCCGGCCACAGCCGCTCGAATTCCTCCTTCTTCAGCGGATAGCCCGCGGCGGTGAGGTAGTTGGTCAGCGCGTCCGACCACACGTAAAAAACGTGCTTTTCGTCGCCCGGCCACGGGATGCCCCATTTCAGCGTGGTGCGGCTGATGGAAAGGTCGCGCAGCCCCCCGCTCACGAAGGAGATCACCTCGTTGCGCCGCGCTTCCGGCTCGAGGAATTCCGGATGCTCCTGGTAGTAGTTCAGCAGCGGCTTTTCGAATTTCCCGAGCTTGAAGAAATAGTTCTCTTCCTTGACCACCTCGGTCGGCCGGTGGCATTCGGGGCACAGCGCGCCCGGCGTGGGATCTTCCACGTACATCTCGTCGTGCACGCAGTAGTTGCCTTCGTAATAGCCCTTCTCCACGTAGCCGTTGCGCTGAATCTCCCGGAAGAGATGCTGCACCGCGTGCGCGTGCCGCGTTTCCGTGGTGCGGATGAAGCGGTCCACGCGGAAGCCCAGCTCCTGCCACAGCCCATGGTATTCCGCCGCCACGCGGTCCACGAAATCGATGGGCGAAATCCCTTCCTTCTTCGCCGAGCGCTCCACCTTCTGTCCGTGCTCGTCCGTGCCGGTGAGGAAGGTCACGTCGTAACCGCGCATCTGCTTGTAGCGCGCGATGGTGTCCGCGGCCAGCGTCGTGTACGTGTGCCCGATGTGCGGACGCGCGTTCACGTAGTAGATCGGCGTCGTGATGTAGTATTTCGGCTTGGTGGCTGCCATCGGCTTCCTAAAATCTTCCTGAAAAACTATCGTCCCTGGTCATCCCGGGAGTGCTAAGCCCTCAACTGACATTCCTCTTCGTTCTTCGAATTTCGAGTTTCGTATTTCGAATTTCGCTCCCTACTCACTCTTCCCGCCCGTTTCGTACGCCCGCAGCGCCTCCGCAATCACCCCCTGCAGCGGCACGTCGCGCTCCGCCGCCAGTTTGCGGCAATCCTCGTACTCCGGCGCCACGTGCAGAATCTTTCCGCCGGCCCGGGACACCTTGATGCGCACGTCCCCAAACTCCGTGTGCACGCTCACCCATTCGCGCGGCAGACACCGCCGCTCGGCGCGATAGGTGCGGGCGCCCAGCGTCGTGGTCTCCGCGAAGAGCAGCTTCATCAGCGCGTCCACGCCCTCCGGCCGGCACAGCACCGTCAGCAGCGTCCCCGGCCGGTTTTTCTTCATCTGCACCGGCGTGGTGTAAACGTCCAGCGCGCCCGCCGCCAGCGCCCTCTCCAGCACGTAGCCGTAAATCTGCGGATTCCCAACCTGACTCCACGGTAATAAATAACTATTACTATGAGGAAGGCCCGCCGGTTGTCACTTACTATCCGCCGCCCTGGGATTACTACTACCTGTACGATTGGGTCTCTTACCCATTCTGGTGCTCCGGATTCTTCTTCGGGGGGTTTTTCATCCTGAATGACTTCCACAGGGTCGTCTTCGTCGGTCATCACCACCATCACCATTTGATTACCAATCACTTCTTCGACCCAAAGACCCGAGTGGTTTCCAGGGTTGATCCGACAACGGGAGGCATCCGAAACCATGTTAACGGGTCCTCAACGCGGCGAGAGGGGTTCAGATCCCCTGAGTCCAGAAAAGCTGCAACGTCAATCTTCAATCGCAGCTTCAGCCGAACAGCCACGACGAGAGGTCCCGAAGGAACGGTCTCACGCGGGATAACTGGAAAGACGATGAATAGGGGAAGCAATGTTGGAAGGCAGAATGAAATGAACCTTCGACAGGGCCAAAGCAGGATATTCAATGCGCCCAATGTCAACCACGAACGATCATTCAACCCGCCCTCTACGGTTGGCCGGAGTTTTGGATCTTCTCAAAACTTCGGAAGGTCTTTCAGTCTCGGAGGCAGATCGTTCAGTGCCTCTCATGG
>JAIQEV010000024.1 GCA_020073585.1 Terriglobia bacterium
ATCTTTAATATTTCGATTGCTTTTACCCGGTTCCCCTCCGCCCTGAACACATGCAGCCTGATGACGCCAGATGAAAGATACTCTTCAACGCTGAATGAAGACGGTTTGCCCTGTACCTCACTTGACATAAGGGTTGTACAATCAAGATACTCAAGGTTCTTAATAAACTCTGATGAGCGCTAAGCGGCCAGATGCGGTCGATCCCCGGGGGAGCAAGTCCCCCGAAGTCCTGGGAGCGGCTGCGCCCGACGCCGCGGGAATCGACGGCAGTAGAAGCTTCAACACGGCACGGGCCCGGCGCGCTTCGCTGATGCAGGAACCTGTCCTGGTCCTCAACGCTACCTTTGAACCCATCAATGTGACCGCGGTGCGGCGCGCCATGGTGCTGCTGCTGAAGGGCGTGGCGCAGGCCGAAGAACTGCACGCCAGCGAAGTGCATTCCTCGTCGCGCGCGCACAAGGTCCCATCGGTGATCCGCCTGCTAGCCTACCGGCACATCCCGCAGCAGAGCCGCGCGCTTTCCCGCAAGAACATCCTGCTGCGCGACCGCAACACCTGCCAGTTCTGCGGAAGGATCTTTTCCAGCGGGGAGCTGACCCTGGACCATGTGATGCCGCGTTCGCGGGGCGGGCGCTCCTCGTGGGAGAACCTGGTGGCCTGCTGCTACCGCTGCAACAACCAGAAGGGCGACCGCACGCCGGAAGAGGCGGGGTTGAAGCTGGCGCGGCGGCCGCGGCCCTTCACCCTGCACACCTCGCGACAGCTGATGCGGCTCATCGGGCATCGCGACGAGCGCTGGCGCAAGTACCTGTTCTACTGAGGCCTGGCCCGCCGGCCCGGCCGCATTTCCCGTGGCCGCGGGCCGGAGCAACCTTTTCCGCCGGCGCACATCTAATCCTGTAATTCACTTCAAGGACACCCCGGGAAGCAGCGATGGTTCGCCCAAGCTGCTTCCTTCCTTTTTCGGCCGCTTTTTTCTCGGAAATCCTTCCACCCATACACGGGCCGCTTACCGGGCGTTCACTGGCGCATGACGATGCGCAGGCCGCGGCGCCAATTTTCCGCGACGCCGACGCGGTGCACTTCGATTTCTGGGGAGAGGAAACGCAGCAGGGTGTCCGTGGAGGGATGGAAACGGATGGCGGGGGCCAGCAGATAGACGAGGGGCGGGGCCTGCTGCAGCTCGATCCCGGGGAAGTAGCCGTAGCGGGCGAAGTCGCCCTGCAACTGATGGCGGCGGACGCGCAGCCAGTAGTCGGCGGCCTGCAGCGGCAGGTGGATGTGCTCGCCGGCTTTGAGCTCGAGGATGGCCAGGCGGCCGGTGCGGGTGACGCCGAGAAGATCGAGCACGCCGCGATCGGTGGCGGTGGCGGCGAAGACCTGCGCGTAGACGAAGCGCGGATCGAGCGCGGGGTCCACGCGGGCGATGTCCGCGGCGACCTGGGCTTCCAGCCAGCGCTCGGCATGCGCGCGGTAGAGGGCGTGGCGGGTCTCGCTGGCCAGGGGGTGGCGGTAGAGTTCGAGATCGCGCAGGAGTTTATCCAGCACCGGGCGGGTGGCGGGGGTGAGTTCGGTGCGCGCGCCGTCCGCGCCGAAGTAGACGCGGCCGTCTGCCCAGCGCGCGAAGGCCAGGCCGCGGAAGCGCAGCAGGACCTCGCGGGTTTCCGGTGCGGGGTGCACGGTGATAGCTGCGGGAGCCTTGGCGAGGAGCGCTTCGAGGGCGGGCCGGGCCTGGGCGACGAGCGATTCGGCTTCGCGCGCGGGGACCAGCCAGAAGTGCAGATTGGCGGCCTGTTGCGGATCTACTTTTTCCAGGGTTTCGCGGCCGGCGTCGTGCTCGTAAAGCTCGACGGGGAGCCGTGGGTCCAGAGCGGCCAGGCGGTGGGCCACGGCGCCGGCGGCTTCGCGCGGGAAGATCAGCCGCAGGCTTTCCACCGAGCCGCGGCGATTGCTCTGGCGCACGCGGTCGAGCCATAACAGGGCAAAGGTCAGGGCCTCCTCCGCGGAACCCGGGGATTCCACGTCCGGCACGCCGAGCACAGCGCGGTGCGCGCTGCCGCGGCGCAGAATGCCGCGGGCGTACTTGCCGGAGAGGGAATGCTCGAGATCCGCGGCGATGGTCAGTGATTCGACTTTTTCATCGGGAAATTGCTGGGCCAGCAGGCGGGCAAGGCGCTCGCAGAACTCCTCGCGGCCCAGGACGCGCGGCGAGAGGGCAAAGTCCAGGCGCAGAAATTCCAGGCGCTCGGGTTTGGCGCGGCCGAAGCGCTGCACGGAAAATACCAGGCGCTCGCGGGAATTTTCCGGGATGGCCAGGACGCGGCGGGTGAGATTGCAGTGCTCGGACCAGAGATGCAGGAGCGGTTCGCCGGGGGCGCCGCGCACTTCCCAGGAGAGGCCGTCGAGGGTGGCCAGGCGCGCGCCGCCCTCGCGGACTTCCGCGGGACCCGCCGCGGCAAATGCGCGGAGGCAGCGTTCCAGCTCCGCCCCGAGAGGCATGCGGGGATTATAAGAGATTACCGTGGCGAAGAGTATACGAGGCTGAAAGTCAGGCGAATTTCAGGCCGCTGACGCGGACGGTGGGGGTGCGGCCGTCCCAGATGGCCGGGAGGCGCTCAAAGGAGAGCACAAAAGAGCGCTGCTGGCCGGGGCCGAGGGCTCCGGTGCCGGCGCCGGGGATGCGGCGGGTCTCGCGGAGAACCACCTGGTTGAGGGCATCGTGGAATTCCACGGTGACTTCGATTTGCAGGAGAGCGCGGTCACCGGAGTTGCCCACTTCGCCCGAGAGTATGGTCACTTCCTGATGAACAAAATTCTCGGCGCGGCTCATGGAAAAATTGCCGAGGGTGATGCGCGAGGCGTAGGCCTGCTCGGCGGCGGCGAAGGGCAGGCGGCCCGCCTGATTGGAGCCGCGCTGCGGTCCCGAAGAGAAGAGAAAGAAAAAGAGCAGGATGACCAAAGCCAGGGCCACGGCAGCCACAGGCGCGACGGGGATGCGGCGGCGTTCTTCGTCTTGGTGGAGTGGCTGATCCTGCATGGGCTGTTCTCTCGTTCGTCTGTGCAGCGGGCGCGCGCCGGGCGTCAGCGGCCGAAGGCCAGACGCTGGGCCAGAGCTTCCGGCAGGCCGGAGGCGCGCATACGCGCCTGTACGGCAGCAATATCGTACGGAACGCGGAAGAATTCAATGACCCCGTGCGCGAGATCGGCAATGGCAAAGCCGGCGCGGGGATCGGCGTCGCGGGGCTGCCCGATGGAACCGGGATTCAGGAGGTAGCGGCGCGCGGGCTCGATGCGCAGCGCGGCGAGGCTCTCCTTGTCGCGGGGGCGCAGCGCGAGGACTTCCAACTGCGAGTCGTGGAAGCAAAATCCGCCCTGGTGATGAGTGTGGCCGAAGAAGGTGATGAGGCCGCTGGAATCGAGCAGGCTTTCCAGTGCCTGCGAGGGCGTGAAGACGTATTCGTCTTCGTCGTGAAACGCGCCGTGCACCAGAACCAGGCCTTCCGTTTCCAGAGGGCCCTGGGGCAGCGCGCGGAGATAATCCAGATTTTCGGGAGTGAGGCGCGCGCGGGTCCAATCCACGGCGGCACGGGCCGCGGGATTGAAATCGTCCACGGAGACAAGATCACAGACGGCCTTGTCGTGATTGCCGCGAATGGTGGCGGCGCCGAGCTCGCGTATTTTGGCCACCGCTTCGTTGGGATCCGGGCCGTAGCCGACCACATCGCCGAGACACACCGCGCGGTCCCAGCGGCCTTGCGCCGCAGCCAGGGCGGCGTCCAGGGCCGTGCCGTTCGAGTGCAGATCGCTGAGTACGAGGATGCGCATTCCGTGTGCCAAAACGCGAAGGGCTGATTATAGATGAAGCCCTCGGGAATTGCCCAGCGGCGATGGAGCGCCACCCCTTGAACTCCGCCGTCGGCGATCCCGATACCCAAGGCCGAAAAATTTTCCGCCGGGCAGGAAACATTCCGCCCCCAGGCTTCGTCTATACGGGTGCAGCCGAGTTTCCGGCGGCTGGCGTTGAACAGAAAAAAACCCCGCGGTTGCAGCCGCGGGGCAGTGACACGCAATCCTTATCCGGGTGTTGGCCAGGAAGAGGTCGGTGTCGTCGGGTGCAGACTACCCGCGCCCGTCCTGCGTGTCAATCCTGTTTCCCCGCGCAGCAGCTGGCCCCTCGGCGCATTCGATCCTCACGCAAAGGAGCATTGACACGCATGAAAAACCAAACCTTACTCCGCAGCGCCGCGTTGCTGGCGGCCATCGCCCTGGCGGTTCCGGTGTTTGCAAAACCCGTTTCCAAGACCGTCCAGATCGCCCGAAACGCCATCATTGGCAAATCCGAACTGAAGGCCGGGGAGTACCGCCTGCTGATCGATGGAAACAAGGTGACCATTCAGAAGGGCAAGAACACCATGGCCGTCGCCGAAGGCCGCTGGGAAGAGCGCGCCGCAAAGGCGCCGTACGACTCCGTGCTGCTCGGCCCCGAGGGCCAGGTCAAGGAAGTGCGTTTCTCCGGAGAAAAGCGCGTCCTGGTTCTCAGCGAGTAAGCCTGCTCCGGTGCAGCGATGACTCTTCCCGCAGGGATCGAGAGGAGGCTGGCGTTGCGCTCAGCCTCCTCTTTCTCCTTTTGCGAAGGAGGATTGTCCGCGCCGCCGCGCAGCGCCCGGTGAATGGCGCGGGGGGAGCTCAGCGGATCAGCATGCAGTCCCCGTAGCTGTAGAAGCGGTAGCCGGCTGCAACGGCGTGGCGATAGGCGGCCAGAACGTGCTCGCGCCCGGCAAAGGCGCAGACCAGCGCCAGCAGCGTGGAGCGCGGCAGGTGAAAGTTGGTCAGCAGCGCATCCACGACGCGAAACTGAAATCCCGGGGTGATGAACAGCCGCGCTTCGCCCGCGCCGGAACACACCAGCATCTCCGTAGAGGATTGCGCGGCGCGCAGAGCGGCGTCTTCGAGAGCGCGCACGGCGGTAGTGCCCACGGCAAGAATCGGACGTTTGGCCGCGCGCGCGGCCTGAAGGCGCGCGGCGGTTTCTTCGGGAATTTCGTAGGCCTCGGCATGCATGGTGTGCTCTTCGAGGGTCTCGCCGCGAATGGGCTGAAACGTTCCCAGGCCGACGTACAGCGTGAGCTCGCAGATCTCCGCGCCGCGGGCGCGAACCCTTTCCAGAATCTCCGGGGTGAAGTGGAGGCCGGCGGTAGGCGCCGCCACCGCTCCGGTGCGCGTGGCGAAAATCGTCTGATAGCGCTCGCGGTCGCTCGCTTCGTCTTCGCGCGCGATATACGGCGGCAGGGGCACGTGGCCGAGCCGCTCGACATGTTCGGCCAGGGGCCGCCCGTCGCGCGACTGGAAGCGCAGCGTGCGCAGGCCATACTCCCCGCGCGAGACAACTTCCGCTTCCAGCTCGCCCTCCCCAAAGCGCACGCGCTCGCCCGTGCGCATTTTCTGCCCGGGGCGCACCAGTGCCTCCCACAGATCGCCCGCGACCTGGCGCACCAGCAGGACCTCGATGCGCGTCCGCAAATGTTCGCGGCGCGTGGCCTTGCTGGGCGCCTGGGCATAGACGCCCAAGCGGTGCCCGAACAGGCGCGCCGGAAAGACCCGCGCGTTGTTGACCACCAGAAGTTCATCGCCACGCAGCAGATCGGGGAAGTCGCGGAAGGAACGGTCCTGGAGGTGGCCGGTGCCGCGCTCCAGGAGCAGCAGGCGCGAGGCGCTGCGGTCCGCGAGGGGACGCTGAGCAATGCGTTCCGGGGGAAGCGCGTAGTCCAGTTCTTCGAGACGCATCAGGAGTGAGTCTAGCAGGAAATCGGAAAAGAGGAGGATTCGGGCTGTAGCGGCGTGGCGCATGGCGATAAGTTGCGAATAAATGGAAGGAAATACATGTAACCTAAAGAAAGTACAAGATATAAGTGACATTTATTTTGACTAGCTTCATTCTTGACTGTATTTCACTCATGTTTTATCATGTGCACGCAGTCACTTATAGGAGGGCTTCTACCATGAGAACTCTTTCCCGCTGGGAACCTTTCCGGGGCGTTGGCTCCCTTCAGGAGCAAATCAACCGGGTTTTTGACGAAGTGGTCGGACGCACGACCGATGAATCCGCGCTGTCCACCTGGGTACCAGCCGTAGACATCTACGAAACCGAGCACGAACTGGTGGTGAAGGCGGATCTTCCGGATGTGGATCCCAAGGATCTGGACATCCGCGTGGAAAACAACCTGCTAACCATTCATGGGGAGCGCAAATTCGAGAAGAAGGTCTCGGAAGAGAACTACCTGCGCGTGGAACGGTCCTACGGCACGTTCAGCCGCAGCTTCTCGCTCTCCAACACCGTAAATCCCGAGGCCATCAAGGCCGATTATCAGAATGGCGTGCTCACGCTGAGCATTCCGAAGCGTGAGGAGGCCAAGCCGAAGCAGATCAAGGTGAACGTCAGCGCGGCCAAGTAAGCCGGGAACACCGAAAAACAAAGAGAGCTGCGGGGCCGGCGCTTGTCCGGCCCTGTGTGCTCTGCAGAACGCGGGGATTTGAGGTAAAAGATGCTGCGATTCGACAAACTGACGGTGAAGGCCCAGGAGGCACTGCAGGAAGCGCAGGAAGTGGCGGCGCGCCACGAACAGCAGCAGATCGAGCCGCTGCACCTGCTGGCGGCCATGGCTGCGCAGACGGATGGCGTGGTACCGGCGCTGCTGGCGCGGCTGGGAGTGCGCGCAGAGGCGCTGGGCGCGGAGCTCGAGCGCGAACTGGGACGCCTGCCGAAGGTCACCGGGTTTGCGCAGCAGCACATGGGCGCGGCGCTGAACCAGACGGTGGAGCGGGCGTTCACGGAGGCCGGAAAATTCAAGGACGAGTACGTCTCGACCGAGCACCTGTTCCTGGCCATGGCCGGGCAGGAGCGCGACGCCGCGGGGCAGTTGCTGAAGCGCAGCGGGGCGTCCTACGAAACGATTCTGCAGGCCCTGGCGGGAGTGCGCGGAAGCCAGCGGGTGACTTCGCAGAACCCCGAGGGCACCTACCGCGCGCTGGAACAGTATGCGCGGGACCTGACGGAGCTGGCGCGGCGCTCCAAGCTGGACCCGGTGATCGGGCGCGACGAAGAGATCCGCCGGGTGATGCAGATCCTGGCGCGACGCACGAAAAACAATCCCGTGCTGATCGGCGAACCGGGCGTGGGCAAGACGGCGATCGTCGAGGGGCTGGCGCAGCGCATCGTGGCCGGGGACGTCCCGGATGTGCTGAAGACCAAGCGCCTGGTGTCCCTGGACCTGGCGGCGCTGGTGGCCGGAGCGAAATATCGCGGAGAATTCGAAGACCGCCTGAAGGCCGTGCTGAAGGAGATCACCGAAGCCGAGGGGCAGATCATCCTGTTTATCGACGAGCTGCACACGCTGGTGGGCGCGGGGGCCGCGGAAGGGGCCATGGACGCCTCCAACATGCTGAAGCCGGCGCTGGCGCGCGGCGAGCTGCGGGCCATCGGGGCGACCACGCTCAACGAGTACAAGAAGCACATCGAAAAGGACCCGGCGCTGGAGCGGCGCTTCCAGCCGGTGCTGGTGCCGGAGCCGACGGTCGAAGACACCATCGCCATTCTGCGCGGGCTGAAGGACCGCTACGAGGTGCACCACGGGGTGCGCATCAAGGACGCGGCGATTCTCGCGGCGGCCACGCTCTCCAACCGCTACATCTCCGACCGCTTTTTGCCGGACAAGGCCATCGACCTGATCGACGAGTCGGCGGCGAGCCTGCGCATGCAGATCGATTCCCTTCCGGTGGAGATTGACGAGATCGAGCGGCGCATCCTGCAGCTGGAGATCGAGCGCCAGGCGCTGCTGAAGGAGACGGACGCGCATTCGCGGGAGCGGCGCAAGCAGATCGAAGAGGAGCTGGCGCGGCTGCGCGAGCAGTCCAGCGCGCAGAAGGCGCGGTGGCAGGCGGAAAAAGAGGCCATTGCGCGGCTGCGCAAGCTGAAGGAGCGGATCGAGCAGCTCAAGGCCGAGGAGCAGCGCTTCGAGCGCGCCGGCGAGCTGGCCAAGGTGGCGGAGATCCGCTACGGCAAGATCGCCGCGGCGGAAAAAGAGCTGCGCCAGGCGCAGGAGCGCTTTGCGGCGGTGCAGAAAGACGCGCCGATGCTTAAGGAAGAGGTGGACGAAGCAGACATCGCCAAGCTGGTGAGCAAGTGGACGGGGATTCCCGTGGGGCGGCTGCTGGAGGGCGAAGCGCAGAAGCTGGTGCACATGGAAGAGCGGCTGCGCCAGCGCGTGGTCGGGCAGGACGACGCGCTGGCGCGCGTGGCCAACGCCGTGCGCCGCAGCCGCGCCGGGCTTTCCGACCCCAAGCGGCCGATCGGGTCGTTCATTTTCCTGGGGTCGACCGGCGTGGGGAAGACGGAGCTGGCGCGGGCGCTGGCCGAATTTCTCTTCGACGACGAAAAACTGATGATCCGCATTGACATGTCCGAGTACATGGAGAAGCACACGATGTCGCGGCTGATCGGCGCGCCTCCGGGCTACGTGGGCTACGAAGAGGGCGGACAGCTGACGGAACAGGTGCGGCGGCATCCCTATGCGGTGATCCTCTTCGACGAGATCGAGAAGGCCCATCCGGACGTGTTCAACGTGCTGCTGCAGATCCTGGAGGACGGGCGGCTGACCGACGGCCAGGGGCGCACGGTGGATTTCCGCAACAGTGTGCTGGTGATGACCAGCAACGTGGGGTCGAACGCGATCTTCGAGCTTTCCGGGCGCGACGCGGAACGCGCGCGCAAGGAGGCCCTGGAAGCGCTGCGGGGGGCGTTCCGGCCGGAATTCCTGAACCGCATCGACGAGATCGTGATCTTCAACCCGCTGGGCCGCGCCCAGCTCGAGCGCATCGTGGAGCTGCTGCTGCGCGGCGTGGAAAAGCTGCTGGCGGAGCGCAATATCACGCTGGAGCTGACGGCGGAAGCGCGCGCGCTGCTGCTGCGCGAAGGTTACGACCCGGCGTACGGGGCGCGGCCGCTGCGGCGGACCATCCAGCGCCTGATCCAGGACCCCCTGGCGCTGCAGATCCTGGAAGGCACGGTGCTGCCGGGAGAGCACATCCTGGTGGACCGCGACGCGCAAAAGGATGTCCTGCGCTTCGCGCGCGCCAGGGCCAAGCAACCGGAAATGGCGCAGCGAATCTAACTATAAGACAGGCGCTGCTGGACGGGCTGCGCACGCCTTGTCATACTTGTTTTGGAGATAGGTGAAAGAGGGCACGAGCGATGAAATTCTTCCGCACGACATTTCTGCTAGTGGCGCTGACGCTGCTGCTGCTGTTTCTGGGGCAGTCTTTCGGCGGGCGGCATGGCATGACCCTGGCGCTGGGATTTGCCGTGGTCATGAACGCGTTCGCTTATTTTTTCTCGGACAAGATTGCCCTGATGTCCAGCGGGGCGCAGCCGGTGACGCGGGAAGAGCTGCCCCGGCTCTATACGGTAATGGAGCGGCTGGCGGGCAAGGCCAATCTGCCGGTGCCCAAGCTGTACGTGATTCCGGAAGCCGCGCCGAATGCCTTTGCCACCGGGCGCAATCCCCGGCACGCCTCGGTCGCGGTGACCCAGGGGCTGCTGCAGTTGATGGACGATGAGGAACTCGAGGGCGTGATCGCCCACGAGCTTTCGCACGTGCGCAACTACGACATTCTGATCAGCTCCATTGCGGCCACCATTGCCGGCGCGATCACCTATCTGGCGCGCATGGGCTACTGGGCCAGCCTGTTCGGCTATGGCGGGGGCCGCGACGACGACCGCGAAGGCGGCGGAATAACCGCGCTGCTGATGCTTATCCTGGCGCCCTTTGCGGCGATGCTGCTGCAGTTGGGGCTCTCGCGGCAGCGCGAATACGCCGCGGACGAAACCGGGGCGCGCATGGTCGGCCATCCCTATGGTCTGATCCGTGCGCTGGAAAAACTCGGGGCGTACAACAACCGCATCCCCACGACCACCCTGACGCCGACGACCTCCGCGCTGTGCATCGTCAAGCCACTCTTCGGCGGCGGCGGTTTCTCTTCGCTCTTCAGCACGCACCCGCCGCTGGCCGATCGCATCGCGGCGCTGCGGCAAATGACCGTGCTCCCCAACCGCTGAGCCTCGCGAAGCACCGCGGCGTTGCAGGCGGTATTTTTCCGCGACAAGCATCTCCCGTCCAAGATCCCAGAACGGCTTTCCGGGATTGGGATGGAGGCATGTAAAGTTTTCAACCGGAGAGTTGAAACAAATGGTGCCCTCAGACCGTTAACTGCAACAAGTGTTCCTTTTTTCAATGGCTTACCGAATTGGAACATTTTAATGACTTCTGGCTCGCCAATTGCACCTATAAATGCCGGGCGGAGTTTGAAGTCTTGGTTCTGGGGGATGAAGGCGATGACTTGCAGAGACACTATCCATTTGATTTGTTGGTACTTAGAGGGAAAACTGGCGCCTCCGGCGGAAACGGCGATCAAGCGCCACCTGGATCGCTGTCCGGACTGCCATGTAGTTTTGGAAACGGCCATAACAACTTTGGATCAATATTTTGACATGGGTCACCACTCCAAAATCGAAGCACCAACCCCTCTTGCCTGAGCTATTACAGCTAATCAACTGACAATTAATCACTTAAGCTGCCATTGAGGATTGCTGTCTGCGCACTCTGGGCTGCAGGAGTGCCGGCGACCGGTACAAGGCAAAATTTGCCGGGTATGCAGGGAGCGCGTAAAATTTATAGGTACTGGTACTATTTTCGGATAATTCTCCCTTATTCCCTTCCGGGAACTATCTCCTTGGGACAGACCAGGTTGCAGAGTGGCCGGGATGAGCGCGCCATTTGGTGCTTCGGATGCACTTCTGGTACAGCGCAGGGCGCTACGCCAAAAGGAGATTAAAGCAATGAGCGACTTTCAAGAAGCAAATGTGCAGGAAACGGCTGGAACGCCCCGCTGGATCGGATTTGCAGTGGCGGCACTGGCTGGAGTCTCGCTGCTATCCCTGGGAGTGGGCTGGTCGGCGAGCAATCATGCGCGGAGCTTGGAGCAATCCACGCAGACGGCGCTGAAGCAGAGCAACGATGCAGTGGCGCAGCGTCTGGCGCGCACGGAAGAAGAGAACCAGATGCTGCACAGCGACCTGAAGGTGGTCACCGACAAGCTGCAGGTGACGCAAGGGGAGCTGATTGCCGCGCGCAAGCAGACCAAGGCGGCTTCGGTGAATTACGACAAGAAGCTGACCGGGCTGGAGACCTCGGTGAAGGGCGAGCTGGCGACGAAAGCCAGCGCGGAGGACTTCAACCGGCTGAACGGCGACGTGTCGGGCGTGAAGAACGACCTGGACGCGACGAAGGGTAACCTGCAGATGGCGCGCAGCGAGATGGGCACGCTGATCGCGCGCAACCACGACGAAATCGACCAGCTGCGGCGGCAGGGGCAGCGCGATTATTTCGAGTTCACGGTCACACGCAAGGGCGGAGCGCAGCACGTGGGCGCGGTGCAGATCCAGCTCAAGGACGTCAACACCAAGAAGAACCAGTACACCATCAACGTTCTCGCCGATGATCAGAGCTTCGAGAAGAAGAACCGCTCGGTAAATGAGCCCATCTTCTTCTACACCGGCGGGTCCCGTGCGGCGCTGGAGCTGGTGATCAACAAAGTGTCGAAGACGCAGGCCTCGGGCTACCTGAGCGTTCCGAAAACCGGCAGTGCGGCCCCCAGCAGCGCAGCTTCCTCCGGAAAGTAAACCCGGCACGGCGTTTCTCAGGAGGCAATGCATCCACGAAAAGGGAGAATCCGAAAGGGTTCTCCCTTTTTCATCCGGCAACTGTTCGTGATTTCCTCACTACCAGGACAACGGATTATGGACAGCAGGAATCCGGTGTGCCAAGCTACTGTGCGATTCGGCGTAGTATTTAAAAAGCCGGCATCTGCCGGCGAGGAGAAGACGATGAAATTCTGGATTTCGACGGGAGCAGCGGTGATTCTTCTGGCGGCGGGCGTGGCATTTGCGGCCGAGGGCAGCTGGACAGGTTACATCTCCGACAGCCAGTGTGGCGCGAAGGGCGCGAATGACCAAGCTGGGGAATGCACGACAAAGTGCGTCAAGGAACATGGCGCGAAGTACGTGTTCGTGAACGACGGCGACAAGAAAGTGTATGCCATCGACGCGCAGGATAAAGTCGCGGGACACGCCGGGCATCACGTGACCATCAAGGGCACGGCGGAGGGAGACTCCATCAAGCTGGCCAGCATCGACATGGCCGCCAAGGCGGAAACGAAGGAAGCTCCGAAGAGCAAGCAATAGTCCGCAGCAAAGAATTGCGGAAACGGGCGGGATTGCGATCCTGCCCGTTTTCTTTTGTGAGCGCCGCGCATTTCCGCTACGATGTTGGCCTGCCATGAATACAACTTTGCTGCACATCGGGCGCGCGTTTACCCCGACCAAGGAAATAGCCGACGCGGGGATTCTGATCCGCGAGGGCGTGATTGAGGCCATCGGGCCGCGCGAGGCGCTGCAACTGCCCGCGGGGGCACAGGAGATCCACGACGCGGAGGCCACGGCGGTGCCGGGCTTCGTGGACGTGCACATCCACGGGGCGGGCGGGCACGACGTGATGGAGGGCACCGGGGAAGCGCTCCGGGCCGTCAGCGGGACAGTGGCGCGGCACGGCACGACCTCCTTCCTGGCCACCACGGTCACGGCGAATCCGGAAGAGACCTGCCGCAGCGTGGAGGGGATCGCACGCTACCGCGCCCGGCAACACGAAACGGACGCGGCCCACGCGGAAGTCCTGGGCATTCATTTTGAAGGACCGTTCATCAGCCCGGCGCGGCGCGGCGTGCATCCGCCGGAGTGGCTCAAGCTGCCGTCGGCGGAGCTGCTGGAGAAATTTCTGGCGGCGGCGCGGGGCGCGGGGCGGATCCTGACCCTGGCGCCGGAACTGCTGGGGGCCGTGCCATGCATGGACGCGGCGCGCAAAGCCGGTCTGGTGGTGGCCATGGGGCACACCGACGCGACCTACGAGCAGGCGCGGGCGGCGATTGCGCGCGGCGCGCGGCACGCGGTGCACGTGTACAACGCGATGCGCCCGTTTTCGCACCGCGACACCGGAGTAATCGGGGCGGTGCTGACGGCGCCGGAGGTGACCGCGGAACTCATCGCCGACGGCGTGCACGTGGACGAAGCGGCCATGAAGCTGCTGCTGCAGGCCAAGGGCGTGGAGCGCGTGATCCTGGTGAGCGACGGCACGTCGGCCACCGGCATGCCCGACGGAAAATACATGCTGGGCTCGTTCGAAGTGACGGTGAGCGGGGGCGTCTGCCGCAACGCCGAGGGCAAGCTGGCCGGCAGCACGCTGACGCTGGACCGGGCGCTGCGCAACATCGTGGCGCTAGGCCTGCCGCTGGCGGATGCGCTGCGCATGCTGACGCTGAACCCGGCAACCCTGGTGGGAGTGGAGTTCAAGAAGGGCGTGCTGCGGGCGGGGGCGGACGCGGACGTGGTCCTGCTGGATGCGGGGCTGCACGTGACGCGAGTGTGGACGCGCGGGATCGAAGCCAAACTGCCGGCCTGAAGGCCGGCCCTGCACCTGGAACTACGGGTTCAGCGGGATGCCCAGCTCGGCGGCAAGCTGTTCGGCATTGAAGGGGCTGCAAGAGAAAAACCGGCCGGCGACTTCCAGCGTGGGCACCTTGCGGCGGCCCTGATTGGCCTTCAGCACGAGTTCCTCGGCGTCGGGATCCTCGTCGATATTCACTTCCTGAAACGCTATGCTGCGTTCCTTGAGAAAGGTTTTTACGCGGCGGCAGTCGACGCACCAGGTCGTGCTGTAGATGGTAATAGGGTCCATGCGGGCCGCTCCAGGATACCTGCTCGCGAATCCACCTGCGTGCGAGCCAAAGCCCTCCCCGGCAAAATATTGGATGCCCTGGCAGGCGGAAAGGTTCGGGCTCAGGGGTTGGAGGCGGAGACGGTGTGCTTTCTGGCCACCTGCAGGCGGATGAGTGCGCGCTGCAGGGAGACCGCTGCACGGTCCCAGTCGATTTCGGGGGCCATCGCGGCCAGGCGCTTTTCGGCGCGGGCCTTGGCCGCCTCCGCGCGGGTGACGTCGATCTCCTCGGCGGGTTCGGCGATCTCCGCAAGGATGGTGACGCGGTCGGAGAGAACTTCCGCGAAACCGCCGATGACCGCGAGGTGCACGGTCTCTTTTCCGGCGGCGCTGCGGCAGGTCAATTCTCCGATGCCCAACTCGGTCATGAGCGGGGCGTGGCCCGGCAGAATACCCAGGCAGCCGCCGGCGCCGGGAATCTGCGCTTCCACGACCGTTTCCCGGAGCAACTGGCGCTCCGGGGTGACCACCACGAGTTCAAAGGCGTCGGGAAGCATGGGTCCTCAAACACCGGCCTTCATCTTCTCGGCCTTGGCCAGCGCTTCCTCGATCGTGCCCACCATGTAGAAGGCCTGCTCGGGCACGTCGTCGTATTTGCCCTCGATGATTTCCTTGAAGCTGCGCACGGTGTCCTCGATCTTCACGTACTTGCCCTCGAGGCCGGTGAACTGCGCGGCCACGAACATCGGCTGGGAGAGGAACTTTTCGATCTTGCGGGCGCGCGCCACGGTGCGCTTGTCCTCGTCGGAAAGCTCTTCGACGCCGAGGATGGCGATGATGTCCTGGAGGTCCTTGTAGCGCTGCAGGATGGACTTCACGCCGCGGGCCACCGCGTAATGCTCGGCGCCGACGATGCGCGGATCGAGAATGCGCGAATAGCTGGCCAGGGGATCCACGGCGGGGTAGATGCCGCGTTCCACGATTTGCCGGCTGAGGTTCGTGGTCGCGTCCAGATGCGAGAAGGTGGCCGCCGGAGCGGGATCGGTGTAGTCGTCGGCGGGCACGTAAATGGCTTGCACCGAAGTGATCGAGCCGTGCTTGGTGGAGGTGATGCGCTCCTGCAGCTCGCCGATTTCGGTGTTGAGGTTGGGCTGGTAGCCGACGGCCGAAGGCATGCGGCCGAGCAGCGCGGAAACTTCCGAGCCGGCCTGCACGAAACGGAAAATGTTGTCGATAAACAGCAGCACGTCAAGGTGCTCCTGGTCGCGGAAATATTCGGCGACCGTGAGACCGGTGAGGCCGACGCGCAGGCGCGCTCCGGGCGGCTCGGTCATCTGCCCATAAATCAGGGCGGCGCGCGATTTTTCCGAGTTGCCGGGTACGACGACGCCGGATTCGGTCATCTCCAACCACAGGTCGTTGCCCTCGCGGGTGCGCTCGCCCACGCCGGCGAACACCGAGACGCCGCCGTGCTTCATGGCCACGTTGTGGATCAGCTCCATGATCAGCACGGTCTTGCCCACGCCCGCGCCGCCGAACAGGCCGATCTTGCCGCCCTTAAGATAGGGCTCCATGAGGTCCACGACCTTGATGCCGGTCTCGAACATTTCCAGCGTGGTGGACTGGTCTTCCAGCGTCGGCGCCGGGCGGTGAATCGAATAGTGCGTATCGCTGGTGATGGGGCCGAGTTGGTCCACCGGCTTGCCGAGAACGTTCATGACCCGGCCCAGCGCGGCGCGGCCAACGGGCACGGTGATGGGCTTGCCCGTGTCATAGGCCTTCATGCCGCGCACCATGCCCTCGGTGGGCTCCATGGCCACGGTGCGGACGCGGCCCTCGCCGAGGTGCTGCTGCACTTCGGCGATGATGTCGAGCGGCTCGGGGATGTTGTAGCCCTCGCTGGTGATGCGGATGGCGTTGTAGATCGCCGGCATCTTGTCCGCTTCGAATTCGACGTCGAGCACCGGTCCGATGACCTGCACGACGTGTCCGACGCTTGCGTATTTCTCTGCCATGCTGTCTCCTAAGCGGTCGAGGCTGCGCCGCTCACAATTTCGATAATTTCCCTGGTAATGGCCGCCTGCCGCACCTTGTTCATGTGCAGGGTCAGCGCTTCGATGACTTCGCCGGCGTTTTTCGTCGCGGACTCCATCGCGGTCATGCGCGCGGCGTGCTCCGCGGCCGAGGATTCGAGCATGGCGCGCAGCACCTGGGTTTCGACATAGCGCGGCAGCAGCCGGTCGAGGAGGTATTCCTCGGCCTGCTCGTAGATATAGTCGACCTGGGCCTCGCCCGCCGCAGCAGCCTCTTCGCTGATGGATTCCACGGGCAGCAGCTTTTCCACCACCAGATTCGGAGCGATCACACTCTTGAACTCGCTGAACACGGCATAGACCGCGTCCACTTCGCCGCTGGCGTAGAGATCGGTGACGGTCTTGGAAATCTCCCGGGCGGTTGAGTATTCGACGCGCGCCAGGACGTTCACGTATTCCCCGGCGAATTCCAGACCCTGCTTTTTCAGGAAGTCGCGGCTCTTCTTGCCCACCGGCAAGCCGACGATCTTCTTCCCCTTATTCGCGCGGAAAAGTTCCATCGCTTTGCGCAGAATGTTGCTATTGAAGGCCCCGCACAATCCGCGTTCGCCGGTTAGCACCACCACGAGGATCTTCTCCACGGGGCGCGTGGCCAGCAGCGGGTGCTGGGGATTTTCGAGGCGGGCCATGGTCGAGCGCAGCACGCGGGCGATCTGCAGGGCGTAGGGCCGGGCCGCCAGCGCGCGTTCCTGGGCGCGGCGCAGCCGGGCCGCCGCGACGAACTTCATCGCGCGGGTGATCTGCTGGGTGTTTTTCACCGAGCGGATGCGGCGCCGGAAATCGAGAAGTGTGGCCATGTTCCCTTATGCCCGTTGCCGCTTAACGCGCGGCCGCGGTGAAGCGCTCCTTGAAAGCGTCCACGGCCTGCTTCATCTGGGCCTTCAGCGCGTCGTCCAACGCCTTCTTCTCCGCAATCGTTTTCAGCAGCGCCGGATAATTCGTTTCCACGAACTGCAGCAGCTCGCTCTCGAAGCGCTGGCAGTCGCCCAGGGCCACGCTGTCCATAAAGCCGCTGGTGCCGACGAAGAGCATGAATACCTGCTTTTCCACCGAGAGCGGCACGAGCTGATCCTGCTTGAGCACTTCGGTGAGGCGCTGCCCGCGGGACAACTGCGCCTGGGTGACCTTGTCCAGTTGGTCGGCGCCGAACTGCGCGAACGCCGCGAGTTCGCGGAACTGCGCCATGTCCAGCCGCAGCGAACCGGCGACCTGGCGCATAGCCTTGATCTGGGCGTTGCCGCCGACGCGGCTGACGGAAATGCCCACGTTGATGGCCGGGCGGATGCCGGCGTTGAACAGGTCGGATTCGAGATAGATCTGCCCGTCGGTGATGGAGATGACGTTGGTCGGAATATAGGCGGAGACGTCGCCGGCCTGGGTTTCGATTACCGGCAGCGAAGTGAGCGAGCCGCCGCCGAGTTTGTCGTTGAGCTTCGCGGCGCGCTCCAGCAGGCGCGAGTGGAGATAGAAGACGTCGCCCGGGAAGGCTTCGCGTCCCGGGGGGCGGCGCAGCAGCAGCGAAATTTCGCGGTAGGCCTGGGCATGCTTGGAAAGGTCGTCGTAAAAGGTGACCGCGTGGCGCTTGGTGTCGCGGAAGTATTCGCCCATGGCGCACGCGGCGTAGGGCGCGATGTACTGCAGGGTGGCCGGCTCGGCGGCGCTGGAGGCCACGACGATGGTGTAGTCCATGGCGCCGGCGTCGGTCAGAATCTTCACCACCTGCGCGATGGTCGAGCGTTTCTGCCCGATCGCGCAGTAGATGCAGATCATGTCACCGCCCTTCTGGTTGATGATGGTGTCCAGAATGACGGCGGTCTTCCCAGTCTGGCGGTCGCCGATGATCAGCTCGCGCTGCCCGCGGCCGATGGGAATCATGGAGTCGATGGCCTTGATGCCGGTCTGCAGCGGCTCGCGCACCGGCTGGCGGTCGATGACGCCCGGTGCGAGGCGCTCCAGAGCGTTGCGCTGCGTGGAAACGATGGGGCCCTTGCCGTCGAGCGGCTCCCCGAGCGGGTTGACCACGCGGCCGATCAGGGCCTCGCCCACCGGCACGGACATGATCGAGTTGGTGCGCTTGACGGTGTCGCCTTCTTTGATTTCCGTGTACTCGCCGAGCAGCACCGCGCCGACTTCGCTTTCTTCGAGGTTCAGCGCGATGCCCGTGACGCCGTGCGGGAAGGCCAGCATCTCCCCGGCCATGACCCGCTCCAGCCCGTGAATGCGCGCGATACCGTCGCCGACGCTGATGACCTGGCCCACTTCGTCGACCGCTACGGTCTGCTCGTAGTTCTCGATCTGCTCGCGCAGTATCTTGGTAATCTCGTCCGCTTTGATCTTCGCCATACCCGGCTAGCTCCTATTCCGCTGCGAGGCGCGCGCGCAACGTGTCCAGCTGGTTGCGAAGCGAGCCGTCGTAAATCGTGGATCCGATGCGCACCACCGCGCCGCCCAGCAGCGCGGGGTCGAGCGAAAAGACGGGCTCAACCTTTTTGCCCGTCAGACGCTCCAGGGTTTTCGCAAGTTCGTCCTTCTGCGCCGGGCTGAGCTCCACGGCGGAGGAGATCTCCGCCTGGGCGATGCCCTGGCGCTGGCGGACCACTTCCTGGAACGCCGCAATCACTTCCGGCAGGATCTGCGTGCGCTGATGATCCGCCAGTACAAACAGGAAATTCCGGACAATCTTGCCGGCGCCCAGGCGCGCGGCGATCTTTTCGATCACGCCGTGCTTGGCGTCGCTCGTCACCGCCGGGTTGGCCAGGAAATTACGCAGGTCGCCGGCTTCGCCATAGAGCGCGCCCAGGGCGGTGAGCTGCGTTTCGAGCGGCTCGGCCGCGCCCTGCGCCAGCGCGACATCCGCGAGGGCGTTCGCGTACTGCAGCGCCGCGGACTTCAATTGGGCCTCCCCGCGAGACTCTGACCGAGCTTCTGCACGAACTCGCGCACCAGCAATTCCTGGGTCTTGGGGGTGAGTTCTTTGGCGAGGAGCGCTTCCGCGCCCTCCACGGCCAGCTTCGCGGCCAGCGCGCGCAGCTCGATGTGCGCGCTGCGTTCGGCGGCTTCGATTTCGGCCTGGGCGGCGCTGGCGATTTTTGCGGCGTCCTGGCGCGTGGCGGCGCGGATGCGCTCGCTCTCCGCGGCGGCGTCGCGCTGCGCCGCGGCGCGCAGCTCGGCCACTTCCTGCTGCAGGCGTCCCAGCCGGCTCTCGGCATCCTGCAACTGGCGGTCGGCTTCGCCTTTGGCGGCGGAGGCCTGGGTAATAGCGGCGCTGATCTGTTCGGCGCGCTCGCGGAAAAAACGCGGGCCGAACTTCCCGGCCAGATAACCGATGCCGCCGGCAACGACCGCGAAGTTGAGCCATTTGAAGATCTGGCCGGCGCGCTCCGCGGCGGGGCTGGCCTCTTCCGCGGCCTGCGCGTTCAGGACCGTGCCGAAGAACACGAGAAACAGAACCAGGACAAAAACCAGCCGGCGGGACCAGTTCATCGGGCTCCTCGCGCGGGGCTGGCCGGGGGCCGGGATTCCAGAATGCGCCGGGTGATTTCCGCCGCGAGCTGGCCGCTTCCGGCTTCCACGTCGCGGCGCGCCGCGGCGAACTCACCGGCGACGCGCTCTTTGGCCACGCGGACATCTTCGGCGGCGCGGGCCCGCGCCTCTTTCACCTGGGCGTTGCGTTCCTCGAGCAGCTTGCGGCGTGCGGCCTCCTGCTCGGCATAGACCTGGGTGCGGGCCTGCTTGAGGGCTTCCTGATACTGCTTGATCTTAGCGGCGGCGGCGGCCTGCGCGGCTTCGGCGCCCTTCTGCGCGCCGCGGGTGCGCTCATCGCGCTCGCGCATGACGCGCAGCAGCGGGGCAAAAAAGAGCGAACGGAGAACGAGAAAGAAAACGAAAACGATCAGGGCTGTGGGGACAGCCTGCAGGAACAACTCGCCCAATTGGTGAAGGATCTCTTGCATCTAGTTGTCGCGCCTGAACCCGTGACGACGGCTGCACCGTGGTCCCGCCTGAAGAGCCCCACAGTGTGCCTGGAGATACCGAACGAAACTAAAATTTATATCATCTGGAGGGCTTTCCGTCAACGGAACCCGCGGGCTGGCGTGACTTTTGGTTCGTGATTCGCGCAAGAGCGGCGCGCTCCAGGCTAGGGGTTGGCCGGAGCGGGCGAGCTCACTGCGGGAGACGCCGGCAGCGAGAAATCCGGGCCGAGAGCCGCGAGGGAGGACTGGGCGAGGTCCCGGATGCGGCGGCGGCACTCGGCATCGCGCAGCGGTAGGGCCGCGGCTTTGCGGTACCACGCAGCGGCTTCTTCTTTGCGGGCGAGTTTGGCGTTGAGGTCGCCGCGGAGCAGCGCGAAGAGCGGGTTGCCGGGGTACTGCGCGGTGAGCGGGGCGACGACCACGAGGGCGCGCTGGTAGTCGCGGTCGTAGTTGCGCAGGTTTTTCGCGAGGTAGAAGCGGGCTTCGGCGCGGGCCAATGTGCCCTGGGTCATGGCGCGCTCGAGTTGCTGCAGGCCGTCGCGCTTGCTGCCTCCGGGTATGCCCATGAAGAAGCGCAGCACCTTGGCCATGGCGGAGAGGGTATCCACGTAATAGTTGTAGAGGCCCAGGCCGAGCTCGGCGTCGGCCAGGCTGCGGTCCAGGGCCAGCGCGCGGAGCAGATGCTCGCGGGCGCGCACACCGGCGCGCGCCGCGGGGCCCTTTTCCCAGCGCAGGCCGTAGAGACGCGCGGCCAGCGCTTCGCCCATGCCGGAATAGAACTGCATCTCGGCCGAGTCGCCCTGGCGGAGGCGCGCCTCGGCGAGCGTCACCACCTTCTGCGCCAGGTCCAGATAGGCGCGGTCTTCGGCCAGCGTGGCGGAGGATTTGGCGCGGTGCCAGGCGTCGGTCATGCCGTACTTGAATTCGGCGGAGGAGCAGTAGAGCTTCCACCAGCGCGCTTCGTCCTCGAGGAGATAGCCGAGGGGATGCTCGGGCTGGGCCTGCTGCAGAGCGCGGAACTCCGCGATGGCGGCGTCGGGATCGCCGGCGTACAGCGCTTCGAGGCCCAGGGAGGCCCCCGGCGGCAGGGACACGCCGGCGCGGGCGCTTCCGGCAAGGAAGAGCAGGCCAGCCAGCAGGGAAAGGCCCATTTTCGAAAGCGAGAAGGAGCGGCGCATGGGTCGGCATCCGGCGTAGCGCTGCGCGCGCCTACGGCCGATGCTGCACTAGTCTAATCTCTTCGAGGAGCGTGGCAAACGGAAATGGTTTCTGCAGGAATGTGGTGTTCGGGGGGAGTTCCGTTTCCGGGAGTTCCTCGGCGTAGCCGGACATGACGATGACGCGCACGCCCGGGTGCAATTCGCTGAGGCGGCGGGCAAGCTCGGTGCCGCAAAGATCGGGCATGACCAGGTCGGTCAGCAGAACATCCAGGGTGCCGGAAAAGTTGGCAGCCAGTTCCAGGGCTTCGCTCGCGCTGGTGGCTTCGAGGACGCGGTAGCCGGAGTCGCGGAGCATTTCCATCAGGGAATGACGCAGCGCTGTTTCGTCATCGGCGATCAGTACCGTCCTGCCCTCCCCGCGGACGATCTCCGGAGCCGCGACCGAAAGCACGGACGCGGAGGGTTGCGGGGGTTCCGCGGCCGGGAAGTACAGTTCGAAGCGCGCTCCCTGGCCGGGGGCGGATTCCACGCGGATGCACCCGCCGCTCTGTTTCACGATGCCGTACACGGTGGAGAGCCCGAGCCCCGTCCCTTTGCCCACGGGCTTGGTGGTGAAGAAAGGCTCGAAAATCTGCGCGCGGGTGGCTTCGTCCATGCCCGAGCCGGTATCGGCGACTTCGAGGAGAATCCATCCGCGCGAACTGGCCCCCACCTCGGAAAAATTCTGGGGCAGGGCCACGGCGTTGCGCGTGGAAATTCGCAGGCGGCCCCCTTGGGGCATGGCGTCACGGGCATTGATGGCCAGATTGGCAACCACCTGCTCGATCTGCGACGGGTCGGAGAGAATCCAGGGGTCCGCGGCCTGGTGCGCAAACTCCAGTTGGATGTCGGAGCCGAGCAGCCGGGGCAGGATGGATTCGGTCTCGCACAGGGCATCGTGGAGATTGAGGCGGCGCAGTTCCACGACCTGCTTGCGGCTGAAGGCCAGAAGCTGCCGGGTGATCCCCGCGGCTTTCTCGGTGGTGCGGCGGATCTGCTGCAGATAGTTGCGGGCCGCCGAGCGGGGCGGGAGGGTTCTGTCGAGCAGCTCGGAATAGCCGCTGAGCACCATCAGCATATTGTTGAAGTCGTGGGCCACGCCGCCCGCGAGCCGCCCGAGCACTTCCATCTTCTGCGCCTGGCGCATCTGCGCTTCCAGTTGCTTCTGCTCTTCCTCGAGCTTTTTTTCTTTCAGGCTCTGCCGGTAGTTGTCGAAGAGCACGCCGGTGGCCTGGGACATGGTTTCCAGGGCCCGCAGCTCATTCGCGGAATAGCCGCCCGGCCGGTTGGCCACGGCGATCAAGCCGACGGCTTCGTGGCCCTTGAAGATGGGCACGCCGAGAAATGCATCCACTCGCGGATGGCCGGGAGGAAGTGCGCCGGAGCGCGGATCGCTGGCGCGGGAGTTGGCGATGACCGGTTCGTGCTGGGTGATGACGTGGCCGAAAAGATTGTGAATGTGGGTTACATCGAAATAGCCCGTTGCGGCCTGCTGCTGCATTTTCTCCTCATACAGGGCGCGGTTGAGGGTCTGATCCCAGACCGCGCCGTCGTGCGCGAGGACGCGCAGCACCGGGCCGTCCACCAGCACGCCGAGAAAGCCGCATTCGCTCCGCGTCTGGCGCAGGGCGAACTGCAGGAGATGCTGGCTGGCCCGGCTCCAATCGCCGCTATCCAGGAAGACGGTCAGTGCCTGCGTCACGGACGCCAGGGTGGCTGTCTTCTTCTGCAATTCCCGCTCGGCGCGCTTGCGGGCGCTGATATCCTCCACGCTCATCCGCAGGCCTTCGAGTTTGTCCTGATCGCTGTAAAAAGGCGCGATGGAGATGCTGGCCGGAAAGGGCGCGCCGTCGGCGCGCAGCCGCACGGTCTCGTATCCGGTGATCACTTCTCCGGCGTATGCTCTCCGCAGCAGATCTTCGTGCTCGGCCCTCAGGTCCCCGGGAACGACGCGTTTTTCCACCTCCGCGATGGTGCCGGGACCCTGGCCGAGCAGGCGCTCCGCGGCCGCATTCCAGGCGTTGATGCGCCCCTCGGTGTCCCAGCCGATGACGCCCATGGGCGCGGCTTGCATCATCGCGCGGAAGCGCTCATTGCCACGGCGTTCCGCGGCCTCTGCGGCGGCGCGCACGAAGACAAGTATCCTGTTTGCGCCGAGGAGCAGAGCGGCCGCGACGCCGAGCGAAGTCACTGCGGTGACCGTCACCAGGGCAGTTGCAAGCCAGTGCCCCTCCTTCCCGGCCATGACTACTTCCAGGAGGTGCAAGCTTCCGAAACCAAAAATTAAGATCCCAAAAGCCCAGAAGAAAACGGGGAAAGGAAGATCGCGGCCGGCGCGGCGGATCAGCCAGAACAGCGTAAGGGAAACGATCAGGAACGCGAGGCCGACAATCAGGTCGGCGGCCGTGCTCGCCCAAAGCACGCGCACCGGGCCGAGGTCGCCGTTTTCGCGCGGCAGGAAGCTGGGAGACGGGAGGGCCAGCGAAAACAGCCCCGGCACCGTGATCAGCGGAATCAGGGAGGCGAGCGCAAAGCGCACGGAGCGAGGAGAAAGCCGTTTCCTCCGGACACCGCGGCCTCTGATCTTTGTGTCCATGAGTCTATTGCCGGCGCTCCGCCTGCGCCAGACTTTCGTGGCGGCACGCGCGCTCCTGTAACTTCCGAACGCTTGGGGGGCTTCGGGGCAATAGCGGAAGGGGATGAAACAAACGACTTGGCCCCGGAGAGTCCAGCAGAATCCAAAGCGAGAAGGGGGATCAGTCCCGCTGAATTTACCATTAAACTTATACCATTATTCTAGCCGGAGGAACAGGACCTAGCGCGAAGGTTGGGGGCCGCTCTTTTCCGCGCTCCGCGTTAGGCGCGGCATAACCTTTTTGCTATCCTCACAGTTCCTGCGCGGAGCGCCCCTGCCAATGCCTGCCCAACTCGAGCCCTCTACGCCGCACAGCGCCGCCCCATCCGGCCTGGAACGCGGGCTGGGCCTGCGCGAAGCGGTGGCCCTGAACATGATTGACATGGTGGGCATCGGCCCGTTCGTGGTGAGCGCGCTGGTGATCCGCGAGATGGGCGGGCCGCAGGCCCTGCTGGCGTGGATCGGCGGCGCGGTGCTGGCGCTGCTCGACGCCCTCGTCTGGTCGGAACTGGGCGCGGCCATGCCCCGCGCCGGCGGCAGCTACGTCTTCCTGCGCGAAGCCTTCGGCGGGCAGCGCTGGGGCCGGCTGATGTCCTTCCTCTTCGTGTGGCAGACGCTGATCCAGGCGCCCCTGGTCATCGCCAGCGGAGCCATCGGCTTCTCGCAGTACGCCACCTACCTGCACCCGTTCCCGGCGTGGCAGCAGAAGGCCCTCTCCGGCGGCGTGGTGCTTCTCCTCGTCGTGCTGCTCTATCGCCGCATCACCACGGTCGGCAAGATCTCCGTCCTGCTGTGGATCGGCGTGCTGGCCACCATGTTCTGGCTCATCTTCGGCGGGGCCACGCATTTCAACGCGCGCCTGGCCTTCACCTTTCCTCCGGGCGCCTTCCACCTCTCCTGGGTCTTCTTCGCCGCGCTGGGCGGCGGCATGGTCAACACCGTGTACACCTACTGGGGCTACTACAACATCTGCCATCTCGGCGGAGAGATGAAGCAGCCCGAGCGCAACATCCCGCGGGGCATCCTCATCTCCATCGCGGGAATCGCCGTGCTCTACCTGCTGATGCAGACCAGCATCCTGGGCGTGGTGCCCTGGCAGCAGGCGCAGAATTCGCCGTTCCTGGTGAGCACCTTCGTGGAAACCATCTACGGCACGCGCGCCGCCAACCTGGCCACGCTGATGGTGCTGTGGATTGCGTTCGGCTCGATCTTCTCCGCGCTGCTCGGCTATTCGCGCGTGCCGTATTCCGCAGCGCTCGACGGAAATTTTTTCCCGGTATTCGCGCGCGTGCACCCGCAGAAGCACTTTCCGCACCTTTCCCTGCTCTTTCTCGGGGCCTTGGCCTTTCTCTTCAGCCTGTTCTTCCGGCTGGCGGCGGTGATCAAGGCCATCCTGGCGATGCGCCTGCTCGTGCAGTTCATCGGGCAGGCCGTGGGCGTGATGCTTCTGCGGCGGCGCTGGCCCGCGGAGCGTCTGCCGTTCAAGATGTGGCTCTACCCCCTGCCCGCGCTGCTCACCATGCTGGGCTGGGCGGGCCTCTTCTGGGCCACGGGACCGGCGCGCAAGTGGGGATTGCTGGTGATCGGTCTGGGCGTGGTGGCGTTTCTCCTCCGCGCCCGGGTAGTGAGAGAATGGCCTTTTGCGCAGGACAAGCAGCCGGAGGCCGTGTGAATCATTTTTTGAGTGTGCCATCCCGACCGGAAGGAATCTCTCTTGGATCGCAGCTTAGCCGACAAATGAAAACCATTGCGCTTCTGGCTGCAGCACTGACTCTGTGGCTGGCCGCGCCCGCGGCGGCGCAATTCCCGCCCGCGCCGGGCACCGGCACGGGCCTGGCCGAAACGGTCGAGGCTATAGACAGCGCCCGCGTCACCACCCGCATCCTCTACGTCACCGCGCATCCCGACGACGAATCCTCATCGGTGCTCACCTACCTGGCGCGCGGCCTGCACGCCGACGTGGCTCTGCTCTCCCTCACCCGCGGCGAAGGCGGCCAGAACGCCCTCGGCCCGGAACAGGCGCCGCAGCTCGGCCTTATCCGCTCCCAGGAGCTGCTGGCGGCGACCCGCGGCTACGGCGTGCAGCTCTTCTTCACCCGCGCGCCCGATTTCGGCTTTTCAAAGACCCCGGAGGAGTCCGAGCGCATCTGGGGCGACCAGGTGCTCGACGATATGGTGCGCGTCATCCGCACCTTCCGCCCGAACATCGTCATCAACAACTGGGGCGGCGTGCACAGCGGCCACGGCCATCACCAGGCGGCGGGATTGCTCACACCAAAGGCCGTGCAGATGGCCGCGGACCCGAAAGCCTTCCCCGCACAATTGCAGGAGGGCCTCCGCACCTGGGGCGGCGCGGCGCATCCGGTGGAGATCCTCGGCCTCGAGCGCGGCGGCGACAATCCCAAGGGATATATCCTCCCGCTCGACGAAATTTCGCCGCTCTACGGCAAATCTTGGCGGCAGATCGGCCTCGATGCCTTCGTCAATCACCGCACCCAGGGTATTTCCGGTTTTATCGGCTCGCCCTACATCTGGCGCCCCATTGCCCTGACCCGCGAAGACGGCGCCAAGCTCGATCCCGCCATCCTCGCCCGGCCTCTCACAAGCCTCTTCGGAGAAGAGCAGGGACAACTTTGCAAATCGCACCCCGATTGGTGCGCAACCGTGAAGACCGCGGACGAGAAAATCGCGAGTGCGCACGCCGCTGCGCTGAAACTGGATTGGCCGGCCGCGGCGGAATTTCTCGCGCAAGCCTCGGAATCGATGAGCAGTCTCTATCCCGCCGACGCGATCTCTTTCTGGGATCCGCTCAACCCCGCCTATCCCGTGGTGGGTCGGATTTCCCATGCGCTCCTGCTGGCATCCGGTTTTGAATTTACGGCGGAAGCCGACCGCAGCGAGGCCGTCGTGGGCGAGCCCGTCACCGTCACGGTCCGCTATGGCTGCCGCCGCGCGGTGAAATGCCCGGTCACGGATGGACCGCTGTACTTGACGGGCATGGAAAATGCCGCCAATGGCGAAGGCGACCCGCTGAAAGGCCTGAAATACACAATCACATTTAAAGCTCCCCCCGAGGAACCCAGGGTCTGGGAAAAACTCCAGCCCGAACCGGAATCGGCGGCCCACGCAATGCTGAGTATCAGGGTCGGCGAGGGCCGGTCCAAGCCAGTGGTTGTTCCAGTAACCCACATTCAGGCGAATTCGACGCGCGTGGACCGCGTGCCGCTGCGCATCGTCCCCGCCTACACCCTGGCGGTTGAACCCAAGCAGAAGATCGAGGTGCTGGCCCAAGCGCGCAAGCCGTTCGACGTATACGTGCGCGTTCATTCGAACGCAATGAAAGCGGCCAAGGTACGAACCGGGCTGGACGTTCCGTCCGGATGGACCACCAGCGCGGAACAGGAGATCGAATTCACCGGCCAGGGCGACCGCTACGCGCGCTTCACCGTGACCCCGCCGGAAAAGCTCGCTGCGGGCCGCTACCCGCTCGCCGCCTACGCCCGGCGAGGAGAAGAAAAGTTCTCGGCCTCGCTCGAACCGCTGCCCACGCTGCCCACCCAGTTCTGGAGCGAGCCGGCCATCTGCCGCGTGCACGCTTTCGACGTCAGCGTGCCGGAAAATCTGCGCGTCGGCTACATCACCGCCGAGAGCGAGCCGGTGCCCGAAGCCCTCGAACGCCTGGGCATCCGCGTCGAAATGATCAATCCAACCGAGCTGGCTTTCGGCAACCTCGCGCGCTTCGACGCCATCGTCGTCGGCGTGCGCGCCTACGAGTTGCGCTCCGACTTGCCCGGCGCGAACCAGCGCCTGCTCGACTACGCCGCCAAGGGCGGCACGCTGGTGGTGCAGTACAACCGCGATTTCATCTGGGACAAGCTGCAGCCCGCGCCCTATCCCGCGAAGGTCGACCCGGGCAAGCCCGGCAGCCCCCTCCCGCGCATCACCGACGAAACTTCTCCCGTGAAATTCCTGAAGCCCGATGACGCCTTGCTCAACCGCCCCAATAAGATCACGCAAGCGGATTTCGACGGCTGGGTGCAGGAGCGCGGCCTCTATTACTGGAGCCAGTTCGATGCGCGCTACACCCCGCTGCTGGCCATGAACGACCCGGGCGAGCCGGAACTCAACGGCGGCCTGGTCTACACGCGCTACGGCCTGGGCGCCTACATCTATACCGGACTGGCCTTCTTCCGGCAGATGCCCGAGGGTGTGCCCGGAGCGTACAGGCTTTTTGTGAATCTCCTCAGCGCATCGCGCTTGCCCTGACGTATGATTCTTTCGCCGCTGCCGTCGGCAAGGAAAGACGGCCGGCGCGAGGGATACACCCCATGCATGAAGTCAGCGTGAAACGGAAGCTGCGGGCTGCCGGGCTGCTGTTCCTATGCGGATGCGTGCTGCTGCTCGGCGCTCTGCCCGCCGCGGCGCAAAACGAAAAAAAGAAGAAGAAAGATAAAGGGCCGATCGAGACCGCTCCTCTGACCCTGCCCCTCCCCGAGGAGAAACAGATTGACGTGGCCATCTCCGGGATGCTCGCCGCGTGGCAACTGGGGGACGTCGAGTTGCTCCACAAGGCCTATGCCGACGACGTGTCCATCGTCAGCGGCGCGTGGGAGCCGCCTATCCTCGGCTGGGCCAACTATCTCGCGGATTACCAGCGGCAGCGCGCGCGTGTGCAGCAGGTGCGCATGGACCGGCTGAACACCTTTGTGCACGTGAGCGGCGCCTTCGGATGGGCCTGCTACCAGTGGGAATTTTCCGGAGTCGTGGACGGGCAGCAGAGCGCGGCGCGCGGCCAGACCACGCTGCTATTGGAGAAGCGCAACGGGCAGTGGCTGATCGTGCACAACCACACTTCGCTCATTCAGGCGATCACGCCTCCCGCACCGGCCGCAGCCCCCGCGGGCGCGCCAAGCCCGGCACAGCCGGAGAGCAAACCCCCGTCGCCGTGAGCAGCGTGCCAAGCGCCGCGGCGGCCTAGCAGCCGCCCCGCGCCTAGAAGTTCTTCAGCCCTTCGTACAGCCACACTCCGGCCATGGCCAGCAGGAGCACGCCGGAAGCGATGCCCGCGGTGGTGATGGGCCGGGAGAGCGCGCTGATCTTCGCCACGATCATGCGCTGCTCGGCGGCCATATGTTCTTCCGCGGCATCGATGAAGAGCTGATCATCCTCCTTATTGGTGAGCAGGCTCCGCCAGATCAGCAGCACGACGAATACGGCGGTGGCCAAACCCCAGGCAATCAGAAGGAATGTGAGAACATTCGGTTGCAGGGACTCCATGGTGACCTCCCAAAGGAACAGCCCCCAGGTGAACGAGCAGATGGAGCAGGCGGTTAACCCGCCTCTGCCCGGAGTTATAGCACTTTTCTCGCAGGAAGGGTACCCTGGTGGCCATAGTAATCAAGGGGGGTCGGAGTCGCCCGCGGAACTTGTCCCGGCCCCTGTCGCCGCCCTCTGCGGAGGGCGATCTTTATCTTCCCTGCGCTCCCGCTCATCGCCCAGGTGCCGCCCGGCGCGTTGACAAAGCGCGGTGCGCCGGGCAAAATGAATTTACTGCATAACACCTCACCTGTGCCCAGGTGGCGGAACTGGCAGACGCGCTAGGTTCAGGACCTAGTTCTCGCAAGGGAGTGGAGGTTCGAGTCCTCTCCTGGGCACCAATTTCTTCCTTCCGCAGCCGTATCGCACGTTAACCCGGATCTTCGGCCTCCCCTCACGGAGGGCCCCCAGGCGCCGCCCTGCGCCGGCCCGCCCGCCCGGGCGGGCGCCTCTGGGCGCTTGACAAACCCGCGGCAAGAGGCTAAATCTGCAGTCCCCGGCAAAATCAAACGGTTGTTTGGTGGGCCAGGGCGGGGAGCGCCGCTTCCGTTGGCGAAGCAGCCCCAGCCGGGCGGGCCGACCCGGAGCGGTCACGATTTCCCGGAACTCCAGAATGCGAGGACCATCATGCGACTGAAGAACAAGCGGGCACTGATCACCGGCGGGGGCTCCGGCCTGGGCCGGGCCATGGCCGAGCGCTTCGCGGCCGAAGGCGCCGCCGTGGCCATCGCCGACATCAACCCGGCGGACGCCCAGGCGGTTGTGCGGCAGTTGACGGCCAAGGGGCACAAGGCCATGAGCACCATCGGCGACGTCTCCAAGACCGCCGACGCACAGCGCATGGTGCAGGAAGCCGTGGCTTTTCTGGGCGGGCTGGAGATCCTAGTGAACAACGCCGGCATCGAAACCGTCGGCTCGGTGACCTCCGCGGCAGAAGAGCACTGGGACCGCCAGATCAGCGTGAACCTGCGCGGCACGTTCGTGATGAGCCGCTTCGGCGTGCCGGAAATCATCAAGGCCGGCGGCGGCTCGGTGATCAACCTCGGCTCCATCGGCGGGCTGGTGGCGGTGAAGGAATATTCGGCCTACGGGGCCTCCAAGGCCGCCATCGTGCAGCTCACGCGCAGCATGGCCGCGGACTACGCCGCGCACAACATCCGCGTGAACAGCATCTGCCCGGGCCCCATCGACACGCCCATGATCCAGCGCGCCGCCGAGACCCTCAACCCCAAGGACCCCGAAGCGATCAAAAAATTGTACGGCAGCTACACCATGCTCAACCGCCTGGGCCGGCCGGAGGAGATTGCCAATTGCGCGCTCTTCCTGGCCAGCGACGAATCCAGCTACGTCACCGCGCACGCCCTGGTGGCCGACGGCGGATACACCGAGCAGTAAGCACAGCAGCGGAAATCGCAGCGCACGGAGCGAAAGGGACAGGACCCATGGCAAAGTACGACGTAGTGGTGATTGGAGCGGGAGCGGCGGGACTCAGCGCGGGCGCGATCCTGGCCAAGCAGGGCAAGAAGGTTCTGGTGATGGACCGGGACGAGTATCTCGGCGGCCGCGGCATGGCCATTCCCTATGAAGGCTACCGCCTGAATCTCGGCGGGCATCTCCTGGAAGATAGCGGTTCGGGTATCACCAAGATCATCGAATACATCGGCGGCAAGCTGGAGCACGGGCCGACCAGCAAGGGCATGCCGGTGTGGGTCGGCGACCGCTGGAAGCCGGTGCAGGAGCTCTACAACACCGACAAGGGCGAGTTGAAGAAGATCATCCAGATCCTCACGGACATCGACTTCAAGGAGTTCGACAACTACGACGACGTGCCGCTGCGCACCTGGCTGCGCAAGTACACCACCAGCGAGGGGGTCATCGCCCTTTTCGAATACATCACCGCGGCCGAGGCCATGACCGAGCACTGGTACGACCACGTCGCCAGCGACAACCTCTACGTCCGCAAGATGCACTACATGGAAAAGCGCATGGCCGGCTATTCCTTCTGGCCGGTGGGCGGCTGGGACGGCATGTTCCGGCAGATGGCCGATGGCGTGACGCGCCACGGCGGCGAAATCTGGATGCGGACCACGGCGCAGAAGCTGCTCATCGAGAAAGGCCGCGTGGTGGGCGTGGCTTATGAGAAGGGTCCGCGCGCCATTCCCAACGAAGCCTACAACTGGGAGGTGGTGGAGACGGAGTGCGTGATTTCCACGCTGCCGGTCTGGAACGTCCTGAATTTCGTGCGCGAGGAGGATCTCCCGGACTGGTACGTGGCGCAGATCAAGCTCCTGGCGCAGGACCAATTCCGCGCCTGCTGGCTGGGCTTCTATGCGGCCACGCGCGAGCCGGTTTTTACCGGGGTTCATCCGACCGAGCTGGCGGTCTGGTTCGGCGCGCCCAACAGCAAGCTGGGCGGCTTCGGCTTCCTGGGCACCGGCTATGATCCGCAGATCGCGCCCCCGGGCATGCACCTGTACAACTGCGGCTTCGTCTACCAGGGCCTGCGCAGCCCGCAATGGGTGGAAAAGCACTTCGCGCTAGCCGAGCGCGACCTGCAAGCCTTCTATCCCGACACCTGGACCGACAAGAACATCATCTGGAAGAAACGCCACCTCGTGGCCCAGCCGGCTTTCGGCGTCATCCAGAAGCCCGGCCTCGTCGGCAAATACCGCCCGGACTATTCCGCGCCCAATGTCGACGGCCTGTACTTCGCCTCGGAAACTTTCCGCTCGCGCGGCATCGGCGTGGACCGCGCGGCGCGCGCCGGATTAACCTGCGCGGAGCGCGCCCTGGGCCGGCGCATTCCCGAGTTCAAGGACTCCTGGCACGACTGAGCGGGTTGCCCAAAGAAGTCGAGCGAAGAGCAAAGTCTGTCATTCTGAGGCCCCGGCGGTTTTGGCCGGGAGCCGAAGAATCTCAACGCAAAATCCTGCAAGCACGGTCAGTTGAGATCTCTCGTCCCGGTAAGATACGCCGGGACTCCGGATGACAATGTTGCCGCCGCTTTGCTTTCTAGCGCACCGCAAACTCTTCCTTTCCGATGGCCGCCTGCCCCGGATGGTCTTCGTACAAGAACGGCACGTTGCGCCCGCGCAGCAGCACGTTCCAGTACAGCCACGGCAAACCGTATTTTTTCAGCAGCCACATGTCGTAGCGCTCGCGGAACGTATTGATCGCCGGAATTTTCGGCGCGGGTTTGCCCGTGTAGTCGAGTTCGCACAGCAGCATCTTTCCGTACCCGGTGATGATCGGGCACGCGATGTAGCCGTCGTAGCGGGCTTGCGGCTCCCGCCCCGCAAGGACCGCGAGAAGGTTGGCCGCCACCACCGGGGCCTGGCGCGCCACCGCCGCGCCGGTCTTGGCATTCGGAGTGTTGCCCACGTCGCCCAGTGCAAAGACGTTGGCGTATTTCACGTGCTGCAGCGTCTGCTTATCCACCGCCACCCACCCTTCCTGGGGCTTCGCGGGGTCCGCCAGCGGGCTCTTGCGAATGAACTCCGGCGCGCTCTGCGGCGGAACCACGTGCAGCAGATCGTACGGGATGGTGACCTGCTGCTTCTCCGGAACGCTCTTCAACTGAAACACGGCTTCGTTCTTCTCCGCGCGAATCTCCACCAGTTCGTGCTGGAAGCGCGCGTCGATTCCGTAGCGCTCCACGACCCGCTCCAGCACCGCGGCGTACTCCTTCGCTCCGTAGATCGCGGGCAGCGCCGAGCCGTAGACCACCCGCGCCTGGCGGCCAATGCCAATGCGGCGGAAATAGTCGGCGGCGAGATACATGATCTTCTGCGGCGCGCCGGGGCATTTGATGGGCGTGCCGGGCATGTGGAAGAGCGCGGTGCCGCCCTGAAACTTGCGGATCAGCTCCCAGGTCTTCGGCGCGAGGTCGTAGTCGTAATTCGTGGAGGCGTTGCCCTTGCGGATGGCCTCCTGCAGACCGGGAATGGCGTCCCAGTTGAGCTGCGCGCCCACGGCGACGACGAGGAAGTCGTACCCGATCTGCGCGCCGGACTGCGTGGTGACGCGCTGCTGCTCGGGGGCCACTTCCGCGACCCGCTCCCGGATCCAGCGCACGCCTTCGGGAATGTAGCGGGCTTCCTCGCGCCCGGTGGAGGCCTGCGCGACCGCGCCGGCGCCGACCAGCGTCCACAGCGGCTGGTAGAAGTGGCGCGCGGAAGGTTCGACAATGGCGATGTCGCTCTGCCCGGCGCGCCGCAGCAGGCTGGCCGTGATGATCCCCGCGGTACCGCCGCCGAGAATGAGAATCTTGTGATGTTCTTTCTTTGCTTTTTCCTGCTGAGACATCGGATGCTCCTTCGCTCTTTTTAAGATTTCGAAAACAACACGCCTGGAAATGGATGGAAACTTTGCCGCAGGGCGGCGGTTGCACTCTCAAAACGGGAACGGCTTACGAAGAAAAGTACGGCTTAGAGAAGAAACAGCGAGGTGTGGCTACACATGACCATGTTGTGGAAGGGCTGCATGGAGACTGCAATCTACCATACCGCCGGGCGCCCAGAACAGGTTTTTTTAGCCGCCGGAAATTCCAAAATGTTCCACGGGGAACAATTGAGGATGCGAGCCCGGGTGTCCCGGCCGTCCGCGTGCCGGCCTGCGGGCAGAAAGCCCAGCCGCACGCGAAAAGTTGCGCCCAGCGGGCGAATTGCCGTTAGAATCGCTGGAGAAGCGGGACGCCGCCGTGCCGCTTTCCGACATGCCTCGCCCGGACACCATCCAGTACGCCGATGTCTTGCATTTTCTGCAAGATCGGGGAAGTCCTGCGAACACCAATGAAATTGCCGGCGGCCTGCGCCTGCCCAAGCATGCCCGCCGCATGTTGCACAAAATCCTCGCCAAGATGAAAAAACGCGGCGCCATCGAAGAGCTGCCCGGAGGACGCTACCGCGTCTTCGGCCGCAAGGGCCCCACCCCCGCCGAGGACCGCGAGCGGCACGCGCCTGCCGCAGCCGGCCGGGACACCGTGACCGGGCGCCTGGTGCTGCAC
Source organism: Terriglobia bacterium (assembly GCA_020073585.1). Classification (GTDB taxonomy): domain Bacteria; phylum Acidobacteriota; class Terriglobia; order Acidiferrales; family UBA7541; genus Acidiferrum. The sequence continues at coordinate 34,043 of JAIQEV010000024.1, forward strand.
CAGGACGGCTACGGCTTCGTCGTGCCGGAAATCCCGCTGCCGCATCTCGACGGCGACATCTTCATCGGCCGCGACGCCATCGAGGACGCCATGCACTCCGACCGCGTCCTCGCCAAGATCACCCGCCTGAGCGGGATCCCCGGCGCGCAACGCGCCGAAGGGCGCATCCTGCGCGTGCTCGAGCGCGCCCACCCCACGATCGTGGGCCTCTTCCGTTACGGCGCGCGCGGCAACGTCGTCCTGCCCTACGACACCCGCATCCAGCACGAAATCGAAATTCCCCCCGGCGAGGAGCTCACCCCCGCGCTGCGCGAGACGCTCGCGGAAAAGCTCGGGCTGCCTCCCGCGGAAGAGCATGCCGCGCGCGGCCGGCATCCCGCGCATCCGCGGCGCCTGCCGCGCCTGCCCGAACTGGACGGCGCGGTGGTGAACGTCGAGATGGTGCGCTATCCCCGCGGCGGAGCCGGCGCCACGGGCCGCGTGGTGGAAATCGTGGGCCGTCCGGGCGATATCGGCGTGGATACGGAGATCATCATCCGCAAGCACCACCTGCCGTTCGTCTTTCCCGGGGATGTGCTCGAGGAGGCCAACGAGCGCGCGCAGCCGGTGAGCGCCCACGACCACGCGGGGCGCGAGGATTTCCGCCACCTGCCCATCGTCACCATCGACGGCGAGACCGCGCGGGATTTCGACGACGCGGTGTACGTCGAGCGCCGCTCCGATGGCGGCTGGCACCTCGCGGTGCACATCGCCGACGTCTCGCATTACGTGCGCGCGGGAACCCCCCTGGACCGCGACGCGCGCCTGCGCAGCACCAGCGTCTATTTCCCCAGCCGCGCCGTGCCCATGCTGCCCGAGGAGCTTTCCAGCGGCATCTGCTCGCTCAAGCCGCACGAAGAGCGTCTGGTGCTCAGCGCCCTGCTCGAGCTGGACGCCGCGGGCCACATGCTCTCGGCGCGCTTCGTGCCCGGAGTCATCCGCTCCGCCGCGCGCATGACCTACACCAACGTCAACAAGGTGCTGCAGGGCGATGCGGAGACCACCGCGGAGTACGCCGCGCTGGCCCACCATTTCCAGGACATGCGCGAGCTGGCCCTGCTCCTCAACACGCGCCGCAGCGAGCGCGGCTCCATTGATTTCGACCTCCCCGAGCCGGTCATCGAATTCGACGAGCAGTTGCGCATGACCAGCATCTCCCGCAGCGAGCGCAACGACGCCCACCGCCTCATCGAGGAATTCATGCTGGCGGCCAATCGCGCCGTGGCCGGCTACCTCGAGAATCGCGGCATCGCCTCCCTGCACCGCGTCCACGAAAAGCCGGACGCCAAAAAGGTCCTGGAGTTCGAGGAGCTGGCGCGGGCTTTCGGCTATTCCCTGGGCGTCGCGGGCCTCTTCGAGCGCGTACTGCCCGTGCGCCACGGGCGCGTACCCGCGCCCGCGCGGCGCGGCCGCCCCGACTCCTACGGCCACGGCAGGGAGCGCCCGATGCGCGTGCCGCTCTCCGGCATGGGGGCGGACCCCGGCGCGGAGCTGCGCATCACCCCGCAGCACTACCAGCGCCTGGTGCAGAAGCTCGCCGGAAAGCCCGAGGAGCGCATCATCTCCTACCTCATGCTGCGCTCGTTGAAGCAGGCGCGCTATGCCGCCGACGCCCTCGGCCACTTCGCCCTGGGCTTCGACGAGTACACTCATTTCACCTCGCCCATCCGCCGCTATCCCGACCTCATCGTGCACCGCGTCCTGAAGTGGGCCCTGGCGCATCCGGATTCCGCTGCGCCCTCCTCGCGCGAAACCGCTCCCGCGCGCGGCGCGCCCCGCGGCGCGGAGGCCGCGGTGTACACCCGTCCGCACCTGGAAGAGCTGGGCACGGAAACCTCGGACGCCGAGCGCCGCGCGGACGCCGCCGAGCGCGAGTTGATGAACTGGAAGCGCGCGCAGTACATGGAAGGGCGGCTGGGCGATGAGTTCGACGCGCTGATTATTTCCGTGCAGAAGTACGGCTGCTTCGTCGAGCTCTTCGAGGTCTTCGTCGAGGGTCTGCTGCCGGTCAGCGCTCTGGAAGAGGCCGCGCAGGCCCGCTGCGTCTACCGCGAGCGCGACCACGCGTTGGTGGCGCTCGCTCCGCACGCCCACGGCCGCGCCCCCGCGCGCCACGCCGCGGCCAAGCCCGCGGCACGCGCCTGGCGCCTGGGCGACCGCGTGCGCGTGCGCGCGGAGCGCATCGATCCCATGCGCCGGCGTGTGGAATTCGCCCTGGTGAACGCGGAAGGTTGACCGCTTTGCGGTCACGCGTGAAATTGACCGCTTCGCGGTCACGCATGAAGTTGACCGCTTAGCGGTTACGCTTACCAAGGAAAGCGGATCAGCGGAGAAGAGCGCTGGACGGCGCCAGCACGTGCAGTATGCGCCGCGCGGGGCGCGCCACACCGCTCGCCAGCCGCGTGAGCGTGTAGCCCAGGCTGCTGCGCCGGGAAAACTGCGCGATCAGCAGGCCCAGCATCAACTGCCCCGGCGAATCGAGATCGATGAGGCGGTTGCCGCGATATAGCTTCACGACCCGCCCGAGAATCTCTTCACGGCCGATGACGCCGTCGGCATGGGGATTGGCGTCGCCCTTGGCAAGGAAACGACGGGTAAGGCGCAGGCCTCGCTTCTCGACGATCCGATGAACAAACAACCGGTCCCCGCGCCGGAAGAGAACCACGTCACCGCAGCGCACGGTCTCCGGCGAAGCGTTGTGAATCATCGCGATGTCGTCCGGCCGCACCCAGGGAAGCATGCTGGCGCCATAGACTCGCAGCGCCACTTGCCCGCGGTCTTGCAGCGCCTCAATCACGGCTTGGGTGTCGCTCGCGCGGCGCTCCCCGCTGATGCCGCTGGCGCCAGTGCGCCGTTCCACAAACGTTTTTCCACTCTCTTCGGCGCGCGAAAATCCGGGATCGCGCAGCGACGCGGCGCCCCATGCGGGAAAGGCCGGCCCTCCGGTCGCGAGCACCGGAACGGTGGAGCTTTCCGAAGCGGGCGGGCACAAAGACGCCGCGGAGTTCCCGGAGCGCAGGGCCGGCGCGGAAGCAGAGGACGCCCTCCGCCGCCGCACGCCTGCCGCGCGGCTGGAGCGCTCCAGCGCTTCGAAGGTTTGCTGTGATCCGGACATTTTCCCGTGTGACTGCGAAGCGGTCAACGCTTGACCCTGCACCCAGCCGCAGCCGGCGCCCAAGCACCGTCGCGACGGCAAAGGAGCAGGTCCCCGCGAGTAGAGTGTTGCTTCCGGAGATACCGGTCAACAATCGGTTCTATCGGATTTGTCCAAAGTAACAGCAGGGTGGATGAGAACCAGCGCCGCTTCCCTGCGGCCCGGGACTCAGGAAGTTTTGTTCCCCGGGCCTGAGCAGGTGCCTATGGAGTTCACCTTGTGGCACGCCAGGGCCTGGGTTTCGTAGATGGGCTCCGAGGAGACGCTGGGCTTGCTGTACGGCTTCTTGCCCGTGGGCGTTTCCGGCGGCGTCTTGTGATTTTCGGTCATGCGTCGTGTCCTTTCCTATAGAACGAATTGTCCGTGGTCACAAGAAAGTTTGTTTTGCAGGGCCCGACGGCCTGCCGCGCCGTAGCGCCCGGCGCATGCAGGGCGCTGAGCGGGTGGGCCACGCCCGCGAGACGCGCCTTTTGCTCGGCGAGCTCGCAGGCGCGCTCGTACGCACCCAGTACGTCGCCCCCTTCCATCAAAGCCAGCCCGGGACAGCGCTCGCAATAGCTGCGAATCTCGCAGCTCCCGCAGACGGGCAACTGGCTGTCGCGCACCGCGCGCAGTTGCTCGAGCGACTCGGCGTGGTACCAGATGTCCCTGAAACGCTGGCGCCGCAAGTTGCCTGCAGGAACCGGCAACTGCACGCAGGGAAGAACATCGCCGTACGGAGAAATGTACACACTGTTGTGGCCGGCGCTGCACGGGATGTCCTCATAGGCGGCAAATTCGAAACCGCTGGAGACGGCGCTGGTCAATGAAGGGACGGGCTTCCCGGAAGGCATGGCGGCATCCGTCTGGGCGGCGGGTCGCGGGTAGCAGGCGCTCAAGACGGGATCCTGCAGGACGGGCAAGAGCGCCGCGGTGGAGACGCGATGTATCAGCGGTCCGCCGGAGCCGTCCATCATGGGCGTGATGGTGGGGTCGAAACTATAGGAAGCGCCAAGTTTTTCGGCGAGGGCCATGACCCCGCGGTAGGCCAGCAGGTTCTGCGGCATCAGCGGGCAGGCCAGCTTCACCTTCAAACCCTGTGCAACGAGCAGCGGGACCGCGGCCAGGGTGCGTTCGTGCGAGCCGGGAATCTTGGTGATGGCGTCATGCACCGCCGGCTCGTCGCTATAGACGCTGATCTGGATGCTGCGCACGCCCGACTCGCGCAAGCGGGCGGCGTGTTCCGCGCTGATGAGCAGGGCGTTGGTCTTGAGGCTGATGTCGAAGTGCAACCGGCGCGCTGCGGCCAGAATTTCGAAGAAATCGGGACGCAGAAATATTTCGCCCCCGCTGAACGTCAGGGTGAGAATCCCGGCGGCCGCCAATTCCTCCAGCACCCGGAGAATTTCCGCGGTGGTGAGTTCGCCGTGGTCCTCATGGTCGAGATAGCAATGCACGCAGCGCTCGTTGCAGCGGTAGGTGAGGTCAAAGTGCGCATTGAGCGGGTGGTGCTTGCGCGCGGCGCGCGAAGCCACGCGGTCCATCACGGAAGCAGCAGCGGCATGTGCCGCGGTGCTCAACACGCGGCTCCGTCCGCGGCTGCCGCGGTCACCAGCAGCGCGCTCGCGGCCAGTTGCTGCAGCAGCGCTTCGGTGTCGGCCAGCGCATCTTCCGGCGGTACTTCGTATTCGGCGGCCAGCATCCCGGCGATCTCCGCGGCCGAGCAGCGCCCGTCGATCTGCCGCCAGATGAAGCTGCCCGTCTCGTTGAGTTCGTGCATCACGTTGTCGCTCGGCGAGATGATCACCGTTTCGCCGTCGATCGCCCGCCAGGCCACAATTGGATTCTTCTGCCAGCGAATCGTCTTCCTCATGCGGGCAGAACCTCCCAAACCGTTCTTTCTTTGCGGAATTCCAGATCGTGTCCGGGAATCTCTTCCGCCGCGCCGCCGAGAATCTCCAGGAGCCGCCGCTGGGCTGCGGGCTGCGCGGAAAAAAACAGCACATTCGGCAACAGCACGCGCAGCAGCTCCGCCTGGCGCAGCGGCGCCACGCGATTCTCCGGCGCCTGCACCAGCCGGAAAATGCCGGCCACCGGAGCGCTGGTATTCACGTCCCCGGCGCGAAATTCACCCCAGAACGGCGTGCCGTAGGCGCGCCAGCCGCCCTCCTCGCAACGCAGCAGCGAGATCTCGTCGGTCAGCACGCTGCCTTCCGGAGCCAGGGACGCCAGCGTGCTCTTCCCCGCGCCGGAACGCCCGGTGAAGACAAAGGCCCGGCCGTTCCGCACGACGGTGGCGGCATGCAGCAGGAACCCGCTGCGGGGCAGGAGAATCCACGAGAACAGCATGCGCAGCAGGGAATCGAACGCATACTCATGGCGCACCCCGCTGAAGACCGCTTCCCCGGCGCGGCAGTGCAGCCGGGCCTCCTGCCACTCGTAGGAAAAATCCGGAACGCCCTCTGCCAGCTCGTCCGAGTCCACAACGCGGATGGCAAATGGCTCTCCATCCGCTCCTTGAAACGCCGCGTAGCGGGCCGCGGCTGAATGATAAAGAGTGTTGACCGCTTCGCGGTCGCTCATATAATCGTTCGGAAAGAAGACACGGAAGGGCACGCTGCCGATGGAAAATTCAAGCGTTTGTGTCGGACGGCGAACTAATGCAACGTGCGGTACTCCCAAGTGTCTCCTCATCGCCTGCGGGCTGGCGCTCCCGAATGATGCCGGACGCCCCGCAAACGGACGCCCCCTGAGAAGAAAGCCGCCATATTAGGACTCAGAGGCGCCAGACGAGTCAAGCCGATTTCTCGGGCGCAAAGCTCCCTCTCCCTTCGCAAAAGCCGGGCTTCCGCCGCCGCCAATCCCCGGAAAAAAACGCGCCCCCCGGCGGCCCGCCAAACTCCGCCGGGAGAGAGGAGAACCGGCGATTTCTGCTACTCTATAGCGTGGAACGCATGGCGCAGCCGGCCCCTCCCGCCCACCGCCACATTTCCACAGAGAGGATTCGACCATCGTGAGTTTCCCCACAGTCAGTGCGCACAACGCCAAGCGTGTTTTCAATTTCAACGCCGGCCCGGGAGCCCTGCCGCTTCCCGTCCTCGAGCGCATCCGCGAGGAGCTGCTCGATTACCGCGGCTGCGGCATGTCCGTGATGGAGATGAGCCACCGCTCGCCGGAATTCGAGGAGATCAACGCCCGCGCGGAACAGGGGCTGCGCAAGCACCTGGGAATCCCCGGCGACTACGCGGTGATTTTCGTGCAAGGCGGCGGCAGCATGCAGTTCACCATGGTGCCCATGAACCTGTGCCTCCCGGGCAAGCCCGTGGACGTGCTGCACACCGGCAGCTGGACCGCCAAAGCCATCGCCGAGCTGAAGAAAGGCGTGGCCCACCGCATCGCGGCGACCACGGAAGCCGAAAAATTCACGCGCGTGCCCCGTCCGGAAGAGATTTCGCTCTCCCCCGGCGCCTCCTACGTCTACCTGTGCACCAACAACACCATCGAGGGCACGCAGTGGACGGCGCTGCCGGAAACCGGCGGAGTGCCGCTGGTCGCGGACATGTCTTCGGATATCGCCTCGCGCCCCGTGGACGTCAAGAAGTTCGGCCTGATCTTCGCCGGCGCCCAGAAAAACCTCGGCCCCTCCGGCGCCACCGTGGTGATCGTGCGCAAGGACCTGGCCGAGCGCGCCGACAAAAATCTCCCGACTCTCCTGCAGTACCGCACGCACATCAAGGACAAATCGCTCTATCACACCCCGCCGACCTTCGCGGTCTACATCATCGGCCTGGTGAACGAGTGGATCGAAGCGCAGGGCGGCCTCGCCGGCATGGAAAAGCGTAACGCCGCCAAAGCCCAGGTGCTCTATGACGCCCTGGATGCCGGCGGCTTCTATGCCTGCCCGGTGGAAAAGGCCTCGCGCTCGAAGATGAACGTGGTCTTCCGCGTGGCCGGCGGAAACGAAGCCCTCGAAAAACAGTTCGCGCTGGAAGCCACCGCGGCGGGCCTCATCGGCCTGGCCGGGCACCGATCGGTGGGCGGCATGCGCGCCTCGCTCTACAACGCGGTATCGCTCGAAGCGGTGCAGGCGCTGGTCAGCTTCATGCGCGAGTTCCAGCGTACCCGCGGTTAGCCTCTCTGCCAAGCACCCGCTCCCGTGGAGGGCGGCGCGATCTTTTCACGCGGCCCTCTGCGGATCGGCGCTCTCTCCCCGCAGCTCACGCCAGATCAAAGAGCAATACTTCCGCGTCCTGCACGCCGCTTAGCTCAACGGCCTTCTCGGCGGAAATCGCGGCGCCGTCACCCGCCGCCAGTTCCGTGCCGTTAACCTGCGCGCGCCCGCGCGCCACGTGCACCCAGGCGTGGCGCTCCGGCTGCAGTTCGTGGCGCACCGTTTCGCCGGCGCCCAGCAGCGCAATGTACAATTCGTCATCCTGGTGAATCGTCACCGAACCCTCCCGGCCGTCGGGGGACGCGATGAGTCTCAGCTTTCCGCGCTTTTCCGCTTCACCGAAGCTCTTCTGCTCATAACTCGGCGCTATGCCTTTCCGCTTCGGAAACATCCAGATCTGCAGCAGATGCACGGGCTCGCTCTCCGAGGCGTTGAACTCGCTGTGCGTCACGCCCGTGCCCGCGCTCATGCGCTGCACGTCGCCCGGGCGGATCACCGAGCCGTTGCCCATGCTGTCGCGGTGCTGCAGCGCCCCCTCCAGCACATAGGTGACAATCTCCATGTCCCGGTGCGGGTGCGTGGGGAAGCCCCCGCCGGGCGCCACGCGGTCCTCGTTGATCACCCGCAGCGTGCGGAAGTGCACGTGCCGCGGGTCATGGTAATCGGCAAAGGAAAAGGTGTGATAGGTGTCGAGCCAGCCGTGGTCGAAGTGCCCGCGCTCCTGGCTGCGTCGAAGCTGCATCATGGAAACCTCCCGGGGCCGCCGCGCGCACGCCGCGGAACGGCACTCCGGCATATTACACGTTATAACGACTATTGTCCAGAAGCCGCCTCTCCCGCCCCGCCGCCCCCTTCAAACACTCGTTTGAATCCTTTCCCCGCCTCGCCCATTCCCGCCGCGCCCCTCCTTGGTGTAAAGTGGTGGAGCACGCGGGCGCCAGCCGCTCCGCACGGGTACATCCATGAATCCTGTTCAGCCAGCATTGCCGACCAAGAACACTGAGGCCTCCTCCATGCCGCGGGACACCCTGACCATCACCGACAATCGCACCGGAAAGAGCTACGAGGTGCCCATCACCCACGGCGCCATCCGGGCCATGGACCTCCGCCAGATCAAGGTGGATCCCAAAGAATTCGGGATGATGAGCTACGATCCGGCGTTCAACAACACCGCTTCGTGCGTCAGCAAGGTCACCTACATCGACGGCGACGCGGGCATCCTGCGCTACCGCGGCTATCCCATCGAGGACCTGGCCGAGAAGAGCACCTACCTGGAGACCGCCTACCTGCTGCTCAACGGGGAACTGCCCACCGCCGCGCAGCTCAAGAGCTGGACCTACCACGTTACGCACCACACCTTCATCCACGAGAGCATCAAGAAGTTTCTCGACGGCTTCCATTACGACGCCCATCCCATGGGCATGACCATCTCGACCATCGCGGCGCTCTCCACCTTCTACCACGACGCCAAGGACATTTTTAACGCCGAGTCCCGGAAGAAGCAGACCTACCGTCTGGTGGGCAAGATGCCCACGATCGCGGCCTTCTCCTACCGGCACACCCTGGGGATGCCCTTCGTCTATCCGGACAACGAACTGAGCTACGCGGGCAATTTCCTGAACATGCTGTTCAAAACCTCGGAGACCAAGTACCGGCCGAACCCCACGCTGGAGAAGGCGCTGGACGTGCTCTTCATCCTGCACGCGGACCACGAGCAGAACTGTTCGGCGAACACCATCCGCGGGGTGGGCAGCTCGCACGTCGATCCCTATTCCGCCACGGCTGCGGCCATCGCCGCGCTCTACGGCCCGCTGCACGGCGGCGCCAACGAAGAAGTGCTGCACATGCTGAAGGAGATCGGCTCGGTACAGAAGGTGCCGGACTTCATCAAGCGCGTGAAGGCCGGGGAAACCAAGCTGATGGGCTTCGGCCACCGCGTCTACAAGAACTACGATCCCCGCGCGCGCATCATCAAGCGCATCGCCTACGAAGTGTTCGAGCTGATGGGTAAGAGCCCCCTGCTGGAGATCGCCCTGGAATGCGAACGCATCGCCCTCGAGGACGAATACTTCGTGAAGCGCAAGCTCTACCCCAATGTGGACTTCTACACCGGGCTCATTTACCAGTCCATGGGCTTCCCGGTGACCATGTTCCCGGTGCTCTTCGCCATTCCGCGGACTTCCGGCTGGATCGCGCAGTGGGAAGAGATGCTGCTGGACCCCGAGCAGAAGATCGCGCGGCCCCGGCAGATCTATCTCGGCCATGACACGCGGAGCTACGTCCCGATCGACCAGCGCTCCTGAGCTTTTCCGCCACGGCGCGCGGGCAGGCCTCCGGCGCAGAATGGCCTAGTTGTATACCGAGTCGCGGCAAGGCCCTCGACTTTCCGGCTCCGCGGCGTATAGTAGATTTGGAAGAAAAATCATGGCTGAAAATCACACTCTTTCCTTGTCCGGCGGCTCCCGGCGCCGCAGTCAGCGTGTGTTGATGCAGGTAAGCGTACGGATCAACGGCACGGACGTGCAGGGCCATGCCTTCGAGGAGCGCACGGACACCCTGGCGATCAATGCCCACGGCGCCCTGGTGCTGCTGAAAGCCAAGCTGCAGAGCGGCGGCAAAGTGCTGCTGAAGCACCTGCGCACGGAAGAAGAACAGGAGTGCTTCGTGGCTTTTCTCGGCCCGGTGCGCTCCGGCAAAGCCGAAATCGGTTTGGAATTTTCCTCCGCCCGGCCCACCTTCTGGCGCGTGACCTTTCCCCCGGAGGATTGGTCGCCGAAGAGTCCCGAAGCGCGCACGGTCTCGAGCGTCCGCTCCGACAAGTAACTTTCCGGTTTCTACTTTCCCTTTCCAGGAACGGATCGTGGTGTGCCGCGCCGCGGCGCGGAGCTCTGCGTGAAGCTGCCTCTGCTTCAAATAAAAAGGAGGTGAAAACCGCAAGGTTCTCACCTCCCGGGGTGGGGTGGGTGTTGCTGTTCCAAACCCTCCGGTGACGAGAACCTCCGCCTTTGCAGGCGCAACCGCTGCTTCGCTCGCGCCAGGCGCAACCTACGGCAGCTTGGGACTCAGCACCAAAGGGCCTTCTGTTGCTCCCGATAGTACACCCGCCGATATTGCTGTCAACGCCAAAAAGGTACCATGTCGCATGGCCAGTAGAATTTCATCGTCCGTTTACATTGCGGCGCTGCGCCCCAGCGGCGCGCGGCACAGCGCGGGGAGACTGCGCGCAAAGTTCGTCACCGCGCGCATGGACCCCTGCTAGAATGGCTTCCCGGAAGCGCCGGGTACAGGGCTGCGATGGCTCGCGGGCGGCGGCCATGCCGGTTGGCCCTGGCTCGGCACGGCCGCGCGGCAAACCTTTGTTCTTGATGGAAAACGGCTATGGCGACGCAAGACAAGCGGCTCTCTGCCCCGCTGGTCCGGGAGAACGGCAAGCTGCGTGCGGCCACGTGGGAAGAGGCGCTGGCACGCGCCGCCCAGGGCTTCTCCGGCGTCGTGCGCCAGCACGGCGCGCAGAGCTTTGGCCTATTCAGTTGCTCCAAGACCACCAACGAAATGAATTTCCTGGCGCAGAAGTTCGCGCGCGCGGTCGTCGGCAGCAACAACATAGACAGTTGCAACCGAACTTGACACGCCCCCAGCGTCGTCGGTCTGGCGACGGTCTTCGGGGCGGGCGGCAGCACCAGTTCCTATCGCGAGATGGAAGAGACCGATCTCCTGGTCCTGTGGGGCTCCAACGCCCGGGAAACGCACCCCATCTTCTTTCATCACGTGCTGCAGGGGATTCGCAACGGAGCCCGGCTCTTTGTCGTGGATCCGCGCCGCACCAGCTCCGCGCAATGGGCCGCGCAATGGCTGGGGCTGAACGTAGGAACGGATATCGCCCTGGCCAACGCCGTAGCCCGGGAGATTCTTGCGTGCGGCCTGGAAAACCGCGATTTCATCGAGCACGCCACCGACGGCTTTGAGGAATTCCGGCAGCACGTCGAGAAGTACACCCTTTCGTATGCCGCAGAGATCTGCGGCATCCCCGCGGAAACCATCCGGGAATTGGCCCACGCCTATGCCCGCGCCGCCCGCGCGCAGATCTGCTGGACCCTGGGCATCACCGAGCACCACAACGGCGTGGACCATGTCCTATCGCTCATCAACCTCGCCCTGCTCACCGGACACGTGGGACGTTACGGCTCCGGCCTGAATCCCCTGCGCGGGCAGAACAACGTGCAAGGCGGCGGCGACATGGGGGCCCTGCCCGACCGTCTCCCGGGATTCCAGCACGTCGAAAACGATGCGCTGCGCGCAAAATTCGAAAAACGATGGGGCGTGAAGATCCCGCCCAAAAAGGGCTGGCACTTGAGCGGCATGTTCGACGCCATGGAGCGCGGCGAGCTCAAGGCCCTGTACGTCATCGGCGAGAATCCCGCGAACTCCGAAGCCGACCAGCACCGCACCATGCGCCTGCTGCAGGAGCTGGATATCCTGGTGGTCCAGGATATGTTCATGACTCAGACCGCCGCGATGGCCGACGTGGTCTTCCCGGCGGCGGCCGGGTGGTGCGAATCCGAAGGCACCGTCACCAATAGCGAACGGCGCGTGCAACGCGTGCGCCGCGCGCTGCCCCCTCCCCCCGGGGTCCGCGACGATATTCAGATTCTTTGCGATCTCTCCCGCGAAATGGGCCGCGATCTCGGGAATCCCACCGCGGAGCAGCTCTGGAACGAGTTGCGCGAACTGAGTCCCATGCATGCGGGCATGAGCTATGCCCGCCTCGAGACCGCGCAAGGCCTGCAATGGCCCTGCTACGACGAAACGCATCCCGGAGAACAGTACCTGCATGCGCGTTTGTGGGAACGTCCGGTCATTGGCCCGCTCGCGCCCTTCAGTTGCGTGGACTATGTCCCGCCAGTGGACGCCCTCGACGCCGAGTTTCCGTTTCGTCTGACCACTGGCCGCCGTCTGGATTCCTACAATACCGGCGTGCAGAGTTCGCGCTACTCCTCGCCCCTGCGCCACGGTGAAACCATTGACCTCTCCCCGGAAGATGGCCGCGCCTACGGCTTGCGCGAGGGCGAGATCGTGCGCGTGCTCTCGCGGCGCGGCTCGGTGCAGGCTCCGGTCCGCTTCGATCCCGGCTTGCGCCCCGGACTGGCCTTCCTGACCTTTCATTTTCCGGAGCAGGTGGCCACCAACGAATTGACGGTGGACGCCGTGGATCCGAAGTCCGGCACTTCGGAGTTCAAGGCCACCGCCGTGCGCATTGAAAAAATCGGCACGAGCGAACCCGCCGGGAATCGTTCCGGGAACTGAGCGCCCATCATGGATCTTCATTTTACAAATGCGCTGGCCACGCCCGAGGAAAAAGCGGCCGTGGATCGCGCCGTTGCGTCCATCCCCGCCGGCGCCCCCAAACGCAGCTATCTGCCGCCGGTGTTGCACGCCATTCAGAATGCCGCGGGCTGGATCAGCCCGGGTGCGCTGAACTACGCCAGCAGCCTGCTGGAGGTGCCGCCCGCCGATGCCTTCGGCGTAGCCGATTTCTACGGACTGTTCGCCACGCAGCCGCAGCCCCCGGCCGTGGCCCACATCTGCGACGACGTCGCCTGCCAGGTCCAAGGCTCCGCGCGCCTCTGTGCCGCGATGGAAGAAGCCTGCGGGCCCGCCGGATCGAGCAAGGATGGAAGAACCACCTGGCAGCGCAGCCCTTGCCTCGGCTTGTGCGAAAAAGCTCCCGCGGCTTTCGTGAAGGTTGCCGTCCCGCGTCCTTCCGAACAGGCGCTGGGATTCGCTCAGCCAGCCGACGTGCAAGCCGCATTGACGGGCCGGCCCATTCCGCAACGCCCGCTGCGCGTTTCCATTCCGCAGCTCGGGCAGAGCGGCCTGCAGTTGCTGCGCCGCATCGGGCAGGTGGATCCCGAGAGCTTCGCCGATTTTTGCGCCGCGGGAGGCTTTCTTGCTCTTCGCCGGGCCATCGCCCTGGGGCCCGCCGCGGTCATTCGCGAAGTCATCGAATCGAAATTGGCCGGGCGGGGTGGCGCCGCCTTCCCCACGGGTCAGAAGTGGGATGCGCTGCGCAATGCTCCCTCGCCGCGCTACCTCATCTGCAACGCCGACGAATCGGAGCCCGGCACGTTCAAGGATCGCGTGCTGCTGGAAGGCGATCCCTTTGCGCTGCTCGAGTCCATGACCATCGCGGCTTTCGCCACAGGCTGCGAACAGGGCTACCTGTACCTCCGCGGAGAGTATCCCGAGGCCCGGCGCCGCGTGGAGCACGCGATTCGCGAGTCGCGCGCCAATGGTTTTCTCGGCGACAACATTGCCGGCCTGGGCGTGCGTTTCGACATCGAACTGCGCATCGGCGCCGGCGCCTACATCTGCGGAGAAGAAACGGCCCTGCTGAATTCCATCGAGGGTTATCGCGGCGAACCGCGCAACAAACCCCCTTTCCCCACGCAAGCCGGCCTATTCGGAAAACCCACCATCATTAACAATGTCGAGACGCTTCTGAATATCCCGCACATCATCCTGCAAGGCGGGAAGGCCTTCGCGGCTGTCGGCACGGAACGTTCCACGGGCACAAAGCTCTTCTGTCTTTCCGGCCACGTCGCCAAGCCCGGAGTTTACGAAGCGCCGTTTGGCATCACCCTGCGGCAGTTGCTGGATCTGGCGGGCGGCATCGCCGGTGCGGGAAAGCTGCAGGCGGTGCTCATCGGCGGCGCGGCAGGTGCTTTTCTGGGGCCGCACGAACTCGATACCCCGCTGACCTTCGAAGACCTGCGCGCGGCCGGCGCCGCGCTCGGCTCCGGCGTGGTCCTGCCCTTGGATGACAGCGTGGACCTGCGCCGCATGCTGCTGCGCATCGCCGCCTTCTTCCGCGACGAATCGTGCGGCCAGTGTGTTCCGTGCCGCATCGGAACCCTGCGCCAGCAGGAAATCGTGCAGCGCCTGGTTTCCGGCAAACCTTGGATCTCCGTCTCCGGCGAACTCCTGCTGCTAAGAGAGGTGGGCCAAGCGATGCGCGACGCCTCCATCTGCGGCCTCGGCCAGACCGCTTCCAGCGCCATCGAATCGGCGCTGGCGAAATTCCCGGTTTTCGAGGGCCCGCGATGAGCGCGAAAAATATTCCCGAAGCCACGATTCCCGTACCCCGTGGTCCCTTGCCAATCCTGCCGCCAGCGCCTCCTGCGCGCACCGTGGAGCTCACCATCGACGGCCGGCGCGTCTCGGTTCCCGAAGGCGCCACGCTGCTGGAAGCCGCGCGGGCCATCGGCGTGGAAACCCCCACGCTCTGTTTTCTCGAGACCCTGACTCCCGTGAACGTCTGCCGCATCTGCGTCGTGGAAGTGGAAGGCTCGCGGATGCTGGTTCCTTCCTGCTCGCGCAAAGCCGAACCGGGCATGGTGGTGAGGACCGATTCCGAGCGCGTGCGCCTGAGCCGCCGCTTGGTCCTGGAATTGCTCGCTTCCGCCGTGGACCTCTCCACCGCCCCGCAGATCCAGGAATACATGCGGCGTTACGCTGCCCAGCCCGCGCGATTCGGCCCCGCGGCGCCGCCGGCCGCGGCTGGCCAGCGGGATACGGCCCGGCCGGGACATCACCTTTGCATTAGGTTATCTTATTCCAAGACCTGGTGCCTATCTTGTCTTGGCATTTGATATTGTTTTAGCAGGATGTCTTGTTCCTCTAGTTTTTGGAACCTTTTGGAAAAAATCAACGGCATCTGGCGCTATTGCATCAATTGTAGTAGGTTCTCTCCTGCGACCAATCTTATTCTTCGTGATAACTATAGCTCCATCTGATAGTCCCTATTACCAATATGCTGGACTTGATACAATGATTCCTCCACTCATATCATTAGCAGTCTTCATACTAGTTAGTCTAGCAACACAAAAAAGAACACCACCAAGACACGATGTGGTTTATCTTATTCCAAGTGATGCAGATGTGGTTAGCGGAGCTGATGTTGAGGAATGGACTAATCCTATAGACGTAAGACAAATTTCTCATAACAATAAAAAAGGACCTGTTTAGGAATCTGAAACGATATGTCTAAAAATAGCCAAACTAAAAAACATGGGACGACCACATTCGAAGATTCTCATGTAACTATAAACAAAATACTTGTTGCAATAGACAAATCTGGATACAAGAACAAGGCCACGGCATATGCGGTAACTTTGGCAAAATCATTAGGGGCTGAGCTAACTGTAATCCATGTAATAGCAAAGTCATCATTTGGGGCTACAGGAGATTTGCTTTCATATTATAGAGGTGGAAAACTCAAGGCTTACCAAGATGCAATGAGAAATGAAGCCGAAAAATTACTCAAAAAAGCAGTAGAATTTGGTGAGAAGGAAGGAATACAGATGCATTCTGAAGTTTTAGTGGACTCATCAGCCGAGAAAGCAATCATCGATTATGCTAAAAAACAGAAAATAGATTTGATTGTGGTTGGAACAAAAGGTATGACTGGAATTGAAAAATTCCTCATGGGAAGTGTTGCTAACGATGTTATAACATATGCACATTGTCCAGTATTGGCCATCCGATAGTCAGATAGATTTGCAGTAGTTACAGTTCGATTGTCGAACTAGTTGAGTCGTTTCGTAAGTATGTTTTTAACATAGTCTGTGACTTCTAATCCGTTTTGAGAGGCTTGATCATTTAATTGATCCCACATTTTTTTGTAGAATTTCTTCTTTGGCCGCGCGACACCCACCGAGTGCTTCCCCTTCTTCACAAAGCCCGTGTCGTCGACGATCCAGGCGACCAGGGGCCCGCGGTCCAGCATCGCCGGCAGCACGGTATCCAGCGCACGGTCCAACAACGCTTCGTCGTCCCACGGGGCATCGGCTACCAGGTGATGCAGCGACTGGTGCATCCGCCGCACGTTGTCCGGGGCC
>JAIQEV010000083.1 GCA_020073585.1 Terriglobia bacterium
GTGAAGAGGAAGGGGTCCTGCAGCACGATGCCGAAGTGCCGGCGCAGGTCCTGCAGGTCCAGGAGGCGGATGTCCACGCCGTCGAGCAGGATCTGGCCGCGCTGGATGTCGTAGAAGCGCAGCAGCAGGGAGATCAGCGTGGTCTTGCCGGCGCCGGTGTGCCCGACGATGGCCACGGTCTGGCCGGGCGCCACGCGGAAGGAGACGTCGCGCAGGACCCAGTCGGTGTCGGAGGGCTCGGCGGCGGAGCTGTAGGAGAACCAGACGTTGCGGAACTCGATCTCGCCGCGCGGCGCCGCGAGGCGCCGGGCATCGGCGGCCGTCCGGATGGTAATCGGCTCGTCGAGCAGCTTGAAGATGCGCTCGGAAGCGGCCATGGCCGACTGCAGGATGTTGAATTTCTCGCTAAGGTCCTGGATCGGCCGGAAGAAGCGCTGCGCGTACTGCATGAAGGCGATGAGCACGCCGAGCGTCAGCTTGTCGGCGAAGATGCGCAGCCCGCCGGTCCAGAAGAGCAGCGCGATGGCCGCGACGCCGAGAAATTCCACCGTGGGGTAGAAGAGGCCGAAAGCCAGGATGGCGTCCTTGAAGGCCAGCATGTGATCGCGGTTGCGCCGCTCGAATTCGGCCTGGGCCTTGCGCTCGCGGTTGAAGAGCTGCACCACGCTCATCCCGCTGATGTATTCCTGGAGGAAGGAATTGATGCGGGCGATGGCCGTGCGGATGCGCCGGTTGGCATCGCGCACGAAATTGCGGAACACGTAGGTGACCAGCAAAATGAACGGCAGGACCGCCAGCGCCGCCAGCGCCAGGCGCCAGTTCAGATAGAGCAGCAGGCCGGCCATCACCGTGAGCAGGAAGAAATCGTTGATCATGGTGACGACGCCGGCGGCAAAGAGGTCGTTGAGGGCGTCCACGTCCGTGGTCACCCGGGTCACCAGGCGTCCCACCGGGTTGCGGTCGAAATAGCTCATGGGCAGGCGCTGCAGGTGGCCGAAAATCTCGCGGCGCATGTCGAACATGGTCTGCTGGCCCACGCGCTGCATGATGCGGATCTGGATGTACTGCGCGAGGAAGTTCACGGCCAGGACCAGCAGAAAAATGACGCTGATCCAGACGATGCCGTACCGCGCCTGGGCGGCCGTAAGCAGGCTGTTCGCGCCGGGGATGATGTAGCGGTCCACGGCGATTTGAAAGAGCCGCGGCGGGGCCAGCTCCAGGGGGATGACGATCGCGGCCAGGGTGAGCGCAAAGATGACACGCCACCGGTACGGCCGCAGGTACTCGAGCAGCCGCCGCATCAAGCGCGCGTCGTAGGCTTTGCCGAGTGCTTCTTCTTCGTGCTGATTGCTCATGCCCGTTCGAGCTCTTCTTCCAGCAGCTGTTTCTGGTGCAAGTCCGCGTAATAGCCGCCGCGCGCCAGCAGCTCGTCGTGCGTCCCGCGCTCGACGATGCGCCCGTCGCGCAAGACCACAATCTGGTCGGCGTTGCGCACGGTCGAGCAGCGGTGCGAAATCAGCAGCGTGGTGCGGCCGCGAAAGACGCCGCGCAGCCCGGATAGGATGCGCTCCTCGGTCTGCGTGTCCACGCTGGAAAGCGAATCGTCGAGGATCAGGATGCGCGGATCGCGGATCACCGCGCGGGCGATGGCCGCGCGCTGTTTCTGCCCGCCGGAAAGCGTGATGCCACGCTCGCCGACCATGGTCTCGTACTTTTCCGGGAAACCCTGGATGTCGCCGTCGAGGCTGGCGATCTGCGCGGCGCGCCGCACGCGCTCGGGGTCGGCGGTCGCGATGCCGAAGGCGATATTCTCGCCGATGGTCTCGCTGAACAGGTAGGTGTCCTGCGGCACATAACCAATGGCGCGGCGCAGCGTCTCCAGCGGCCATGCGCGCAGCGGCTTGCCGTCCAGCAAGACGCTGTCTACCGGCGCTTCCCACAGGCGCGCGATGAGCGCGGCCAGCGTGGTCTTGCCGCTGCCCGTGGGGCCGACGATGGCCACCGTCGAGCCGGCGGCGATGCGCAGGTTGATGTCGTGCAGCACGGCTCCGTTTTCGTGCGCGCCCGCGCCGCCGTTGGCCCCGTTGCCGGAAAGCGCCGGGCGCTGCGCGGCCGCTTGAAACGTGGTGGGATAGGCGAAGGTCAGGTCGCGGAACTCAATCTCCCCGGCGGGCACGGTCCCGGCGGGGAGCGTCGCGGCGCGGTCGTTGATCTGCGGCTCGGCGGTCAGGATGAAATTCAGGCGGCCCATGGAAGCGGCGCCGCGCTGGAAAATGTTGGTGACCCAGCCGAGCGCGATCATCGGCCACACCAGCAGCCCCAGGAAAGTGAAGAAGGAGACGAAGGCGCCGATGGAAATCTGCTGCCGGATCACCAGCGATCCCCCTTTCCACAGGACGATGAGGAAGGTGGTGCCGATGAGCGCCTGCAGCGAGGGCATGAACATGCTCCAGGTGCGGATCAACTGCACGTTGCGGGCGACGTATTCGCGGTTGGGGGCGTCGAAGCCGCGGATTTCCGCCTCTTCCTGCGCGTAGGCGCGGATGACGCGCACTCCGGATAGATTTTCCTGGACGCGCGCGGAGAGCACGGCCAGCGAAGCCTGAATCTTCTCGTAAAGATCGTGGATGACCTTGCCGAAATGACGCACGGCCAGGGCCACCGCCGGGACCGGCAGGAGCACCCAAAGAGTCAGCGAGGCCGATAGCTTGAGCATGATGACGATGGCCAGCATCATGGTCACCAGCGTCGTCGCGCTGTACATGATTCCCGGGCCGAGCACCATGCGCACGGCGTTGAGGTCGTTCGTGGCCCGCGACATCAGCTCGCCGGTCCGGTTGCGCACGTAGAACTCCGGCTCCAGCAGCAGCAGACGGCCGAGCAAGTCGTTGCGCAGATCGAATTCGATGTCCCGGGAGACGCCGATGAGGATCATGCGCGTGCAGAAAGAAAAAAATCCTTTGAGGGCGACGAAGGCGATCAGCGCCAGGCAGTAGAACGCCAGCGTGCGCCTGCTGTGCGGCGCATAGAAGGGCACCATGCGGTCTAGCCAGCCGCCGCTGACGGCCGTGGCGGCGCCTCGCGCCGCGGTGTGCGCAAAGGGCTGCGCGCTGCCCGCCAGAGTATCGGTGATGATGCCGGTGGAGAGCGGCACGAGACTGCCGAGAACGCCCATCAGCGCCAGGGTCAACATCCCCAGCGCAATCTTTCCGCGATAGCGCCGCAGGTAGGGAAACAGTCCCGCCAGGTTCTTCCACGCGGAGCCCTGCGGCGGCGCCTGGCGTGTTTCCGCGGCGGCAGTTGTGGCCGGCGTGCTCATCGCAGTCGCGACCGCGCATTCTCGAGCGATGGCGCCTCGGGTAGGAAATTCTCGAAGTTGCGGTCCAGCGACTGGTAACGCTTGGTCGCTGGGTTCCAGCGCACCCCGATGGGCAGGACGTGCGGCGAGCCGGCCAGTTGCAGCGGCGTGAAGTACAGCACCAGGCCCTGCACGGCGCTCTGCTCGAACTGCAGCCGCCACCCGGTCACCGGCTCCAGCGGCGTCAGCGCCAGATAGCCCTTGCCGTTTTTCAGGTGCTCATCGCAGCGCAGCAGCTCCGCCCATGTGCCGTCCTTCTTTTCCGCAAGGACCGCGCGCGTCACGATCGTCCCCGGCAGATTATGCGTCGGCGTTTTCGGCACCACGTTGGCGGCCAGAAATTGCTGGTTCCCGGTCCTGGCCAGGTCGCCGAACGCCAGCACCTGGGTTTCCGTGCCCAGCAGCTCCCGCGCCGCGCTCTGGATTTCCTCCGGCACGGCGGGCTTGGCCGGCGTTTCCTGCGCCGCCTTCGGCGCGGGCGTCTCCGCGTCGCCGCAGCCGGCGAAAAGCGCGGCGGCCGCGGCGGCGCACAGCAAAACCAGCGTTTTGGGTGTCTTGGTCATTTGTATGCGTGACCGCGAAGCGGTCCACTTCCTTCGAAACCCGCTGCCGCGCGTACGCATTCTAACGGCAGATCATCCCCGGTGGAAGGACCGCGCGTCCCGTGCCCCACGCCGGTCAGCGCACGGCCAGGATCTCATCCAGCCGGGCCTCGAAATTCTCCTCGCCCTCCGACCACAGCTCCGTGCGCTCCACCGGCAGCGCGCGCTCGATGGCCGACATCCAGGCGAACAAGGATTGGATGTTCTCGCGCGTCTTCTGGTGATATTCGCGCAGGTTGGCCTCCGTGGACATCCAGCGCAGGAAGGTGTGTTCGAGCGCGTCTTCGGCCTCGAGGGCCGCCCCGGCCTGCGCGGGCAGCGCGCGGGTGAGCAGGCCGGCATGCCCGGTGAAGAAATGCTCGAAGCCCAGGTCCGCGGCAAAATGACCCGCCGTGGCCGCCAGTCCGTCGTCGTAGTCCGGGCCGTGGCAGAGCAGTGTCAGCGGCGCGGGCGCGCTCTGCCACTTCATGTTCTCCAGTTGGAATTGCCAGAGGTCCCAGCGCGCGGAGACGAAATAGGCGGTGTCCGCGTACAGTTGCTGCGCCGCCAGCGCGGCAACCTCCGCCGCGCCGTAGCCCTGCCCGCGCAGGTCCCACTCCGCCACCGGCGGCGTCGCGGCGTCGATGGACTGCACCACGAGCTGCGTGAAATGCGGCTCGGATGCGGAATGCGGCACGGTGGCCAGGAAGCGCACCAGTTGTTCGAGGAGCGTGGACTCGGAGAACTCGCGGGTCCACAGACGCAGGTAGGCTCGGTTGGCCATCGCGCCATTATACCGGGGAGGATGCGGCGGAAGCGAACGCCCCGGGGAGGCCGGGGTGCGGCGGATCAGTGCGCGGGGCGGCTGGATTCCGGGGGCTTGAAGCCCGCGGCGATCTCCTTCAGCCGCTCGCGCAGGGTCTCGCCGACATTGGCGAAGACGCTGGCGCAGGTTTCGCGCAGCTTTTCCTCGGCGGCATGGGCCACGCCGGTGACCACGTCGCGGGACTGCCGGTCCAGGGTGGTGACGGTGGCCAGCATCCAGGAGTTGGAGACGTTTTCCAGCCGCCCGCGGAACTGCTCCAGCGACTGGTCGCCCATCCGCCCGTAGGTCTCGCGCAGCTTGTCCTGATGCGCCTGGGTCATGGCGTGCCAGGAATCGAGCACTTGCTTCAGACCGCCCTGCACCTGTTGCTGGGCCTCGTTCACGCCGGCTTCCACGGCGGTGCTCATGCCCGCGCGGAAGCGGCGCAGGAAGGCTTCCTGCTCGGTGGTCATGTGCCGCCCGAGTTCCTGGCGCACGGCTTCAGCCTGGGCCCGCGTATCGTCCAGCGATTTCCGCAGCCCTTCGTCGAACCCGTCGATCTCCTGCCGGGCGTGGCGCTGAATCTCGTCGGTAAAGGCGGCGGAGGTGGTCTCGGCGGCCTCGGAGAAGAGCGCGCGGGAGCGTTCGAAGGCGTCGCGCACCACCTCCTCCATCTGCTGCTGCGCGTGCTCCACGAAATTGCGGCTGTAGGCGTCCACTTCCGCGGCGAACACCCCGGAAACCTCTCCGGCGCGCTCGCGCAACTGTCCGCCGGCCTGCTCGACGCCCTTTTCGATGAGGTGCTGCAGTTGCGTCTGCGCCTTCTTCTCGTACCACTCCGCGGACTTGTAGAGCGATTCGATGGTGCTGTGTTTCAGGTCGCTGCTCTTGGCGTCGAGATCGGCGAGCTGCCGCGAGACGACGGCTTGCGCCGCTTCCTGCAGCTGCTTCTCCGCGGTGCCCAGGGTTTCCCGGATGCGCTCCTGGGCCCCGGCCAGCGCTTCGTCGCCAATGCTGCGCACGCGGTCTTCCTGCAGCGTGGCGGCCGCTTCCAGCAGCGAGCGGCTGCCCGCCAGGCGGTGCAGCGTCTCTTCCGCGCTGGTAATCTGCGGCTGGACCAGCGAACGCATCTGCTCTTCAAAGCTGGTGGCGGCTTCGCGGCTGGAATCCTGGAAAGCGGAGCGCACGCGGCTGCCGGTCTCCTCCAGAAGCGATTCCGAGCGGCGCTGCAGATCTTCGCGGTAGCGCGCGAGGATCTCGTCGAGATGGCCCTGAAAGCCTTCCAGCGCCTGCTTCTGCGCGGCTTCCAGCCGGGAAGAGAACTGTTCCACGTCCGCCACGGGCGCCGGCGAGGCGGCGGACTCTTCCAGTTGCCGGGTGTGGGCCTCGGCCCTGTCGCGGAGTTCCGCAAGGCGCCGTTCGGTTTCCTGCGCCGCGGCCGCGGAACGCTCCCCGAGCGCGGCCGCTTGCCGGCCCGCCTCTTCCTGCAACCGGGACTGCGCCGCGGCAGCCTGCTGCGCCAGGGCCTGGGCGCTTTGCTGCGCCGCGGACTTCACGGAATCTTCCAGAGTGTGCTGCAGTTGGGCGTGCGCCGCGTCCAGCCGGGCCGCCAGGCGTTCCTGCCAGGAAGCCTCCGCGGCGGTGAAGGTGGCCGCCAGTTGCTGCCGCAGTTCTTCGGCGGAGCGGGCCAGCGCTTCGCGCTCCTGCGTGGTGCTCCGCGCCAGGCGTTGCGCGCTCTCTTCCAGCGTGCGCCCGGCCGCTTCCACGCGCGCGGCCAGCAGCGCTTCGGACTGGCTGGCCGTGGCCCGCAACTGCTCCGCGGATTCCTCGGCGCCCTGGCGCGCGGCGCGCAGCATTTCCGCGATGCTCTGCGCCTGCGCGTCCTGGGCGCTCTTCTGCGCGGCGCTTTCGCGCTGAAACTGTTCGCTGAGCGTGCGGGTCAACTGCTCCACCTGCGGAGCGATCCAGCGGGGCAGCTCCGCCTGCAGGGCTTCGCCCGCGGCGCTTTGCGCCGCGCGCGCGCGGGCCGCGCTTTCTTTTTGCAGCGTTTCCCCGGCGCGCGCGATTTCCGCGGAGAGCTCCTCGCGCGCCGCCGCAAACTGCGCCTGCCACTCGCGCATTGACAGGCGCTCCTGTTCGGCCACCGCCTGGCGGGCGGCCTCGTGCGCCGCCGCCTGAATCTGCTGTTTGGCGTCGTTGAGCAGCCGGGTCATCTGCCGCGCCAGTTGCAGCGATGCGTCGGTGCCGGTCGGGGCCGGGAAGACGCGCAGATTGTCCATGGGCAGTTCGACCGCCGGCTGCTCGGGCTTCGCCGCCGTGGCGGAAACGCCGGCTTCCACCGTTGGCGGCGTCTCCGCGGCGGGCATGCCGGCTGCCGGCGCGGCTGCTGCCGGGAGGGCGGGCGGAGCCACCGCGCTGACCGCGGCGTCCGGAAAAGCGAACCAGTCCTCGGGGGGAAAGGCGATGCCCCAGACGTTGCCCGCCACGTCCAGCTCGATGGCCACTTGGAACAACTGCCGCACCGTGCGCGGCCGCTGGATCCAGGCCACTCGCCCGCGCACCACCCGCGGGGCATGACCGGTCTCCGGGTGCGGGATCTCCAGCGTCACCCACATGTTTTTCAAAACGTAGTGCTTGGACTGGTAGCGGCAGCCGTGGCAGTTGATGATCAGCGTGGAGGTGCGTTCCTGGAACGGCCGGCCGAGCGCGTCCACACCCGTCACCATCAGCGGCACGGCCTGGACGATCCGTGTGCTCCGCCGTTTGCTCAGCTCCGCAGCCGGGTTTGGCACAGTAGGTGACACAATCTCGCCCTTACTTCCAGCAAGATTGTTTCCACTCTTATCCATAATTCCGCTTCTTCACTCTTCCGTAACTTTAAGTTATAGAACCACTTAGAATGGCGGCCTCCCCGGCTTTCCGGGAGTGTGCATACCCACTGTCCCAGCCAGGAACATCCATGCTTCTTTTGCCACCCAGATTGGACCTACCAGCAAGTAGATTGGCCCCTGAAAAAACGCCGGGTTGTTCCCTTCGATACGGTGACCGGAGAATAACAACACCCACCCCCCGGCGAATAAACCGCCTCCCAGGGACCACTTCCTGAGAAATAGACAGACGATTCCCGCAAAAATCAGCGGGATGCCAATGCCGTGGAACAATTTGTTCCATGGCGAAGAATGCTCATGGTCATATTGCGCCATGTATTTCGCCAGGCCGGGCATGGCACCTCTCCGTGCGGCAGGAAATATTCACGGACTGTACAACGAAACGGGTAGAGGAGCCAGAGGAATGCCGGGGAAAATGGTACTAAAACTACTAAAGCTCCCGCCGTCCTTCCATCGCTTTGAGCATCGTGATCTCGTCCGCGTATTCCAGGTCGGCTCCCACGGGAATGCCCACCCCGATGCGCGTCACCCGCACCCCCAGGGGTTTGAGCAGTTTGGAGAGATAGACGGCGGTGGCTTCGCCTTCGGCGGTGGGATTGGTGGCGATGATGATCTCTTCGACCGTGCCGCCCTTGAGCCGTTCGATCAGGCTCTTGATGAAGAGCTGGTCCGGGCCGCGCCCCTGCAGCGGGGAGAGCGAGCCGCCCAGCACGTGATACAAGCCGTTGTAGGTGCGCGTCTTCTCGATGGCCATGATGTTGTGCGGCTCTTCGACGACGCAGATGGTGCGCCGGCTGCGGTTGGCCCCGGTGCAGTACAGGCAGGGATCGGTGTCCGTGATGTTGTGGCAGACCGAGCAGGCGCGGATATTTTGCTTGGCGTCGCGAATGGCGTCGGCCAGCGCCAGGGCGTCTTCCGCCGGAATGCGCAGGAGATGGAAGGCCAGGCGCTGCGCGGTCTTTTGGCCGATTCCCGGAAGGTGCTTCAGCTGGTCAATGAGGCGTTCAATGGGTGCGGCAAAATCCGGCATGGGTCTCGTTTCCTGAGTTGACCGCTATGCGGTCACGCTTACAGTTGACCGCTTCGCGGTCGCGCTTGCAGTTGACCGCTTCGCGGTCACGCCTGGAAAAAATGCGGCGCAGGCTTAGGCGAAGCTGCACAGAGAAGAATTTAGCACAGAGAACACAGAGGGCGCAGAGAAGAAAGCCCGGAAGCTAGAAGAGGCCGGGGATTTTCAGGCCGGCCATGCCCGGCACGCTGCCGGCGAGATTCTTCATCTGACTGGCGAGCTCTTCGTCCACGCGCCGCGCGGCTTCATTGACGGCGGCGCGGATGAGGTCCTGCAGCATCTCCACATCTTTGCCGGCGAAGACTTCCGGCTCGATGCGCACGTCCAGCACCTGCTTCTGCCCGTTCATCTTTACGGTGACCATGCCCCCGCCGGCCGAGGCTTCCACCGTCACCGCGTTCACCTGCCGCTGCAGATCTTCCTGCAGTTGCCGGAACCGCGAGAGCATCTGTTGCAGAGCGCCTACTTCCATGATTATTCCTCTTGCCGCCGCTTCACTTCGGAAATTTTTCCGCCAAAGCGTTGCAGCATGGCCCGCACCATCGGATCGCGCTCGAACTGCTCGCGCAACTCCTGCGTTCCCGACGGCGCGCGCGGAGCGGAAACTCCACCCGCCCCGCTTTCGAGTTTAACACAGACGCGCACCGGCCGGCCCAGCACTTTGCTCGCGGCCGCGCGCACCTTCTCCAGCGATTCGCGTCCTTCGAGCAGTCCGGCGAAGGAACGGTTTTCCGGCGCGAAGTACAGGCGCAGCTCCGCGCCTTCCAGCTCCCAGCGCCGCGCATGTTCCAGCAGCTCGCCGAGAAATTTTTTCTCCGCCTGCACCGCGGCCTTGATCTCCGCGGCCTGCGCATCGTCCAAACCCGCGGTGGCCACGCTCGCATTGGCGAGCGGCGCATCCTCCGGGGCTGCGGCGCGCGCCGGAGCGGCGGCGGCCGCGCGAACGGGCGCGGAAGAAGCCGCGGGCGCAGCAGCCGCGGCTGGGGGAGCTGGCGGCGCGAAGCTGCGCGGCGCCGGTGTCGGCGCAGAAGTTGACCGCTCCGCGGTCACGCTTGCAACGGATGCAACCGCTGGCGCGGAAGGCGCGGCGGCGGCCGTGGCCGCCATCTTTGCGGATGCTGCGGGCGGCGCTGCGGAAAGTGCGCGCCCTCGGGAAGTGCTGCCCGCCGCGCTGCCTGCTGCGCTGCCCGATGAGCGCGGCGCCGCCGGCGCGTCATCGCGCAATTCCGCGAGCAGCGTTTCCAGCGGCGCGAGCCGCGTGGCGTTCACCAGCCGCAGCACCCCCATCTCCAGATGCACGCGGGGATCGAGCTTGCGCCGCAGTTCTTCGTCGGTCTCCAGCAGAATCTGGAAATAGCGCGTGAGCTCTTCTTCGCTGAAGCGCGCGGCGGCTTCCGCCAGCCGCGGGCGCTGCTCGGACGTGGCGGCGATCAGCTCGGAATCCGCACCGGCGACGCGGGCGATCAACAGATTGCGCATGTGCCGGATCGCCTCGCGGCAGAAGTGCTGCAGGTTGCGGCCTTCCTTCTGGAAGCGGTGCACCAGCCCCAGCGCGCGGTCGGCCGAACCCTCCGCGATGGCCCCCACCAGTTCGTCCAGCGCGTCCTCGGGTACGATGCCCAGCAGTTCGCGCACCTGCTGGTCGGGAATCACGTCGCCGCAGAAGGCCCGCGCCTGCTCCAGCAGGGAGAGCGCGTCGCGCAGGCTGCCCTCGGCGGCGCGGGCGATCACCCCCAGCGCCCCCGTTTCGATCTGCAGGCCTTCCTGGCCGGCGATCTCCTGCAGGCGCCCGGTGATCTCCCCGAAGGTCAGGGCCCGGAAATGGAAATGCTGCGCGCGGGAGCGGATGGTGTCCGCAAGTTTTTCCGGCTCGGTGGTGGCCATGACGAAGATGACCCGGTCGGGCGGCTCCTCGAGCGTTTTCAGCAGCGCGTTGGAAGCCTCGTCGGTGAGCATGTGCGCTTCGTCGAGGATCACCACCTTGGTGCGCGCGGCGGCGGGAGCGTAGCGGACCATGTCGCGCAGCTCGCGGATCTGGTCGATGCCGCGGTTGGAGGCGGCGTCGATTTCGATCACGTCCAGGGAGCTGCCCGCGGCGATCTCCGTGCACGAAGCGCACACCCCGCAGGGATCCGCGATCGGCCCCTGCTCGCAATTCAAGGCCTTGGCCAGGATGCGCGCGGCGGTGGTCTTGCCCACCCCGCGTGCTCCGGAAAAAATGTAGGCGTGTGCGACGCGCTGGAGCCGGATGGCGTTGGCCAGCGTTTCCGTGACGTGCGTCTGGCCGGCGAGATCGCGGAAGGTCTGCGGGCGGTACTTGCGGGCGATAACCTGGTAGCTCATGCGGCCGCAGTGCTCCGGGAGCGGAAGAGTTTTTGAAGCGAGGAACTTCGGGTGATCTGCGGCACCCGAGGCGTTCCCGGTACCGTTGCTCCCTTCCGGGCCTGGCGGGGTTCGCGGGACCTCGTTGCACAGAGCCCGAAGTTCCACGCTCCGGCAGTCGCGCAGCACGCGACTGCATGATTGAGTCTAGCACAGGCTTCGCGAGCCCGCGCAAGCCGGCGGAGCTCCGCGAAGCGCCGCGTCCCGCTTTTTCCGCCGCAACCCGCCGCTGCTGGCGTTCGCGGCACACGCCCGCGAATTGCCTGCTGCGTTTCCCCACGCTTGCGGTAAACTTTTCGCGGATGGATTCCTCCCCATCCGCCCGGTGTCCTGCCGCAGCAGGGCGCGGGGTCCGCAGCGCCAGCGGAAAAACTCCGGAGCGAGCTCCGGAGCCGCCTCCCGATACGAGGCCGACCTGCACGCACCGTGCAGGCAGGAGGATTCCCATGAAAGCAGCAGTCTCTTTGGTTCTTGCCGCGAGTCTGTTTTTCGCCGCGGCCCCCGCATCTCTGGCGCAGCCGCACCAGGTGCTGCAGGGCACGCAGGTGCATCTGACTTTGCTCAACAGCATCAACACCGCCTCGGCCAAAGACGGCGACCCCTTCGTGGCCGTCGTGGCCGAGCCCGTCTATCTCGGCGGACAGATGCTCATTCCCGCTGGTGCGCGCATCAGTGGCGTCATCGGCACGGTAAACAAGGCCCGGCGCTTTTCGATCTTTCGCGGGCAGGCCTATTTCAACCTCACCTTCCGTTCCCTGGAGATCGACAGCCGGCTCGTTCCCGTGCAGATGAGCCTGCTGGCGATCGAGCAGCCGCACGGGCAGTCCGACGCCAAGAAGCGCAAGGACCTGCGCATCCAGGAAGGGCAGGTCGTCGAGGCCAAGCATGACGTGAAGGGCGACATCACCGCGGGCGCCATCGGCACCGGCGGCGGAACGCTCGTCGGCGCGGTCTTCAGCCACGCCCTGCGCGGCTTCGGCATCGGCATGGCCGGGAGCGCGGTGTACATCGTGGCGCGCAAGGGCAAGGAAGTTGAGCTGCCGGCGCAGACCGGCATGCTCGTGCGCATGGACAACACCGTCAGCGTCCCGTCCATCGTGGCCAGCAACGGCAACTACGGCAGCAAATAGCCCCGTCCGTCGCAGCGCCGGGCATCGTCTGCCAGCAGAAACGCGCAAGAGAACCCCAGCCCTGCCGGCTGAGCCGGCAGGGCTGGCCCCCTTGTCCGGCTCACGAGTCACGTCTCTCAAGGGAGGAGCGCCGCGCAA
>JAIQEV010000084.1 GCA_020073585.1 Terriglobia bacterium
CATAGTCCTTGGCAGCGCGGCACCAACGAAAACACGAACCGGCTCTTACGGCAATACCTTCCTAAGGGAACCGACCTGTCCTGCTTTGCGCAATCGGAACTGGACAAAGTGGCACTGCGCTTAAATCAACGCCCGAGAAAAACCTTAGGTTTTCAGACTCCTGCGAGTAGACTTCGCGCAAGTGTTGCGTCGACCCATTGAGATCACCGGATCTACCAGCGAGACTCGTTCGAGAAACTTGGAGGTGTCTTCAAAGCTGCCAATCTTCTCAAGGACGACGGTTCCCACGCAGTACTTGAAAAGTTCCTTGACCACGCAAAACGAAAGCAGGGAACTTACGATGAAGGCTGCGTATTGGATGCAGAGAAGCGGACGTACTTAGACCTTGCAGCAACTGCGAAGCTCATGGGAGGGGATGAGAATGCCGCAGTTATGTTGCTCGACAAGCTGATCGCTGCAAAAGTCATATGTAGAGGGTTCGTCTTAGGTTGTGCCGTATGCAAGCACGGAGCCTGGTACTCGCTGGCTGATCTTACAGACGAGTTCAGATGTGCGCGCTGCGGACGCAAGCAAACGATTTCCCGTCAACACTGGAGGGAACCGGCTGCTCCTCAGATCTTCTACAAACTCGACGAGATCGTTTACCAGTTCCTGAAGAGCGATGGTGACGTGGTGGCGCTTGGTCTTGATTACATGGCCAGAAACTCGAAGCATCCGTTCAACTACAGTCCAGAGATCGAATTTCGGAAGAGCGACTCAACTCTAATAGGCGAGATAGACTTCTGCGCAGTATATGATGGCCTGCTAACGATCGGTGAAGCCAAGAAGAAGGGGGAGTTGGCTTCATCCAATGGCGAGGCTCGGAAAATAATTGAAAAATACGCGCGCCTGGCCAATATGCTGAATGCTAGGCGAGTTCTTTTTTGTACTACATCGCAAGAATGGAAAAGTTCAACAGTCGAGGCTGTCCAACGGGCCTTCCAAGGCAAACCCACCGTCCCCACGTTCGTTGCGACTGAGGATCTCCTGGGCAAACCCTCGACCCAGAATTGACCAGCGGATCAACACCATTGGCCATGGCGTTGAGGCGCGCGGCCGTGCGGTCGTCGCCTGACGTAAAGCGCGCAACACGTAAATGTGGTAGCCCAGGTTTTCACCACCGCGAATGCAACAGACGCGACGGTTGTGAACGAGTGGTCACCCACTCGGAAGTTATCGTCGGACCCGATTTGCTTGGCGGTCACGTGAATGCATAGTTGCCATCGCGGAAACTAATCCACCACCAAGTCCCGCTCTTCCTTGCCCCTGCGCGCCGTTCCGGGTACACTTCTATGTTTTGAGAGCACACAAAAATCCAGGATAGACGGTAGCCCGATGAAGATTCATGAGTACCAGGCAAAAGCCATTCTCGCCCGCTACGGCGTGACCACGCCGCGCGGCGAAGTGGCCTTCAGCAAGGAAGAAGCCCGCGAGGCCGCGCAGCGCCTGAAATCCCCGGTGGTCGTCGTCAAGGCCCAGATCCACGCCGGCGGACGCGGCAAGGCCGGCGGCGTCAAGCTGGCCCGTTCGGCCGACGAGGCCGCGGACATCGCCAGCCAGATTCTGGGCATGAAGCTGGTCACCCCGCAGACCGGCCCCGCCGGCCGCATCGTCAAGCGCGTGCTCATCGAAGAGGGCCTGGACATCAAGCGCGAGCTCTATCTCGGCATCCTCGTGGACCGCGCCACCGGCTCCCCCGTATTCATGGCCAGCGCCGCGGGCGGCATGGAGATCGAAGAGGTCGCCAAGGACAATCCCGGCGCCATCCTGCGCGAGGCCATTAACCCCGTGGTCGGTCTGCAGCCGTACCAGGCGCGCAAGATTGCTTTCGGCCTGGGCCTCTCCGCCGAAGTGGTCGGTACCGCCACCCCGTTTCTTCAGGCCCTGTACCGCGCCTTCATCGACACCGATGCCTCCATGCTCGAAATCAATCCCTGCGTCCTCACCGGCGACGGCCGCCTCGTGGCCCTCGACGCCAAGATGGCCTTCGACGACAACGGCCTCTACCGCCACAAGGAGCTTCGCGAACTCCGCGATCTCGACGAGGAAGATCCCCTCGAGGTGGAAGCCTCCAAGTACGGCCTCAACTACATCAAGCTCGACGGCAGCGTCGCCTGCATGGTCAACGGCGCGGGCCTGGCCATGGCCACCATGGACATCATCAAGTACGCCGGCGGCTCGCCCGCCAATTTCCTCGATGTCGGCGGCGGCGCCTCGGCCGATCAGGTCAAAAACGCCTTCCGCATCCTCATGAGCGACCCGGCGGTGAAGGCCGTGTTCATCAACATTTTCGGCGGCATCCTGCGCTGCGACGTCCTCGCCACCGGCGTGGTGGCCGCCGCGAAAGATTTGCATCTGGGGGTTCCGGTGGTGGTCCGCATGGAAGGCACAAACGTGGAACTCGGCCAGCAGATTCTCCGCGACAGCGGTTTGAACTTCACCATCGCCAACGGCATGAAGGACGGCGCGCAAAAGGTCGTGGCGCTGGCGGGAGGTGCGCGATGAGCGTTCTGGCCAATGAAAAAACGCGCCTCCTAGTTCAGGGCTTCACCGGACGCGAAGGCACCTTCCACGCGCAGCAAATGATCGAGTACGGCACCAACGTCGTCGGCGGGGTCACCCCCGGCAAGGGCGGCACCAAGCACCTCGAGCGCCCGGTCTTCAACACCGTGTTCGACGCCGCCAAAGAAACCGGCGCCAACGCTTCCGTGATTTTCGTTCCGCCGCCCTTCGCCGCGGATGCCATTCTGGAAGCCGCGGACGCGCAGATCCCTCTGGTTGTGTGCATCACCGAAGGCATTCCCGTCCTGGACATGGTGCGCGTAAAGGCCGCCGTGGACTTCAACAAGCTCCGCCTCATCGGCCCCAACTGCCCCGGAATTATCTCTCCGGGAAAGTGCAAGATTGGTATCATGCCCGGCCGCATCCACCGGCAGGGCCACGTCGGCGTGGTCAGCCGCAGCGGCACCCTGACCTACGAGGCCGTGGACCAGTTGTCGCGCCTGGGCATCGGCCAGTCCACCTGCATCGGCATCGGCGGCGATCCCATCATCGGCACCACTTTCCTGGACGCCATCAAGCTCTTCAACGAAGATCCGGATACGCAGGCCATCATTTTGATCGGCGAAATCGGCGGCAACGCCGAAGAGACGGCCGCGGAATACATCAAGGCCCACGTGAAGAAGCCCGTCGTCGGCTTCATCGCCGGGCAGACCGCGCCGCCGGGCCGCCGCATGGGCCACGCCGGCGCGATCATCAGCGGCGGGCAGGGCACCGCCAAGGATAAATACGCGGCCATGAGCGCCGCCGGCATCCGCTGCATCGAAACCCCCGCGGACCTCGGCTCGACCGTCGCCGCCGCTTTGAAATGACGAGGCTCTTCTCATTACCTCGTTACTTCGTTTCCTCATTACTTCGCTAGGAGCGACTCGTGGCACTCGAACGCACTTTCGCAATCATCAAGCCAGACGCCGTCGGACGCGGCCTCACCGGCGAAATTCTTTCCCGCATCCATAAGGCCGGCTTCGCCATCGTGGCCATCAAATCCATGCGCCTCACCAAGGAGGAAGCCGGCGGCTTCTACGCCGTGCACAAGGCCCGGCCCTTCTTCGGCGAACTCACCGACTTCATGAGCTCCGGCAAGATCGTGGCCCTGGTCCTCGAAGGCGAAGGCGCCATCGCCAAGTGGCGCGATACCATGGGCGCCACCGACCCGGCCAAGGCCGCTCCCGGCACCATCCGCCGCGACCTCGGCACCAGCATCGGCAGCAATTGCACCCACGGCTCCGACGCTCCCGATACCGCAGCCTTCGAAATCGGCTATTTCTTCGCCGGCCTCGACCTCATCTGAAGTCCGCGCAAATTCCGATGGAGTTCGATTGCGGGGCGCAGCTTGCTGCGCCCTTGCTACTTTCCCATCATCGCCTGCATGATCCTTTCCGAGCGGGATCGCGAAGCGGTCAACAGCCTGGTCCGCGATTTGCCGCCCTGGTTCATCGGCCAGTTCCGCCGCTGATGCGGGTGGGCCTGGTGTTCCTTCAGGTTCCAGCCGAGCCCGCGCAGCAGATAGGGAATGTGGTCCGGGGTATAGCGAACCCGGAAGCGTTTCCAGAGCAGATCGGCGATGCGCTGCGAGGTCCACACCGCGGCCGCAAAGCCGTACGCTTTGGGGCCATGCGCCAGCATGCGCGGGAGCTGCGCCAGTTGCTCGCGGGTCAGCTTCGGGGGACGCCCCGGGCGGAGCCGGCGGCGCAATCCGTCCGCACCCTGCCGGCGATATTCCTGCGCCCATTGATGAACCGCCTGGCGGCTGACCCCGAGTTGCCGGGCAATCGCGGACAACGATGCGCCGCTGGCAATGCGCGGCAGGGCGGCGAGGCGGCGGGCCTCGAGCGCTTGCGCATCGCGGCGCTGGGGCTCAGTATCTTCTTCTCCTGCTGCCAAAGGGAATTTCGGAAGTGTTTGGATGGGCCTTCTCGCTTTCTCGAGATCGTATTTTCTGTTCCGCACAGTTAGAACACAAACGCAAAAAACTGATGCCAGGAATTGATGAAGGTTTGGTGAAAAATTCTCGGAGAAAACCGGCCGCCGGCAAATCCGGGCGCTCCGCGAAAAGAAAGTTTTCCGGCATCCGATTTTCAAAAGCAGCAGCCCCTTGCGCTCCGGCGCAAAATAGTATTTTCTTGTGAAGCGCCGCTGTTTCCGGACCACGGACCGCGGGCCGGGGAAAACGCGGGACTTTCCATGAGCCAGCTCACCTTCAATCTGATGCCGGAGCGCAAGACCTGGACGGTCAGCGAGCTGACCGCGCGCATTCGCGACCTGCTGGCGCGCAACTTCACCGACATTCTGGTGCAGGGCGAAATCTCCAACTGCAAGCTGGCGCAGTCCGGGCATTTCTACTTCACGCTGAAGGATGAAAAGGCCCAGGTGCGCTGCGTGTTTTTCAAAAACCAGCAGCGCGGCATGAAATTCCGTCCCGAGGACGGATTGAAGGTCACGGTGCGCGGCTCGGTGAGCGTGTACGAAGCGCGCGGCGAATATCAGATCTACGTGGAAACGATCGAGCCGCTCGGCCTGGGCGCGCTGCAACTGGCCTTCGAGCAACTGAAGAAGCGCCTGGAGGCCGAGGGCCTGTTCGATCCCGCGCGCAAGAAGCCGCTGCCGCTGCTGCCGCAGCGCATCGGGCTGATTACCTCGCCGACCGGCGCCGCGGTGCGCGACGTTGTGCGCATCCTGCGCCGGCGCTTTCCGAACGTGCACCTGACGCTGTATCCGGTGCGCGTGCAGGGCGAAGGCGCCGCGGCAGAGATCGTGGAAGCGCTGCGCTATTTCAACCGCAAGCGGCTCGCCGACGTGGTGATCCTGGCGCGCGGCGGCGGCTCGATCGAGGATCTCTGGGCGTTCAACGAGGAGAGTGTGGCGCGGGCCGTCTCCGCTTCGCTGATTCCGATCATCTGCGGCGTGGGCCACGAAACCGATTTCACCATCGCCGATTTCGCCGCCGACGTGCGGGCCTCGACGCCCTCGGCGGCGGCCGAACTGGTGGTGCAGACGCGCCGCGAATTCGACAAGCACATCGCCGAGCTGCGCGAGACGCTGGCGCAGCAGCTCCGTTACCGGCTGAGCGTTCTCAGCCGCCGGGTGCACGAGCTGTCCGCGCGGCGGGGCTTCCGCCGGCCGCTGGATCTGCTGCGCCAGCAGCGGCAGCGCGCCGATGAGATGACCTCGCGGCTGACGCACGGTCTGCGCGCGCGCTTGCAGCAGGCGCGCAAGCGTTACACCGCGGCGCATCTGCGCATCGCCTCCTTCGATTTCCGGGCCAAGATCGGGCGGCTGCACATCCGTTTGGAGCGGGTCGCCGCGGAGCTGGGCGTGCGCGCGGACCGGATGCTGCGCGGGAAGCGCGAGCGGCTCGACCGGCTGCGGCTGCAGCTCGAGGAGCGCAGCCCGCTGCGCGTGCTGGAACGCGGGTACGCGATTGCCACGGATGCGGCGGGGAATGTTCTGCGCTCGACGGAGCAAGTGGCGCTCGGCGATGCGGTTTCGATCCAGTTGCACCGCGGGCGGCTCATCACCGAAGTGAAGAAAAAAGAGTAGAACGGCCTTCTCTCCAAAACAAAATGGATCGAAACACAGGTAAGAGCACAGCCAGGAATGGCTGGGCCACGGGTGCTGACTCGATGGGGTGTGCCTTGGGGCGCGGCGATGAGTCGATGAGGTAACGAAGGAATGAGGCGAAGGAAGCGTGCGCGAAGAGGATTGCAGAGTGCGGAAGTTGTTGAAAGGAAAGGGGGGAAGAGAGGGGGTACCCCACCCCCCGTGCGACGGGAAAGAGTGGGGAAGTGATTGATGGTAAAGGGGTTGCGGGGCGCCGTTGTTGGGAAGAGTGCGCAAGAGCGTGAAACGAAAGAGGATAGTGGGGGATGGAGAGTGAGTGGCGAGTCGTGACTGGTGAGTGGTGGGTGAGGAGATTCGGGGTGCCTCGACTGCTGATTGGGGCGGGCGGGGTGGAAGCGACGAAGCACGGGCTATGGTAGCAGGGAGTGTGTATAAATACAACATGTTACTGACATGCATTCGAATGGCTGTGGAAAAGCGTTCGAATACAGAGCCGGATCGCTTCTGGGCAGGACAAATAGTTTGTAATTCACTTGCGGGAAGGTTTTATGCGCGCGGGGGCTTTGTCAAAGGGGAGGGGAGTTTCTCCCGATGCCTGGGCGGCTTCAAAGTCGAGGTGGGCTTCCAGTTCATCGAGTTCGTCGAGGAGTTGTTCGGATAGTTCGTCACCGAGGACGACCGGGACTCTTGCGCCCCGTTTCTTCAGGACAAATTGCGGATCTTTGGCCATGAGACTGCCTGTGGCGCGGAGTCTACTGCGGGTGCGGGAGAAGCAGCAAGGAGAAATTGCAAGGATTGTCCGGGGATGACGATTGGATTGGGCGGCGGTTAAATACCGGCGAAAAACCGCACCCTTTGCTGGGCGAAGGGTGCGGCACGCGGCTGGTCAGTGGTCTTGTTGAAGTTCCTTTTGCTTGATCTTCATGAGTTCGTCCACCAGGTCATCGGCCATCTTCATTAGCTGCCTTCGCTCTGCCGCTGTCTCCACGGCGTCGGCTTTCCGCCTGTAGAGGAGGTTGAGATAAGCCAGGGCATCGCCAAAGTCAGGCTTAAGCCGGCTGGCTTGCTGCAAGTGTTCGATGCCTTCGCTAATGATGGAACCGTATTCGCTTCGGTATATTTCCCGCAAATCACTTGGCAGGGATTGGTCATCACGCAATGAATTGCGCGGGTGCTCCCGATTGTGGACGCCGCGGAGTTCGGCATTGGCGCGGAAGGACAGGGTCCAATCAATGACGCCGACCCAGTAGTACGGCTCCGGATCTTCAGGGCGGAGTTGAATATGTTTTTTGTGGTAGGACTTGGATTCTTCAAACTTGGCAGAATCGAATGGCTGGCCAGCCGTCATGAAGAGCAGCATACCCAGAGCGTCGATGGCGGAGAGATTTGCGGAATCCAAGGCTAATAGTTCCTGGAACTCCTGGATTGCCGCCTGTCCCAAACGAATGTTGTCTTCAGCCGGCGATCCTGGAATGTAGAGCGTCTTGTAAGTGGTGGCCAGATGTAGACGGGCATTTAGCAGGTGCGGATCGAGATGCTTGGCGCGGGTGAAGTCCCGTATTGCGTCTTGATATTGCGCGTTCTTGTAGTCGGCGATTCCCTTGTTTAGCGCGTCGCGTGCCTGAATCTCGTCGTAGGTTGCGGGCGGCGCCGACTGGTCTTTGGGGTCCTGCGGTTGCGCGGAGTGACTTGCGGCGAAAAGCAGGGTGGGGAAAAGAAGAATAATAAAGCACGAGCGGTGGCTTTTCATGCGATCTGTCGAGGGCATCATAGTTGCTCCTCCAGGGGATGCTAAATCCGCGATGTGCTCCTGCACACGATCCGGGCTTACTCCCGGCAGGATCCGATTCCTATCCCGGAGGCATGGCGAAATCTGCCTATCTATCTTAGACACCGACCACTTATCCAAGTTCCAGTGAACTGTCAATCCAATTGTCCGCAGAAGCATGCTTTGGCAATGCTGTCCGCATTCGGCAGCGACGTTGGGGTTCAGCACCGGAAAGTAGAAAAAGGAATGGTTCGGCTTTCGCGCGAAGCGGAAAAGCGGGGGAGCACAGCCAGGAATGGCTGTGCCACGAAGAGGCGCGCCGCCGCGACTAATGGCGGGTCAAATGCCGGCACCGCTGCATGGGCGAAGAAAAAGGAAGGATGGGTACAGCCTCCCGACAGGGGCGGAAGAGGGGCGGCAGATGACAGAGAAAGCAAGAGCCGGGCTCCCGACCAGGTCGGGATAAATTCCGCCCGGCGCTAAAC
Organism: Terriglobia bacterium; assembly: GCA_020073585.1. Lineage (GTDB taxonomy): Bacteria > Acidobacteriota > Terriglobia > Acidiferrales > UBA7541 > Acidiferrum. The sequence continues at coordinate 8,413 of JAIQEV010000084.1, forward strand.
AATCACGGCAAAAGAAAGAGCCGGGCTGAAGCCCGGCGCCTACAAAAGCACGGTAAAAGCGCGGCAAAAGCGGGAAGAGCGGGCACGGCCCCGACTGCTGTCCGGGGCACGGCGTGCCGTGCCCCTACGCGGGAAGGGGGCGGCTACTCGTCGTCGGAGGAGGAGGCGACTTTGAGGACGGCGAGGAAGGCTTCCTGGGGGATGTCCACCTGGCCGACGCGCTTCATGCGGCGCTTGCCTTCTTTTTGCTTTTCGAGGAGCTTGCGTTTGCGGGAGATGTCGCCGCCGTAGCATTTGGCGAGGACGTTTTTGCGCATGGCGGCGACGGTTTCGCGGGCGATGACGCGGCTGCCGATGGCGGCCTGGATGGGCACCTCGAACATCTGGCGGGGAATGAGCTTGCGCAAGCGGGAGACCAGCTCGCGGCCGCGGTCGTAGGCGAAATCGCGGTGGATGATGAGGGCCAGGGCGTCCACGGGCTCGCCGCCGACGAGGACGTCGAGCTTGATGAGGTCGGATTCCTGGTAGCCGGCGAGGTGGTAATCGAGCGAGGCGTAGCCGCGGGAGACGCTCTTCAGGCGGTCGTAGAAATCGAGGACGATTTCGTTGAGGGGCAGCTCGTAGGTGAGCATGACGCGGGTGGGGGAGAGGTACTCGAAATTTTTCTGGACGCCGCGCTTTTCCTGGCAGAGCTGGAGGATGCCGCCGACGGAATCGTCGCTGGTGATGATCATGGCCTTGATGATGGGCTCTTCGATCTTGGCGATGTCGCTGGGAGTGGGGAATTTGGCGGGGCTGTCCACTTCGATGGCTTCGCCGCCGACGCGGGTGATGCGGTAGCGCACGCTGGGGGCGGTGGTGATGAGGTTGATGCCGAATTCGCGCTCGAGGCGCTCCTGGACGATCTCCATGTGCAGGAGGCCGAGGAAGCCGCAGCGGAAGCCGAAGCCCAGGGCCACGGAATTTTCCGGCTCGTAGAAAAAGGCGGCGTCGTTGAGCTGGAGTTTGCCGAGGGCGTCGCGCAGAGGCTCGTAATCATCGGCGAGGACGGGGAAGAGGCCGGCGAAGACCATGGGCTTGATGGCTTCGAAGCCGGGCAGGGCCGGGGCGGGGCGGGCGGCGTCGGTGACGGTATCGCCCATGCGGGCGTCGGCGACGCGCTTGATGTTGGCGACCACGAAGCCGACGTCGCCGGCTTCCAGCTCTTCGAGGGCCACGGGCTTGGGGGTGAGCGTGCCGATCTGCTCGACTTCGTAGATTTCGTTGCTGTAGCAGAGGCGGATCTTCATGTGGTTGGTGAGGCGGCCTTGCATGACGCGCACCAGGACCACCGCGCCGCGGTAGATGTCGAACCAGGAATCGAAGATCAGGGCCTGCAGGGGATTTTCCGCGCTGCCCTTGGGCGGGGGCACGCGCTTGACGATGGCTTCCAGGACGTCTTCGACGCCGAGACCGCTCTTGGCGGAGATGAGCAGGGCGTCGGCGGCGGGAATGGCCAGAACGCTTTCGATCTGTTCCTTGACGAAGTCGGGCTGGGCGGCGGGGAGGTCGATCTTGTTGATGACCGGGATGATGGTGAGATTGCTGGCGGCGGCGAGGAAGGTGTTGGCCACGGTCTGGGCTTCCACGCCCTGGCTGGCGTCTACGACGAGGAGTGCGCCTTCGCAGGCGGACAGGGCGCGCGAGACTTCGTAGGAGAAATCGACGTGGCCGGGGGTGTCGATGAGGTTGATGCGATAGGTGTTGCCGTCCTTGGCTTTGTAGTGCAGGCGGATGCTTTTGGCCTTGATGGTGATGCCGCGCTCGCGCTCGAGGTCCATGGAGTCGAGGACCTGCTCGTGCATTTCGCGCTGGGTGAGCGCGCCGGTCATCTCGAGCAGGCGGTCGGCCAGGGTGGACTTGCCGTGGTCGATGTGCGCGATGATGCAAAAATTGCGTATGAAGCGTGGGTCCATCAGAGCTTTCCGCCGCCCGGCGTGCGGCCCGGGGCGGGCCTCGGCGGCGCGGCACCCCGCGGGGGCCGGAAGGGCACCTGCGGGAGAGCTGCGCGGCGTTCAATATTTTAGTTTGCCATAGTTCGGGTGCGGCGTCAGCCTGGGCGGGGAGCGAGGCGGGAGCAGGGGCGGGAGAGTGGCGCATAGCACATCGCGGGCGCGGGGCGGTTTTGCCCGCTTCGGGGGCGCGGAGTATAGTTAGGAAGTTCCGTTCGCGCGCCCGGCGGCAAGCGGCCGGCGGCGCGCTCCGCAGTGGCGGCGGAAAGCCGCCTCTACAGAAGGCAACCCGTTTCGATGGCCGTAGACGTCAGCAAACATCTGGACCGCGCCAAGAGGTGCCTCGAGAAAAATCGCGTCGAGGAAGCTATCGAGGCGTATCAGGCGGTCCTGAACGAGGCGCCCAACCACCAGGAAGCGACCCAGGCGCTGGGGGACCTCTACGCCCGGCTGGAGAAGCCGGAGCGCGCGGCGTTTTATTACGGGCTGCTCTTCGACCTGCTGGTGGACGGGCGGGACGAGACCAAGGCCCTGGCCATCTACAACCGCTTTCTGAAGACCTCCTCGGCGCAGCATCCCCCGGAACGCATCGCGCGGTACGCCTTTCTGCTGCAGAAGCAGAACCGCGCGGAAGAGGCCGTCGAGCAGTTCACGCGGGCCGCGGAGTTGTTCACGACGGCGCGGCGCGAAGAAGACGCGCTCTTTTGCTTCGAGCGCATCGCGCAGCTGGACCCCGAAAATCTTCCGCGGCAGCTGCGCCTGGCGGAAAGCGCGGCGCGCATCGGCAAGAACGCCATCGCGGTGCGCGCGTTTCTGCGCGCCGGGCAACTGGCTTCGGCCTCCGGCGCCGAAGAGGACGCGCTGAAACTGCTGGGCCGCGCGTACGAGCTGGCGCCCAGCGAGCGCAGCGTGGCGCTGCTCTATGCCGAGGCCAAGCTGCGGGTGGGAGCGGCGGGGGAGGCGGCGGCGCTGCTGGAGCCGTTCTCCGTTGCGGAGAATGACGACGCGTTTCTGGAAACGTTCGGGGACGCGCTGATGAAGGCCGGGCAACTGGACCGCGCGCGCGGGGTCTTCGAGCGGCTGAGCAAGGAAAAGGAAAAGAACGGGGCGGCGCCGCGGCTGTTCGATCTCGCCGACTGCTATGCGGGGGCCAAGGAAGAGGCCAAGGCGGTCGATCTCCTGCAGACGCTGAAGCGCAAAATGTTCGCGGCGCGGGCCCAGAACGAGTTCGCGGTGCAACTGGATGCGGTGGCCGAGCGCCATCCGGATTCGCTGGCGCTGCTGGAGTTCTGGGCGGCGCTGTATAACGAGATCAACCGGGAATCCAAGTACTTCGAGATCCTGCTGCGGCTGTTCGATCTGTACCTGAACGCCGGGGATACGCAGAAGGCCCGGGAGTCGCTGGAACGGCTGGTGGATATTGACGCCTACGACTACCGGAATCAGGAACGGCTGGAGCGGCTGCGGGGGCGCATCGACGATGCGGCGCTGAAGAGCCTGGCCGCGCGCCTGTCCAGCACCACGTCGTCCCAGGCCCCGACGCCGGACCGCGGCGCGCCCGGGGGGCCGCCGCAGCAAGCGCTCGCTGCCGGGAGCCGCACGCAACAGGCCCTCGAGGATCTGATTGTGCAGACGGAGATTTTCATCCAGTATTCGCTGCAGAACAAAGCGGTGGAACAACTGCAGAAGATTGCGGCCCAGTTTCCCGGGGAGGAAGAGAACAACCCGCGGCTGCGCAGCCTGTACGAGAGCGCCAACTGGTGGCCGAGCGGGGGGCCGGAGGTCAAGGCCGAAGCGGTGGCCACGCCGGTGGAGGCGACCGAGGCGGTGACGGTCACCGGGAAGACGGGGATCTATAGCGCGGAGACGCTGCGGGACCTGACGAAGATCACCGAGGTCACGCAGAAGATTTACCGGCAGCAGACGCCGCGGGCCATGCTGA
>JAIQEV010000025.1 GCA_020073585.1 Terriglobia bacterium
ACCTATTGTGCTTCCCCATTTTTAACAAGAGGTTTTTTCAGAAAGGATCCATTAAAAGTGGTCGAAGAAATTGATTACTGGACAACTCAATTTCATATCAATAATATTGCCTTCTATGATGATGCCTTGCTCATCGAGCCATCAAGATATATTATTCCAATTTTGAAAGAGCGGCGCCGGGCGAGCTGTCCTTGCCGCCGGCGAAGAGCGCGAAGCAGATCGCCTAGAAATTTTCCCGGAAAATTGAAGAAGCGGGCGCAAGAACCGCCGGGCCGGGGTGTGCCTGGAGGCCTCTGGACCAATGAGGGACTAGCGGTGCGGCGGGGCGTAGGAGGGCGCCAGGCGGATGCTGATGAGGAAGGAACCGCGGCTGCGCCCAAGGAGCTGCAGGCGCGCGGAATTTTCCGGGCCGCCGGTGGAGGGCAGGCGCACGGGATTGCCGCCGGCCAGTTCGGCGATTTGCGGGGCGAGGTTGCGCGCTTCGAGCGGGACGCGCTCCGCGGTCCCGTGGACGAGGACCACGAGCTCGCGCTTTTCTCCGGGGGCCAGCGGCGTGGAAGAAGCCACCAGCTCGAGCGCCACGAATTGCAGGGAGAAGGGAGGCGCGGCGCGCTCGCCGCAGGCGAGTGTGACTTCGGCGGGGCCGGCAGGGAGGCCGTCGGGCGGGAGGATGGTCAGCGCCAGCGAAGAAGCGGCGAGGACCAGTGCGGGCTGGCCGGCGATGAGCACGCGGTTGGCGTCGGCCGCGCCGCAGAAGCCCGTGCCGAAGAGGTCGAAACGGTCGGCGAGCAGGGCAAAGCGCGGGACGGCGCGCGCGACGAGGCGCGGCAGGGAAGTTTCGCCCGCGCCGGTGAGGACCGGCGGGGCGACCAGTGTCAGCGGCACGCGGCCCGGGCGTCCGGCGATGGAGGCGAAGAACGTGCCCGGTGTGGATGGAGCGGCCAGGGTGGCGCGGCCGGTGGCGTCGGTGGTGACGCGGTCCCCGCTGGAAAAAGTAACGGTGACCCCGGGGGTCAAGCGGCCATTGTAGTCGAGGACGGCCAGGGTGATGCGTTCCCCGGCCAGGGCGCGGCGCGGCAGCAGGAGGATGCGCGCGGCGGAGGGCGCCGGGGGCTGCTGTGCGGGGCTCAGCGCCGGGAAGACGGAAAGTGCGGCGAGGATCGCCGCGGCAACCAGGGCCGGCCCGGCGAAGCTCAGGGCCAGCAGACGAGAGCGGGAGAGGTGGGGGAGACGGAGCACGCAAGGATTGTAGATGAGAGGCAGGCCGGGGAGAAAGCAGGGAAGTGGTACGCAGGTTTGCGGTGGGCCGGAAACAAGCAGTTTCGGAAGAATGGAGCACGGGGCGGTTCATTTCATTAGAAGCAACTTCTTTGCCCTTCCAGGCGGAATTCTTCCCGCATCAGAAGTTCTAGTACATGCCAGGTAGTTTATTTTTCAATACTTTATGAATTCCGTCGATGGCTTGAGGATTGCTCCTGTAAGGTCGGATGTGTCGTTTGTCCCCGGCGAATGGTGCTGGAAGAAGCACCACATCCTATCCGGCAGGGCTGAGGCTGCAGCGAGCAAAGTGTTGCTCGACAAATTAGAGCTGCAGATCGCCGCCCGGAGAGGAAAACCGCCATGTTCGAAAACAATCCGGAACTGGGCCGGATCTACCAGCAGCTCCTGGTCGTCCAACAACTGTTGGCCCTGTACCGGGCCCCTGCCAAGGAAGAGGAGCTGATCCTGCGGGTGGCCAATCCGGTCTACGGGCAGGGCGAGGAGCAGGAGGTGGCCTATTTGGAAAAGCTGCTGGAGAAGTAGTGGGTTTGTTTGTGGTTCTGCGATTTTTCCCCGTTCACAATGACTGTTTTTTTGTGCGGTGTCCTCAGGGGCTAATGCTTGTGAGTTTGCGAGCGTTATTGTCTGGCCTGAAGCCCTAATCCCTATACCGAACATCCGGGACGGTGTGTTAGTGACCGGCGGGGGCGTTGCTGGCTGTCGCTACGGGCAGCTTGCAGGCGCTCCAGGCGCTGAAGCCGCCGGCGATGTTCACGATGTTCCGGAAGCCGGCGCGGCGCAGGAGGCTGGCGGCGATGGCGCTGCGGTATCCGCCCTGGCACTGCACGGCGAGAGGGCGGGCGCGGTCGAGGCCGCCGAGATTCTTCTCCAGATTGTTCAGCGGCTGGAGCACCGCGCCGGCGATGTGACCGGAATCCCACTCGCCCTGGCGGCGCACGTCGAGCACCTGCAAATCCTCACCGCCGCGCATTTTCTGGTGAAGTTCCTCGACGCTGATCTCCGGAATGGTTTCCAGAGGTCGGCCGGCTTTTTGCCAGGCCAGGATGCCGCCCTCCAGGTAGCCTTCGAGCTTCTCGATGCCCACCCGCGCCAGGCGCGTGCGGGTCTCCGCGACGGCGGCGAAGTCCTCCGCGACGAGGAGCAGGCGGGCGTCCACCCCGAGCAACGCGCCGGCCCAGGAGGCGAACTGGCCGCCGAGGGCGATCTGCACGGAACCTGGAATGTGCGCAGGGAGGTATTTCGCGGCGGGGCGGGTATCCAGCACGATCCGCCCTTCGCTGCGCTGGGCGTCGAATGCGGCGGGAGAGAGACCCGGCAGCGGCGGGAGATCGGAGAGTGCGGGAGCGCCGCTGCGATTGATGGCGGCGTCGCGCAGGAAGTAGCCCGGGCGCTCGGGGAGATCTTCGGTGAGCAGACGGACGAACTCCTCCTTGCTGTCCGTGCGCAAGGCATAGTTCAGTTTGCGCTGCAGGCCGATCGTGGAAGAGAGGTCGGTGCTCATCTGGCGTCCGCAGAGGGAGCCGGCGCCATGCGCGGGATAGACGAGAACGTCGTCGGGAAGGGTCAGGAGTTTGCCGTGCAGGCTGTCATAGAGCAGCGCGGCCAGTTGCTGGGGAGTGTGCGCCGGGGAAAGGTCGGGCCTGCCGACGTCGCCGATGAACAGCGTGTCGCCGGTTAGCGCCGCCCAGGGCTTTTCGGAGCGCTCCAAATCGGTGACCAGCACGCAAACGCTCTCCACGGTGTGGCCGGGAGTTTCCAGAAAGCGCAGAACGGCGCGGCCAATACGGATTTCGTCGCCGTCCTTTACGGCAACATGCGGGAAGGTCGCGCCGGCCTGCGCGCCCAGGTAGATCTTGGCGCCGGTGCGGCGGGCCAGCTCCACATGGCCGGAGACAAAATCGGCGTGCAGGTGGGTCTCGATGATGTGCTGGATACGGAGGCTGCGGCGGGCGGCCTCCTTCAGATAGATGTCGACGTCGCGTTGCGGATCGACGACCGCGGCGATGCCGTCCGAGCCGATGAGGTAGGAAGCATGCGCGAGGCAGCTGAGATAGAACTGCTGGAATTCCATGGCACGCTCCCGGGCCAGCCCCGCTACTTCTTGTGCGCTTTGAAGGCCAGGTAGAACTCTTTCTTCTCGTAGTCCTTGTTGGCGGCGTTGCGGGCGACGTCCTCGACGGTTTTGGGCGCGGGCACCACCACCGGCTGGCCCGGCTGCCAGTTCACTGGCGTGGCGCAGGCCTGGGTGTCGGCGGTCTGCAGCGCCTTGACCAGGCGGACCACCTCGTCCACGTTGCGCCCCACGTTCAGGGGGTAATAGATAATCGCGCGGATGACGCGTTTCGGATCGATGACAAAGACCGCGCGCACCGTCGCCGTGGCGCTCGCGCCGGGATGGAGCATGCCGTAGAGGCTGGAGACCTTCATGTCGATGTCGGCGACCATGGGGTAGGGAATCTCCACGCCCATGATCTGCTTGATGTTCTGCAGCCAGGCCAGATGCGAGTGGATGCTGTCAATGCTCAGACCGATGAGCTGCACGCCGAGGGCCGTGAACTCCCCGTTGCGCCGGGCGAATTCGGTTAGCTCGGTGGTGCAGACGGGAGTGAAATCGGCGGGGTGGGAGAAGAATACGACCCAGGAACCTCCCTGCCACTCGCTGAACTTCATGGCGGGAGAGTGCGTGGTTACCGCGGTGAAGTCCGGAGCGGCTTCACCGATCTTGGGAAGGCTGATTGTTTCGCTCATGGCTGCTTGCGTTCCTTTCCTGCCTGCGTGGATGGGTATTATTTTACGCGATCTGATCCGCGACGGATTCGCGAAAAAGAGCTGACTGGGCCGGGCCCGATGGCCAGTTTCAGGAAGAGAGTTTACCTCATCGTGGGCGCAGGCGCAGGCGGCGCACTGGAATGCGGGGCCTGCGGGAAAAGTGGTCAAAAAGCGAGTAACTAGTTGAGGCCAGTCCATTGAGGAGGGTGCAGGGCTCTGCTAGCGTGGGAGCAGACAGTCCGCAGCGGGTGTGTCCGGGCAGCGGGTGGGCGAGTTGAGGCTCGCCGGAAGAGTGTGGAGCAAAGCTAGTGCGAATTGTATGCGGCGGCAGCAGCGACGTGGGCCGCGTCCGCTCGAACAACGAGGATAGTTACCGCATCGTGGCGCCGCTGAACCTGTTTGTGCTTTCGGACGGGATGGGTGGTGAGGCGCACGGGGAAGTCGCCAGTGCGCTGGCGGTGGAATCGGTGGCGGGACACTGCCTGGAGGCGCAGATCGACCAGACAGCGCCGCTGTTCGGCGAGCCGGCAGTGGGCTGGAGCGAGCGCACGAAACGCCTGGTGAGCGCGGTGCATCTGGCCAACCGGAATATTTACACTTCCGCGGAAGCGCATGCGGAACAGCAGGGAATGGGCGCAACGCTGAGCGCGGTGTGGGTTGAGGGCGAGCGCATGAGCGTGGCGCACGTGGGGGACAGCCGGGTGTATCTGCTGCGCGCGGGCGGGCTGCACCAGCTGACCAGCGATCATTCGCTGGTGGCCGAGCAGGTGCGGCGGGGCATGCTGACGCCCGCGGAAGCGGAGCGGAGCGAGATGCAGAGCGTGCTGCTGCGGGCGCTGGGGACGCAGCCGGATGTGGAAGTGGACACCGACGAGCATGCCCTGATCCCGCGGGATGTGCTGCTGATTTGCTCGGATGGACTAACGCGCATGGTGACCGAGCCGGAGATCGCCGGTACGCTACAGGCGGAAACCGATCCGCAGCTGGCGGCGGAGAAGCTCGTGGCGCTGGCCAATGAAAATGGCGGAGCGGACAACGTCACGGTGATCGTGGTACGGGTGGATGCCGAGGCCAAGGGATTGTTTTCCTGGCTGCGCGGGAGCGCCCGGAAGACGGGATCCAACGGGGACGCGGGAGGAGGCGCTTGAAATGGCAAAGCTCAGCCTGATGTTCGAGAACCGGGTGGTCAAGGAAGTGCCGGTAGGCAGCGTGCCGGTGGGCATCGGGCGCGCGCCGGACAACGATATTCCCGTGGACAACCTGGCGGTGTCCAACTACCACGCGCGCGTCTATTTCGAGGCGGGCAAGCTGGTGGTGGAGGACCTGGACAGCCTGAACGGAACGTTTGTGAACGATTTGCGCATTGAGCGCGCCACCCTGCACGACGGCGATTCCATCTGGATCGGCAAACACCACATCAAGGTGGATGCCACCGGGGAGGCGTCGCTGGCGCTGGAGAGCGGGCGCAAGGCCAGCGCGCCGCGCATCGACGAAACCATGGTGCTGGACACCAAGGAACGGCGCGAGCTGCTGCAGCAAGCCGCGGCTCTTGGGGAGCGCTCGCAGTTCGCGGGGGGGCGGCTGAAGATGCCCTCGCTGGCCGTGCTCGGCGGAAAGACCGACCGGCGGGATTATGTGCTCACGAACAAGCTGACGGTGATCGGGAAATCGGCGCTGGCCACGGTGCGGCTGACCGGGTGGTTCAAGCCGGAAGTCGCCGCGCAGATCAACCATCGCGACGACGGCTACTTTCTGGGCCCCGGCGACAAGATTCCCACGGTGAACGGCGTGCCCATCCACGGGTCCACGCGGCTGAACGATGGCGACCTCATCGAGGTCTGCGGCGTGCGCTTGAACTTCTATTTCCGCGAATAGCGAAGCCGGCCAAGGGCGTGGCGCATTCGCGCCATCCAACCTTCTGCGGCAGTGGCGGGAGGGCCGGGTTTCATTCCTGCTGAATCGGGCATCCCACGCATTGCTCCTTTGCTGTTCCGCTCTTTTTGCCCTGCGCCCGGTGGCCGCCCGTTTCCTCACCGAATTGACAAATCGCAGGGCGCTGCCTACTCTCGATTCCATAGAGTGGCAAGGGAGGACATCATGCTCAATCGCGTTACACGTCACAAGATGCTCATGGCAATTGCCACGGCAGTTGTAGCTCTCTGGTATGCTGGGGTGTGCCATCCGCAGTCCGCGCAGGCACAGGAGCCCGCGCGACCCATAGGCAAACCCATCGTGATCAAGGCGCCGCTGGGGCTGCCGCCGGTGCCGGTGCCGGCAGATAATCCGCCGACCGCGGAGACCGTCGCGCTGGGGCGCCGGCTGTACTACGACAAGGCCCTTTCGGCGGACAACACCATCTCCTGCGCCAGCTGTCACGGCCCGGCCAACGGCTTCACCGACAACAAGGCCTTTTCCTCGGGCGTAGGCGGCAAGCTCGGCGGGCGCAGCGCGCCGACGGTGATCAACTCGGTTTACAACACGCTGCAGTTCTGGGACGGCCGCGCGCCGAGCCTGGAAGAGCAGGCCAAGGGCCCGATCCAGAACCCGGTGGAGATGGCCTTCACGTTGGACGGCGTGGTGAAGCACCTGCAGGCGGATGCCAGCTACCGCGAAGCCTTCCGGACGGCCTGGGGCACGGACCAGATCACCATTGACATGGTGGCGAAGTCCATCGCCTCGTTCGAGCGCACGGTGCTGAGCGGGGCTTCTCCGTTCGACCGCTACTACTACGGGCACGACAAGAAGGCGCTTTCGGCGTCCGCGAAGCGCGGGCTGAAAGTGTTCCAGGACCCGAAGAAGGGCAACTGCGCCGTGTGCCACACGATCGGCGAGAAGTACGCGCTGTTCACCGACAACAAGTTCCACAACATCGGCATCGGCGCGGATACCCGGGGCAATTTCACCGATACCGGCCGCGCGGCAATCTCGAAGAATGACGCCGATACCGGCGCGTTCAAGACGCCGACACTGCGCAACATCAGCCAAACCGCCCCGTATGTGCACGACGGCAGTTTGCCCACGCTCAAGGATGTGATCGACCACTACATCGGCGGGGGCAATTCCAATCCGCACCTGGACAAGGAGATCCATGTTCTGGATTTTCTGACCGGGCAGGAGCGCGAGGACCTGCTGGAGTTCCTGAAGTCGCTGGACGGCAAGCTGCCTCCCGATGTGGGAGCGCCGCCGTCGAAATAAACCGCTTCCGCGGTTGTGGTGAAAATCAACCGGCCGGCGGGCGCCAACTGCAAGGTGCTCACCGGCCGGTTTCCTCTTGGACCCAAGTCCAGACGCAACTTCGCCTCTTTGCAGCCCGTCGCAGAGGCGATTTCCGGCAGGTTGCTAAAACCTTGCCGGCGCAGCCGGGCGGCGCGCGCCGAGGCCCGGCATGTCGGCGAGTTTTTCGACGGGCAGGGCCACGCGCACGGCGTTGAGGACGGCAGCGAGGTCAATGATCTCCTGGGCCACGGCGCCTTCGAGAGCGGGCAGGTAGCCGAGGGCCGCCAGAACCATTCCCACTATGCTTAAAAGCATGCCGCCGACGGCGCTCTGCAGGGCAATGGTGCGCATGCGGCTGCTGATGTGAAAGAGCTCGTCCACTTTTTCGAGCGAAGTGGTCAGGATGACGGCGTCGGCGGCTTCCGAGGTTATGTCGCTATTGGGGCCGAAGGCGATGCCCACGGTGGCGGCCATCAGCGCCGGGGCGTCGTTGATGCCGTCGCCCACGACCATGGTCCGTGCGCGGCGCATCTCTTCCACCACGATGGCCACCTTCTGTTCCGGGCTCTGGCTGGCGTAGACGTCGGTGATGCCCACTTCGTCGGCGAGGTATTGCACTTCGGCCTGGCGGTCGCCGGAAACCAGCAGGACGCGGTCGATTTTGTGCCTGGGCTTGAGGTGATCCACGAAGGAGCGGCTCTCTTTGCGCGGGGCATCGTGAAAGCGGAACGTGGCGGCGTAGGCGTTTTCCACGAAGACCAGGCACTCCAGGCCGGCGGCGACGGGAGGAAGATGCAAGGCCTCCGCGGCAACTTTGTCGCGGCCGGTAATCTTGACCAGTTTGCCCGCGACTTGTCCGGCGAGGCCCTGGCCGGGCTTTTCGGTCATTTCGCTGACCGGGCACATCGGCAGGGAAGCCCCTAGGGCGGCATCGCGCACGGCGCCGGCCAGGGGATGCCGGGAGTACTGTTCGAGGCTGGCGGCGAGCTGCAGCACTGTGTCGCGCTGGAAGCCCGCGGGGCAGAGGATCTCGGTGAGGACGGGCTTGCCGTAGGTGAGGGTGCCGGTTTTGTCGAGCACCAGGGCGCGGCAGTTGCTGATCTGCTCGAGAACCGCAGGATTCTTGATGATGATGCTGTGGCGGGCGCAGAGCGAAATGGCGCCGATGATGGCCACGGGGATGGCCAGGAGCAGCGGGCAGGGCGTGGCGATGACCACGACTGCCAGGAAGCGCAGGGGGTCGTGGGTCACCAGCCAGGTGAGGACGGCCACGCCCACGGCCAGCGGCGTATACCAGGCGCCGAGGCGGTCGCCCAGCCGCCGCAGATGCGGGCGGCGCTCCTCCGTGGCGCGCATCACTTCCATGATCTTGGCGTAGCGCGAGTCCACGGCCAGCTTTTCGGCGGCGATGGTCAGCGCTGTCTCCCCGTTGATGCTGCCGGAGAGCACCTTGGAGCCGGGAGTTTTGGAAAGCTCGTAGGGCTCGCCGGTGAGGTAGGACTCGTCCATGATGCCGTGGCCTTCGACGACCACGCCGTCCACCGGGCAGAGCTCGTGGGGGAAGACGATCAGGGTGTCGCCGATGGCGATTTCCGCCAGGGGCACGTCGGCGATGCCGGGGTCGCGCTTGCGGTGCGCCACCTGAGGCATGCGTTTGGCCAGGGCTTCGAGAACAGAGGAGGCGCGGCGCGTGGCGTACTCCTCAAGGGCCGACCCCCCGGAGAGCATGAGCACGATGATGCAGCCCACCAGGTATTGCCCCAGCAGGATGGAGCTGAGGATGGAGACGCCGGCGAGGAGATCGGAGCCGAATTCGCCTGCCAGCAGATGGCGCGCGAGGGCGATGACCAGCGGCACGCCGCCGAGCAGGAGAACGGCGTAGAGGGGGAGGAGCGCGGTGGAAGGGCTGGCGCCCGCGGCATAGCGCAGCAGGAAGTGCGCGAGCATGCCGGCGGCGGTGAGCGCGGCAATGTAGGTTTCCCGGGAGTGCGAGAGGAGCCAGGGGCGCGGCGCGGGGTGCGGAGAAGGTTCTATCGGCGCGGGTGCGCCGCGCGCCGGGGAGACATCCCGGGCGGCGGAACTGCCGGATCTGGTGTCCATCGGCAAGGTCACCTCGCGGGCCGTGCGCAAGCCGGATGGTGCAGGCAGCGGCGTAAAGCCGGGGATACGGCAGAAGGCCCGGCGAACGCCAGGGAGTCATGGCTACCTAAGGGAAGTGTAGGGGAAAAGAGCGGCGGAAAGAAGAGGCAGCGTCCGGCCGGCTCGGGGCCAGCGCGCAGAAAGACAAAACGTCCCGGCTCAGCCGGGACGTTTTGTCTTCTTCTGAACGGTTTGCGGAAGCCTAGAACTTGTTCCAGAGGAACTGGTTGTAGACCTCGTGGTGATATTGCACTTCGGGCGCCTTGACGAAGGTGCCCAGCGAGCGCGGGCAGCGGTCGGCGGAGGCCTCCTTGAGGTCGGCGTAGCGGCCCTTGACGTCTGCGCCGAGCAGCTTGGTGGTCCAGGCGGCTTCCTTGAAATTGCTGAGGGCGGTGTAGACGTTGTCGGGCAGGTAGCGCTCGGCCTGGCGCAGGTTCTTGATCTTGGCGGTCTCCCCTTCGAGGCCGGCCTTGAAGATCGAGTACATGACCATGTACGGATTGGCGTCCGGCCCGACCGAGCGAACTTCCACGCGCATGCTCTTTTCGTTGCCGATGGGGATGCGGATCATCGAGCCGCGATCCACGGGCGAAGCCTTGATCTGGTTCGGCGCTTCGAAGTGCGGGTCGAGGCGGCGGTAGGCGTTAACGCTGGCGTTGAGCAGCAGGCAGATGTCGTTGGCGTGCGTCAGGATGCGATCCACGAACGACCAGCCGAGCTTGCTGAGGTTCTCCTCGCCCTTGGGATCCCAGAACAAGTTCTTGCCGCCCTTGCTGATCGAGACGTTGGTGTGCATGCCGTTGCCGTTGACGCCGACCACCGGCTTGGGCAGGAAGCTGGCCGTGAACCCCATCTTGTTCGCCACCTGGCGGCAGATCAGCTTGTAAAGCTGGATTTGATCGGCCGCGGCCACCACTTCGCCGTAGCTGTAGTTGATTTCGAACTGCGAGGGCGCGACTTCCGGGTGGTCCTTCTCGTTCTGAAAGCCCATGGAGCGCTGTACTTCGGCGGCGGTGTCGATGAAGGAGCGCAGCGGGTCGCCGGGCAGGGAATGGTAGTAGCCGCCGGTGTTGACGTAGTCGAACCTGCCGGTCTCGTGGTAGCGGCGCTCCGCGTCGGCGCCATTGAAGAGAAAGCCTTCAATTTCGTTGGCTGCGTTCAGCGTGTAGCCTTCCTTCTTGTGCTGTTCCTCGGCAAACCCCTTCAGGACCCCGCGGATATCGGCGGTGTAGGGGGAGCCGTCCTTGTCTATGACTTCGCCGAAAACCAGCACCTTGCCGGAACCGAAGATGTCGGCGGGAGCCCAGTAGAAGGCGCCCCAGTCCATGGCCAGGCGCAGATCGCTTTCGCGCTGCGCGGTGAAGCCGCGGATGGAAGAGCCGTCAAAGGTCAGGTTGTCCCAGCTCTTGATGAGGAACTTCTTATCGTAGTCCAGCATGTGCAAGCGGCCTTCGAGGTCGCTGAACAGCACGGTCACGGCCTTGATGCGCTTCTCGTCGGTCAGATACTTGAGGCGGTCCTCCTGGACCTTGTGGGCGGCAACACGGTTCCTGCGCTGCTCTTTCGCCTTCAGGTTCAGTTCTTCCAGCTCTTCATAGGAAAGGGCCAGGAAATTACGCAGTTCGTTCGACATGAATCTCCTCGTGTTCGAGTGATGGGCAACACAGCGGCGAATTCAGGGGCCAAAGCCAAGTCATGCAGGGGGTAGGGTATCGCCGGCGCGGCGGAGCGTCAAATCGAAAAAACTGATTGCTGCAATAGCGGGACCGCGCGGTGGAGCGGGCGAGCGCGGTGTATTTTCCCGCGAAGTATGGGAATATCCCTCGCCGGGTGACCGAACGAAGGCCGCGGGCCGGGGCTTGCGCGAGACCCGGCGCGGGTGTTTGCGGAAAAAGTTGCTGCCGTGCAAGGACAGGGGGAAACGTGAAAATCTGGTATTTTTACGCCATGCTCACGGTGTTGCTGTGGGGGATCTGGGGAGTTTTCAGCAAGCTGGCTGCCGTGCATTCCAAGCCGCGACAGATACTGCTGTTTCAGTCTGTGGGCGTGCTGGCGTTCGCCTTCGTGGTGCTGCTGATCGAAAAATTCAAGATCGAGCCGTCGCTGCCGGGGTTCAGTTGGTCGTTCGCCGCGGGATTCTTCACCTTCGTGGGCTTTCTCACGTTTTTCGCGGCCCTGGAGCAGGGCAAAGCCTCCACGGTGGTCACCCTTTCGGCGCTGTATCCGGTGATCACCATCCTGCTGAGCATCCTGTTTCTGCACGAGAAGCTGACGCTGCGCCAGGCGGCGGGTATCGCTTTTGCCTTGATCGCCAGCGTGCTTCTGGCGGAGTGACGCGCCGCGCGTCTTACGCCGCCGGTGTCTCGATCGTCTGGGTCTCGATTTCCACGGCGAAGCGCCGCTGGCGCAGCGCGGCGAAGAAGGGTTCGGCCTCGAAATATTCCTCGGGCGCCCACACCCCTGGGCGCAAGGGCCGGGCCAGAATCTGCTGCACCCCGACGGACATGCACATCGAGGTGCCGGCGTCGGCGTAGTCGTCGTAGAGCGGATCGGGGCGGCCAATCACCCGGCAGGTGACCCGGCAGGGCCATCCGCCGCGCGTCCCGTGTCCGACGGCGAAATGCATCTCGTGGCTCTCCTGCGCCGGGATGCGGACCCGATTGCGCGCGATGTTGCGGTCAATCACCGCCTGCAACACGTCCAGCGGGCGCACCGAAACTCCCTTCACCGTGACGGCTTCCTCGAAGGCGCCGAAGCCGGCCTTTACCAGGCCCACCCAGGCTTCATGCTCGCGCTCCGGAAGCGAGAGTTTCCAGGTGAACTCGCGGATGCCTTTTTCCGCGATGCCCTGGGCAAACGGCACGGTGAGCGGCTCGGAATGCTGCGAATGCACGAAGGTGGTGCGTCCCCAGGGCGCGGGAAGCTCCATCGTTTCCAGGCCGCTCTGCGGGGGAACCTCGCGCAGCTTGCCGTCGAGAAACTGCTGGCTGGGATTGGCGTATTCGGCGAGCACCGTGGAAAGGCTGTAGGGCGGCACGAGCACGGGATTTTCCGGGCCCGTGCGCGTGGCCGCCCAATAGAGGTTAATGCGCTCGATGCTGTCCAGGCGCTCGGCCACCGCGCGGCAGATTACATTGGACAGGCCGGGATCGGCGCCCAGGCCGAGCACCGCGGTGACGCCGGCTTCCTGCCAGCGCTTCTGCTGCGCCTTCTGCTGCACGGTGTAGACGCCCATGCCGCCATAGTCGACATAGGTGCGCCGTGCTTCCAGGCAGGCTTCGAAGAGCGCCATCTGCAAGCCGGCAAAGGTGGGGACGCCGTTGACGCACAGATCGCAGCCGGCGAGCAACGCGTGGAGCGCGGCGCGATCGGTGACGTCCAGCGAGCGCGTCTCCAGCCGCGGATCGGGGAGCGCCTGTTGCAGAGCGGCGAGGCGTTCGCGGCTGGTATCCGCGGCGATGACGCGGGTCACGCCCGGCGACAAAGGCGAGAGAAGATCGCGGGCGGTTCCCGCGGCCATCAGGCCGGCGCCGCCGATCAGTAGAATGCGCATGTGAGTCCGTTTCTCCTTGTCCGGGATTCCCGGGACGTCCTACCGGATCATATAAACTTTGCGCACCGTCCGGCGCACTTCACAACGGCCGGCCCAGCCCTGCGGGAAGAAGGCCAGCGTATCGGGCAGGATCTCGATCCGCTCGCCGCCGTCGTGGGTGTAGGTGCAGGAGCCTTCGAGGAAGTGGCAGAATTCGTCGTGGGTCACTTCACAGCGCCAGACGCCCGGGGTGCAGGTCCAGATACCGCTTTCGGCGCGGCCATTGGTTTCGCGGCTGAGCAGGATGCCTGCGGTGCGCGAAGTTCCTTCGAGCATCGTGGGGATCGGCCCCCAATCCTTTAGCGGGCTCGCCGTCCGAGCATCGCGGAGCAGCGGTGTGTGCTCGGCCGGTCCGCCTGCGCACACCATGTAGCTTGCCTCCAGGGACTCTGCTACCGCTGCTTCGCCACGCCAGCCTTCTTTGAAGTGCACCACCGTGCCGGGAGCGATCTCCAGCGTTTCCCCGCTCTGGCTGCGGAAGACGGCGCGGCCGCGCGTGAAGTGGCAGAGCGTATCCGCCGGCGCGGCAAAAGGCGCTGTCCCTGCGGGCCAGCGGCGGATGCCCGCCTCCACCGCGCCGTCCGGGCTCCGATGCAGGACGAGGCCGGCGATCTGGGCCTGGGCGTCGCGGAGGAGAAACCCCTCGTCCTGATCCGCGAGGTGCTGCTCCCACTGCGCGGCGGGATGAAGATGCGGAGCCGAAGAAGTTCGATCGAGAGTCATACGCTAGCCGGGAATTCAGCCTTTCCGTGAAGCACATTCACCGAATGAATTTGTTTGCCTGCTGCGCAGCCGGCGGCTCATGCGCAGTGCTGCCGCAGGAGCCCATCGAGCAGCTTCGCAGCCTTGCCGGGGCCGGGCTGGCGGTGCATCTGCGCGGAAGTGGCCGCGAGCCGCTGCTTCATGGCCGGATCGCTCAGCAGGATGTGCAGGTTGCGGGCCAGTTCCTCGGGCGTCCAGTGATTGCGGTGCATCTGGATGCCGTGGCCGGTTTCGTGGACGCGTGTGGCGTTGTCGTGGCCGTCCCACACGTAGGGCATGATGATCGAGGGCTTGCCGAAGTACAGGCATTCGGTGAAGGTGTTGTTGCCGCCGTGATGAATCACCGCATCCACCTGCGGGATTACCGAGGGTTGCGGAAACCATTTGCCGAGGAGGACGTTTGCCGGGACCGCCGTGTAGGCGTCGAGATAGCTGCCGGCGTTGACCAGCGCGCGCACCGGGAGATGGCCCAGCGCGGCGATCAGGCGCTGCAGCGTCTTCGTGTCCCCGCAGCCCAGCGAGCCGAAGCTGACATAGACCACCGGCTTGTCCTGGTTCACCGGGAAAGACGGGAGCGTGTACGGCTGCTCCTGACGGACGCAGCCTTCGAGATACTGAAAGCGCCGGGGATCGAGCGGCTGGCGGCGCTGGAATTTGACCGCTTCGGGATAGAGGAGAAGATTGAGAAAAGGCGAGGCTTCGAAGAACTGCCCGAGGGGATAGGCGGCTTCGCCGTGCGCCGCGAGAAATCGATTGAAGCGCGCGTGGATCGGCTGGAGGACATCGTTGAAGTGCGCTTCGTAGCGCCGGAAACAAACGCGATCCTTCTCCCCGCAGCCGGAGAGGTGTGGGGGAATCTCCGGATCGGGGATTTCGTTTTCACTGCAGGAGATGATGCGCACCCAGGGCTTGCCGTATTGCTTGATGGCGGGGAAGAGGATGACGTTGTCCACGCAGATCAGGTCCGGGCGCGCCTGCTCGAGCACCTGCGGGAGATCCTTCTGCGCCCAGACGGCCGTCTCCACGATGGCGTCCCAGCAGTCGCGCACGTAGTTGTCGATCTGGTCGTAGGGTGCCTTGTCGAAGTTGGGGATATGGCCGTTGATGAAGTTCTGCCAGTACTGCGCGGCCTCGTCCGCCGCCATCGGCGGGGCCATGTTCACGAGGAATTCCCGGAAGCCGTAGCCCGCGTAAACTCCGGCCATGTCCGGCGCGGTCAGAAAGACAGCCTGGTGGCCGAGTGCTTCACAGGCCTGCGCAATGCCTACGGAATTCAGAGCCGGGCCGTAGGCCGCCTCGGGAAAAAAAGCGATGACCTTCTGTTGTCCCATGTGACGCGCAGCGCCCCCGATCGGTGTGTCGTTCCATTCTCCCGCACAGCGATGCCATTCCGGCACTAGAGTTTATCCAATAAGCGGCATTGCTCTCCACGGAATAGTTGGCTGCCGTAGGCCAGTTCATGCCTCACGAAGCCGAGATCGGCAGCCGCGGGGAGTAACCTTTTGGCGCAAGGCCTGATTTGCCCTGCAGCATCCGCAAGCCTCCTTCCGCTAGCATGTCTGGCGCTGGGGGCTCCTTATGGCAAGACGACACGACTGTCCAAGATGCGGAAGCGATGACGTGCATCTCTCGAAGAGGAAAGCTCTCTTCGAGAAGCACATTTTGCATAGACTCAACATCCGCGCGTTTCGGTGTCACTCCTGCAGCCACCGCTATTATGGTCTTAAGGCCTCGGAGCCGGCCTCCACACCAGAAGCTGACCGCTTCGCGGTTACCCAGAACGCTGTACAGCCCTTCGGGATCCACTGAGCTTCTCAGAGTGTGAACGGTGGGATAGCCGGGGGCCCGGCCGTGATTTTGTATTCCGCTGAGAAGGAACAGAAGGGCGGTTCGCAGGCCCGGCTGTTACCTTGCCCAACCCGTCGAAAGAGCCCGCGAACTTGACACTGGTGTGATGCCGGTGTCTACTTCCGACTGCAGCCACCCATTCTTTCTAGATGACCTACATCCCGGCTGTCTGATTCGACCAAAAAGCAGAGTGGCCCCGGTTTTCGTTGACCAGTTGCGGTCTTGACGAGAGACCTGCGGGCCTCTCAGAATTTCTTACGGAATCCCTTCATGGAAACACACTGGGAGTGTCCGGACGATTACCGATTCGTCCGAGTAAAAGCGCAACGCTGATTCCGCCTTTGCGTGGAGGCGAATTGCGAGGAGCCCCACCGTGCCACCCTTTGCGATCTGTTCGAATAAGTTGTGCGTCTACATCTTCGATATGCTGGAGAACACTGAAAGCGGTTTTAAGATTCCGCCGCAGCCCTGTCCGGAATGTATGTCCAGGGTGATTCTGTACTGTCTGTCGTGCCATGCACCCATCCTGGAGAAGCCGAGCCAGCAGGACCCGCGCTGCGCGGGCTGCGATGCGCCTCTCAAGCAGGACCCGGTTCGCTGAGCGGGAGAACAGGCGCTGCAGGCTTGTCCGGCGCGGATGGCCGGAGGCGGGGGCATTGGCATTGGGGATGCGGCCGGGCTTTCGCGGCGGCTTTTCTTGTGCGTGATCGGCAATCCGGGTGCAGCCCGCTTGCCGTTGCGAACCGCGTGTACTCAGCACCGGGAAAAGAGAACTGGTGGGCCTGGGGAGAGTCGAACTCCCGACAAACGGTTTAGGAAACCGCTGCTCTATCCATCTGAGCTACAGGCCCGTGCTTCGTATTATAGAGTTTACACCCCCGGGAATGCGACCCCGGGAGTTGTGCCGTGTCAGCCGGACGCATTGCCCGACGGTGCCTGCCGTGGGCCGGCCGGATTGGCTCTCGCACGGGAACGCGTGGGCAGGTATACTCCCGCGCTATGGAGCACGAGAAGAAGCCCGCAGCGCTGGATCCTGCCTACGAAAGCCGCGTGCGGGAGAGCTTTGCGCGGCAGGGGTTCATGCACCATCTCGGCGCGCGGATCACCGAGCTGCGCCCGGGACACTGCGAGATCCGCGCGCTGCACCGGCCGGAACTCACGCAGCAGCATGCCTACTTCCATGCCGGCGTTTCCGGGGCGATTGCCGACAGCGCCTGCGGCTACGCCGCCTACACGCTGATGCCCGAAGATTCTTCGGTGCTGACGGTCGAGTACAAGATGAATCTGCTGGCGCCGGCCGAAGGGGAAGAGTTGCTGGCGCGGGCCCGCGTGCTGCGCTCCGGAAAAACACTGAAGATTTGCACGGCGGATGTCTACGTGCGCAAGGCGGGCCGCGAGACGCATTGCGCCACCATGCTCTCGACCATCATGTGCCTGCCGGGAAAGCCGGACCGTCCCGCCTGATCCCCCGCTGGCCGCTTGCGCAGCTCAGTGCGGCGTCCAACTCGGATGGCTGGTGAAAAGCCCTCCCACGAAGCCGATCTGGTAGGAAAGAAACAATCCAAAAGCGATGCTCACCACGCCGGAGGTCACGCTCAGGCCGCGCTGCATCCACGCGAAGCGCCGGCCCACGAGCGTCATGGGCAAAGCCAGGGCCACGGTGATGAGCATCATCCCCGCGATCGTGCCGCCGCCGAAGACCAGCAGATACAGCACGCCCCATCGGCTATTGTGAATCGCGCCCAGCACCAGCAGCGCCACCGCCGCCGATCCCGCCAGACCGTGCACAATTCCGACCAGCAGCGGCCGCAGCGCCTGGTAAATCCCCAGCCGGCCGAATACGCTCCGCAGCCACGCCGGCGGCTCGAGACTTTCGCCATGATGCGCCGTTTGCGACCCGTGCGTGTGCGCGTGGAAGTGCAGGCGCCCCTCGTGGCTGTGCACGTGGACGTGTTCGCCGGCATGCGGCGGGTGCGTCGGCGCGAACTTCTCGCTGATCCACTGCAACACGCCGGTCAGGTTCAGCAGTCCCAGGACGATTAGCATCACGCCGACGGAAAACTCCATGGCCAGGCCGGCGCGCGCGGGGATCGTCAGATGGAAGAGAAGTATGCCCGCGCCCACTGCCAGGATCGTCAGCGTGTGTCCCAGCCCCCAGAGCACGCCGATCAGCGCGGCCTGCGCGACTGAGCGCTGGCGGCTGACGATGGTGGAGACGGCGACGACGTGGTCCGGGTCCGTGGCATGCCGCATGCCCAGGAAGAATCCGATGGCGATGATGGCGACCAGGCTGTTCATGTTCTTGCAGGCGGTCCTTGCTGGAATTGCGCTCCGCCGGGAAACCCGGCACGCGGCACCCAGCAGCATACCCGAAGCGTGCCGCCCGCGCATCCCGCAGTTGCCCCGGCAGGAGTTCCATGTCTGGCACGCCGTCGAAAAAAAACTTTTCCGGGGCTTACGTGACTTCGCCCTCTTTCAGCAGGCGCAAAAGTTCCGCGGCGGCGTGCTGCAGCTTGGCGCCGCGCCGCGAGATCAGGTACAGGTGCCGCGGCATGCTGAGCTGTTTCACTTTCACCTCGGTCAGCAGGCCCCGCTCCACTTCCCAGCCCACGCACATGCGCGGCACGATGGCCACGCCCTTGCCCATCTGCACGAAGCGCTTGATGCTTTCGATGGTCGGCAGCTCCACCTGCATGTGCAGCGGCGTGCGGTGCCGCGCGAAAAGTTCGATCACCCGCCGGCGGAACGGCGATTCCACGATATGCGCGATGAAGATCTCCTTGCCCAGCTCGGTGACGTCCACGGAGCGGCGTTTGGCCAGGGCGTGGGTCGGGGGCACCACCAGGGTCAGCTCGTCGCGCAAGATTTCCGTGGCCTGCAGTTGCGGCTCGCGGGGCACGAACGACACCGCCCCCAGATCCAGCCGGTAATTGAGCACTTCGTGGGGGATGTCCCGCGAGTAGACGCGGTGCACGCGGATCTGCACGCCCGGGTGCAAATCCAGGAACCGCGCCAAAGCCGGAATCAGGGCATGAATCGAGCTTTCGTTGACTCCCAGCGACAACTCGCCCCGGCGCAAGCCCTCCAGGTCGGCCAGCCCCTTCTGCACTTCGTCGCGCAGATTGATGAGCCGTTCGGAGTATTCCTTCAGGAGCTTGCCGGCGTCGGTGAGGCGGATGGGGCGCGCGCCGCGCACGAACAGCGGCTGGCCCAGGGAATCCTCGAGTTTGCGGATGGCCAGGCTGATGGCCGGCTGCGTGCGGTAGAGCTTTTCGGCGGCCCGGGAGAAGCTGCCCTCGCGCGCCACCGCCAGAAACATCTGCAATTCGCCGAAATCCATGGGTGCGGCCTCCGGAAGGGACTCCCGGTAGTATAAGGCAATATTATAAAAACTAGAATAAAGATAAATTAGACTCGCGGACCCCATTCTGGTCTACTGACACCCTAGGGGGGTCTATGGACCTCATTCGGATTTTTGACACCACCCTGCGCGACGGCGAGCAATCGCCCGGCTTTTCCATGAACGCCGAGGAAAAAGTGCGCATGGCCCGGCAACTGGCCGCCCTGGGTGTGGACATCATCGAAGCCGGCTTCCCCATCGCCTCCAAGGGCGACCTGGAAGCGGTCAAGACCGTGGCGCGGGAGGTGCGCGATGCGCGCATTGCCGCGCTGGCCCGGGCCAAGCAGGAGGACGTGGACGCGGCGCTGGAAGCGCTGGAGCCCGCCGCGCATCCGCGCCTGCACGTATTCTTCGCCACCTCCGACCTCCATCTGCGGGCTAAGCTCAACGTGACCCGCGAGCAGGCCAGCGAAGCCATCGGGGCCATGATCCGCCGCGGCCGCCAGCGCGTCGGCGAAGTGGAGTTCTCCGCCGAAGACGCCAGCCGCAGCGATCTCGACTATCTCTGCCAGGTCTGCAAAGTGGCCGTGGATGCCGGGGCCACCGTCCTGAACCTCCCGGACACGGTAGGCTACGCCGTACCCGAGGAATATGCGGCGATGTTCCGCCGCGTGCGCGAATATCTGGGCGACCCGCAGGGCGTCACCTTCAGCGCCCATTGCCACAACGATCTGGGCATGGCCGTGGCCAATTCGCTGGCGGCGGTTCGCGCCGGCGCGCGGCAGATCGAATGCACCATCAACGGCATCGGCGAACGCGCCGGAAACGCCTCTCTGGAAGAGGTCGTGGTGGCCCTGGCCGTGCGCCAGACTTCCTTCGGACTGAAGACCAATGTGCACCTTGAGGAGCTGTTTACCTCCAGCCGCATGCTCTCGGAGATCACCGGCGTGCAGGTTCCCCCGAACAAGGCGGTGGTCGGCGCCAATGCCTTCGCCCACGAGGCCGGCATTCACCAGGACGGGATCATCAAGAATCCGCTGACCTACGAGATCATCTCGCCGGAAACCGTGGGTGTGCCGGCGCGCTCGCTGGTCCTTGGCAAGCATTCCGGACGCAACGCCCTGCGCATGAATTTGCGCGACCTGGGCTACGATCCCAGCGACACAGAACTGGCAGAGTGCTACCGCCGGGTAACCGCGCTGGCCGACCAAGCCAAGCAGGTGCGCCCGCGCGACCTCGTCGCCATTGCCCATGAGGTGATGCGCCGCAAGCCGGCGGGTTTGGCCTCGGCCGCGACGGCTTCCCCGGCCCCGTCGGTGGCCTGACGATCCTCCGCGCCCGCTTGACGGGGTGCGCACGGCGGCGCTTGGCTGCGCCCCTTACCCGGGAGCATCTTAGGGATGGAAGCGCTCCGCAGCGGAACGCCTGGGTAAGCCCCTAGCTGGGGCTGGGCCTTGCGGTTCTGGATCCGAGCTATTCTTATATGCGCCTGGCGCGCTCCGCACAGAACACGTTGCGAGCCCCGGGAGGGAGTTCACGGTGACCATGCTGAAGAAGACGATCGTGCTGCTGCCGGGCGATGGAGTCGGCCCGGAAGTGATTCGCGCCGCGACCGCCATCCTGCGCGAGTGCGCCACGGAGTTCGGCCACCAGTTCGATCTCCAGGAATTTCCGCTCGGCGGCGCGGCCATTGACGCTACCGGCGAGCCGCTGCCTGCGGCCACTCGCGAAGCCTGCCGCAAGGCCGACGCGGTGCTGCTCGGTGCGGTCGGCGGCCCCAAGTGGGACGCGCGGCCCGTGGGCCAGCGCCCGGAGAGCGGCCTGCTCGGCATCCGCAAGGAGCTGGGCCTGTACGTCAACGTGCGCCCGGTGCGCCTGCGCGAGCCGCTGCGTGGCATCTCCCCCTTGAAGCGCGAGCGCCTCGGCGACCTGGATCTGGAAATCGTCCGCGAGTTGGCCGGCGGCATGTACTTCGGCGTGCGCGGCAACGAGCAGAGCGGCGGCGTCGAGCGCGCCTTTGACACCGAGAGCTATTCCACGCCGGAGATCGAGCGCATCGCCGTCTTTGCCTACAACCGCGCGGAGGGCCGCTCGCGCCGCCTCTGCTCGGTGGACAAAGCCAACGTGCTCACCAGCTCGCAGCTCTGGCGCCGCACCGTCTCCGGCATGAGCCACCTCTATCCCTCCGTGCAGCTCGAGCACATGTACGTGGACAACGCCGCCATGCAACTGGTGTTGCGCCCCACGCAGTTCGACGTGATCCTGACCTCCAACATGTTCGGCGACATTCTCAGCGACGAATCCGCCGCTCTGCTCGGCTCCATCGGACTGCTGCCTTCCGGCAGCTTCGGCGCCGGCGCCCCGCTTTTCGAGCCCATCCACGGCTCCGCCCCACAGATTGCCGGCAAGGACCAGGCCAATCCCATCGGCACCATTCTCAGCGTCACCATGATGCTCCGCGACACCTTCGGCCTGGGCATCGAAGCCGACTGGGTCGAGCGCTCGCTGGATCGCATCCTCGCCGCCGGCTACCGCACCGGGGACATCGCCGAGCCCGGCTCCCGCGTCGTCGGCACCATCGCCTTCACCGAGCACCTCCGCCAGGAGATGCAGCTTACCCTCGGCCACGCCGAGCGCTACGGCTGGGGAGTCTAGTTGGGTCTCCGCGCCTTGCGAGAAGTCGCTGAGAATGCTACTTTTGACCTTCCATTGAGTCGAGTGCCTGTTCCAGTCGAGGACCACAAGTACGTTTGAAGACAGTCGGCGGCGCGAGTTCCGCACCAGGTCAGGTTTCGCGGAATCCGAGCGCCCGTCAATGCACCATGGTGCCATCTCACCCAACGCGAAGCACGGAAACCGCATCGGCCGCCGGCGGGCCGCTGACCTATTGGCGGGTGGAGGGCAGCCTGCTCGAGCTGGGCGCGCTGCGCCCGGTCGGCTACGTCACCTGGAACGCGCAGAGCTTCTCCGAGCGCTGGGCCCGCCGCGTGGGCATGGCCGCCATGGCCCTGCTGCGCCCGCTGCTCTTTGCCGCCAGCCGCCAATGGGCCACGCGCTTTCTCTACACTCTGCTGCGCGGCGTCAGCCGCGACCGCCTGGATTCCCTCGGCGAAGAGTATTTCCAGTACGTGCTGAAGCCGCAGTTACGCCAGTCCGCCGCCGCCGAACTCACCGAGGCCCTGCGCCGCGGCGAACGCATCGTGCTGGTCAGCCAGGGCTTGGACCACATGATTCGCCCGCTGGCCCGGCATTTCGGCGTCTCCTGGATCATCGCCAACCGCCTCGAATTCCGCGATGGCCGCGCCACCGGCCGTCTCCTCGATCCCCTGGTGCGCCCGCGCCGCCCGCTGGCCTGGCTCTCCAGCGGCGCGGCGAACGGCCGCATCGAGAAGGAAGCATTGCCGCGCCAGCTCGGCGGCGCCGGCACTCCGGAATCCGCCGCCGCCGCGCTGCAGCCCGCCGCGCGCCCGAGCCCTGACGTGCAGCGCCCCGTGGTGCTCTTCGGCGCCGCCCCGCGCGTCCCGGAGCTGCGCGTGCGCGAAACGCTCGCCGGCAAGCACATCCTGCTCATCGGCGTCACCGGCTTCATCGGCAAGGTCTGGCTGGTCAATCTCCTGGAAGACATCCCGCAGATCGGCAAGATCACCCTGCTGATCCGCCGCAACCGCACCACCACCGCGCGGCGGCGCTTCGAAAAAATC
The DNA here is from genome assembly GCA_020073585.1 of Terriglobia bacterium. Lineage (GTDB taxonomy): Bacteria > Acidobacteriota > Terriglobia > Acidiferrales > UBA7541 > Acidiferrum. The sequence continues at coordinate 22,649 of JAIQEV010000025.1, forward strand.
GTCGAGGAGTCTCCGACTTTCGACACCCTCCAGGAGCGCCACGGCCGCGGCCTGGCCGCCTTCCTGCAGCAGAAAGTGGAAGTGGTCGAAGGCGACGTCAGCATCTCCGGGCTGGGCCTGGAGGATGCCACGCGCGCGCGCCTCGGGAAATCGCTCGATCTCGTCGTCAACAGCGCCGGCCTCACCGATTTCAATCCCGACCTGCGCGACGCCCTCTCCTCCAACGTGGACTCCGCCGCGCACCTGCTCGAGTTCCTGCGCCAGTGCGACCACGCCGGCTTGATGCACCTCTCCACCTGCTACGTCATCGGCGCGCGCGACGGCCGCGTCACCGAGGAGCTCCAGGACAACTACAATCCCGCGCACGACCCCGATTTCGACGCCGAGCGCGAGATCGCCTCCTTGCGCGAGACCATCCGCTGCGTCGAGGAGCGCGCCGAAAGCCCGGAACTTTCCGCCGCTCTGCGCCGCCAGGCCCTCGGCCGCGGTGGCGACCCCGCGGACGTGCCCCAGGGCGAGCTGGACGGCGTGCTCAAGCGCAACCGCATCCGCTGGGCGCGCAACCGCCTCACCCGCGTGGGCCTGCGCCGCGCGCAGCACCTCGGCTGGCCCAACACCTATACCTTCACCAAGAGCCTCGGCGAATCGCTTCTCGCGCGCCACGGGCGTGGCCTGGCCATCGCCGTCGTGCGCCCCTCCATCGTGGAGAGCTCCACGCACTCGCCCTTCACCGGCTGGAACGAGGGCATCAACACTTCCGGTCCGCTCTCCTATCTCCTGGGCACCAACTTCCGCCAGCTCCCCTCCAACGAGCGCAAGTGCCTCGACGTCATTCCCGTGGACATGGTCTGCCGCGGCATGACCCTCATCGCCGCCGCCGTCGTCCGCCGCTGCCACGCGCGCCTCTATCAACTAGCCACCTCCGCCGTGAGCCCCTGCGACATGGGCCGCTCCATCGAATTGACCGCTCTGGCGCACCGCAAGCACTACCGCACCCAGCCGGGCATGGAGCACTGGTTCAAGCGCAAGTTCGAAACCATCCCGGTCTCCAAGCTGCGCTACGAGCGCCTCTCCATCCCCATGCAGAAGGCCGTCGTTTCCCGCATCAACCGCGTCGCCGACTCCCTGGGCATGAAGAAGCCCCCGCTGGCGCGCCAGGAGCGCGACCTCATCCGCGCCGAAAAACTGATCGAGCTCTACGAGCCCTTCATCCTCCACAACGAGCACGTCTTCGAGGCCGAAAACGCCCGCCTGCTCTCCGCCGCCCTTTCTCCCGAGGAACGCGAGCTCTTCGCTTTCGCTCCGGAAAATATTGACTGGTGGGACTACTGGATTAACATCCACATTCCGGCGCTGCGGCGCTGGTGCTATCCGCTCATGGAAGGGAGACCGCTCGAGGCGCGCGCCCCGCGGGAGCTCGGCTGGCCGGGCGAAACGGTGGCCGCGCCCGCTCCCGCGCCGCACTCCGATCCACTATGGCGATCTTCGTAACCGGCTCCACAGGCTATATCGGCAGCTACATCGTTGCCGGGCTGCTCACCGGGCATCGCGAGCCCCTCAATCTCCTGGTGCGCGCCAAGACGCAGCAGGAGGCGCGCGAGCGCCTCTGGCAGTCGCTGCAGTTGCATTTCGCCTTTCCCGAGTTCCACGACCACCTGCGCGGCCGCGTGCGCATCTTCCTCGGCGATCTCACCGGCGAGCGCTTCGGCCTGAGCGGCGACGACTACCACGATCTCGTGGACACCACCGACTCCCTCATCCACTGTGCCGCCTCGCTCAACCGCAAATCGGAAAAGCAGTGCCTTAACGTCAATCTTCGCGGCTCCCTCGAGGTCATCCAGCTCGCCCGCCGCGCCCAGGACCGCCACGGCCTGCGCCGCTACAGCCACGTCAGCACCGTGGCCGTCGCCGGCCACCGCCAGAACGAAGTCGTCCAGGAAGACGCCTCCATTGACTGGGCCCGCTCCGACTACGATCCCTACGCGCGCACCAAGAAATTCTGCGAGCACATGGTCGCCCAGCTCATCCCCGACGTGCCGCGCACCATCTTCCGCCCGGCCATCGTTCTCGGCGACAGCCGCCGTCCGGAAACCACGCAGTTCGACATGGTGCGCGCCTTCTCCGTCCTCTCCAGCCTTCCCGTGCTGCCGCTGCGCCCCAATGACCGCATCGACATCGTGCCTGCGGATTATGTCGGCAAGGCCATCGTCGCCATCCACCAGAAGGACCAGGCCGCGCACCGCATCTATCATCTTTCTTCCGGCACCGGCTCGCAGACCTACCGCGAGCTCACCGACGCCCTGGCCCAGGCCGGCGGATGGCGCCGCCCGCTCTACTGGCCGGGACTCGGCGGCCCGTTTTCCTCCACCGTGAACTGGCTAGCGCGGCGCAGCGGTTCCCTGGGCCGCGGCGCGGCGCTGCTCAAGGTTTTTTGGCCGTATCTGGTGTGGAACACGGTCTTCGACAATTCCCGCGTCGTCGCCGAGCTGGGCGAAGCCCCCGCGAAATTTTCCGCCTACGCCTATCCGCTTCTTCAATTCAGCCGCAAGAATGGTTTCCGCTATCCGGCGCAGCCCTGGCCCGCCGGCGCCGTGGCCGATGCCGCCGCCCAGGGAGCGGCGGGGAGCGCCGGCGCATGACCGATTTTCTCCTCGTCGCCTGGGTCAGCGCGCTGATCGAGATCACGCGCATCGGCTGGGTCTGCGGACTCGGCCGCCGCTGGACCCCCGGGGAAAAGCTCAAGCTGCTCTTTGCCGGCTACAACGGCACGCGCAACACCGGCGCCGACGTGCGCGTCGAGGAGATGCTGCGCCAGGTGCGCCACGTCCTCGGCGCCGAGCACGTGGACTTCAGCGTCATGACCCAGAACTTCGAGCGCACCCGCGGCTATTTCGCGGGCACCCGCCAGGTGCACCTCCCCGACGTCTACCCGCCGTTTCTCTTCCGCGAGGTGCGCGCCAATCACGGAGTCATCGCCTGCGAAGGCTCGATGTTCAAGAGCAAGTTCGCCAACGCCCTCACCACCATGATGATCGGCTCGCTGGGCATTGCCTCTGCCGAGAACAAGCTTTCCCTGGGCTACGGTGCCGAAGCCGGGCACATGGATGCGCTCCTCGAGCGCATGTGCGCGCGCTACGTCCGTGATTCGCTGATCATCACCCGCAATCCCGAATCGCAAACTCTTCTCAGCCGCCTCGGCATTCCCACCGAGCTCGGTACGGACACCGCCTGGACTTTCGAGCCGCACCCGCCCGAATACGGCCGCCAGGCGCTGCGCGCCGCGGGCTGGGATGAGAAGACTCCGGTCCTCGTCCTGTGCCCCATCCACCCCTTCTGGTGGCCGGTGAAGGCTTCCATCGCCAAGTATCTGGCGCGCGTCACCACCGGCGCATTCCAGGACAGCCAGTACCGCACCGTCTATTTCCACGAGTCCGGCGCCGAAGTGGACGCCAAGTACCGCCACTACATCTCCGCCTTTGCCCGCGCCACCGCGGCCTTCCGCGAGCGCCACAATGTCTTTCCGGTGCTGGTAGCCATGGAGCGGCTCGACGCCCGCGCCTGCCGCGACGTCGCCGCGCAGCTTCCCGGCGCTCCGGTGCTCACCTCCGACGACTACGACATGTTCCAGCTCGTCAGCATCCTGCGGCAGTGCTCGCTCATGGTCTCCTCGCGCTATCACGGCATCGTCACCTCCATGCCCGGCCTGGTCGCCTCTGCCGGCGTCACCATGGACGAGCGCATCCGCAACCTCATGACCGAGCGCGGCCACCAGCATCTCTTCCTCACCGTGGATGATCCGCAGCTCGAGCCCAAGCTGCTGGCCGTTCTCGAGCGCCTGCACGCCGAGCAGGACACCGTGCGCGAGGGCATTGCGCGCACCGTCGTGCGCAACCTCAAGGTCATGGCGCGCATGGGCGTCTTCCTCGAGGACGCCGTCCGCCGCCAGTACCCCGAATTTCCGCTGCGCAGCGGCGTGCTCCGCTGGGAAGACTATCTCCCGCCGCTCAGCCCCAATCTGCGCGCGCTCGCCGAGCGCTGCGATTCCGCTCCGGAGCTCGCGCGCGCCGCGCAATCCTGATTCCCATGCCCAATTTTCTCGAAAACATCTTTGCGCAGCTCCAGCGGGCCACGGACCGCGTGGTCCTGCAGGAGCTGCACGCCGGGGGTCTGACCGGCGTGCGGGGCGGGGAACTCCTCGAACTGGTGCGCCGCGCCCGCGCCTTTTTGCGCCGTGCCGGCCTCCAGCCCGGCGACCGCTGCGCCCTGCTCGGCCCCAACTCCATCCGCTGGATTGCGCTGGACCTCGCGCTGATGGCCGAAGGCGTCGTGGTCATCCCCCTCTATGCGCGCCAGGCTCCCGCCGAGCTTGCCGCCATGCTCCAGGACGCCCAGCCCCGCTTTCTCTTCTGCAGTGACGCGCCGCTCGGCGAAGGCATCGCCGCTCTGTGGCCGCCCAGCGGGCCGCAACTTCCGCCGCGCGTGCTCTTCGAGGAAGTCCTGCGCGAAGACGCCGCCGGCGCGGCCATCCCCGATGCGCCCGTGGCCCTGCAGGATTCCGCGCTCCTGACCATCATCTACACCTCCGGCACTTCGGGCGAGGCCAAGGGCGTGTGCCTGAATCTCGGCAACGTCAACCACATGCTCGGCTGCACCACCGCGCGCCTGAACCAGCTCATGGCTTCGGCATCCCGCCCCGACCGCGTCTTCCACTATTTGCCCTTCAATTTTGCCGGTTCGTGGATACTGCTGCTCTCCTGCCTCGCGCGCGAGAGCCAGCTCGCGCTCTCCATGGACCTCACGCGCCTCGCGGACGACATGCGCCTCGCCGCCCCGGACTATTTCCTGAACGTGCCCACGCTGCTCGAGCGCGTGCGCCGCGGCGTCGAGGAGGCCATCGCCAAGCGCGGCACGCCCATCCGCGCGCTCTTTGCCCGCGCGCGCGACGCCTGGCAGCGCCAGCACGCCGGGCGCGGCCAGGCCTTCGACGGCGTCTGGTTCGATCTCGGCCGCATGCTCATCTTTTCCAAAATCCGCGCGCGCTTCGGCCCCCATTTGCGCGCCATCATTTGCGGCTCCGCGCCCCTGGCCCCGGAGACCCAGCAGTTCTTCCACATGCTCGGCATCCCCGTCCTGCAGGTCTACGGGCTCACGGAAACCACCGCCATCTGCACCATGGACGATCCGCGCCAGCCTCCCGAGCCCGGCTTCGTGGGCCCGGCCATCCCGGGGATCGAGATGAAGACCGGGGAGCACGAGGAGATCCTCGTCCGCGGCCCGCACATCTTCCCCGGTTACTGGAAGCGTCCGGAAGAGACGGCGCGCGTGCTGCACGACGGCTGGTTCCACACCGGCGACCAGGGCGAGGTCAACGTGCGCGGCAACTGGCGCATCGTCGGCCGCCTCAAGAACCTCATCATTCTCAATTCCGGCCACAACATCGCTCCCGAGCCCATCGAGGAGAAGCTGCAGCAGCTTCTCCCCGCCGCGCAACAGGTGGTCCTGGTGGGCAACGGCCGCGGTTACCTCGGTGTGCTGGTCAGCGGCGCCGTCGAGGAATCCGCCGTACAGGCCGCGCTCGACGCCCTCAATCCGGGTTTGCCGCATTACCGCCAAGTGCGCGCCTTCCGCGTCCTCGGCGAAGCCTTTACCCCCGAAAATGGCCTGCTCACCGCCAACGGCAAGCTCCGCCGCGACGCCATCAACTCCCGCTTCGCTTCCGAAATCAATGCCATGTACGATGTCACAGGTGGCCGCGAAGCGGTCGGCAAGCAAGGTGGCCGCGAAGCGGCCAACAGGAAGCCGGCATGAAATCCTTTACGGGCAAAACGCTGCGCTGGGAATTGCGCGAGGGAATCCTCGAACTCACGCTCGACCACGAGCCCGCCAACGAGATCGGTTCGGAGATGCTCGCGGAGCTCGAGAAATTTGCTGCCGCGCTCGAAGCGCTCTCTTCCGAAGCCAGCGTCTGCATCATCGCCAGTGCCCGCAAGCACGGCTTTTCCGCGGGCGCCGACCTGCGCGAGCTGTATCACGCTGCCGCGCCGCTCCCCGAAAAAGAGCGCCTGGCGGGCGTGCGCAACTTCCTCGAGCGCATCCACAAGGTCCTGAACGCCATTGACGCCGCTCCCCTCGTCACCATCGCCGCGGTGCACGGCGTCTGTTTCGGCGGCGGCCTCGAGCTGGCTCTGGCCTGCGACCTCATCGTCGCCGACAAGATGGCCCGTTTCGCCTTTCCCGAGCTGCGCCTCGGCCTGATCCCCGGTTTCGGCGGCATCCCGCGCCTCAAACGCGACTTGGGCAATGCCTTTGTGCGCGATCTCCTGCTCACCGGCCGCAGCGTGAACGCCGCGCGCGCCCAGGCCGTGGGCCTCGTCGCGCAGCTCGCCGGCGAAGGCGAAGCCCTCCGCCTGGCGCGCTCCACCGCCGCGCAGATCGCCAAGTTCGACCCCGGCACGCGCATCGCCGCCAAGAGATTCATCAAGCCCATTCCCTACGACGAGCTGCGCCGCGAAATCGACATCTTCTGCGAACTCTTCATGCGTCCTGCGGTCATGGCCGGCCTCAAGAAATTCGTCGACTCTTCCGACGCCATGCCTTATCTGCCCTGATCTCCGCCGCCCGCCTCTTTACTGTTAGGGACCCTGCTTGCCGCAAACGCCCGCGAACGTGGCATGGTTATTAGTACCCCGGCCACGCCATCGCACTGTACGGACAAGCATTCCCCGGTAATCCCGGGAAGCGAATCGTCCCTTGTCCGCAGCAGGGAGGAGCCTTCATGCGCAGTACCGTTCTCCGAGGAATCGCCGCGATTCTCCTTTGCTTTTGCGGCGCGCACGCGGCTTCCGCGCAGCTCTCCGTGGCCTCCTTTCCGGCCCCCGCGCCGAAGTATGCAATCCGCGTCGAAAAGAGCGTGCGCGTGCCCATGCGCGACTCCGTGCTCCTCTCCACCGATCTCTATTTTCCCGTGACCGCGAATCCCGTTGACCGCTTCGCGGTCACTAAGATGAAAGACCGCTTTCCCGTCATTCTCATCCGCACCCCCTACGACAAGAACGCCGACTGGAATGTCGCCAACGCCCGCCGCTTTGCCGCTCAGGGCTACGTCGTCGCCGTTCAGGATGTGCGCGGAAAATACGAATCCGGCGGCAGCTTCACCGTTTCCGCCGCGGACACCGACGACGGCACGGCTACTGTCGAGTGGCTGACCGAACAGCCCTGGTCCACCGGAAAGGTCGGCACCACCGGCTGCTCCTATTCCGGCGAAAACCAGGTGGAGATGGCCAAGAACCGCAGCGTGCACCATCTGGCGATGATCCCCCAGGCCGCCAGCGGCGCCCTGCAGTATTTCGGCGCGCGGCGCGGCGGCGCCTTCGAGCTGGCCGCCAGCGCGGACTGGTTTCTCTCGAACGGCGTCAAGGAGCGGCCGCGGCCCGCGCCCGGCGCTTCCCGTCCGCCCGAGTTCACTCCTCCGAAAGTGGACTGGCCCGTGCTCTTGCGCAGCCTGCCGCTGAAGGGCCTGATGAGCCGCGCGGGCATGCCCGCGACGGATTGGGACGACTTCGTCGCGCATCCCGAGGGCGATCCCTGGTGGCGCACCCTCGGCTACGTCACCAGCGAGGACAAGTTCGACGTTCCGGCCCTGTTCGTGGACTCCTGGTACGACTACGGCGCGGGCGACACCTTCCGCCTCCTGGATCTGCTGCAGAAAAACAGCGAGAGCCAGCTCGCCCGCGAAAATCAGTTCGTCGTCATCGCCCCGACGACGCACTGCCGCTACGAGCAGGCCACCGAGCACACCGTGGTCGGCGCGCGCGATTTCGGCGACGCGCGCTTCGATTTCTTCGGCCTCTATCTCGCCTGGTTCGACCACTGGCTCAAGGGCGTGGACAACGGCGTCGAAAAAATGCCCAAGGTGCAGTTCTACGTCATGGGCAAGAATGCGTGGCGCGCCGAAAACGAGTGGCCCCTGGCGCGCACCCAGTTCATGCATCTCTACCTTAGCAGCGAGGGGCACGCCAACGGCCGCTTCGGCGACGGCGTTCTTTCCCTCGACCGCCCCGCCGAGGAAACCCCCGATCACTTTGCCTACGATCCGCGCTCCCCCGTGCCCTCCACCGGCGGACCGGACTGGGGCGCGGCCCTCGGCGACCTGAAATCTGGCGCCGTGGATCAATCCGACGTCGAGATGCGCCAGGACGTCCTCGTTTACTCCACCCCGCTCCTCGAAAAGGGCGCCGAAGTGACCGGCCCGGTCGAAGTCGTCCTCTACGTCTCTTCGGACGCTCCGGACACGGATTTCACCTCCAAGCTCGTGGACGTCTATCCCGATGGCACCCCCTACAACGTGCAGGAAGGCATCCAGCGCGCCCGCTACCGCGAGGGCTACGATAAGCCGGTGTTCCTGAAACCCGGCGAAACCTACGAGCTGCACATCAACCTCAACGCCACCAGCAATTATTTCGGTCCCGGCCATCGCATCCGCCTGGAAGTCTCTTCCAGCAACTTCCCGCGCTTCGATCGCAACCTCAACACCGGCGGCGCCAACTTCGACGAGGCCGTCTGGCACGTCGCCCGCAACACCATTCACCACTCCGGCTCTCACGTCTCCTATATCCTTCTGCCGGTCATCCCCTGACGCGGCGGCGGGCCGCGCCGCTGCCCAGGCGGCTTTCCGCCACCCTGGGCCCCGAAAGCCCGCACCGCCGCCCCCGCCGCCTCTCCTTTCGCTTTTCCATCTCTCGCGGGGATGATAAATTTATCTATATGCGCACACTGGAGCAGACCACGCAGGAAGTCCTGGCCCTGGCGGCGCAGCATTTCCACGTGCCCCTGGAAACGCTGGCCCCCAACGACGATTTCTTCAAAAAGCTCGGCATTGACAGCCTGCAGGCCCTCGAGCTGCTCACCCGCCTGGAAAACCATTTCGGCATCGAGCTCCCCGACTACGAAGTGCAGGGCGTCAGCGATTTCCGCACTCTCGCCGACCGCATCCAGGCCCGCCTGTAATGCTGGACCTCACCAAGTATGAGTCGCTCGGCGCGGCTCTCAAGGACGCCCTCGGCCGCTTTGCCGGGGAAGTCTGTCTGATCGAGGCCGACCGCGAAAAAGAGAAAGAGCGCCTCACCTACCGCGATTTCCAGCAGCGCGCCTTCCCGCTCGCCCGGGCCCTGCAGGACGCCGGTTTCGCCGCCGCCGATCGCGCCTCCATCATCATGACCAATCAGTCCAAGTGGCTGATTTCCGCGGCGGCCATCTTCTTCCGCGGCGGCGTGCTCGTGCCCCTCGACTACAAGCTCACCCCCGCCGAGCACTGGCAGCTCCTGAAGCACTCCGGCGCCACCGTGCTGATCACCGAATATCCCATCTGGCGGCAGCTCGCCGCCGCGCCCGGCCGCGCCGCAAGCGCCGTGCGCACCGTCCTCGTCAGTGAAGCCCCGCCCAACGCCGATCTCGCCGGTGCGCAGCGCTGGGAAGAGTTCCGCGGCGCGGGCGCGCCGGAGTTTCTCCCGCGTAAGCGCAGCGACGCAGCCTGCATCGTCTATTCCTCGGGTACCGGCGGCCAGCCCAAGGGCTGCATCATGACCCACGAGAACTATCTCGCGCAGTGCGTCGCCCTCACCGCGCTCTATCCCTTCTGGCCCGGCGTGCGCTATCTGAGCATTCTCCCCACCAACCACGCCATCGATTTCATGGTCGGCTTCATCGGCCCGTTCACCTGCGGCGCCGCCGTCGTGCACCTGCGCACCCTCCGCCCCGAGTACGTCCGCGAGGCTTTCCCGAAGTACAAGATCACCTACGTCAGCCTGGTGCCGCTGGTCCTGAAAAATCTGCAGAAGGGCCTGCAGGCGCGCTTCGCCGCGCTGCCCGCGGGGAAGCGCCGGGTGTTCCACGCGCTCGTCGCGCTGAACAAGCTCTTCACCCGCGGCCGCCCGCGCCTGGCCCTCAGCCGCCTGCTGCTTAAGCAGGTGCACGCCGCGTTCGGCGGCGAACTCCGCGCCATCATCGTCGGCGGCGCCTTCACCGAGCCGCGGACCCTGCAATTCTTCTATGACCTGGGCATTCCCGTGGCCAACGGTTACGGCCTCACCGAGGCCTGCACGGCCATCACCGTGAACGACCTGAAGCCCTTTCGCGCGGACACTGTCGGCAAGCCGTTGCCCGGCGTGGAAATTCGCATCGTCCAGCCGGATGCCGGCGGCATCGGCGAAGTCGCCGTGCGCGGACGCACCGTCATGTCCGGCTACCTCAACGCGCCGGAGCTGACCGCGGAAACCATCGTGGACGGCTGGCTGATGACCGGCGACCTCGGCCGCATCGACGCCGGCGGCCACCTGCAGCTCTTCGGCCGCAAGAAAAACATGATCGTCACCGAGGAAGGCAAGAACATCTACCCCGAGGACATCGAAAACGTTTTCGAGGGCCTCCCGGTGAAGGAGTTCTGCGTCTTTGCCGCCAACTACATTTGGCCGCGCCGCTCCATGAGCGGCGAGCAGCTCGTCCTGGTGCTGTCTCTCGAGCCCGGGCACTCCTTCACCCCCGAGCTGCTGCGCGAAATCAACGCCCGCAACGCCCGCCTGCTCAATTACAAACGCATTCATGGCGTGGTATTGTGGGCCGAGGATTTTCCCCGTACGGCCTCGTTGAAGATCAAACGCAATCTTCTCGCCGAGCGGCTCGCGCAACTCGACCGCGACACCGCCGTTCGGCCCCTGTGAGGAGCTTGCCGGCGCTTCGTGAAGGAACTGTGAAGGAACGCTTCTTCGCCATCGTGAATCCCGCCGCCGGCGGCGGCCGCTCCGCCAAGCTGGCTGGCCCCGCGCTCGCGCGCCTGCGCGATGCGGGCGTGCGCGTGGACGTCATCGCTTCCACCGGACCCGGCCACGCCGTCGAGCTGGCCCACGAGGGCTACCGGCAGGGCTACCGCAAGTTTCTGGCCGTGGGCGGCGACGGCACGGCCCACGAAATCGTCAACGGCATCTTCGCCGCGGACCCGGCTCCCGAGCGCGTGGCGCTGGCTTTCCTCCCCCTCGGCACGGGCAACTCCTTTCTCCGCGATTTCTCCGAAAACGGCGCGGAGGCCGCCATGCAGGCGCTCCTCGCGGGCCGCACGCGCCGCTGCGATCTTCTCCGCCTCACGCACGCCGCGGGCGCCCTCTATTCCCTCAATCTCCTGAGCGTGGGTTTCACTGCCGACGTGGGCGCGCTCGCCAACCGCCGCTTCAAGCGCCTCGGCGAACTCGGCTATCTGCTCGGCGTTTTCGTGCGCGTCCTGCAGTTGCACCGCCGCGCCTTCGCGTTACGCTGCGACGCCGACACCGACTGGGACCAGCGCCGCTGCCTGTTCCTCACCTTCTGCAACAGCAAATACACCGGCGGCACCATGCTCATCGCTCCCCAGGCCGATCCCACTGACGGCCTCATCGAGTATGTGCGCTGGGGGCCCATCGGCCGCCTCGCCCTGCTGCGCATGCTCCCCCGCCTCTATGACGGCACGCACCTCGCCCATCCCCTGGCCTCCCGCCGCGCCGTGCGCCGCGTGGAATTCAATCTTCCCGCGCCCGTCGACGTTCTCGTGGACGGCGAGGTATTCACCCTCGACTGCCGCTCCCTGGACATTCTTCCCGCCGCCGTGGACGTTTACATATGAGGAGCGTGTGGCCGGCCGTGCGCAGCGCGCTGCTGTGGCTTGTCAGCGGGCTGCATTTTTTCACCCTCGTTCCGCTGCTCATCCTGCTGGCCGCGGTGCTCGATCCCCGCAAGCATGATTGGCTGCAGCGCGGCCTCTGCCGCCGCATCGTCTTTCTGGCCGGCGCCAAACTCGTCGTGCACCGCGCCCCCGGCTTCGATCCCCGGCGCACCTGCTTCTTCATGGTCAATCACGTCAACCTCTTCGATCCCTTCGTGCTCTACAGCGCCGTCCCGCAATTCGTCCGCGGCTGGGAGCTGGAATCCCATTTCAAGATTCCCGTGTACGGCTGGCTGATGAAGCGCTTCGGCAACGTTCCCGTCCCGGACGTGCGCCGCCCCTCCGATCTCAAGCGCATGTGGCGGCTCACCCAGGCGGCGATTGACGGCGGCACCAGCCTCATCGTTTTCCCGGAGGCCCGGCGCACCCGCGACGGCCGGCTCAGCGAATTTCAGGACGGCGGATTCCGCGTCGTGCAGCAACTCGGCGTCCCCGTCGTTCCCGTCACCGTGGTCGGCTCCTTCGAACATCACCGCACCGGCGACTGGATGCTCCGTCCCGCCACCATCACCGTCTACATCCACGACACCATCGAGACCAAAGGCCTCGCCAAGGACGATGTCCCCGCCCTGCGCGACCGCGTCCGCGCGATCATCGCCGCACCGCTGGATGAATGGTTGAAAAAAACGAGAGGGTAGGGAAGGGCTTCGGTTGCCCGTTTCAGGGATTGCCGCTCAGAGGCTCAGCTTGATGCCGGGCAGGGTGCGCCCGGCGCGCGTTTCCTGCCACGTAAAAACGATCCGGTGGATCACTGTGATCGTGGACACCACCGCAATCACCCACAGCACCGGCCCCATGCGGTTGAACATCCCGCCGATGATCAGCAGCACCAGCCGCTCCGGCCGCTCCATGAACCCCGCCTTGCATAGCGGGATCAGCGATTCCGCGCGGGCCCGCGCATAGCTCACCATCACCGAACCCGCCGTGGCGGCCGCCGCCAGCGCCACGTACGGCGTGCGCCCGCTCACCGAATAATAGACCAGCAGCCCCATGTACAGCGCCATGTCCGCGTAGCGGTCCAGCGTTGAATCGTAGAACGCTCCGAACGCCGTCACCCGGTTCTGCCGCCGCGCCACCTGCCCGTCCAGCATGTCCAGAAAGCCCGCGAAGAAAATGATGATCGCTCCGGTGCGGAAGCGCCCCGTGGCGAACATCGCCGCCGCTCCGAAATTCACCAGCAGCCCGAGAAAGGTCAGGAAGTTGGGGTTGATCCCGGTCGCCGCCAGCGCCCCGACTATCCTGTCCAGCAGCCACTTGCTGCCGCTGCCGATCGCTCCTGTGAACGTAGCCATGCGTGTGCGCCCATCACCCCGCTTCGCGAGGTCTTTTTGTTTCTGCGGCATCGTACACTAGCCCGCCGCCGCTCCGCAAATGCGCGCTCCGCTGCACAAATCCGATGCGTTTGCGCGCCGCGGTTGCCCCTTGCCCCCGCCTTCCTCTCCGCTTCGAGTCCCTTCCATTGCGTCGCGCTCAAGGGTGCGCTTGGTCAGATTCTCGGTATGGCCGGCATGGAAACGCACATGGATTGGCTCCGCAGGATGTAACAGTGGAAAGGCATTGCAGGAGAGAACTGGTGGGCCTGGGTGGACTTGAACCACCGACCTCGCCCTTATCAGGGGCGCGCTCTAGCCACCTGAGCTACAGGCCCGCTCCAACTACAACCCAAAAATTCTAGCATGCCCGGGCGGTTTCTGCATCCCCGTCCCGTTGCCCATCCTTTTCTATTGCACAAACCCCACGTTGGGCACCGGCGTGCCCCCCTCGGGCGCCTCTTTGATGGTCCCGAACTGCGCCTCATACCGCGCGATATTCTCCCCCAGCGCCCGGTGGATGCGCTTGGCGTGCGCCGGGCTGACGATCATGCTCGCCAGCAGCTTGCCCTGCGCCCCGTTGGGGAAAATGTAGATGTAGTTGAGCGTGAACTCCTCCACGTTGTGGTGGATCATCACCAGGTTGCTGTATTGCCCCTGCAGCTCTTTTTCGTCCGCCTTGATCTGGACCTGCCTCTGTTCTTCCATCGCCGTCCTCTCCCGGAATACGTCCACGAAAGTACCACACCCGGGCTGCTTCCGCCCCCGCCCGGGCGCCGGAGCCCGCCCGCCGCTGCCGGCATCAGCAAGGCCTCGTTGCGCTTCCATTGACACCGTCCGGCATTAAGTATAGTTTCATTAGGAGCTTTAGTGTAGTTAACTTCAGCCCGGTTCGCTTCGGCCATGCCACCCACGGTTCCTCCCGAACTCGACGCGCCAACACCCGCCGGCGGCTCACTCGATCCCGCTGCCGAGCCCGCCGCGGCCCCGGTGCCCTCGCTCCCCGAGGTCTATCGCACCGTGCCTTTCGCCCATGGCGCCTCCTGGCTGCGCAAAATGCTGGCCTTCGCCGGACCGGGCTACCTCGTCGCCGTCGGCTACATGGACCCCGGCAACTGGGCCACGGATATCGGCGCCGGCTCCAAATTCGGCTATACCCTGCTCAGCGTCGTCCTCATCAGCAACTGCATGGCCATGCTCCTGCAAGGACTGGCCGCCAAGCTCGGCATTGTCACCGGCCGCGACCTCGCCCAGTCCTGCCGCAGCCAGTATTCGCCTCGCGTCAACTTCGCCCTCTGGGTGCTTTGCGAAGTCGCCATCGCCGCCTGCGACCTTGCCGAAGTCCTGGGCTCCGCCGTGGCTCTCAAGCTGCTCTTCGGCCTCCCGCTTCTTGTCGGCGTACTCCTCACCGGCCTGGACGTCCTCCTGGTGCTCCTGCTGCAGAACCGCGGCTTCCGCCTGACCGAGATCTTTGTCGTTACCCTCACGCTCACCATCGCCGCCTGCTTCGCCTATGAAATCTTCTTCGCCCGCCCGCTCTGGCTGGAGGCCGCGCACGGCTACATCCCGCAGCTGGAGATCCTGCGCAATCGCGAGATGCTCTATCTGGCCATCGGCATCCTCGGCGCCACGGTCATGCCCCACAATCTCTATCTCCACTCCAGCATCGTGCAGACCCGCGCCTTCGGCGGCTCCGTCCCGGAAAAGCGCGATGCCGTGCGCTACGCCATTTTCGACTCCACCATCGCCCTGTTCGTGGCCCTGTTCATCAACGCCGCCATCCTGATCCTCGGCGCCGCCGCCTTTCACTCCCGCGGCATGACCCAGGTGGCCGAGATCGGCGACGCCTACAAACTATTGACCCCGGTCCTCGGCGCCAGCCTGGCCAGCACTCTTTTCGCTCTTGCTCTGCTCGCCTCCGGGCAGAACTCCACGCTCACCGGCACGCTCGCCGGTCAGATCGTCATGGAAGGCTTCCTCAACCTGAACCTCAAGCCCTGGCTGCGCCGCCTCATCACCCGTTCCCTGGCCATCGTGCCCGCGGCCATCGTCATCGGCATTGCCGGGGAAGGGAAGGCCACGGCCTTGCTCATCTTCAGCCAGGTGGTCCTCAGCTTTCAGTTACCCTTCGCCGTCATCCCGCTCATCCGCTTTACCAGCGACCCGGCCCGCATGGGCGAATTCGTCAACTCCCGCTGGACCGCGGCCTGCGCCTGGGTCGTGGCCATCGCCATCATCGCCTTCAACGCCGAGCTCCTCTGGCTCACCTTCCACTCCTGAGCTTTCAAAACTCGAAACTCGAAACTCGAAACTCGAAACTCCGCTCCCATCACCCAGGCTTGTTTTTACGAATTTCGATTTTCGTATTTCGTTTTTCGCCTTTCTTGCGGAATGTGCGAAAATTTCTCCGCCTATGGACTCGCATCGCCAAGAAAATCTCCTCCTGCGCAAATTCCTCCTGGCCGGCATTTTCGTCGCGATCGTCATCTCCATTGTCCTCGCCGCCCTGCACAACAGCGCCTGGAACGTCCCCGAGGAAGCCAAACAACGCAAAAATCCGCTCCCGCGCTCCGCGGCCGCGCTGCAGGCGGCGGCCGCGGCCTATCGCGACAAATGCGCGCAGTGCCACGGCGCGGCGGGCCAGGGCGACGGCTCCGAGGCCAGGCTGCACGATCCCCCGCCGGCCAGCTTCGCCGACGCCGTGCGCATGAATGCCGTCAGCGACGGCGAGCTCTTCTACAAGATCACCACGGGGCGCAGGCCCATGCCTTCCTTCAGGACCAGGCTGACCGAGGAGCAGCGTTGGCAGCTCGTCCTCCTCATCCGCAGCTTCGCCCCGCAATCCCCCGCGCCGGAAACTCCGCCCGCCACGGGAAAGCAGCCCGCTCCCGAGAGCCATCCCGGCGCAACCAGCCCGCGCTAGACAAACAAAACGGCCCTGAATCCCGCGATTCAGGGCCGTCCCAACTTCTTCTTTCCGAACCTCTGTGTCCTCTGTGTCTCTGCGTTGAATCTTTTCTCTTCTTACTTCACCTGCGCCAGCGCCGCCGCCACTTCCTTGATGTCCGGCACCACCGGGATGTCGTAGTTCTTGAACCACGCCACCTTGCCCGCCTTGTCAACGATCACGATGGCCCGCCCGATGATCCCCTTTTCCGCCAGAAACACGCCGTACTTCTGGGCCATCGCCCCGCGCGGCTGGAAATCCGCCAGCAGCGAATATTTGATCCCCATCTTTTCCGCATAGGCCTTGTGCGACCACGCGCTGTCCACGCTCACTCCCAGCACTTCCGCGTCCAGCTTCTCGAAATCTTTCATGTCGTTCACGAAGCAGGCGTGCTCGTTCGTGCACACCGGACTCCAGTCCAGCGGGTAGAACACCAGCACCACCTTCTTTTTCCCCGCGAAATCCGAAAGCTTCACTTCTTTTTGACTCTGATCCTTGAGCACGAAATCCGGTGCCGCTTGTCCCACTGCGATAGCCATGTTTATTCCTCCGTTTGCGAAGTCGCCCTACGATAATAGCGAAACCCCCGCGGCGCGACAAACCCTTCGCGCCCTTCGTTCTTCCCGATTTCCGATCTTCTTTTCCTCTTCTCCGCGCTCTCGGCTCTTGCCTCTTTTCTTCTCCCGCCCCCGGCAGTACACTCCGCCGCAGAGGCTGTGTCGGCCGCTTGGCGGTCGCGCAATATTATGAGCTCACAAGCCGCTCGCCGCTCCCCGTCCCCCGCTCCGCAACCGCTCCAAACCATGCCGGCCCTGCGCGAACTCGTCGACCGCTACCGCGCCCTCGCCGGCGCCTTCGGCAAGCCCGTGCCTCTCTCCGCCTTCGCCCTCTCCTCCGCGGACACCGAGCGCCTCTTCACCTCCTGCGACGAGGACTACCACATCAGCCGCTTCTTCCACTTCACCGAGTCCGACGGCGACTCCTACGCCATCAACGGCATCCCCGCCACTCACGTGCGCATCGACGAAGCCATCTCCGTCATCCTCTAAAGCGCCTTTTCGTCGAGTCTCAAAGCATGTGTCTATTTCTGCACCGGAGTCCTATTGCCACTGTTCAATTCCCCCGACTACCATCCAGAAACGCTCATGCCCAAGCGACTCTTGCTCTTGCTGGCCCTGATCGGCCTCGCCCCGGTGTGCCGAGCCGCGGACCCGGTATCCGTCCGCATCAGCAAAGTGGGATTGAGCGAGATCTTTATCCCCGACGGCCAGGTCACGTGGATCCAGGTGGACCTGCGCAACACGACCCAGCAGGCGCTTGCCTTTGAACTGGCGGCCGCGGAATTGGCGCTGGATAACGACGCTCGTCCCGTCACGGAAACCCTCCGCCTAGCCCTGACCCTGGCTCCCG
Source organism: Terriglobia bacterium (assembly GCA_020073585.1). GTDB lineage: Bacteria > Acidobacteriota > Terriglobia > Acidiferrales > UBA7541 > Acidiferrum. Next base: position 40,062 of record JAIQEV010000025.1, read on the forward strand.
GTGAAGCGCGCGCCGTGCACTTGCCCCTGCACGTCGTCTCCAACAAGGAGGCCGTTATTTCCGTGCAGGCCGCGGATGCCGGCGGTAGGACGCTTGGCAGCGCCGCACGCCGGGTTCCCGCGAAGAGCGACGGAAACCTGATTGCCATGCTCTGCGCCACGCCGGAACTATGCCGCGGCATCCGCCAGACCATTCTTCTCAGTGGCAGCCCCGAGGAACAAACCCGCAAGTCCGGCTCCCTCCGCTTGGCCCAGGTAACCGATGCTCCCCCCGTGTGGTGGGCATGGTCCGCTGCGAAAGCCGTCATCGTCGGCCTTCCCATGGCGCGGCTCTCGGCTGCCCAGCGCGAAGCCCTTGAACTTTATCTGCTGAATGGCGGCACGATCATTCTGCTCGAAGATCAGCTCAAGGATGGCGTTCCCCTGCTTGTGCCGGCCGCTCGCAAGGAGGGTGCCCCAGCGGCTCTGGCGGGTCGTCTGCATCCGGGGTTTCTGGAATCCTTTCGCCTGCGCCTGCCTGCTGGCGAGTTGCGCGATATCTCCTCCGGACGCCTGATTCGCTTTCCCAGTGCCTCCAGCCAGAATTTCGCCGCCTATTTCCGCTCTTATGGCCTGGGCAGTGACACGCCCACCGCCCTGCGCAACATCCTGCACCGTTACCGTCCCGACGACTGCGACTGTGGAGAGGCCGATCGCACGGGATGGCTGATGAAGCGCCTGGGCACGTCTTTTCGCTTCCCCACGTTCTTCGAGATGTTGCTCTGGATGCTTGGCTACCTGCTCTTGATCGGGGTGGTGAATTTTTTTGTCTTGCGCCGCATGGGCCGCCCGGAATGGGGCTGGATCACCATTCCCGCAATTGCCGTGGTCTTCTCCTGCGCCCTCTATCTCGCGAGCGCCCGTAACCGGCCCCGCAACTTCGGCCTCGACGAAATGACCGTCTATCGCATGGACTCGCTCAGCCCCCTCGCCATCACGGACCTCAAGATCCGCGTCTCCGCACCCTTCCGTTCCTTGGTCCGCCCGGTTCTCCCGGGGCCTTTTGTCAATATTCCGTCAGCCCGCTATGACCAGAGCGTGGATTTCGGGCCCCTCGAAGAGCGCGGCAAGCCCGCCGAATTCCGCATCGGGGACCGTTGGGAATCCTCGCTGTCCCTGCGCAAGTGGTCCTTCAACGACCTCAATTTCTTCGGCTATCACCGCTTTCCCGGAACCATCTATCGCGATTCCGCCGGCCGGCTGCACAACGAGACCGGCATCTCCTTCGAGCAGGCCATCGTCGCCGACCACAAGAATGTCTTCCTCCTGGGCAATGTTCCCGCCGGGGCCGTCGTGGACCTGGAGCGTGTGCCGCGGAGCCCCTACCCGCGGGAGTCCGGGCGCACTGCGAATCACTCTCCCAATTATCCCGGTCCGGATTTCAGGATCAGTAAGCAACAGATGGCCACAGGGGCCACGGATGACACGGATGATTCGGAAGACACGCGAGACGCGCAAGGCAGGACAGCCAGCGAAGCGGATCTAAAGAAATTTGAAGCGGAATGGGCGGCCCTTCCCGGGCAGCCTTTTTCCGTGCTCGAGTTCATCCGCGGCTGGTCTCCCGACGGCGACCGGGTTTTCTCCCAGACTAAGGCCGCCTTCTTCGGATTCGGCAGGGATGCCGCTTCCGGCGCCTCGCTCCGCGGCATGGCCCCGGCTTACAAGGCGCGCTCGCTCACCGTGGTGACTTTCCAGGAGTGGCCATGATCGAGATAGACGCCCTGCGCAAGAACTATCGCGGCGTTCGCGGCCTCAATGGTTTCTCGTTGCGGATGGACCGCGGCGATCTGGTCGGCCTGGTGGGGCCCAATGGGGCCGGCAAGTCCACCCTGATCAAGATTCTCGCCACTCTTTTGCCGGCCGATTCCGGTTCCGCGCGCGTGAGCGGAGAGGACGTCGCCAAGACCCCGGCCGCCGTGCGCTCCGCCGTCGGCTATCTCCCCGATGTTCCGGGTGTCTATCAGGACATGCGCATCGGTGAATTCCTGGAATTCTTTGCCGATGCCTTCCGCCTGAAGGAGCCCGGCCGCAGCGCGGCCGTCGAGCGCGCCCTCTGCCTGGCAGGCCTCGCGGATCGCCGTGACGATTTTGTCGAGCACCTCTCGCTGGGCTGGAAGCAGCGCCTGCATCTGGCCAAAACCCTTCTCCACGGGCCCCGCGTCCTGCTCCTGGACGAACCCGCCACCGGCCTCGACCCCCTGGCGCGCATCGCGCTTCGCGAGCAGCTCCGCCAGCTTCACGCCGCGGGCATCACCATCCTCATCTCCTCTCACATCCTCGCCGACCTCGAGGACATCTGCACCCGCATCGTCTTCATCGCCGACGGCAAAAACGTAAGCGAGGTTCAACCGGCTGCTTCCGTTCACGGCGCCATGCTGCATTGTGAAATCGAATGGGAAGGTTCGGTGGAAGCCGCCGAGCGCTTTCTCGCCGCCATCCCCGGCGCCGCCATCCTCGAAAAGAAAGGGAACTGGCGCCGCATCGAACTGCCGGGAGGCGCCCCGCAGGCCTCTTCCTTGCTCCGCGGCCTGCTCGATGCCGGGCTGACCGTGCTGCACTTTGATGCCCGCGGCCCCGGCCTGGAAGAGCGCTACCGCCGCACCTTTGGGGGCCCCCGGCCATGAACCGCTTTCTCGCTCCCTTCCGCGTCACCAATCCCATGATCCGCAAGGAGCTTCGTCAGCGGCTTCGCGAACGCCGCGCCTGGCTGCTCCCGTTTCTCTACTTGCTGGTTCTCTCCGGGACGGTCGCCTTCTGCTACTACATGGTGGTGCAGGAAGGCGCGCGCCGGGGTTCCGAACTGCAAGGCGCGGACATTGGCCAGGCTGTCTTCTACACCGTGATCTTCACCCAGCTCGCCGTGCTCCTGCTGATGGCCCCGGTCTTCAGCGCTGGCGCCATCACCATCGAAAAAGAGCAGCGCACCTTGGCCGGCCTTCTCACCAGCCTGCTTTCCGCCCCGCAGATCTGGTGGGGCAAATTTGTCAGCGCCCTTCTTTACCTGCTTCTGCTTCTTTCCAGCGCTCTCCCGCTCCTGGCTCTCTCCTTTGCCTTCGGCGGCGTCGAGCCCGTGGCCCTGCTCAAGGCCACCGGCGCCTTGATTCTCGTCCTCTCCAGCATTTGCGCCGTCGGCCTGTGGTGCTCGGCCACCTTCCGCCGCAGCGTCCATTCCACTGCCGCAGGTTATGCCATCGTACTCGTCTTCACCATCGTCACGGCTGTGGTCTTCGGCATCCTTCTCTCGCAATGGGAACAGACCCGCATGGGAGGCCGCCAGGACTTTCCTCCGGTCTATGTCCAGGCTCCTCTCTTCCTCAATCCCGTCTATCCCTTCCTCTCCATGTTGGACGATGCGGATCTCCGCAAATTCGCTTTCCCGGTCTCCTCCAATTTACTTTTCGCGGCCTTGGGCCTGCTCGCCGCCGCCTTCGCCATGCGCCGTCTGCAGCGCTCCGGCGAGCACCTCTGATCCCGCTCCGGAACACACCCGCGCCCAACAGGGCGCGGCCCCCCTGCCGATTCACGCGGATAATTTATGATGAAAAATGATCAGGCCGGCACGCTGCGCTGAAAGCGCTGCGCCAGCTTGTGGTGCTCTTCCAGAAGTTCTTTCGGCAGGCGCTCGCCGAACTTTTCCAGGAACTGCCGGGTGTCCGCGAGTTCCGGCTCCCAGTCCGCCGCGTTCACGCGCAGCAGGTCATCCACGGCGCCCGGCGCCAGCGCCAGGCCGTCCAGCGTCAGTCCGCCCTTTGTCGGCACGTACCCGATCGGCGTCTCCTGCGCTTCGCCGCGTCCCTCGACGCGCTCCAGGATCCACTTCAGCACGCGCACGTTCTCTCCGAACCCCGGCCACAGAAACTTCCCGCTGGTGTCACGCCGGAACCAGTTCACGTGGAAAATCTTCGGCGCGTGCGGGATGCGCTTGCCCATTTCCAGCCAGTGCCCGAAATAATCCGCCATGTTGTACCCGCAGAACGGCAGCATGGCCATCGGGTCGCGCCGCACCACCCCCACCGCTCCCGTCGCCGCCGCCGTCGTCTCCGAAGCCATCGTCGCGCCCACGAACACCCCGTGCTGCCAGTCGAACGATTCGTACACCAGCGGCGCCATCCGCGCCCGCCGCCCTCCGAAGATGAACGCCGAGATCGGCACACCTGCCGGATCTTCCCACTTCGGCGAGATGCTGGGCGCCTGCTGTGCCGGCACCGTGTAGCGCGAATTCGGATGCGCCGCCGGGCCCTGCGCCGGATCCCACGTCTTTCCCTTCCAGTCGATCATTCCCGCCGGCGGCGCGCTTTCGATCCCTTCCCACCACGGCTCGCGTTCCGGTGTCAGCGCCACGTTGGTGAACAGCGAATTCTTGCGGATCGCGTCCATCACGTTGGGATTGGTGTGCTTCCCCGTTCCCGGCGCCACCCCGAAAAATCCCGCTTCCGGGTTGATCGCCCGCAGATACCCGTCCGCGCCGATCTGCATCCACGCGATGTCGTCGCCCACCGTCCACACCCGGTAGCCCTGGCCTTCCAGCGCCGACACCATCATCGCCAGGTTCGTCTTCCCGCACGCGCTCGGAAACGCCGCGGCCATGTACGTCACTTTTCCGTCCGGCGCTTCCAGCCCCAGGATGAGCATGTGCTCCGCCATCCACCCCTGCTCCCGCGCCATCACGCTGGCGATGCGCAGCGCCAGGCATTTCTTTCCCAGCAGCGCGTTCCCCCCGTACCCCGACCCCACGCTCCAGATCAGCTTTTCCTCCGGGAAGTGCATCACGAAGCGCCGCTCGGGGTTCACGTCCAGCAGCGCGTGCAGCCCCGGCACGAATTCCGCTGAGCTCCCCAGCCGCTCCATGGCCACTTTGCCCATCCGCGACATGATGCGCATGCTGGCCACCACGTACGCGCTGTCCGTGATCTCCACGCCCACCTTGCTGATCGGCGAGCGCGCCGGCCCCATGATGTACGGCACCACGTACATCGTCCGCCCGCGCATCGCTCCGTCGCACAGCGCGCTCATCTTCTGCTTCGCTTCTTCCGGCGCCATCCAGTTGTTGGTCGGCCCCGCGTCTTCCCGCTTCTCCGAGCAGATAAACGTCACCTGCTCGGTGCGCGCCACGTCGTTGGGGTTGCTGCGGTGCAGGTAGCAATTCGGGTAGGTCTTGGGGTTCAGCTCCAGCGTGTCCCCCTCGCGCACCATCTCCGCGAACATGCGCTGGTTCTCCTCCTCCGAACCGTCGCAGAAAACGATGCGCTCCGGCTTCATCAGCCGCGCGTTTTTCTCTACCCAGCTTTCGAGAGGGGTGCTCACGGGGGCCTCCCTGGCCTGTTGACCGTTTTGCGGTCACGCTTGGAATGGATGCTGCCGCGTCAAGCTTCACGCACGCGAAGGCAGTGTGGGTGTCGGACTAGCCTGGCGGGCAGTACTTCTATTTTAACGCACCAGTGTACGGTAGCCCTTCGCCTCAAGGCAAGAAATCCGTCTCTTTTTTTCGGGAATCCCGCAGCCTCTCGCCCGGGCGGCGGCGCGGCGCCGCACTCCTCCGTTTGGCGGCGCCTTCGCCCCGGGTGCTATCATCTCCTCATGTACGCGCAGAAACTCGCCGTGGATGTCGTCATCGCCGGAGAGCGCCGCCCCTGCCCCCTCGAGTGGCTGGATCAATTCTGCATGCGCAACTTCACCAACGCCGCCGAGTTCGACGACACTCTCCCCACCGGCGAGGGCCGCCTCGAAATCAGCTTCCGCACTACCCCCGAGCGCTTTGCCGCCGCCTTCTCCGCCTGGCTCACGCAGCGCGGCAAGGGCCATGGCCAGCCCGTCGCCGTCGTCGCCACCCTGCAACCTGTCTCCTAAATTACAAGACAACTAAATAAGCACCGTCATTTCGAGCGCAGCGAGAAATCTCTCTTCGCTTTCAGCCAGCAGCGCCGGCACCCCGCCCTATCCCCCCGCTTCCCTCCGGAACCCGGCAATCTTTGCCCGGATCTGCGGCAGCGCCCGTAGCGCCGCGGCTTCCCCCGCAGCCACCATCTCCGGCGTGTGCGTGAAGTCGTCCCACACGAACTGGCTCACGTCCGGCTCGATCAGCACGTCCGCTTGCTGCCGCCACACCAGGTCCGCATGCCCCTGGATGATATTGAACGACCGGCTGATGACGTCCCCCACCGTCCGCGCGTTCGCCACGTTCCCCGCTTCCAGATACACCGCGATGACGATCTCCGCGCCCAGCAGCAGCGCGCCTTCCACCGGCACCGGCGCCGCCAGAAATCCGTCCACCAGCGTGCGCCCTTCGTACTGCACCGGCACGAACAGCCCCGGGTAGGCGCACGACCCGCGCATCGGCGGCCCCACCGGCCCGTGCGTGTAATACGCCGCCACCCCCGCGTTCAGATCCGTCGCCGCGATCGCAAACGGCGTCACCATCTCCTCGAACGTGCGCACCGCCGTCAGCCGTTCCAGGTACGTTTCCATGCGTTTGTTGGTGGCCAGCCCCAGCCACGACGGTGTCCACCGCCCGAAATCCGCGAACGTCGTCTCCCCGGCGATCCGCTCCATCTCTTCCAGCGGCGTCCCCGCGCAGTACACCGCGCCCAGCAGCGAGCCCACGCTGGTCCCCGCCACGCAGTCGATCGGAATATTCGCCGCGCGCAGCACCCGCAGCACCCCGATGTGCGCGATCCCCCGCGCAAATCCCCCGGATAGTGCCAGCCCGATGCGTGGGCGCGCGCCCCCCGCTTCCTCCGCGGGAGTGCCGAACGCGCGCACCCGCTCCGCCGCCCCGCGCAGCCAGCCCAGCGCCGTACTCACTTTGCTTCCCGGCATTCTTCCTAAACTCTATCGTGACGCGGGCCCCCAAGCGAGGTATCGTTTGACCCGGGGATACCGCTTTTGTAACCTGCTCTCACACACGCATCCCGGGAGAAACCCTGCCATGAAACGTCGCATCGAGAAAGCCGTAGTTCTGGGCGCGGGCACCATGGGTTCGCGCATCGCCGCGCATCTCGCCAACGCCGGTCTGCCCTGCATCCTTCTCGACATCGTGCCCCCGGATCTCCCCGCCGGCGCGCCGCCCGCCGAGCGCAACCGCATCGTCCGCGCCGGCCTCGACGCCGCCAAAAAATCGCGCCCCGCCGCCTTCTTCCATCCCTCCTTTGCCGAGCGCATCGCCATCGGCAATTTCGACGACGATCTCGCCCGCTGCGCCGAAGCCGACTGGATCATCGAAGTCGTCGCGGAAAATCTCGAGATCAAGCGCCAGCTCCTCGCCCGCGTCGCCCGGCACCGCAAGCCCGGCGCTATCGTTTCCACCAACACCTCCGGCCTGCCCATTCACCTCATCGCCGAAGGCCTTCCCGAGGAGTTCCAGCAGCACTGGGCCGGCACGCACTTCTTCAATCCGCCGCGCTATCTCAAGCTCGTCGAGCTCATCCCCGGTCCCAAAACGCTCCCCGCCGTTCTCGAAACCCTCGGCGATTTCTGCGACCGCCGCCTCGGCAAGGGCGTCGTCCTCGCCAAGGACACTCCCAACTTCATCGCCAACCGCATCGGCACCTTTTCCATGCTCAACGCCCTGCGCCTCATGGCCGCGCTGGGCCTGACCATCGAGGAAGTGGACGCCTGCACCGGCCCGGCCGTCGGCTGGCCCAAGTCCGCCACCTTCCGCACCGCGGACATCGTCGGCCTCGACGTCCTCCTGCACGTCGTCAAGAACATCTACGAGAACATTCCCCACGACGAATCCCGCGAGAGCTACCGCGTTCCCGCGCTCCTCGAAGAGATGGCCCGCCGCGGCATGCTCGGCGACAAAACCGGCAAGGGCTTCTACCAGCGCGTCAAGAAAGACGGCTCCAGCGAAATCCTCACCCTCGACGTCAACACCCTCGAGTACCGCCCCAAGCAGAAGGCCAGATTCGCCTCTCTCGAACTGGGCAAGTCCATCGAGGACACCCGCGAGCGTCTGCGCGCGCTGGTGACCCCCATCCTCGCCGCGCAGCCCGCCGACAAGGCCCAGAAATTCATCTGGGGCGGACTTTCCGAGATGTGCCTCTACGCGGCGCGCCGCGTCCCGGAAATTTCCGACAGCCTCGCCGACGTGGACCGCGCCATGCGCTGGGGCTTCGGCTGGGAACTCGGCCCCTTCGAGCTGATGGACGCCATCGGCGTGCGCGCCTTCGCCGGGCAAATCGAAAAGGAAGGCCGCTCGCTCCCCCCGCTCCTCAGCAAACTGCTCGCCTCCGGCCGCGACTCCTTCTACACGACGGAGAAGGGCAAAACGGCCTGCTTCGATCTCGCCAGCGCCGCCGCCAGGCCCGTCGCAGAGCCGCCGGGCATCCTCATCCTGAAATCACTGAAAGACGCCAGCCGCGAAGTGGACCGCAACGCCGGTGCCAGCCTCATCGACCTCGGCGACGGCGTTGTCTGCTGCGAATTCCACGCCAAGATGAACGCCATTGGCGGCGACCTGGTGGCCATGTTGCACAAGGGCGTGAAACGCCTGGAAACCGATTTCGACGCCATGGTCATCGCCAACCAGGCCATCAATTTTTCCGTGGGCGCCAATCTCATGCTGGTTCTCGTCGCCGCCCAGGAGCAGGAGTGGGACGACCTGCACCTCGCCGTCCGCCAGTTTCAGAACGTCAATCTGGCCCTCAAGTACGCTCCCAAGCCCGTCGTCGCCGCTCCCCAGGGCATGGCCCTCGGCGGCGGCTGCGAGATCAGCCTGCACGGCGCAAAGATCCAGGCCGCCGCGGAAGCCTACATCGGCCTCATCGAGGCCGGCGTCGGCCTCATCCCCGGCGGCGGCGGCACCAAGGAAATGCTGATCCGCGCCAACGAACACGCCGCGGGTGGCGAGGACCTCGACCTCTTCCACGCCCTCAAGCCCGTCTTCGAAACCATTGCCATGGCCAAGGTCGGCACCAGCGCCGAGGAGTGCCGCTCGCTCGGCTTTTTGCGCCCCGCCGACGGCGTCTCCCTGAACCGCGACCGCCTCGTGGCCGACGCCAAGGAAGCCGCGCTGGCCCTCGTCCGCACCGGCTATCGCCCCGCTGCGGCCACCCCCGCCGAAGGCGCCGCCGCAACGCAGATTCGCGTCCTCGGCGAACAGTTCCTCTCCGGCGCCAAGCTCGCCATTCACATGCTTCTGCGCGGCGGCTACGCCAGCGAGTACGACGCCCACGTGGCCCGCAAGCTCGCGCACATTCTCGCCGGCGGCGCCTTGAGCGTTCCGCAACTCGTCAGCGAACAGTACGTCCTGGATCTCGAGCGCGAAGCCTTCGTCTCCCTCTGCGGCGAGAAAAAGACCCAGGAACGCATCGCCCACACCCTGAAAACCGGCAAGCCCCTCCGCAACTAATGTTGTGTTGCGCAGATACCTGGCAATAGTTCCCAGCCTGGAATTGCTCGCATGGCTTAGGAAGTCGCTGTAGGGGCGGGGCTGGCCTTGCCCCCCGACAGCAGTCGGGGCCCCGCCCGCTCTGCAGTTATCCCCGAAAAGTTGCAATCCATCCTTCTCGCACGCCCATTGAAACTATCTCTCCCTTCTTCTCCGCGTACCCTCTGCGTTCTCTGCTTCTCTGCGTTATCTTCTTCTTTCCTGGGCACAGGCTCTGAGACATATAAAAACGTATTGAGTATACGACTCAATATGTCGTAATATGTGCTTTCTGGCGGACCGGAGAGTGCCATGAACCTGCTTTCGCCGCGCGACGCGGCGCGCATCCTGGGTGTCAGCTATCCCACGCTCAAGCAGTGGATCTACAAGAAAAAGATCCGCACCGCCAGGACCCCCGGCGGGCACCACCGCGTCCCGGAAAGCGAAATCGACCGCCTGCTCCCGAAAAAACTGGAGCGCGGCGGCCTGCGGCATCGCCGCGGCGCGTTTCGCCGCATCAGCGGCCGCAACCAGCTCAGCGGACGCGTTCTCGAAGTGAAATACGACGGCCTGCTGGCCCAGGTCACCCTGGCTATCGGCGAACAGCGCATCACCGCCATCATCACCGCCGACGCCGCCCGCGAATTGCGCCTCAAGCCCGGCGAGCGCGCCGCCGCCCTGGTCAAAGCCACCGAAGTCATGATCCTGCGCACCTGA